>MEPB01000110.1 GCA_001769385.1 Bacteroidetes bacterium RIFCSPLOWO2_12_FULL_35_15 | reverse complement strand
AATATTTTTCTTTTTTTAAAGCGGCAGACTTATTGTCAAAAAAATCTACATGAGCAACTATCCATGGCCTATATCGATATGTAAATCCTTTACCCAGTTCATTATGAGATTTTATTCTGTTAATTAAATCGGAGGTATATCCAACATAGGAGGTGTCAAATTTATACGAATAAAGAATGTAAACTACATACATAACAGAAAAAAAAAAGCCGATTCTCTTTAGAAGAATCGGCTACTAGTAGCGGGGACCGGACTCGAACCGATGACCTTTGGGTTATGAGCCCAACGAGCTACCAACTGCTCCACCCCGCAATATATTTTAAGAACTTTAATTTTAATCTTTATACTCGAACCGATGTTCTTCTTCGAAGAATATGAGCCCAACGAGCTACCAAAGCTCCACCCCGCAATATATTTTTAAGAACTTTAATTTTAATCTTTATACTCGACCCGATGTTCTTCTTCGAAGAATATGAGCCCAACGAGCTACCAAAGCTCCACCCCGCATTGTATCTTGGTATTTGAATCTTTTTTTTAAGAACGAGAAGCCTAATAAGGGCTTTTTAAATTGCGGTGCAAAGATATATTTTGTTTCTTTGTACTCCAAATAAATCTTATTAACATTTTTTAGATGGCCCACAAAGCTGGTTTTGTAAATATTATTGGTAGTCCAAACGTTGGTAAATCAACACTTATGAACGTATTGGTAGGCGAACGCTTGTCTATTATTACCTCAAAAGCACAAACTACACGTCATCGGATCATGGGAATTGTGAACGGGGAAGATTTTCAAATTGTATATTCTGACACCCCGGGAGTTTTAAAGCCGAATTATAAATTGCAGGAATCGATGATGGAGTTTGTTCATACTGCCATTACTGATGCTGATATCATGCTTTTTGTGACTGATATTTATGAAGATGTTAAGATTGATGAGAAGATCTTGCATAAAATCAAGAATGCGAAGGTGCCTGTGCTCTTGCTGGTAAATAAAATAGACCTTGCTACCCAGGAAAAACTGGAAGAAAAAGTAGCCTATTGGAAAGCAGAAGTGCCTAATGCTGAAGTTATTCCGGTTTCAGCATTGGAAAAATTCAATGTGAATTATGTGTTTGATCGGATATTAGCTTTGTTACCTGAAGGACCGGGGTTTTACGGTAAAGATGAGTTAACAGACAAACCCGAAAAGTTTTTTATTTCCGAAATTATTCGTGAAAAAATATTGATGAACTACAAAAAGGAAATTCCTTATTCAGTAGAAGTTGTTGTTGAATCATTTAAAGAAGAAGAAAAGATCATAAAAATACGTGCAGAGATATTAGTGGTGCGTGATTCTCAAAAAGGTATCATCATTGGCCATCAAGGAAAAGCTTTGAAAAAAGTGGGTGTAGAAGCACGAAAAGACATGGAAACTTTTTTACAGAAACAAGTATTTCTTGAACTCTTTGTAAAAGTAAATAAAGACTGGCGCGACAGTGATAATCAATTAAAGCGTTTCGGATACATTAGTTAATGTGCTAATTCGCTAATTTGAAAATGTACTAATTTTCAAATTTTCAAATCAATAAATTTTCAAATTAACATGGCAAATATAGTAGCAATAGTAGGACGTCCGAATGTAGGGAAATCAACTCTTTTCAATCGATTAACAGATAGCAGAAAAGCAATAGTTGATGCTGAGTCGGGTGTAACACGCGACAGACATTACGGAAAGTGTGAATGGAACGGTTTGGAATTTACCGTAATCGATACCGGTGGATATGTAAAAGGATCGGATGATCAGTTTGAAGGAGAAATTCGTAAACAGGTAACTCTCGCGATTGAAGAAGCGAATGTGATTCTATTTGTTTTGGATGTTGCTGAAGGAATTACTGAGGATGATAAAGTGGTTGCAAATATTTTAAGACGTGGCAAAAAGAAAGTTTTTGTTATTTCTAATAAAGTCGATAATCAGGTTCGTCAGGGGTTATCCGGTGAGTTTTATGCATTGGGTTTAGGTGATCCATACAATGTTTCTGCAATAAGCGGAAGTGGTACCGGTGATCTGTTGGATGATGTGGTGAAAGCCCTGGATGCGGATGTAAAAGAAGAAGAATTGAACATTCCGAAATTTGCAATTGTGGGTCGCCCAAATGTTGGTAAATCATCTCTTGTAAATGCCTTGCTTGGTAAGGAAAGAAATATTGTAACTTCAATTGCAGGAACAACACGTGATTCCATCAATACACGATATACTGCATTTAATCACGATTTTTTATTGATCGACACTGCCGGGATTCGCAGAAAATCAAAAGTAGAAGAAGATCTGGAGTTTTATTCAGTGATGCGTTCAATACGTGCTATCGAGGATTGTGATGTTTGTTTATTATTGCTGGATGCAACATTGGGATTAGAATCTCAGGATCTCAATATTTTTCACCTTGCCGAAAAAAACCGCAAAGGAATTGTGATCCTTGTAAATAAATGGGATCTGGTTGAAAAACATACTAATTCAACAAAAGAATACGAAGAAAAAATTCGTGAAAAACTAGCTCCTTTTAAAGATGTGCCCATTGTTTTTACGTCAGCACTTACCAAACAACGAGTTTTAAAAGCGATTGAAGTTGCTGAAAAAGTAAATGAAAATCGTACTCGAACAATTAAAACCCGCCACTTGAATGATGTGATGTTACCTATTGTACAACACTCACCACCTGCTGCCATTAAAGGGAAACATGTGAAAATAAAATTCATCAATCAATTGCCGACACACGCTCCTACGTTTGCATTTTATTGCAATCTTCCGCAATATGTTACCGAAGCATATATTCGTTTTCTTGAAAATAGGTTGCGTGAAAATTTTGATTTTAATGGTGTTCCCATTCAGGTGTTTATGAGGAACAAATAGTATTTGATTGACACAAATTTCAAAAATTAAGTATTGTTTTTAATTCTCCCTTGTATATAAGTCTGTGTGGTTATGAAGGAGACTTTTGCTCCCACTTATTCTAATAATTACTCCAATTGTAGAAGCGACCAAATAATAATTATTTAGTCCCAAAATATTGTTTTTAAAAACTTTCTTTTAGGAACCACTGTTACAGCAATTTAAACATTTTTTTACTGCTTACTTACAAAAAATCTTTAGCGAATAGATTGTAAATATTTCTACATTTACTTCATGAAACTAAAAATTGAAACTCTCCTCCCTTTTTCTTTTTTCGGTATAATTATTCCGTTGATACTTTTGTCATTTATTTATAAAACAGATAACCAAACATCAGTAAAAATTGATATTCAAGGCCACAGAGGTGCTCGCGGATTATATCCTGAAAACACAGTAACAGCATTTATTGAAGCTGTTAAATTAGGCGTAACAACTATCGAAATGGATGTGATCGTATCCAAAGACTCTCAGTTAGTTGTATCGCATGAAGCATATATGTCGGAGGAGATCTGTACAAAACCCAATGGCGAGTTAGTAGAAAAAGATGCGAATGAAAAATACAATCTGTATAAAATGAATTATGCAGAAATAGAACAATACGATTGTGGAATGCTTATTCATCCTCGATTTTTAACGCAAAAAAAATTACCGGAGCATAAGCCTTTATTATCAGAAGTAATAAAAAAAGTGGAGGCTTATATAAAGGAAAATAAATTGTCTCCAATATTCTATAATATCGAAACAAAGAGCGATCCCAAAGAGGATGGTGTTTTTAACCCCGATCCGAAAACATTCGTCCGTCTCCTTTATTCGGAATTAAAAAAATATAACCTTCTTGATCGTACCACTATTCAGTCTTTCGATGTAAGAACGTTACAGGAACTGCGAAAGATGGATTCAAAAATTAAAACTTCCCTCTTGGTAGAAAATACTTACGGAATGAAAATAAATATTAAACATTTAGGTTTTTATCCAACCATATACAGTCCGGATTTTCAGTTGATTACTGATACCCTGATAAAAGAGTTACATCAACAAAATATTTTGCTTATTCCATGGACCGTAAATGACACGAGTGATATGAAAAAGCTGGTAAGTAAAGGTGTTGATGGAATCATTACAGATTATCCGGATCGGGCAATTAATTTATTTAACAAAAAACAATAAGTAATAATCTAAAATTTAAAATGTATGATGTCATTTTTAGGTGAATTTATCGGAACCATGTTGTTAATTATTTTTGGAGGTGGTGTGGTAGCCGGGGTTATTTTAAAAGGAACAAAATCTGAAAATAGTGGATGGATAGTGATCACAACAGGCTGGGGTTTAGGAGTTGTTGTGGCTATTTATGCAGCGGCAAGTTTAAGCGGTGCACACCTAAATCCTGCTGTAACCATTGCGTTGGCTAGTGTCGGAGATTTTGAATGGAATAGAGTACCTTTGTATATTTTGGCACAAATGCTGGGAGCCTTTACTGGTGCGGTTATCGTGTGGATCCATTATTTACCTCACTGGAAAGAAACAAAAGATCCTGCTACACAACTCGCTGTTTTTTCAACAGGTCCGGCTATCCGCAGTACATGGGCAAATTTAGTAAGCGAAATAATTGGAACCTTTATTTTAGTGTTTGCCATATTTGCCATCGGTTCTAATAAATTTTCAGAAGGATTGAACCCACTGGTAGTTGGAGGATTAGTGATAGTGATTGGTTTATCGTTGGGGGGCACAACAGGATATGCCATAAACCCGGCAAGAGATCTGGGTCCGCGGATTGCTCATTTTATTTTACCGATTATCGGGAAAGGAAAATCTGACTGGAACTATTCATGGATACCTGTTATAGGACCAATAATAGGTGGAACATTAGGAGCATTGATCTACAAAGCATTATTTAAACAGGAATTATATTCGATGCTTTATGTTGTTGCGCCCATTACAGTATTGATAATAATAATAGCAGTTGTAAAAGAAAATCGTTCGGTTAAATAATACTATGGAAAAAAAATATATCCTCTCAATCGACCAAGGTACCACCAGTTCAAGGGCAATGCTCTTTAATAAAAAAGGCGAGGTGGTCCACATATCACAAAAAGAATTTACGCAACACTTCCCTCATCCCGGTTGGGTAGAGCACGATGCCATGGAGATCTGGCAATCGGTAGAAGATGTTGTGAAGGAAACTTTAGCTAGCTATAAAGCGGATGAGATTGCATCTATTGGTATTACCAATCAGCGGGAAACAACTGTGGTGTGGGATAAAAATAGTGGGAAGCCAATTTACAATGCTATTGTTTGGCAATCGCGACAAACGGCTGACATTTGTGAAGAGCTAAAAATAAAAGGGTTTAATGAAACAGTTCGCAACAAAACAGGTTTACTGATTGATGCGTATTTTTCGGGAACAAAACTAATGTGGATTTTAAATCACGTGAAAGGTGCGAAAGATAAGCTTTCTAAAGGAGAACTTTTATTTGGCACGATGGACACGTGGTTACTTTGGAAACTGACGGGAGGTAAAGTTCACGCTACGGATTATAGTAATGCCTCCAGAACAATGATGTATAATATTCATGATTTATGTTGGGATAAGGAATTGTTGAAGATGCTGGAGGTAACTGAATCAGTGCTTCCGCAAGTAAGGTCTTCTTCCGAAATTTATGGTTATACAGAAACGAAATTGTTTAATGATCTTAGAATTCCGATTGCAGGAATTGCAGGAGACCAGCAAGCTGCTTTATTCGGACAAGCTTGTTTTTCGGAAGGCATGGCAAAAAACACGTATGGCACCGGTTGTTTTATGTTAATGAATACAGGTACTAAAGCGGTGCAATCTAATAATGGATTACTCACCACTATTGCCTGGGGTATTGATAGAAAGGTAGAGTATGCATTAGAAGGAAGCATTTTTGTTGGTGGATCAGCGGTGCAATGGTTGCGGGATGGAATGAAATTTTTTAAAGATTCCAATGAAAGTGAGGATCATGCTAATAACGTTTCTTCAACGGAGGGTGTTTATGTTGTTCCGGCTTTTGTTGGTCTCGGCACTCCATATTGGGATAGTGAAGTCAGGGGCGCCATGTTTGGTTTGACCAGGGGAACTACAAAAGAACATATCATAAGAGCAACGTTAGAAGCAATTACTTATCAGGTAAAAGATGTACTAACAGCAATGGAAGAAGATTCCGGGATCAAACTAAAAAATTTACGAGTAGATGGAGGTGCTGTAAAAAATAATTTACTAATGCAATTCCAAAGCGATATATTGGAAGTTCCGGTAGAACGTCCGATCGTTAGTGAAACCACTGCATTAGGCGCAGCATATCTTGCAGGACTTGCTACTGGATTTTGGAAGAGCAAAGAAGAAATAGCAAAACAATGGTTAGTAGATAGATCTTTTAAACCAGATCTTAAAAAAGAAAAAATAAAAGAATTATACGATGGTTGGAAAATGGCTGTTAAAGCGGCTATCGCATTTAAGCCAAAAAATAAACCAGGTGAAGCGGTTTAAATATAAACATCATTGCGAACCCAATCGTAGAAAGGTAAAGCAATCTCACATAATTACATGAGATTGCTTCGGTCGCGAAAAGCTCGTCCGCAATGACGTCATAGCAAGTACGAAGCAAAAAATAAAATTTACATTATCAGAATTAAAAAAATAATAGAACGCTTATAACGCTGATTAATATGATAAAAAATGGCAAAAAATCATAAGATAGCTCATGATAAAAATTTTAGAAATCATTTTTAATCTTAAGCAATCTGTGTCATCTGCGTTCCATTAATAATTTTTCAAATTAAAATAAATTGGCATCTTTCTCAGCAAAAAACAGACAATCAATTATTCATGAAATGAATACTACTTCCTTCGATCTGTTAGTAATAGGAGGAGGCATTACAGGTGCAGGAATAGCTTTAGATGCAATTTCACGAGGACTAAAAGTAGCGTTGATCGACATGCAGGATTTTTCTGCAGGTACTTCAAGTCGCTCTACTAAGTTGGTGCATGGAGGATTACGTTATTTGAAACAATACGAATTTAAACTTGTTGCCGAAGTTGGGAAAGAACGTAAAATAGTTCATGCTAACGCTCCACATCTTACAAAACCTGAACCAATGCTTCTTCCAATAGTGAAAGGCGGCTCCATGAGCAAGTCGATGGCGCAACTGGGCATGTGGGTTTATGAATGGTTGGCGGGTGTAAAAAAAGAAGAACGGCATCAGGTTTTAAGTGTGGAAGAAACTCTTGCAAAAGAACCATCCTTGCGAAAAGAAAATATACTGGGAGGTATTCTTTTTTATGAATATCGGACGGATGATGCCAGACTTACTATGGAAGTATTGAAAGAAGCTGTAAACAGAGGTGTTGTTGCGCTTAATTATATGAAAGCAATTTCGTTCACATTTAAAAATGAAAAAATTAATGGCGTTAAAATTCAAGATCAACTCTGTAATGGGGTGATAGAGGTAAAAGCGAACTATGTTGTAAATGCTTCCGGACCCTGGGTTGACGAACTTGATGCGTTAGATAAAACTACTACAGCAAACAAGCTACACATTACAAAAGGAGTGCATATTGTTATAGATGCAAAAAGATTTCCAGTCAGGCAATCTGTTTATTTTGATACACATGATAAACGCATGGTATTTGTTATCCCACGTGAAGGCAAAACATACATAGGAACTACCGATACTTTTTATTCGGGAGATATTGCGAATCCATTAGTAACTAGTGACGACCTTCAGTATCTTTTAAAATGCGTTAATAATTATTTTTCAAATATTAACCTTACAGATAAGGATGTTGAATCGGGTTGGGCAGGCTTACGACCCTTGATCAACAAGCAGGGGAAAGGACCTTCAGAAATTTCCCGCAAAGATGAAATGTTCGAATCAGCATCGGGACTTATCACTATTGCAGGAGGAAAGTTGACCGGTTACCGAAAAATGGCAGAACGGGTTGTTGATCGTGTTGCAAAAATGTATCAGCAAAAGGAAGGGAAAAATATTCCTGTTTGTTCAACCGAAAAAATAATCCTTTCTGGTGGTGATGTTGGTGGAACAATAAATTTTCCAATTTTCGTAAAGAGTAAAATTGCAGAAGCACAAAAATTAAGTTTAAGTGTTGCTGAAGCTGAAATGCTGGTAACCCGCTATGGATCTAATATTGATAAACTATTTAGCATCATTGAAAATTTAAACAAAGAAGAAAAAAGCGCTTTGCCAATGCTTCTTCATGCACAACTTATTTATTGTATTAATGAAGAAATGTGTGTGACACCTTCCGATTTTTTAATAAGACGAATAGCTGCGCTTTACTTCGATATCGATACGGTTAAAAAATGGGGAGAACAGGTTACTCATCTCATGCAAAATCAATTAAACTGCAACGAAGAATTGAAATCAAAATTTATAAATGAGCTTCAGAAAGCATTGGTTGAATCCAAACCGAATTGATCTAATTTTTTTGCAATAATCAGAACATTACGCAGGAGGCGCTACATCGATTAATAAAAAAATCCTCAAGAAAAACTCTTGAGGATTTTTTTATTTTATTATTGTCCGTGACAATGTTTATATTTTTTGCCGCTGCCACATGGGCAAGGATCATTCCGCCCAATCTTTTGTTCGACTCGAACAGGTTGTGGTTTCGGTTTTTCTTTTTGCTCTGCTCCAACTTCACTGCGACTTGTTTGTGTTTGTTCCTGTCGCGGTGCCTGGACACGCGCTTGCTGAACCGTATTTTGTGTTTCGTTTGGCAAATTTGCACGCATCAGAAAGGAAACAATCTCTTTGTTAATACTTGTTACCATGCGCTTAAATAACTCGAAGGATTCGAATTTATAGATCAATAAAGGATCTTTTTGTTCGTACACCGCATTTTGTACCGATGTTTTTAATTCATCCATTTCACGTAAGTGTTCCTTCCAGGCATCATCTATCATTGCCAATGCTGTGCCTTTTTCCAAACCTAAAACTAACTCACGACCTTTTGTTTCATAAGCACGTTTTAAATTTACAACAACCTGTAATGTTTTAATTCCGTCAGATAATGGGGTTACAATATTCTCATAGGTTTGAGATTGATTTTGGTAAACATCTTTAATAATAGGAAAGGATTTGTTAGAAATATAATCATTTTTAGAGGTATAATTTCCTTCCACTTTACGATATAATTTTTCAATTATTTCTTCTGCTTTCTCGCTTGTGAACTCATTTTCATCAACAGGTGGTTCTGTCGCTAATATCCGGAATACTTCGATCTTAAAATTCTCAAAATCTTTTATTTCATGATATTCGGTTACTATCGATTCGCAAGTATCATAAATTGAATTCGCAATATCAATTGCCAGACGTTCACCAAATAAAGCATGGCGCCTCTTCTTGTAAATTACTTCACGTTGCGAATTCATTACATCATCATATTCGATCAAACGCTTACGTGTCCCGAAATTGTTTTCTTCCACTTTCTTTTGCGCACGTTCAATAGATTTGGTGATCATCGAATGTTGAATTACTTCGCCTTCCTCAATTCCCATTCTGTCCATCAATTTAGCGATACGTTCCGAACCGAATAAGCGCATCAGATCATCTTCCAGAGATGCAAAAAACTGTGTGGAACCCGGATCTCCTTGACGTCCCGCACGACCACGCAACTGGCGGTCAACACGTCTTGATTCATGACGCTCTGTACCAACAATCGCTAAGCCTCCCGCTTCTTTTACTCCTGGACCAAGTTTTATATCTGTACCACGACCAGCCATATTTGTAGCAATAGTCACTGTTCCTGCTTGTCCTGCTTCCTGAACAATTTCAGCTTCACGCTGATGCAATTTTGCATTTAATACATTGTGTTTGATGCCACGCAACTTCAACATCCGGCTCAGTAATTCCGAAATCTCAACGGATGTAGTACCAACAAGAACGGGTCTTCCGGCCTGAACCAGTTTTACTACTTCTTCGATAACCGCATTGTATTTTTCACGTTTCGTTTTGTAAACCAGATCTTCTGAATCGATACGCTGCATGGGCCTGTTGGTAGGAATTACAACAACATCCAGTTTGTAGATATTCCAGAACTCACCTGCTTCTGTTTCGGCAGTCCCCGTCATTCCAGCTAATTTGTTGTACATACGGAAATAATTCTGAAGCGTAACAGTAGCATACGTTTGAGTCGCTGCTTCCACTTTCACATTTTCTTTTGCTTCAATTGCCTGATGCAAACCATCTGAATATCTTCGTCCTTCCATGATACGACCGGTTTGCTCATCAACAATTTTGATCTTACCATCCATAATTACATATTCCACATCTTTTTCAAATAAGGTATATGCTTTTAATAATTGATTGATGGTATGTACACGCTCCGATTTTATTGAGAAATCACGAATCAGTTCATCTTTTATTTTTGCTTTTTCTTCGATAGATATTTTTGCTTTTTCAAGCTCTGCTATCTCTGCACCAACATCGGGCAATACAAAGAATTTTGCATCTTCTGCAGAAGTGGAAATTAATTCAAGACCTTTTTCGGCAAGCTCAATGGTATTTCTTTTTTCATCTATTATGAAAAATAATTCAGCATCCACCTTGTGCATTTCCTTTGATTGATCCTGCAGATAATAATTTTCTGTTTTTTGCAAAATGGCTCTGTTGCCCGATTCACTTAAATATTTAATGATGGCTTTATTTTTTGGTAACCCTCGGTAAGCACGTAATAAGGCCATACCTCCTTCACCTTCTTTTTCGCCAACTTTCCCTTCAGCAATTAATCTTTTTGCATCTATTAATGCGGTATTCACATATGCTTTTTGAGCATTAACAATTTTTTCGATACGAGGTTTTAGGCTTGCAAACTCCTGGTTATCGCCTTTTGGCGTTGGTCCTGAAATAATTAAAGGAGTTCGTGCATCATCAATCAAAACACTATCCACCTCATCAACAATGGCGTAATTGTGTTTACGTTGTACGATATCTCCAGGGCTGTGGGCCATGTTATCACGCAAATAATCAAAACCAAATTCGTTGTTGGTACCGAAAGCAATGTCAGCTAAATAGGCTTTTCTGCGATCATCAGAGTTGGGTTCATGTTTATCAATACAATCTACTGTTAAACCATGAAATTCAAATAATGGGCCGTTCCATTCCGAGTCACGTTTTGCAAGGTAATTATTTACAGTAACCACGTGAACACCTAATCCTGTAAGTGCATTCAAATAAACAGGTAATGTTCCAACAAGTGTTTTTCCTTCACCGGTAGCCATTTCCGAAATTTTTCCCTGATGCAAAACAACACCTCCTATTAATTGAACATCATAATGAACCATGTCCCATGTAACTTCAATTCCTGCTGCTAACCAGGTATTGCTCCAATAGGCTTTGTCCCCCTTTATTTCAATAGAATTACGTTGTGCAGCAAGGTCCCTGTCCATTTGAGTGGCAGTTACTTCAATGGTTTTGTTTTCTTTGAAACGTTTTGCTGTTTCTTTCATCACGGCAAAAGCTTCAGGTAAAATTTCAGCAAGCGCTTCCTTATTGTTTTTCAGAACCGTTTTTTCCAATTCATCGATCTCTTCATATAGCTTTTCTTTTGCTTCCACATTCAAGGAATAATCCGCATCAATTATTGCTTTTATTTCTGCAATACGGCTTTTTTCATTTGAAGAAAAATCGGCTATACGTTTTTTGAATTCCAGTGTTTTTGCACGTAACTCGTCATTACTGATGTTTGCAAGTTTTGGAAATTCTTCTAATACTCTATCAACAATAGGTTGTATCTCTTTTAAATCTCTATCGGATTTGGTTCCAAACAGTTTGGAAATTTTTTTCGTGAAAAAATCTAACATTATTAGGTAGTTTATTTTTTATAATAAATGCAAAAATAGCCATTTTTTAGCTTCATTTTCATAAATTTATTTTCTTATCAAAAGACTGATAAATAAAGATAATAGACATAAATAAGGCAATTGAAAATCTGCCTGCTTAAGTCAAAAGTTGTTCCGAGTATTAAAATCTGCCAAATTAACAGAAAGTCCGGCTTGTTAATTTTTGATTGAAAGAAAAAATTATCAAATAGATACATAGTAAACAAGCTTGCAGAAAAAACATTGTACAGGCTTTTAACATAAACTTGTGCAAAAAATCATTTTCAATAAAAACGTAAGAATCTATGTGGTTAAATTCTTTTGTCATTAATATCTTTTATCTCCTTTCTATTTGAGTCTTGATATAACTTCAATATTCCTTTAGAATTTAACCTTAAATTCGTGTAATAAATACTCAAAAATTGAAAATTCTTATCATAGAAGATGAAAAAGACTTGTTGGATTCGATGAAAATGTATCTCGAATCGGAGGGTTATCTCTGCGAAACAGCGAATGATTATCAAAAAGCATCGGAGAAAGTAAATATGTATCAATATGATTGTGTGGTAGTAGATATTACTCTGCCAAAAGGGAATGGCTTGCAAATTATAAAAGAATTGAAAGAAAAAAAATCGGAAGCCGGGATTATTATTGTGTCTGCAAAAAATTCCTTGGATGATAAATTAAAAGGACTTGAACTTGGCTCTGATGATTATTTGACAAAACCATTTCATCTTTCTGAATTGAATGCACGAATTAAAGCAATAATTCGCAGAAAAAACTTTGAAGGAGCAAATGAATTGAGCTTGAATGAAATTACAATTGATCTGGCATCACGAACTGTTTTCATCAAAAAAAACCAGTTAACACTCACAACAAAAGAATATGAATTATTATTGTTTTTTATTTCCAATAAAAACAAGGTAATTACTAAAAATGCAATTGCTGAACATCTGTGGGGTGATGATATGGACCAAAGCGACTCCTTTGATTTCATTTATACCCATATCAAAAATTTAAGAAAAAAATTGATCGAGAAGGGTTGCCAAGATTATATCAAAACGATCTATGGAATTGGCTATAATTTTTCTACTCAAGAGCAATCATGAAACTATTAAACAAAACAAGTATATTTTATTTACTTTTCGCATTACCGGTTTTTGCAATCTGTTCTTTTGTTCTTTATAGTCTGGTTTCATACGAAATACAAGACAATGTTGATGAATCGCTATGGAAAAAGAAAGTATTGGTAGAGGAACATTTGAGAATGGGAAAGCCATTTGATTCATTAACTGAACTTTCTGCTATTATCGATAATCCAATAGAATTAAAACCTACTGATCAAATTCAGGTTGAATCAAATTATAATTTTTCGGATACTCTGATATATGATAAAATTGAAGGCGAAGTCCTTCCATACAGGGTATTAACGGCAATTGTAAGTGACGGGAAAAATAATTTCGAATTTATTGCCAGAAAATCATCTATCGAATCGGATGATCTGATCGAAAGTATTATTTATCCTGTATTGGTTTTGTTTTCAATTTTATTGATTGGCTTTTTTCTCATCAATTGGTATGTTTCAAAAAAACTGTGGAAACCATTTTATTCCACCCTTGAAAAATTAAAAGTATTCCGGATTGACGATACTTCTGTTTCATTTGAAAAAACGAATATTCAGGAATTCTCTGAATTGAATAAAACACTGAAATTAATGACTGAAAAAATTCACAAGGATTTTATTTCTCAGAAACAATTTATTGAAAATGCTTCCCATGAAATCCAAACACCTTTAGCGGTCATTAAAAATAAAATAGAATTATTGATTCAGTCAAACACGCTTTCAGAGGGTGAGATGCAAATAATTCAGTCATTATATAATGCAAGTAATAAATTATCGTCTTTAAACAAAGCATTGCTATTGCTTTCTAAGATTGAAAACAATCAATTTAAGGAGCTGGAAGAAATTCAATTCAACCTACTTATTGAAAAAACAATTGAACATTTTCAAGATATTATTTCCCATAAAAACATTAAAGTCGAGAAAAGTTATCTGGCGGATCCTTCATTCAAAATGAATTCCATTTTAGCGGATATTCTTATTTCAAACTTAATACAAAATGCGATCAGGCATAATATAGAAGGTGGATCAATAGAAATTCAACTTTCAGAGAACAGGATCGTTATTTCAAATACCAGCGATTATTCTATTATAAATACAAATGAGCTTTTTCAGCGATTCAGAAAAAGTGAAGCCTCTGCAGAATCTATTGGTTTGGGATTGGCAATCGTAAAAGAGATTTGTGATAAGTATAAAATCACTATTAATTATACATGTACAGATTCAGTACATACAATTGAACTGAAATTCAAAATTTGATTTTACTGGTTGGACGGAATAGTTTTCCATTTTTAAACAAGAGAATCGCCCACAGAATTAAAACAGAATCAATAATTAATATTGTAGTATAATTTGAAAACATAACATTTATAAATAATAAAAAAACTATCCCATGAAAAAAACATTTTTTTTACTAGCGATCGGGTTCTCAGCAATCACAGCTAATGCTCAAAAAGTTAATGAAGCAGATGTTCCTGCAGCAATTAAAAGCTCTTTATCAAAACTACATCCCAATGCAAAAGTTGATAAATGGGAAAAAGAAGGAAATAACTTCGAAGCAGAATTTACTGAGAACAAAATAGAAACTTCAGTAGAATTTGGACCAAATGGACAATTGATCGCAACAGAGGTAGAAATGAATGTTTCGGACTTACCTAAAACGATCAGTGATTACTGTGCTAAAAACATGGCAGGTAAAAAAATAAAAGAAGCCTCCAAAATTACAGATGCTTCCGGCAAGGTAAGTTATGAGGCAGAAGTGGATGAGGCAGATTATATATTTGATGCGAATGGAAACTTTGTAAAAAAAGAAGTGGAAGCGAATGATGACAAGGATGATGATAAAAAATAACGGATTCTACTCCAAAAAAGAAAGCCTCGCAAAATTTGCGAGGCTTCTTTTTTGAAGTACTAATATTCATCTTCATTAAAGAAAAAATCTTCTTTTGTAGGATAATCAGGCCAAATCTCTTCGATAGATTCATAAATTTCCCCTTCATCTTCAATTTCCTGAAGATTTTCAATTACTTCCATAGGAGCTCCTGAACGGATTGAAAAGTCGATCAATTCATCCTTTGATGCCGGCCAAGGCGCATCTTCCAAGTTTTTTGCTAATTCAAGTGTCCAGTACATAGTTTTTTTATTTTTTGAAATTTAGAATGTAAAGACTTTTTTGATGTTACATTCTAAAACGTAAATATTTTATAAGATTTCCGATTTTCGTGCAAAAGTAAAAATTTATTCCACTAATCAAAATGATTCATGCAATTAATTACATACGAGGTTTCCATGGGATTTCTGAAACATGCAGATCTTGAGTGAATTTGCGGGATAGAACAAATAAATAATCACTCAGACGATTGAGGTATTTAATCACTAATTCTGAAACAAAACTATGTTCAGCCAGATGAATGCTTAAACGCTCTGCCCTGCGGCAAACACAGCGTGCAATGTGGCAAAAGGACACCGTAGTATGCCCACCCGGCAATACAAATGATCTCATTTCGGGCAATGATTCATTCATTTTATCAATTTCATTCTCCAATAAAGTAACATCCTCTTCCTTTAGATCGGGAAGTTTCATCTTCGACTTTTCAGGATCGGATGCTAAAGAAGATCCAATTGTAAATAAACGATCTTGAATTTCGATCAAAAGTTTTTTTGAATGTTCATCTATTTGCTGATCGCGGATTAAACCAATGTATGAATTCAATTCATCCACAGTTCCATAAGCTTCTATGCGTTCATGATGCTTGGGAACACGTGTTCCGCCTATCAATGAAGTTTGGCCCTTATCTCCGGTTTTGGTATATATTTTCATGTAATTTGAAAATTTGTCGTTTGAAAATTTTATAATTAAAATTTGAAATCCAGTATCAAATTTGTCAAATTAGCTCATTGCAACAGTAGTAATGTGCTCATTTTTGTAATCATGTTCAACAATTCCATCCTTTAAACGAACAATACGATGTGCATATTTGGCAATATCTTCCTCATGCGTTACCAGAATAATGGTATTTCCTTTTTTGTGAATTTTTTCAAACAACCCCATTATTTCTATGGATGTTTTAGAATCCAGATTCCCGGTAGGTTCATCTGCTAAAATAATTGCAGGATGATTTACCAATGCTCTGGCAATAGCAACTCTTTGTCGCTGACCACCGGAAAGTTCATTTGGTTTATGCGTTAAACGATCTCCTAACCCAACCTGTTCCAAAACTTCTTTCCCTCGGAGCAACCTGTCTGTTTTGCCAATTCCTGCATATATAAGAGGAAGCATAATATTATCCAAAGCTGTTGAGCGGGGTAATAAATTAAATGATTGAAATACGAAGCCGATTTCTTTATTACGAACTTCCGCCAAATTATTATCGGCCATTTGCGCAACTGATTTTCCGTTCAATATGTAGTTGCCGCTGCTGGGACTGTCCAGGCATCCTAAAACATTCATGAGTGTTGATTTTCCGCTACCGGAAGGGCCCATTAATGCAACATATTCGTTTTTGTAAATTTCAAGTGAAACAGAGCGCAAGGCATGAATAACTTCAGTACCTATTTTATAATTCTTAGCGATATTAGTTAATTGAATAATTGCTTGCATGATTAATCTAGGAATTACTAATAAAAAAATGGATTTACGAATCTTGAAATTTACTATATCTCACAAATTTACAAATTAAATTTGCAAACACTCCGGATTCATAAATTCGGAAAAATTCGCAATTCGCAGATTAAAATTTAATAATAAAATGTTGTTTAGCCTGTTCTTTTCTAAAAAATACAATTCCCATAAAAAAAAGATCTATCGTCACAGTGACCTGATTATTGTTTTTAATTTCTTGCCAGGCTTCTCTCATTTCATCCGACCAGTTAATATCATCAAATACAAAAACGCTATTTTCAGTTGCTTTTTCTAAACATATCAGAAAATAATCTAAAGTGGCTTTTTTGCGATGATTCCCATCAAACAAAACAAAATCAATTTTATCCTGTTTACTTATAATTATTGGTAAAACATCATCAAAATTACCCGCAATTTGTTCAATATTTTTTAATTCTAATTTTTCAAAATTCTGAGATGCAATTTTTGCAGTTTCAGGGCAGCCTTCTATACTAATGATTTTTGTTTTCGAATTTGCAGAAGCTAAATAAGCAGTACTGATACCTAAGGAGGTGCCTAATTCTAAAACCAAAGAAGGTTGAAAATGATTTACGAGCCGAAATAATAATTGGGCATATTTTGGGTTCTTTGCGGCATTTTTTGCAATGTTTTTTATTTTTTTAAGATTGTTTTTTTGAAACTGAGAGCCTGCACCCAGATCCTTCACTTTTATTTGTTGGTCGGAGTCTAATAATTTTTCTCTTAACTCTTCAATTTTTTGATAAACATAAAAATCCGATCGGGTATAGATCACATTGGTCAACAGATCGAAAATAAAAGGAGAATGTACCCCATGTTCATTAGTTGACTTGAACAGGTAGTTAAGATAATGATATACCAACAAAATAGTTTTCACATGGTAAATTTAAAACTAAATAACACTCCTTTGATTTTTTGTATTTTAAGATGCAACTAATTTCAAAGTTTTGTCATCTGATCTCTGATAAGAGATAGAAATTGGGTTCATTTTGTACTTCAAAACCGAAAAATCCTTATCAATTACTAATTTTTTTGTAATTTAGTTGCTTATAATAATTTTTGTAGAATTAAATTTGATTAGTAAAAAATATATTTACAAACATTTAGAAATAAAATACAAACTCAAAAACTGATCATGATCAAAAAAATTACAGCAATAATTGGGTTAGTGATCCTCTTTAGTAGTTTGCCAAAATTTGCCGCTGCATCGCATGTTTCCGGAGGGGAAATAACCTACACTTCTTTAGGTGGGAACCAATACAAAGTGGTATTGGTTAATTACTGGGACTGCTCGGCTTTTGATCCCGGAACAAGTTTAACGGTTTCTGCCACTAATACGTGTGGTTTAACAAATCTTTCTTTTACCGTGGCTCTGGATTCAGCATTGGAAATTTCTCAAATATGTCCTTCTTCTTTAAGCCAAACATCTTGCACAGCAGGTGGTACTTTGCCGGGAAATAAAAAAAATGTTTATTCTGCAATTGTTACCTTGCCTGGAGCATGCAGCCTATGGACCTTTGAACATACATCCTGCTGCAGAAATACTTCCATAAATGTAACAACTCAACCGAGTTATACCTTTTATGCAACACTTAATAATGTTGTTGCACCAACTAATAATTCACCTTATTTTACTTCTCAACCTTTACCATATATGTGTGTTAACCAGCCGGTATGTTATAGTCCGGGGGTAGTTGAATTAGATGGAAACACACTGTCCTATTCTTTAGTTGATGCAATGGATGGTAATTCTACAACTCCTGTAACTTATGCTGGTGGTTATTCCGGCTCTGCTCCAATGCCAGGAATTACAATTGATGCTCTTACGGGCTTAATTTCATTCACTCCTACAGCGATTGGAAATTTTGTGGTGTCTTTTATGGTGACAGAAAAAGACATTAACGGAATTGTGATCGGAACTGTAATCAGGGATATTCAGATGGTTGTAGTAAATTGTACAAACCAGGTGATCCCGTGTAATTCAGGTGGAATTAGTAATCTTGTTGGGATTGGCGCAGCAACTACAGGACCTAACTCGCTACAGATATGTGAAAATATTCCTTTTTCATTTCAAATGAGTTTTACCGATCCCGATGCTGCAAATATTTTATCCTATACTACAAATATTGCTCAGGTTTTAGTGGGTTCAACAATTACAAGCTCCGGAACCAATCCAATCCAAATTACTGTTGGTTGGACAGCGCCTCCTGGGTCATCTGGCTTAAATACCACCTTCGCACTTACAATTTCTGATAATGCGTGTCCGGTAACAGGTCAGCAAACGGTAAATTATCTGATCGATGTATTATCAGCAACCAATGCAGGACCGGATCAAATAAAATGTGGAACCCAAGGAGTAACACTCAATGCTGTCGGTCCGGGAACTGTTTTTAACTGGTCTGTTATCAGTGGTCCGCCACTGGTAGTGGGGACAAATTTTTCATGTAACCCTTGTCAAACCCCGATTGCATCTCCAACAAGTACCACTACCTATCTGTTGACATGTAATGGTGGTAATGGCTGTTTGTTAACAGATACAGTAATTGTTAATGTGGTTCCGGATTTTACGTATAATATTACTCAAAGTGCCACTGCTTCCTGTTTGCTGCAACCAATTCAATTAGGGATCATAAATCTTTCTCCTGCAGGTGCCGGATATACCTACCAATGGGTGCCTGCAACCTATTTAAACAATACGTCAATTGCAAATCCGGTGGCAAGTATTACTTCGCCCGGCACTTATACCTATACAGTAACCATAACTAATACGTCCGGTTGTGTAAAAAAGGATAGTCTTACAATTTCAGTGATCCCTGCTGTCACTCCTTCTATTATTGCTTTTGCAGATACTACATTTTGTTCAGGTCAAACAGCCACCTTGGCACTCAGTTTTGGGAATGGTGTTCCGGCTACATGCGGCTTGAGTGCAACAGGAGGCTGCGCCTCTTCTGTTCCTGTTACTTTAGGAACGGGAACATTAACAACAAATCAATATCCAACGCCCTTTACAGGATTTTGGGACAATGGAAGAATTCAAATTCTTTATACTTCTGCTGAACTTAATGCCCTTGGTTTTGTTGGCGGAAAAATAACCTCACTTGCTTTTGATGTATCTCAAAAAAACAGTTCTGCCCCTTACAATGGATTTAATATAAAAATGGGTTGTACCAATTTATCTTCTCTTCCAAATACCTCGTTTCAAAATGTTAGCACTGTTGTATATGGTCCTATAGCTACAAATACAGCAGTTGGTTGGAATGTTTTTAATTTTGCAACACCTTATGAATGGGATGGAATATCCAACCTGATAGTGGAAATGTGTTATAGTAACACTGCCTACACAAGTACTGATGTATTAAACAAAACAACTACAGCATTTGCTTCAGTTATCAATGATTATGAAGATCCTAATTCAGGATGCGGTCTTCCATCACCTGATACATTCATATCACAGTTCGAACGTCCTAACACCCGTTTCACAACATGTGCTGTTGCAGCAAATCCATCCAGCTATAGTTATCAGTGGGCTCCTGCCAGTGGAAATATTGCAAATGCAAGTATTCAAAATACAACCGCTCAACCTACCGCTACAACAACATTTACTGTTACAGTAACTGATATTGCCGGTGGATGCTCAACAACTGATTCGGTTCAGGTAAATGTTGTTAATATTAGTACCTTAACTGTTACACCTGCCGGCCCGTATTGTGTTAATGGTCCTCTGGATACCTTGCAGGTTTCTGTTCCTGTTGGAAGCGGAACATGGTCGGGTCCGGGAATAACAAATACTAACTTAGGGGTTTTTAATCCCGCAATTGCCGGGGCAGGTCCAACGCATGAAATATATTTTACGATCAACGGAAACTGTGGTACAGCAGCCGATACAATCAATATCATTGTTACTCCTCAGCCCGATGCAACAATTACTCAGGCTGCTCAGCAATGTTCAACCGCTGCTGCAATTACCTTAAGTGCTGCCACAACGGGAGGAACCTGGACAGGTACAGGAATTACAAATGCAACAACAGGCACATTTGATCCGGCAACTGCCGGTGTCGGAAGTCATATCATAACTTATACCATTACTACACCTTGTTCTGCTGTTGATACAATGACAATAGTGGTTGTTTCACAGCTTAATTCAACCATCACGCATGTAGGTCCTTTCTGTACTTCATATCCTTCTGTAACACTTACAGCTGTTAGTCCTGGAGGAACATGGTCAGGGGCTGGAATTACAGATGCTGCAACAGGTGTTTTTGATCCTGCTGTTGCAGGGGGAGGAAGCCATACAATTACCTATACGCTACCCGGTTTGTGTGGTTCAATTGATACCGATGTAATTGATGTGATTGCAAATCCGATTATTTCATACACAACAGACACCACTCAAGGATGTGAACCAACAACCATTTCGTTTATAAGTACTGTTAGTCCTGCCGGTGGAAATTTAGCCTGGACATTTGGCGATGGCAATAGTTCAACTCAACAGAATGTTTCCAATACATACATGGCCGCAGGCAGTTACGATGTTTCCCTTACTTATACTATTCCTCCCGGATGTATTTCAACTATCACAAACACTAATTCTATCCTTATTCATTCTCAACCTGTGGCCGCATTTATTGCAACACCTCAACCAACATCTATTACAAACCCTGAAGTTCATTTTATTGATTATTCTACCGGTCAAATAAATACATGGAACTGGGCTTTCGGATTATTAGGATCGACAGGATCGGCAACAGGTTCTAATCCATCTTTTGTTTTTCCTGATACAGGTACCTATGATATTCAATTAATTGTTTCAAATATTTATGGTTGTATTGATACAGCTGATGGAACAGTTGTGATAGATCCAATTGTAACTTTTTATTCACCGAATGCATTTACACCTGATGCAAATGGGCTGAATGACTTATTTATGGTGCAGGCGGATGGAGTGGATTATAAGAATTTCGAAATTTTAATCTTTGATCGTTGGGGAGAACGTGTTTATAAATCATCGGATATTTTTGAAGGCTGGAATGGTAAAATGAATAACTCCGGTACCATGCTAAAACAGGATGCTTATGTTTGGAAAGTATATTTCAAAGATTTCAAAGGAAGCAAACATTATTATATAGGACATGTTACTTTAGTAAGGTAAATTTAAATTGTATTATATAAAAAAAGAAGGAAGCAAAAAATGCTTCCTTCTTTTTTATACTAATTTTTAACTTACTATTGCTTCTATTCCGATTGCTTCCACCTTTTTTGCAATACTATTTAAAGTTGCTGCATCAATTTTTTGTAAGTCTTTTGCAGGTGTTGCCCTGTCAAGAGAATAGAGCATCACTAATTTCGGTTTTATTTTTTTTAAATTAGAAAGCCAGGATTCTATTTCAAAATCTGTTGTATTATCAATGGTGTGATTCTTGTATTTTCCTTTTAAAAATAAAGTTTGAATGGTAAGGTCACCATTAAATTTTATTAATTGCTCTACAACCCATTTGAGTGTTCGTTTATTTAATGGTTGATTGATGAGTTGAAATGTTTCTTCGGTGCCGGCATCTAATTTTAAAATCCGATTGTCCACTTTTTTTAATGCTTCAGTAACCTTACTATTGTTTAACATCAAGCTGTTTGATAGTACCGAAATTTTGCATAAAGGGAAATAATGATCACGCAATTTAATTACATCATCAATTATTAAATTAAAATCAGGATGAAGGGTTGGCTCTCCATTGCCTGCAAACGTGATGGAATTTAATTTTTTTTCTTCTGACTGAAGCTGTTTTAAAATAGTTTCTAATTGGTTTTTTACATCTGCTCTTTTATGAAATTCTACTTTAGGTGCTGATTTCAGGTCGGTCCAGCCACATTCGCAATAAATGCAATCGAAATTACACAGCTTCGAATCGGTGGGTAATAAATTAATGCCAAGCGACAATCCAAGCCTGCGGCTGGTTATAGGACCAAAGATAATTGAATTAAATAGTTTTGTTTTCAAGAAAAAGGATTTTTCACGCGTTAATATAAGTAAATTAATTTATGATTCCATAGACAATTAAAATATTTTGCATGACAAAAGGCATAATTATGCATGACAAAAAGTGTGACTGTTGATAACTGAAATCGAATGTTAAAAACTACAAATCGAAAATTAATTTATCTCTTTTTATCTTGCGTCCGATTTCTACGGATAAAAGGAAACAAAATAATATAAACCCAAAAATAAGATGTTGTCATTGAAAACTACTGAAAAAACTGAAAAAATCGAAAAAAAATTGATCGGCCAAACATATTCATATGAAGAAGTGTTTGAAAAAAGTGTAGCCTATTTTGATGGAGATGAGCTAGCAGCTTCCACATGGATAAACAAATATGCCATGAAAAATAAAGAAGGCAAATTAGTTGAACTGACTCCGGATGATATGCATTTGCGTATGGCAAAAGAATTTGCACGCAAAGAAAACGAGCACAAAGAAAAAGCTCATTTAAATGGAAGTTTAAAAAACCTTTCAAAATATGGCCAAAAACGTAGTCATTTAGATGAAGAAAAAATACTTGCCTATTTTCAAAAGTTCAAGCATGTTATTCCTCAGGGAAGTGTAATGTCATCATTAGGTAATCCTCATGTGATCGCATCTTTATCTAATTGTATTGTATTACCTGAAATTTATGATTCATACGGAGGTATATTTTATACCGATCAACAAATGGCACAATTGTTTAAAAGACGTTGCGGTGTTGGTGCAGATATATCTACGTTGCGTCCTTCCGGTATGATGGTATCAAATGCTGCCGGTTCAACAACAGGAGCTGTTTCTTTTATGGAGCGTTTTTCCAATACTACCCGTGAAGTTGCGCAAAATGGAAGACGTGGTGCCTTGATGATCACTATTGATATTGCTCATCCTGATGTGGAACAATTTATCAGCATCAAACAAGATCTGTCAAAAGTAACAGGAGCAAATATCTCTGTGCGTTTATCTGACGAATTTATGAATGCTGTTGCTGAGGATAAGGATTACACATTGCGTTTCCCAATCGATTCTCCAACTCCGAAGTTTTCAAAAACTGTGAAAGCTCGCGATTTGTGGAAAACCATTATTAAGTGTGCACACAACACTGCTGAGCCGGGATTGATTTTCTGGGATCGTCAGCATTATTATTCTACATCATCGGTATATCCAGGATTCAGAAACGTTTCAACAAATCCTTGTTCCGAAATCGCTATGCAAGGCGGAGATAGCTGCCGATTAATTGCGCTTAACCTGTATAATTTTGTTGAAAATCCATTTACAACAAAAGCAAAATTTGATTACAAAAAATTCTATGAAACAACCTATGAATCACAACGATTAATGGATGACTTGGTTGATCTGGAATTAGAACATATCGATCGCATTTTAGCAAAAATAAACGCTGATCCGGAGCCTGATTATGTAAAAGAAGTAGAGGTAGATACTTGGAAACTGCTTTACAATGCAGGAAAAAAAGGAAGAAGAACAGGTCTTGGTTTTACTGCATTAGCTGATACGATGGCTGCTTTAAGTTTTGGATTCGATTCAGAAGAAGCATTGCTTGAAGTGGATAAGATCATGAAAACAAAATGTGAAGCGGAATTTGATAGCTCTATTGATATGGCTATTGAACGTGGAAAATTTGAAGACTTCAATTCGAAAATTGAAAACACATCTGAGTTTATTCAAATGTTCCAAAAAGAATTTCCGGAGTCATACAACCGTATGATGAAACATGGCAGAAGAAATATATCCTTGAGTACTGTTGCACCTACAGGAACATTGAGTATGCTGGCACAATCATCATCAGGTATTGAGCCTGTATTTATGCTTTCCTACAAACGCAGAAGAAAAGTAAATCCGTTGGATACAAACAACCGTGTTGATTTCAGAGATCCAATGGGCGATTCATGGCAGGAGTTTGTGGTATATCACCATAAATTAAAACAATGGATGGAAGCTACCGGTGAAACGGATATCAGCAAGAGCCCATACAAAGGTTCCACTGCTCCTGAAATTGACTGGGTGAAACGTATAAAATTACAAGCCATTGTTCAGAAATATACTACACATTCCATCAGTTCAACAATAAATTTAGCTGCTGATGTATCAGAAGATACAGTTGGAGAAATTTATTTCGAAGCCTGGAAACAAGGATTGAAAGGTATTACCGTTTACCGTGATGGTTCTCGTAGTGGTGTGTTGGTGTCAACAGACAAAAAGAAAGAAGAAAAGAAAAATGATGAGATCGTTGAAACAATTGCACCTATCCGTCCGGAACGTCTGGAAGCAGAAATTGTTCGTTTCATGAATCATGATGAAAAATGGATCGCTTTTGTGGGTTCTATCAATGGTAAACCATACGAGATATTCACCGGTAAGTATGAAGATTCATTTGTGATTCCATCATGGGTAAAATCAGGTTGGATATTGAAAAGTGCCAGTACGGAAGATACCAAACGTTACGATTTCCAATATCTTGACAAAGAAGGATACCGTGTGACCATTGAAGGTCTGTCACGTTCATTTAATAAAGAATATTGGAACTATGCAAAATTGATTTCAGGTGTATTGCGCCATGGAATGCCAATTCCAAAGGTTGTGGACTTGGTGGAGAATTTGAATTTATACAGCGACAGTATCAATACCTGGAAACATGGTGTGGAAAGAGCACTTAAGAAGTTCATCCCGGATGGAACAGTTGCAAAAGATAAAACATGTTCAAGTTGTGGTGATACCGATGGGTTGATCTATGAAGAAGGATGTTTAAAATGCAAAAGTTGCGGACATTCCAAATGCGGATAAAACGTATTGCTAATGGTTAAAAACAAAAAACATCCCGCAGAAATGCGGGATGTTTTTGTTTTAGGGCTGTTCACAAAAATTGCATGCTAGGGTTTATCTGATACTGTTGTTTATAGCAATTCTAAATATATTATAGTTCAATATTTAGCCCTGCACACTTTCTCGACTCCGCTCGAAATGACCGTTGCGAATTAAACAAAACAACAAGTATGGACATAAGTGATTAGAGAATGGCGTTTATTTTATAAATGCAAGTGCTATAAACAGCCAACAAAAAGGCAATAAGAAGTTTGTGGTTTGAGGTAGAAGTTACTAATCAAAAAAATTAATCATTCACATTCGCCAACTCAGTTAACCTCGCGTGATTCAGGATTTTTATTTTTTTACCGATAAAATCGATCAAGTGTTCCTGTCTTAATTCGGATAATAAACGTATCGCTGTTTCGGTAGCCGTTCCAACAATATTGGCCAGCTCTTCACGAGTCAATACAACATTTATAGTCGCGTTATCCTTTTCATAACCATACGTTTCCTTGATAAATAATATCGCTTCGGCCATACGTTCTCTTACAGGCTTTTGTGCAAGATCCGTTATTTTATGTTCTGCTTTTTTAAGATCGTCCGATAAGATCCTCATTAAATGGGCAGTAATGGATGGGTTTTTTGCCATCAGATTAAAAAAGAATTCTTTTGGAATAACACAAATATTTGCTTCTTCAATTGTTTCGGCTGAAGAGGTGTAACGATCGTTACTTAAGAGTGCACGATATCCAAGAATATCACCCGCATTTGCCATACGCACAATTTGTTCTCTTCCGTTCTCCGATAATTGATACAGTTTTACTTTTCCGGAACAAATAATATAAAGAACATGTGCCTGACTATTTTGACTAAAAATAATTTGATTTTTTTTATAAAATGAACAGGATTTATGTTCGTTTAGCAAGCTGGTTTCTTTTGGATCAAGAGTCTCGAAAAGAGAATGTAAATGGGTGTTGCAGTTTTTGCACTTAGCTAAAGTATATGTTGTTCGCATTGAAAAAAGATAGTTTTAATAATAAACCATTACATGTAAAAAGACACTGTTTTTCTCCACTCAAAGAAAGTGTAAAGAATCATATTAAAACATGATATAAATCATTTGAGATTTCTCATCGTTTAAAAAAAATTGTATAGTATTTTCAATGCTTCTTTCATTTTTTTATGTTGAACCTGTTTTTTTTATTTCTTTATTTTAAGAAAAACAGGGGGCAAAAAATAATAATGTGAAGCCCTTATAAAACCTTTATTCATATATAAAAGCAAACATAAATACTACGGTTTGACGAATTTTATTATCTTTGCTACTTTTCGATAAAAATTTGATACTTTTTAACTAATTTCAGATAGCTATCAGAGCATATTAGAGCACAGCATTAAACATTAAAGCAAAACATGAGAAAAAGAGAACCATTAGCGATTATCGGGATCGGATGTAGATTTCCCGGAGATGTAAATTCACCAGAAGAATTGTGGAATTTGTTGATCGAGAAGAAAGATGCATTAACTGAAGTTCCAGCAGATCGTTGGGATGTAGAAGCAATGTTTGCCCCTGAGTTCAGGAGAGCAGGTAAAATTAGCATAAAAAGAGGCGGTTTTATTAATAACGTGGAGAAATTTGATGCCGGATTTTTTGGTATTTCTCCATTAGAAGCATCACGTATGGATCCACAGCAGCGCATGTTGCTGGAAGTTTCTTACGAAGCTGTTCAGGATGCCGGATTGAGATTAAATGACTTAGATGGTTCCCGTACCGCTGTTTATATTGGTATTTCAGCTCATGATTATGGGGATATTCAAAACACTCCCAGTGAGCGTGTAAATATCGGTGCACATACCAATGTAGGTGCTGCCATGTGTATCGCAGCTAATCGTATTTCTTATTCTTACAATTTAAAAGGGCCTAGTTTCGCACTCGATACTGCATGCTCTTCTTCATTAAATGCGATTCACTTGGCTTGCAGAGCTATCTGGGAAGGTGATGCAGATGCAGCTTTTGCAGGTGGTGTAAACTCTATTTTAAAACCTGAACCTCAAATGGGATTCAGTAAAGGCGGTTTCCTTTCTCCGGATGGAACCTGTTATTCTTTTGATGACAGAGGAAACGGATATGTGAGAAGTGAAGGAGCCGGACTTATTTTTATTAAAACATTGGCTCAGGCGAAAAAAGATAACGACACTATTTACGCTATTATCAAAGGTTCTGCGGTAAATCAGGATGGTGCTACAAAAGGAATTTCTGTACCTAATCCAATTGCTCAACAGGACCTATTGGTGGATGCATATATCGATGCAAACATTGACCCGCATCTTGTAAAATATGTGGAAGCACATGGTACTGGTACCTTTGTAGGCGACCCGATCGAAACAAATTCAATTGGAAATGTAATTGGGAAAGACCGGAAAGATGATTGTTACATCGGTTCTGTAAAATCAAATATTGGTCACCTGGAGCCGGCTTCAGGTGCTGCAGGGATCGCTAAATTAGCGCTTGCTTTAAAAAATCAAATTATCCCGCCAAATATTCATTTCAAAAAAGGAAATCCGAATATTCCGTTTGACGAATTAAAATTAAAAGTACCAACGGAAAGCATTCCATGGCCTATCACCAAAGGTGCTCCTCGTTATGGTGGTGTAAATTCATTTGGTTTTGGTGGTTCAAATGTGCACATCGTGTTGGAAGGTTATGATAAACCTAGTCCGAAATCAAAAAACAAAAAAGGCTTAAAAGTATTTACCGTTTCTGCCCGTCATACGGATGCGCTTAAAGCTTCTGTAGAATCTTATATCGGATACCTTCAGGACAAAAAAAACAAAGATAGTTTTAATGATATTTGTTTTTCTTCAGCAGTTCGTAATTCTCACCACGACATGCGTTTAGCTGTTGTTGCGGAATCAAAAGATGAACTTGCAACCAATTTGCAAATCTACCTGAATGGTGAAACCACAACCGGAATCGCAGAAGGCAGAACAAACGAAATAAAAAATAAAATCGTATTTGTATTCTCCGGACAAGGACCACAATGGTGGGCAATGGGAAGACAGCTTTTTGAAAAAGAACCGTTGTTCAGAGAAACGATTGTGAAATTAGATAAAATGCTTTCGGTACATGCTGATTGGTCATTGATCGAAGAGTTAACAAAAGATGAAGCATCGTCACGCATCAGCGATACAAACATTGCACAACCCGCCATATTCGCGGTTCAGATCGCATTGTATGAAATGTGGAAAGCCGTTGGTATCACTCCTGGTGCAGTGGTTGGACACAGTATTGGTGAGGTAGCCGCAGGTTATGCTTCCGGTGCATTAACATTGGAACAAGCTGTATTGTTGATCTTTCATAGAAGTCGTGTGCAATACAAAGCAACCGACAAAGGAAGAATGTTAGCTGTTGGATTGCCTGTTGCCGAAGCAAGTAAATACCTTGTTGGTAAAGAGCATCGTGTTTCAGTTGGTGCAGTAAATGGTCCTGCAATGGTAGCTCTTTCAGGAGATACCGATGCAATTCTGGAAATAGCAGAAGAGTTAAATAAAAAAGATATTTTCCATCGTTTATTAGAAGTAAACGTACCGTTCCACAGTCATCACATGGAACCCTTGAAAGAAGAATTATTAGCTTCCTTAGGCGAATTCAAGACGAGTGCTACAAAAATTCCTTTCTACTCAACCGTTGAAGGAAAAGAAGTAAAAGGCGAAGACCTGGTTCCAATGTATTGGTTCCGCAACGTTCGTGAACCTGTTTATTTCACATCCGCTGTTGAAGCACAAATGAATGATGGTTTTGATACTTTCATCGAATTAGGACCACATCCGATTCATGCAATCGGTATCAATGATCTGTTTGCAAACAAAAAGAAAAAAGGATTGGTTATTCCTTCTCTAAGAAGAAAAGAAGAAGAAAAACGTACTTTCCTTGCATCGGTTGCTGCATTACATTCCTGGGGTTGTGTAGTTGACTGGAAATTATTTTATGGTACTGATAATACACTTGTTAAATTACCAAAATATCCCTGGCAAAAAGAATCCTATTGGTTAGAAACAACTGAAGGAAAGAAAATGAGATTAGGAGCGAGGGAATACAATCATCCTCATCTTAATCGTAAAGATATTTCTGCCAGAGAAAGCAGCAATATTCTTTGGGATGTTACATTGGATAAAAGAACTTATCCATACATTGAAGATCATAAAGTACAGGGGCCAATTGTATTCCCTGGTGCGGGACATGTTGATTTATCAATAGGTGCAGCGATTGCTTCTTTCGGAGAGAAATTTGAATTCCTTGAAGATTTAAACTTTGCAAGTGCATTATTTTTACCTGATGCAGGTGATCCACCACATATTCAAATGGACATATCTGCTGATGGCGGAGATTACTTTGTGTACACCAAACCAAAAGGTAAAGATGCACAATGGACCATGTGTTCCAATGGAAAAATGAATCACATCGGTGATAAATTTGTTCCGATTAAAGTTGATCTGGATGATATCCGTACCCGTGTAAATATTGCTGTGCCTGTTAAACCAATGCACGATGAATTATTAGAAAGCGGATTATACCTAGGGCCAAGCTTCCGGGCAATTAAAAAATTGTGGAGAAGTGACGGACATTGGGAATCAATTTCTGAAATTGAAGTTCATGAAAGTATCCGTTCAGAATTTTTCCAATTCAATATTCATCCGGGAGTTTTGGATAGCTGTTTCCAGACAGTATTCGGAATTTTCTCTGAGCGTGACGATGTCAATAAAAAAATGGGGGTGTATGTTCCCGTTCACATTGATAGAATTAAATTTTACGAAAAACCAAAAACATTCAAACTTATTGTTCATGGTCGTTTGAGAGAATGGACCGATGAATATGCATTGGGTGAATTATGGATCTTTAATGAAGACGGAAGTTTAGTTGCTGAGTTTCATGGTTTCAAATCTCAATATCTGAAAGGTTCACGTGGGGAATCAGGTGGAGAACAAGACCGTTGGTTCTATGAATACAACTGGAACATGAAACCACGTACTGATCAGGAATTACTTCGTAATCCGGGTGAGTTTTTACCTTCGCCAAACTCTATTAAAACAGCTGTTACTGAAACATTGAATGAAGTAAAAGCGCGTCACGAACAAGACGAATATTACAAACAGTACGAACCGGAACAATATAAATTAACAATCGGATACATCTGCAGTTCTTTAAAAGAAATGGGAATGTCATTCGAAGTAGGTTATAAAATAAATGTTGAGGAATTAGCGAAAAAATTTGAGGTCATCAAAGATCACAATCGTTTGTTCCATCACATGTTCAAATTGTTGAAGGATGCAGGAATTGTTTCCGGAGGTAATGGAAACTATACTGTTTTGAAGACTCCTGATTTCAGAGATGTAAGAGCTTGGATGGATGAGTTGAGCAAAAAATATCCTCAGTTCCACCATGAGTCAACATTGCTTGGCCGTTGCGGTCCGGACATTACAGGTGTATTAACAGGAACGGTTGATCCGATCCAGTTGATCTTCCCGGAAGATAAATGGGATGCGATCGTACGTTATTATGTAGAAGGATTTGCATTTAAGAAATACAACGACATTGCTGCAAAAGCAATTTCTGAATTAATAAAAAATCTTCCTGAAGATCAGACATTACGTGTGCTTGAAGTAGGTGCAGGAACTGGTGGAATGACGCAAGCTTTGCTTCCATTATTTCCTGCCGACAGAACTGAATATGTGTTCACCGACTTATCGCATATGTTTATGTTGAAGGCGCAGCAACGTTTTGCGAAGTATCCATTTGTTCAATACAAGATCATGGATATTGAAAAAGATCCTTCTGAACAAGGAATTGATTTGAACTCATTCGATTTAATTATTGCTTCGGATGTTATTCACGCAACTCGCAATTTAGCAACAACTCTTACACATGTGAAACAATTGTTAGCATCCGAAGGGGTGTTGATGATGTTGGAAGTAACAAACTCTCCGGTGTACCTTGATTTTATTTTCGGTATGACAGAAGGTTGGTGGTTGTATGAAGATTTAGATATCCGTAAAGATCATGCTACCATGAAACCTGAAACATGGAAGAAGGTATTGGAAAGCAATGGTTATTCTGATGTTGCATTGTATAGCGATTTTGAGAAAAACGATTCTTCTTGTCAAAGTATCATTATGGCAAGAGCAGAGAAATTAGATCTTTCTGCTAAAGCGGATGAAAATCCTGCTAAGTTAGCTAACGCTGATTGGTTAGTATTTGCTGATGATAGCGGAGTAGCTAATAAAATAGTTTCCAGATTAGGAGCACTAAATAAAGAGTGTACTATCGTGAAAAAGGGAACAGGATTCAATAAAATATCTGATACCTTGTTTGAAGTAGATACTTTGGAACAAAGTGTTGCGGATAAATTAATTGACCTGATCGCGAACAAAGGAAAATTCCAGGGAATTATTTTTGCCTGGGGATTGGACAGTGTGAGCAACGAGCAATTGAACGTGGAGAACATCATCAAATCAGAAGAACATTCTTCCATCATGTTGATGAATGTGATGCGTAAATTAAACACAACACACTTTAAAGAAACACCGGACATCTGGTTGTTATCAAGCGGAGCACAAACTGTTGGCGGAACTCCAAAAACATTGAACCTTTCACAAGAAGGGTTACGTGGAGTAAGCCGAGTTATCGTAAATGAGTTCCCGATCTATAAATCGACTATGGTTGATTTCAGTTCTCCTGTGAAGGATGAAGAAATTGATTCATTACTGGAAGAGTTTTTCAGTAACGATACCGAAGACGAAATTGCTTACAGAACTAAAAAACGTTATGTAAATAAGTTAGAGCGTATCTCTTCCGAGAATATCGCGCAACGTGCTAAGAAAACTGTGCCTGCTGAAGGTTCGCCTTATTTTGCAGACATGACCGAATACGGTGTGTTGGATAATATTACACTACGTCAAACAGACAGACGATCACCAGCAGAAGGTGAAGTGGAAATAAAGATCAAAGCTTCTGCTTTGAATTTCCGCGACATCATGATCGGTATGGGATTACTTTCTGATGCTGCCGTTGTTGGCGGTTTATTTGGTAAAACATTTGGTTTGGAATGTGCCGGAGTTGTTGCATCTGTTGGAAAAAATGTAACCAATGTAAAAGTGGGTGATGAGGTGATGGCAACTGCAGCATCTTGTTTAGGCGGATTTGCTTATCCAAGAGCATGTCACGTTGTTCAGAAACCAAAAAACATTAACTGGAACGAAGCAGCAAGTTTACCGGTTGTTTATACAACTGCTTACTTCTCTTTAGTTCATCATTGCCGACTGGAAAAAGGTGAAACTATCCTTATTCATGCTGCTGCAGGTGGAGTTGGTATTGCTGCAATTCATATTGCAAAAGCAATTGGTGCTGAAATTTATGCAACAGTAAGTAGTGCTGATAAACGTGCATACATTGAAAGTATTGGTGTGGAGCCTGAAAACATTATGAGTTCACGTACGCTGGATTTTGCTGATCAGATCATGGCGAAAACAAAAGGTAAAGGAGTGGATGTTATTTTGAATTCACTTTCAGGTGAAGCCATTTTCAAAAGCGTTAAATGTCTTTCTGCTTATGGTCGTTTCGTGGAGATAGGAAAAACAGATATTTACAGAAACAGTAAATTAGGTTTACAGCCTTTCGGAAATAACCTTACTTATTTTGGCGTGGATGTGGACCGATTATTCAAGCAAAAAGAATTGTTTGGTGGAAAATTATTCCAGGAATCAATTGATTATTTTGTTGCGAATAAATTCCCTGCTCATCCTGTAAAAGTATTCCCTGTTGCGAAGACAGCTGATGCTTTCCAATTTATGGCAGGTGCACGTCACATCGGAAAAGTAATTGTTTCGATGGAAGGAGATGTACAAGTTGCTCCTCCTGGTCATATCGAATTTAAAGCGGATGGTACTTACTTAATTACCGGTGGTGCTTCCGGATTTGGTTTAGCAGTGGCGAATTGGATGACCAGCAAAGGTGCGAAGAATTTAGTGTTGATGAGCAGAAGCGGACCTAAGTTAGACGAAGAAAAAGCCGTGGTTGAAAAAATGAAAGCAAAAGGCATCAATGTAATGATCGCAAAAGCTGACGTTTCCAACAAAGCAGATATTGATCGTGTATTCAATGAAATTAAAAACACGATGCCTCCTTTAAAAGGAATCCAGCATGCCGCAATGGTATTGGATGACGGAAGTATTCCGGAAATAGATTACAAACGTTATATGAATGTATTTATTCCAAAAGCTGTTGGATGTTGGTTGTTGCACGAAGCAACAAAAGACATGGCCTTGGAACATTTCGTTTCTTACTCTTCTATTTCTGCGATCTACGGAAATCCCGGTCAGGTAAGTTATGTAGGAGCAAATAGTTTCCTTGATAATTTCTCGCATTATCGCAGATCAATCGGATTGCCTGCAATGACAATCAATTGGGGAGTTATTGGTGAAGTAGGATTTGTTTCAAGAAGTGGAAATGTGGGTGGATTGCTTTACAAACAAGGTTGGAAACAATTCTCGTTAGACCAAGCATTACGTGTGTTAGAACAAATGTTGCTGAACAATCCTGTTCAGCGTGTAGCTACTGATTCGGATTGGGAAATGATCGGAAGTTTCTTCCCTCATTCTGCAAACTCCAGTCGTTTTGCACATTTGATCAAAGAAAAACAATTGAACGCAGGAACTGCCGGCAGCGGAGGAAATGGTGCATTGAAAGCAACAATTTTAGAAGCAAAACCGGAAGAGCAAAAAGAAATCTTGCTTGCACAATTGAAAGACACCATCGCCAGAGTACTTGGTACTACAGGTGATAAAGTGGATACATCAGAGCCTGTTACAAAATATGGTTTGGATTCATTGATGGCAAATCAGATCCGTAACTGGATACAAAGTAATCTATCAGTGGATTATAGCATGATGCGAATTATGCGTGGTCCGACTATGGAAGAAATGACTGTTCAGATCATTGATGAGTTACATGGTCAATCAGGTGCTGATGCCGGACAATCAGGTGAAAGAAGTGAATTGGATAAATGGATCGTTCGTACCAAGAAAGTGGAGCATCCTCGTTTACGTTTATTCTGTTTACCATATTTTGCCGGTGGAGCAAGTATCTTCAACGCATGGCATGAATTTTTACCGGATGATATTGAAGTGTGTGCAGTTCAGTTCCCGGGCCGTGAAGAGCGTGGCGATGAAAAACCATTCGACAATGTAATTGATTTGGTTAAAAAGTTTACTGAAGTAACAGAGTCTTTATTAACTACACCAATTGCATTCTACAGTCATAGTTCAGGTGCAGGTGTTGCCTTGGAAATAGCAAGATTCTTGCGTAAAGAAAAAGATGTTACTCCTGTTCGATTTATTGTCGGAGGCTGGAGAGCACCCCATTTACCAAGTCCGTTCCGTTTCTTGGATGCAATACAAGATGATGAGGTATATAAGGAAAAAAATATTCCGAACATCAAAGCTCACTTACGTTCATTGGAAATTCCTGAATCAGTAATTGAAAATAAAGAAGTATTTAATGAGATGCTTCCTTCTTTACGTGCTGATATTTTATTAGGAAAAAATTACACCTATTATGATGACGAACCATTAGCATGTCCGCTGACAGCTGTTGCAGGTATCAATGATACTGTGTTTACAGAAGAGCAGATCATGGAATGGAAACGTCATACATCCGCTGAATTCAGCTTCAAAAAAGTAAATGGTTCTCACTTGTTCTGTAGAGATAACAAAGAAGAATTGTTGGAAATTTTAACTGCTGAATTAAGTGATGGTGTGATAGCGTAAACGTCATTGCGAGTACCGCTTATGGGCGGGGCGAAGCAATCTCAATTAAAGAGTAAAGAAGAAGCCCGATGGAAATCGGGCTTCTTTTTTTGAGATAAATTTTTTTGACCTTGTCCTCGTTTGTAACGAGGACATAAGAAAAAGGCGTCTGTGACGCATTGCGAAACGAAAACAGAATGCTAATTATGCGTTATAAACGCGGTGTTCGGCCGCCCTCGTTGCAAACGAGGGCGAGGTAGACTTCTTTTTTTGTGATAAATTTTTGCTGTTAAGCGGAGCGTCCCGCTCCGCTTTTTTTCGACCGGCATCTTGCCGTAACAAGCATAATTTTGAAATCAAATGTTTTCTTTAAGGCTGGAAGCCTTGTTAAAAATGGCGGAGCGGGACGCTCCGCCCAACAATAAATAATTTTTATTTGCTACGGCTAACGGAGCCCGATGAAAATCGGTTTTTTTTGTAAGTTTTTGCTGTTAAGCGGAGCGTCCCGCTCCGCTTTTTTTCGACCGGCATCTTGCCGTAACAAGCATAATTTTGAAATCAAATGTTTTCTTTAAGGCTGGAAGCCTTGTTAAAAATGGCGGAGCGGGACGCTCCACCCAACAATAAATAATTTTTATTTGCTACGGCTAACGGAGTGATCATTATCTGATTGCATATTGCTGTAATACCTCAATAATTTATTTCCTGTTATATTGAGATTCATTTTTTTAACTTTGTTTTATTAACCTAAAAAAAACAAACATGAAAGTCTTGAAAAAAATTTTAATTTCTATAGGAATTTTAATCGCCATACCTTTAATAATTGCATTATTTGTAAAGAAAGATTATGCTGTTGAACGGGAGGTCACTATCAATAAGCCCAAACAGGAAGTGTTTGATTACATCAAGTTTTTGAAAAATCAGGATCAATACAGTAAATGGGCGATGATGGATCCTTCTATGAAAAAAAACTACACCGGCACAGATGGTACAGTTGGCTTTATTTCGGCTTGGGACAGTAATAACAAAGACGTTGGAAAAGGAGAACAGGAGATTACAAAAATTAGTGAAGGAGAGAGGATAGAATTTAAACTTCGGTTCAAACTCCCTTTTGAAGCCGAAGATGATGCGTATATGACAACGGAGGCTGTTTCAGAAAATCAAACTAAAGTTAAGTGGGGCTTTACGGGAGCTTTTCCATATCCAATGAATTTAATGGGATTATTTATGGACATGGACAAGGAAGTTGGGGCAGACCTTGAAACAGGATTAAGCAATCTTAAAAATGTTCTTGAGAAATAATAATTATTTTCCATATTGTTGTTGTTAGGCATTGAAAATTTGAAAGGGATGAAAAATTTCATTATTGAAAATAAATAAAATGAAGGATGCATTATAAATTCATATCTCGTTTTTTTGATAGAAAAATTAATTGGCAATTATGGCTGTTATGTGGATTAAAAACTCATTTTAATATTTAATAAAATGTTTTCTGGGAAAATCAAAAAATTACATACATGAAACGTACCCTGGAAACCGAACGCTTGTATTTACGTGAGTTTACAATGAAGGATGCTCCATTACTGATCGAGTTAAATAGTGATCCAGAAGTGACACGTTATACAGGAGATGGAACAGTAAAAGATATAGGGGAAGCTAAAAACATTTTAAAGGAGATAATTTTACCTCAATATAAAAATAAAATAGGTCGCTGGGCGGTTCATCTAAAATCGAATAATGAATTTATTGGATGGTGCGGTCTGAAATTCATTGATGAGTTAAAGGAAATTGATCTGGGATATCGTTTCTTTCAAATACATTGGGGAAAGGGTTATGGGACTGAATCAGCGAAAGCGGTGATGAAATACGGCATACAAACATTGAAACAAAAAAATATCGTTGGGCGGGCTGCAATTGAAAATTACAATTCAATAAAAATTTTGGAAAAAGTAGGAATGAAATTCAAAGAAGAAGGATTTGAACACGGAGAAAAAATTGTGAAGTACATTTTCTGAACTAACACTTTTCCTGTCTCAAATCCTTACCCCAACGACTAATATGTCATCTACTTGTTCCGTGCTTCCTTTCCATACGTCAATGGTATTGTTGAGGATGGTTTCCTGTTCAGGCATCGTATTGTTTTGAATTTCCATAAGCGTATCTTTCAATCGTTTGATCATAAATTTTTTTCCCTCCGCTCCACCAAACTGATCGGCATACCCGTCAGAAAAAATATAAAATGCATCCCCTTTATTTAATTGAATGGTATTATTTGTAAATATTTTTTTTATATCTGACTTTACACCTCCAATAGATTGTTTATTTGCTTTTATTTCTTCCAATAAATTATTTTGACCTCGTGAAATGTAGAGATTCCTTAATGCTCCGGCATATTCAAGAATATTGCTTTTTAAATCAAGTGCGCAAAGAGCAATATCCATTCCATCAGCAGTTTGAGTTTTGGAGGTATCCTGCTTGAGTGCTTTACGCACTCCATCGTGTAAATTACTTAGAATGTCTCCGGGTTCGATACATTTTTTTTCTAAGATGATCTCATTTAATGCATCATTGCCGATCATGCTCATGAATGCTCCGGGGACTCCGTGTCCGGTGCAATCCGCGACAGCGATAATTATTTTGTCTCCGGCTACAGCATAATAATAAAAATCCCCACTCACAATGTCTTTAGGTTTGTAAAGAATAAAAAAATCTTTCAGTGTTTTTGCAATGTCTTCAATCGGTGCAAGCATCGCTGTTTGGATCCGTCTTGCGTAGTTGATGGAATCAGTAATGTCTTTATTTTTTTCTTCGATAATATGTTTTTGTTTTTATACTTCATTTTTCTGTTCAGTAATAATAACGTTTGCTTTTTGTTTTTGGCGGTAGCTTCTGAAAATGAAAAGAGCAAGCAGGATTACCAAAGCAAATCCTACAATAAAAGCATTGCGTTGTGTTTGTTGTTTCTCTGTTTCTGCTTTTTGCTTTTGAATTTCTGTTTCTTTCAGGACCTTATCTTTGTTAAGCAAATTTATTTCATTATCTTTTTTATTGCTATCAAATTGAGTCTGCATTTGTGCGATATGTTTGTTATTATCATCATTAAGTAATGAATCTTTCACATCTGAAAAAAGTTTATAATATGCCAATGCTTTCGCAGGTTGTTTCATCCTTTCATAAAGATCCGATAATCCTTCATAACTTATTTTCATCCATTCTTTGGAATCAATCTCTTTCGCGGATATTAATCCTTTATTCAGGAACTCAAGTGCTTTTTCATATTGCCCCAGTTCTGAATAAACTAATCCTAAGTTGTTTAACGAAACAGTAATTCCATTTCTGTCATCAAGTTCTTCTGCCATTGCAAGGCATTGCATATCATATTCCAATGCTTTTGGATAGTTGCGTTGACTTTTATACACATTGCCAAGATTTGCCAAGGATGATTCAATACCCATTTTATTTCCCATTTCTTGCATCATTTTCAGACACCTTAAAAAATAGGTAATTGCCTTTGAATAATTCTTTTCTGAATGATATACATTTCCGATATTATTCAAATCACTTGCAACACCGTTTCTGTCTCCAAGCTCTTCCTGTATCTTTAAAGCCTGTTCATAATATTCAAGCGCTTTAGGGAAATTTCTTTGTGCATCATATACCATTCCGATATTATTAAATGACTTTGCCACACTGTTCTTACTTTCCTTCAATTTGACGGAATCATTATTTTTTTCTGCCTGCTCCACTAATTCTTCTTTTATTTTTAAAGCTGCTAAATGATTTTCTAAAGCTTTTGCATAGTGTCCCTGATACCAATAAGTTACTCCCAAATTATTGTATGCGCCTGTAATACCTTTTTTTAAATTTAATTTTTTTGCAATGGATAACGCTGTTTTCGCATAATTCAGAGCTTTATCATACTCTCCGGTTTGCCAAAAAGTTCTACAAAATTTATTTAAAGTGTTCATTTTGACAGTATCGTTTTTTTCATTTTTTATAAAAACTTCGATGGAGTCGGTATTTATATTTTGTGCAAAAAAGAAATTTTGCTGAAAGCAATTCAGAATTAAAAAAATAAAAACAGTGCGGATTATTTTGTTCATAAATATTTTCTCAAATTATGTGTGTATCATTCCTCTGTTCAGGATTACGCCTGTTGTCCCAATGGTTTATAGAAAGTGCTTCCCCTTGTATTGAAATTATACTGCAATCTACAAACAAATTTATATTGCATCCAAATATTAAAAAGGAAATTGAAACTATACAAAGAATAAATAGTTATGGTTTTATTTCACAATGAAAACACGCTTATAAAAATATCCTAAGTACTACTTTGTAAAAATGCATTCTAAACAAATCTTGCAAAGCGTGCTCTGCTAGCCCGGCTATTTGCGAACCGTAATTTAATGGTCAATAGTAATTACTTAAAATAAATGCTATTTTTACCTGAACATTAAATTCTGATTTATGAAAAAAACAGTCTTTTTTTTATTTTTGGCAACATTTATCTGTTCCATTCAAGCTCAAACAAATAAAGCATTTTGGATATCTGTAGAGGAAACCCAGGTAACAATAACAGGCGAGCGCACTATTATTCCTAAAAAATATAAAGTATTCCATTTGGAGGAAAGTAATTTAAAATCCGGTCTTTTTTCAGCTCCAAGCGAGAAGGACATGATGCTTAAAAATTCACAGGTGATCATTGAATTACCATTTCCTGATGGCTCATTAAAAAAATTCAGAGTTGTTGAGTCTGCAGTTATGGCTCCTGAACTTGCCTCACAATTTCCGGATATAAAAGCATTTAATATACAGGGAATCGATGATGAATCGGTTTATGGTAAACTGGATTGGACTGATTTTGGATTTCATGCAATGATACGAGATCTTTCCGGAGATATTTTTATTGATCCCTATTCCAGAAATAATACTTCGGATTATATAGTTTATTATGCTGCTGATTTTGAAAAAGATGCTGCCAGAAAATTACCGGAGATTGGAGTGATTAATCCTAAAACTGATAAAAAAAAAGAAAATATTTCCGAAAATGCTTTAAAAAATAGCAGGGCGGGGATCTGCGCAGGGGAAAATTTAAGAACCTATCGTTTGGCAATTGCCTGTACAGGAGAATATGCGCAAGCAGCCACAGGGTTGACCAATCCTGGAGTATCTCAGATTTTATCTGCAATAGTTACCACCGTAGTCCGTATAAACAGTGTATATGAAACAGAAGTGGCAGTTAAACTTGTGTTAGTGGCGAATGAAACATCTATTTTATACTCTGATTTTAATTCAGACCCTTTTTCAGGTAACAATAATGCTAACCTTTTAATTAATGAAAGTCAACTGGTAATAGATAATAATATTGGCAATGCGAATTACGATATAGGCCATACTTTTAGCACCGGCGGTGGCGGATTGGCATACCTGGGTTGTGTATGTTCCTTTGGGAAAGCAAGGGGCATTACAGGCAATTCATATCCTGTTGGAGATCCTTTTGATATTGATTATGTAGCACATGAAATGGGACATCAGTTTAGCGGCAATCATTCTTTTAATGAATGTGGAGGAAATGAAAATGCAGGCACACAGGTAGAACCGGGCAGTGGGGTTACTATTATGGGGTATGCGGGTTTGTGTGGCTGGAATGATGTATCAACCCATAGCATAGCCTATTTTCATACAATTAATTTTGATGAAATAATGGATTTTATTACCAATGGAAGTAATTGTCCGGTTATTACAACAACCGGGAATACTGCTCCTGTAGTTACCTGTACCGCTTCGTTTATAATCCCCAATGCTACACCTTTCATTTTAACAGGTTCAGCAACAGACATTGATGGCGATGTATTAACCTATCAATGGGAGGAAATAGATAATGGATTTGGTGGGGACTGGGATCTTGGTAATTCACCTTACTTCCGTTCTTATATGCCGGTTAGTTCTCCAAGCAGAATGTTTCCTGAATTGAGTGTTGTATTAAGCGGCAACTATACCGGAACTATTGGTGAATATTTATCGTCTAATCCGGAAACATTAAATTTCAGGCTCATTGCCCGGGATAATAAAATGGGTGGTGGCGGTTTATGTTATGCCAACACAGAGGTAATAACTGACGGTTCGGGTCCGTTTGAAGTAGCTTATCCAAACACAACCGGAATTGTATGGGCAAGTAATAGTTCACAAACAATTTCCTGGAATGTTAACGGAACTAATTTATTACCTGTTAGTTGTACAACTGTAAATGTTTTAATTTCGATTGATGGCGGATCAACATTTACACTACTTTTAGCGAATACCCCAAATGATGGAAGTCAACTTATTACAGTCCCTGCATATGGTATAGCTCAAACCACATGCAGAATAAAAGTGGAAAGTATCGGGAACATCTTTTTTGATATTAATGATAAAAATTTTACTATCAGTGCGGGTTCGATCGGCATTTCGGAGTATTCAAATTCAAATACAATTCATTTGAATTTACAGCCTAATCCATTTAATAATGAAATTCATCTCACAATAAATGGAATGGATAAAAACGAAAAAACACATTTGATAATTTATGACATACTTGGAAACATAATGATGACAGATGAATATACAGGGAAAGAAGAGTTAACTCAAAAATATAATTTATCGTTTTTAAGTAATGGTGTGTATATTATTGAACTTTCAAACAACAACCAAAAATTAGTTTCAAGGCTGGTAAAACAATAGAATTATACTATTACCTAAGATATTTTAATCCAAATATAACCACATAGGAACATAGGTTTTAAGAAATTGATAGCCCTTCAAAGATGGGTTTCACATAGGCTATGATTAAAGTTCTGCCTATGTTTTACAAGAGTAGTAAATTTTTCTATGAATCTCTGTGGTTGATTTTACAATTTTATTATTGGACTAAACCATAACACGTATTGGTATTATACCACTTACCAGTATAAACTAGTCCAATTTAAATTGCCTCGCTCGTTTCTCGACACCGCTCGAAATGACACCAGCGCTGTCATTTCGAGCGGTGTCGAGAAGTGTGTTGGGCTAAATTTCGGAAATAAAATAGTTAGAATTGTATTAGTTGATTTAGAAAAATACTAAAAGACACATTGAGATAATGTGCCTTTTAGTATGAATTGTTTTAGAAAAACTAAATTTTAATTTTTGAATCTGTAATTATCATTTCTTCTTTGCGATAATTAACGCCACGTTCTTTTAAATGATCCATAAAATGATTAAAACAAACTTCATGTTTACCAACTAACTCCGGTGGAAACACACCTTTTTCAGAAAACAGATTTTTTAATACCAGTTCAACAGCTGCAGTACAAGTATATCCTGTTGTACGAGCCATGGACGATGTTTGCGTTTCTTTGTTGTATTCATCATACAAATGATAACTTATTTTTTTCTCAACGCCATTTTCTGTTCCTGTAACAGTAACTCTCATCACGGTGATCTCTTCTTCGGTATCACCTAATTTCCATTCGTTGAATAAAATTTTAGAAGTAAAATCCAAAGGTACAATGTCAACACCATTTATTTTTACAGGCTCTTTGCTGAAAAAACCGGAGTCTCTCAAGGCAAGAACTTTTTCGATATGACCGGGATAACGCATGGTTTTCTCTTTCATGTTTTTTATGTGAGGCATCGTAAAAATGATGGAACGTAAGCCATCTGAATTAAATGTTTCGAGCGTTCCTACACCTTCCATTTCAATGTGTTCGACATCCGACATAGCAGGCTTGGTAATAATTTCGCCATTTTCAACATAACGTGCAGGACGGGTATATTCCTCAATCACATCAATAGGCGAGAAAGGAGCTTTATAATTAAAGGGCCATTTTTTTACTTTCGGTAATCCACCAACCAGACATTCAAAATCAGTAAGTTTCATTTTTTCATTATAATAACCTAAAATAATATTGTCCATACCCGGAGCTACGCCACAATCAACAATGGCTGTCACTCCTTTTTGTTTTGCCAATGCATCCAGGTCGAGTGAGTTTTCAGGAAAGAAAGAAATATCGACCACATTTTTGCCTGTTTCAATAATTGTTTTTAATGTTTCAAATCCCATAAAACCGGGCACTGCACAAACTACCAGATCAAAAGGAGTGATAGCGGCAGTTAATAATGCTTTGTCTTTCGCATTCAGCTGAAGAGTTGTTATTTGAGAATTTTTTTGTTTTAATTTCTCCAATGCTTTGTCGCTCAGATCAGCAACTGTTACACTATGTTTTTTTGCCAGATCAATAGCAATTGCGCTGCCAACCATACCGGCACCTAATACAATAATTTTTTTCATATGATTATTTTTGTTTATTGAACACGATAAATCATCGTTTTCAAAGATGAATAAATATTAAAGAATGAATTTAAAGAAAGGGAGAAATGTTTGCTTCCCGGGAAAAAAAAATCTGATTACAAACCGGGTAAGGCTACCCAAGGCAGAAATTTGAAAGGTGCTTTATTGTAATTTTTTCTCATGATGATTCAAAGATAATTAAAATTACCTGAACATTTAAAATCGGAATGGAATAATTAGAGTCTGTCGATAGAGTCGACATTAAAATTAGAACGTCATTGCGATGCAGGAACGAAGAAGCAATCTCAACAATTAATGAGATTGCTTCCGCTAAAAAAAGCCTCGCAAGGAAGCTCCGGATAAGCTTTATTCTTAAATAATTGATATTGAATCGGAATTTACAATTTCGTAATTCTGTGTTTAATATTTTTGAAAAATTTGTTTATACATACATTATGGACAGACATTAATCAGTTGGTTTATAGTTTGAGTAATTCCGCTTTTCGCGGAATTGTATCGTGAACATTTGAAAGAAAAAACTATCTCAGAAATGTTCCCGATACGTTTCTTTTGCTTCAGCTTCAGAAACACTACCATTGACGTGTTTTATAATTGGCTCTATTTCAATTATTTAATTTCATCCCCCTGCCCCCTTCAAAGGGCAATGTCATATTAACAGGTAGCAA
>MEPB01000109.1 GCA_001769385.1 Bacteroidetes bacterium RIFCSPLOWO2_12_FULL_35_15 | reverse complement strand
ATCTGGATTCGTATCCGATCGATGAATATTCAATGTATGGTGCTGTTCCGTTAAGCGTTATTAAAGAGAAATTAATTGCTTTAAAAAAAGCAAGACGATTGGACCATGCAAAAATGTTATTGCTTACCAATTGTACGTTTGACGGTTTGGTGTACAATGTAGAAAAAGTAATGGAAGAAGTGCTTGCTATTAAACCGGATATGGTTTTTTTATGGGATGAAGCCTGGTTTGCATTCGCCAGTTTTACTTACACTTTCAAGCAACGAACAGGAATGTATGTGGCGCAAAAGTTATTTCATAAATACAGAAGCGAGGAATACAAAGAGCAGTATAAAAAACATATTGAGGGTTTAAAACCCGGTGAAAGTCCTTCTTTGCCGGATCCCGAAAAAGTGAAGATCAGGGTTTATGCAACTCAGAGCACTCATAAAACAGTTTCCAGTTTCCGTCAAGGTTCAATGATACATATTTGGGATGAAGAATATAGCAGAAGAGTAGCAGATAATTTTCAGGAATCGTATATGACGCATACCACTACCTCTCCTAATTATCAGATCCTGGCATCATTGGATGCGGGGCGCAGACAAGTGGAACTGGAAGGATATGAGTTGGTTGAAAAAGCCATAGAGATGGCAATGATCCTGCGTTCTAAAGTAGAAGAGCATCCTAAATTGAGTAAATATTTTCATATTCTGTCAGTGAAAGATTTGATACCCGAAGCATTTCGTAAACATGGGCATAGTGAGTATTATTCTCCAAAAGCCGGTTGGGATCGAATGGAAGAATCATGGGAGAAAGATGAGTTTGTTTTAGATCCTACAAAAATAACGCTGTCGGTTGGAAAGGCAGGCATAACAGGCGATGAGTTTAAGAATATGTATCTGATGGATCGTTTCAATATTCAGGTTAATAAAACATCACGGAATACTGTTTTGTTAATGACCAATATTGGAACAACACGAGGGAGTGTCACATTTTTAATAAACGCCTTGTTGCAGATCGCTGATGAATTGGATGAAAGCAACCGTTCGTTAAATAAACGGGAAGCGGAAATTTCAAAAAAGCACATTCAATCATTGATCAAAGATGTACCTCCACTGCCTGATTTCAGTTATTTCCATCGTTCATTCCAGGCCTCGCCAGGAGTGCCGGGTGGTAATTTGCGGGAAGCTTTCTTTTTAGCATATGATGAGGATATGTGTGAATACGTTCCATTGAGTGAATGTTTAGACGCCTTGAACAAAAATAAAGAATTGGTTTCCACCTCCTTTGTAATTCCTTATCCTCCGGGGTTTCCGATATTGGTTCCCGGACAAGTTGTAAGTCCTGAGATCATCCGTTTTATGATCGCACTGGATGTGAAGGAAATACATGGTTATAGTGCCGAACTTGGGCTAAAAATATTTACAGTGGGAGCATTAAATCGTAAGAATACACTGTCGGCAATGGGCGCAATGCCGGTTATGCAGCTGACAAATGGTAAAACTAAATCAAAAAAATAATGAAATGAGATATTGGTAAATATTAAACTACTTTGAAGTATTTTGTATTATGGGACGCAGATCTTCAAAGATTTTTAAGATAAAAAATGATTTTTAAATCTAAGTTTTTATGATGCGCCTTTGGCGTAATGATTAAATTATTCTAGCGGTAATAATTGAATTAAAAAAAATCATAAAAAAATCAAATAAAATTTAGATCATTTTTCTTTCATAAGTATTATAATAAATCAGCGTACCATAATACATTGCATTGTAATTTAAATATAAAAAATTACCAACCCAACAACAATGACAACTAAAACAAGAGGACAAAAAACACCAACAGGAGTACCAGAAATTAGTCTTGTGGTAAGAATTGAATTAAAATCATAAAAAAATCAAAAAAAGTTTAAATCATTTTTCTTTCATAAGTATCATAATAAATCAGCGTACCATAATACATTGCCTTGTAATTTATATATAAAAAATTATCAACCCAACAACAATGACAAGCCCAACTAATCATCAAAAAACACTAAAAGGAATACCGGAGATAAAACAATATTTCAAAGAAAATAAAACTCCGGTTTATTTTATCAGTGCCACCAATTTTAATTTATTGGGTATGGATGAATGGATCAGTAATTTTAAATACATCAGTCATATAGATAGTTTCGAAGGCTTACATCCCAATTTATTTTCTCCGAAAGAGGAAGTGCCCCATGAAGAATTTCAAAGTATTGAAGACATCAATAATTATTTACTGATTCATCCTGAAGTTAAGGATTATATAAAATCAAGAAGTGTGAATGGAGAAGTGGGAAAAGCATTGTTCCTGATGTTCAATGAAAAAACAGAAGAAAATGCAAAAGCACTTGGCCTGGATGTTTGTTTTCCTCCGGCTGCATTACGTACATTTTTAGATAATAAGGTCAATACCAATCGGATTGCTGAAAAAGCCCGTGTAGCTTGCGTTCCTTATGTCCTTTCCTCTGTAAAAGATTATGTCCACCTGCGTGAAGTTTCTAAAAAACTTGGGAGAGATCTTGTTATTCAAATGCCTTTTGGTGATTCGGGTCATACCACATTTTTTATTTCAGATGAAGCAGATTTTGATCTTCACAAGGAGGAAATAATCAACGAAAAGGAAGTAAAAATCATGAAGCGCATCAATTGTTATGGTACAGCCATTGAAGGTTGTGTTACAAAACATGGAACGTTGGTTGCTCCTCTAATGACGGAATTGGTAGGTTTCCCGGAGTTAACTCCTTACAAAGGTGGCTGGTGCGGTAACGAAATTTATGGAAATGCTTTTACTCCTGAAATCAGGGAAAAAGCAAAAAAATACACACAACAATTTGGTGATCAGCTTCGCAAAGAAGGATACAAGGGGTATTTTGAGCTTGATTTTTTAATTGATAAAGACGCTGGAGAAATTTATTTAGGCGAATTAAACCCTCGGATTTCAGGAGTTAGTTCGCTGACTAATCATGCAAAATTTGCAATGACCGATGTGCCTTTATTTTTATTTCACATGCTGGAATGGATGGATGTGCCTTATGAAATTAATGTGTCGGAATTAACAGATCGCTGGGCAAAGGCTGAGAACATGGATAGCTGGAGTCAATTGGTAATTAAACATACCAGAAACACGTTAGAGCTGGTAACACAGGCACCCGCTTCCGGTATCTGGGAAATGAAGAAAAACGAAAAAATTAAATTCAAGAAAATGGATGCTCACCGACAATCAGTGGTTGGTGATAAGGAGGCATTCTATATGCAGATCACCCAAAAAGACAATTATTTTTATGAAGGTGCCGATCTGGGAATCCTGGTGTTAAGAGGACGTTTGATGTCGGATGATTTTCAACTTTCTGATCGGGGAAAACGTTGGATCAAAGCTTTACGGGAACATTACCGGGCAGATATTATTGATCCGGGAACATTAGATATAAATGAATTGTATGCAGCAGATGGGTTTAAGATGATGTAGCTTTGGTATTTGAAATTTTTAAATGTTATTTTGCATAGAAACAGATTAATTTTACCCGAACTATCCCAAAAGTTTATCAAAAAATGATGCGTTTAATTTTAGTGGCGTTTACTTTTTTTATTTTTTCTAGCCGTAGTATGGCTCAAAAATATGAGACCGAATATTATGATAAATATTGGCAAAAGGTTGATAATGAACGGTCGGCTGAATATCACAGTGTAATTCGCAAGATAAAGGATTCATTAAAAGTAAATTTGTTTTTGGCAGAGGATTATTATAAAAATGATACTTTGCAAATGACAGGTTCCTATCTTGACTGGGATAGAAAACTTAAACATGGGAAATTTGTTTATTATTATCCTAATGGAAAAAAGAAAGCAGAGGAATTTTATATAAAGAATCGTCTAGAAGGGGAAAGCAAAGAATATTATGAATCCGGACAAATGAAGGCCTTAAGAGTATTTCATAATGATACAATTATTAATTTAAAAAAATGGCGGGAGGATAATTCTGTTTCTGAAATGGCAAAATTCAAAAATGGGAAGTTCAATGGAAATTATTTTTCTTTTTATCCTAATGGTAAATTAGTTAGATTGGATACTTATGATAATGGGGTATTTATAAGTGGAAAATGTTTCACTATTTCTGGGCAAGACACACTCTATTTTCCTCATATTATCAAACCGGTGTTTCCACTTGGATATGATAAATTCATAGATTATCTAAGAAACGGAATACAAGAAAAAAGCCTTTCTTGTGGCTGGTTTAATGGAAAAATCTATATTACGGCTACAGTGGATACTAATGGTAAATTAATAGAACCAAAATTAATTTACACTTCCGATAAATGTTATCTTAAAAACATATTTGAGTTAATTGATAATTGCCCTACTTGGGCTCCTGCAAAAATTGATGGGGTTATTTCACAATATCCAATTAATGTATCAATTTCATTTCCAAAGTAAAATTACAGTTAGGAATTGCGTCCAATTTCGTCATTATTAGCAAGACTTACAGCCTTAAACAGCTTTTTTGAAAAACCGTTCTTTCAACCCAATCAACAAATAACTTATTCCACTCGCAATTCCTAAAACGGCAAAAAAGTAGATGACTAAATATAAAGGTGAAGTAACTGTCTTGTATATTTCCGTAGCTGTATTACCAATAAGGATCCATTGAAGAACATACATGATGGTCACATTTTTCCCAAGCCATTTGATGTATTTGAATAAAATAAATTCTCTGGCAAAATTATTTATTTCATTCATGTTGAAACTATATAGCGCCAGAAAGATCAATGTCCATACCATAAAAATAAATTCATGGTGGTAATAGGAAGGCAGGTTGGAAGCAACAGAAACTGCGTATCTGCCGGTTAATAGTAAAAAAAGAAAAAAGACTACTCCCATCATTTGTTTGAAAAATCGTTGTGCTTCCGGTTTTTTAAATATGTCGGAAATGGATTTATTGATATCAGTCACTCCATATTGTTTTTTGAATTGATAGAACGCAATGCCGATTAATGGGTAGGCTAACCACGGAAATAATGGGAAATACGACCATTTGCTGCAACCGTAAATAAAGGAGCATATATAGCGCATCACATCTGTTTCCGGACTAAAATTACTTAACAGATTTCCCATAAAAGAGGAGATCAAAATACAGATCAGAACAAAAAATAAATTATTTTCAAAAGCCTTTTTGAAAATAGCAATAATAATAATTGCAATACCCGCAAACTGCAATATATCAACACCAAAAATATAAGGTAGTAGGTCAATTTGAAGCAATCCTCTATTTACAGAGATGATCAGGTTTAAATTCAGTGCAATGTTCAGAAACATTCCTAATGCAAAAAATTTCATTCCTCTGATAATTAATTGCAAAGAAGATCGTTTTGACGCGGCAATAAAATAGCCGAAAATGGCCATAAAGACAGGTGCTACAGGAGGGCCACCTAAAAACAGTAAGATCTTTCCTATAATGCTGTTGTAAATTGTATTGCTCGCAAATAACTCTATGATGTGTACCTGTATCATCAGGAGCACCGCTATTCCTTTTAATAAATCAGCTGTTTGAGTTCTGCGGTTCATTTAAAATTTTATTTGCATGCCTTTAAAAATTGTCATTCCGACCGTAGCGGAGGAATCTTGTTAAATTGAACAAATACATAAGTATAAAGATCTCTCCACTGCGATTACACTTAGCAAAGTCGAGTGGTCGAGATGACATTAGTTTAATAAAATTCATTCTCCTTCACAAAACGATACAAATTAAAATCAGGTTTTTTAAATTCCGCTTCAATCTGCTGTTGTAATAGTTGTTTCGAAACACTTTTCATCCGGTGATTTTGTATTAAGCGATATGCTTTTTCAACCAATAGATACGGACGCTTTGAGTTTACTCCTGTGGTGTGATGTTTGTTTATAGAAGCAATTAATTCGTCAACACCTTCATGAGTTGTAGCAATTGATTTAATCACAGGAATACTCCAATCTGATAAAGGTTTCGAATGTGCCAATTGAGCCAGGTTTTTCAAAAAAATGTTTGCACCTTCTCTGTCTGACTTATTCACAACAAAAATATCAGCAATTTCCATTACACCCGATTTCAAAGCCTGTACCTCATCACCTGCTTCAGGAACTAAAACTAAAACTGTTGTATCGGCCAGGCCAACTATTTCCACTTCACTTTGCCCGACACCAACCGTTTCTACAATAATATAATCAAATGAGAAAGCACGCATTATATCCACTATTTCAATTGTTTTTACAGATAATCCACCTAATGAACCTCGTGTGGCGATGGAACGGATAAAAACTTTTTCGTTGGTAAAATGTTCTGCCATACGCAATCTATCACCCAGCAAAGAACCATAATTAAAAGGGGATGTAGGATCGATGGCAATCACACCAACAGATTTTCCTTGCGTGGTAAGTTTTTTAATGACAGAATTTATCAACGTGCTTTTTCCTGCTCCCGGAGGTCCGGTAACGCCAATAACAGGAATATGCTGATTAAAATCCAGTGAAGTTAGTATTTCTTCGTAGCCATCTAATTCATTTTCAACAATGGTAATACAACGTGCAAGGGATTTTTTATCTCCCTTTTGTAATTGCTGAATAAGTGTTTTTGTAACTGACATGATTGGACAAATATAGCAGATAATTTTTGTACAATGTGACAACAAAGTATATTTCGAAGAGCAAAAATGTAACGTGGCAACTGCTAATATCGATATGAACACAGCCCTTGTGTGATGCACTGATTTCATTCTAAATAGTGGTGATAATACTATACGATAGAAATTTATACCTACAAAATATTCTTACTCACCTCTTTATTTAGAATATGCTTAGGGCTCATTTCAACATTTAAATTATATTTGTAGAAATGAACAAAAGAGTCAACCAGCTGATTATTCATATTTTGGGTTGTGCTGTATTATTAGCATTTCCCCTTTTATTTACTCCTGATATTTCATCTCCTTTTGATTTCATAAACGACTTAGGTTTTGTTCGTGACTTGCTTTTTTCTGTTTTTTTAATTCTTTTTTTCTACCTCAGTTATTATATTCTGGTACCCAGGTTATATTTCAACAAAAAATATTTTCTTTTTTTCTCGATAGCGATCCTTTCTTTTTTTCTGATTTTCTTTCTTACATTCTTATTTCAAACACAAAATATTTTTCATCTGGAAGAACCGCCCCCGCCATTTCATCGTGGACTAAAAGGATTTATGCCGGGACCATTTGGCGATGTTTTTCATAATTCAGGAAAGTTCATTTTTCAATTTTTAATTGTACTTGTATTCTCCTTGTTGATAAAAATAAACAACCAGTGGAAGCAAACTGAAAACGAAAAACTGGATCTGGAATTGTCGTATTTGAGATCACAGATCAATCCCCATTTTTTATTCAACACCTTAAACAGTATTTATTCTTTAGCCATCGTTCGGTCAGATAATGTTGCACCATCAATTGTTAAGCTCTCCAACATGATGCGGTATGTATTGAATGAAAGCTCAAAGGATGATGTAAGTCTGGAAAAGGAGATCGAATATATTCAAAACTACATAGAGCTGCAGCAAATAAGATTTGGGAGTTTTATTCATGTGGAATGCAACATTTCAGGGGAAAAGAAAAATAAAATGATCGCTCCCCTGATCATGATCTCATTTATTGAAAACGCTTACAAACATGGAGTAAACGCAGAAGGCAACTCTTCCATCAAAATTAATATTGATATTTCCGAAAATGAGTTATTTTTATCTGTAAAAAACAATAAGGTTTTTGTTCAACGTATGGAAGAATTTAAAAGTGGATTGGGAGTTAAAAACACAAAAAACAGATTGCAATACAATTCTTCTTTAAAACATAAACTTGTTATTGATGACACTGAAAAAGAATATAGTGTTTCACTTACTCTTGATATCAAATGATAAAAGCGATAGCCATTGACGATGAATTGCCGGCACTAAAAATTATTGAGCATTTTTGTGAAAAATCCGGAATTATTGAATTGCAGAAAACATTTTCAAGACCAACCGAAGGATTAAAATATCTGCGAAAATTTCCAGCGGATCTTCTTTTTTTAGATATTAATATGCCTTCCATTTCAGGGATCGAACTTTATAAAGCAGTAGAACAAAACACAATGGTTATTTTTTCTACCGCTTATGGCGAATTTGCTGTGGAAGGCTTTAATCTGAATGCGGTTGACTACCTGCTTAAACCATATACTTACGAACGTTTTTTACAAGCCGTAAATAAAGCAAATGATTTTTATAGTGCTTTGGTACCATCAGAAAAAAACCAGGAAGCTTATCTTTTTGTCAGAGCTGATTACAGTCTCATCAAAATAGCGATCAACGACATTGTATTGATAGAAGGCTTGGATGACTATTTGAAAATTTACATACAAAATAACAGTAAGCCTGTTGTTACCCGAATGACGATGAAAGGGATCATGGAAAAATTACCTTCAAAAGAATTTATTCGGGTTCATCGCTCTTTCATCATTTCTTTCAGTAAGATTGAAAGTGTGAGAAAAAAAAATATTACAATTGCAGGTAAAGAAATCCCTGTTGGAAGCAGCTACGAAGCGGAGTTCTTTGACATTTTTAAAAAGTAATACTATTTACCTCAATAAATTAATCTTTTACCGATTTAATTTTTTTACACATACCTTTCAAATGATATTTGGCAAAAAATAAATTGACCTATGAAAAAAACAAACATAACAGCAAAGCTTTTGATGATCATCAGCTTTTTCGTATTCACAAGCATGATGGCGCAACAATATCCCGGTTACACCTTGTATAGCATAAAAACTACTTCAACCGCACAATTAGTTGATACCAATGGCACTGTTTATCATACATGGACAGATGCTACAGCGAAAAAAACAGGTTACTCTACCTATTTAATGCCGGGAGGTTTTCTTTGGAGAGCAATTGAAAGAACCGGAAATTCATTTACCGGAGGACCTATTTGCGGAGAGGTACAGAAACTGGATTACAATGGAAATGTAGTGTGGGATTTTGTTTATTCAACAACGGCTTATTGCACCCACCACGACATTTGTCCCATGCCAAACGGAAATGTATTATTGATTGCTTACGAAACAAAAACCGGGACACAGGTAACCGCAGCAGGATGTTCAACTTTTTCGAACACGATGTGGCCTGATAAAATTGTGGAAGTGCAACCAACAGGCGCCACTACCGGAAACGTTGTTTGGGAATGGCATGCCTGGGATCATTTGGTTCAAAATACAAATGCTTCAGCTGCAAATTATCAGACATCCATTGTAAATCATCCGGAACTATTAAATATAAACTATCAAGCGCAAAAAGATTGGCTGCATATGAACGGAGTAGACTATAATCCGATCCTTGATCAGGTAACCTTTAGTTCGCATAATTTAAGTGAAATATATGTAATTGACCATAGCACAACAACGGCAGAAGCAGCAACTCATTCGGGTGGCAACTCAGGAAAAGGTGGTGATATTTTGTATCGTTGGGGAAATCCCGCAGCTTATGGTGCTACAGGGACAAAAATACTCAATGTCGTGCATGATGCTCATTGGATCCCGGAAGGGTGTCCGAATGCCGGAAATTTGGCAGGATATAATAACAAAGGAATTACGAGCCCAAGTAATGCTTCTTGTGTTGATTTTATTGCTCCCCCTGTTTCCGGTTATAATTATTCATTAACCCCTGGTTCTGCCTATTTACCTTCTTCATACACCAAGCGGATACTTGCCGGTGGATACAATAGTAATGAAGGTGGGTCACAACAATTGCCAAATGGAAATACCCTTGTGAGTATGGGTATTTCGGGCTATATAAAAGAGTTTGGACCTACCGGAACATTATTATGGTCAAAAACTTTAACAGGTGCCTGTGCAAAAGCATTTCGTTACAGCGATTGTTACATCAACAATCCACCTCCTGCAATCCCTTCAATTTCACTTGCGGGTAATACCTTAAGTGCTACATCAGCTACAACCTATCAATGGTATCTGAATGGTTCTTTAATAGCAGGGGCAACCAGTCAGGACTACAATGCCACGCAAACTGGAATTTATATTGTACGCATTACCGATAGCAATGGATGTGTTTACGAATATTCACCGGGATTTAATTTTACATTTTCGGCTACTGGGATTAATGAAAATAGTGTAAGCGATATTATCATTTACCCGAATCCAACAAGCGGAATAATTACAATTGAATCATCATCTAGGATAGGAACAAATTATGAGGTGCTGGTTTTTGATGCAGTCGGAAAATTAGTTGTAAAAGAAATAAATGCATCTACAATCGACCTTTCTTCTTTTGAAAATGGAATTTATATCATTAAATTAACTGGCGAAAATTCAGGTTCTATAGTAAAAAGAATATCTTTAATTAAATAAGAAATTAAAATTTTGTCTGATGAAAAAAATTATTATCGTATCACTATTACTTTCAATTAGCTCTTTTGCATTCGCAAAAAAAGTGAAATTTGCTGTGGACATGACCGGTATTCCGGTTAGTTCACTCGGAATGCATGTATCAGGTGACTTTCAAACACTTGCTGGATTTGCCGGTGGTGATTGGGCACCAAATACAACTTCACTTGTCCGGGAAACAGCAGATACTAATATATTCAGTATTGTAGTGAATATTCCGGCCTTTGCCAAGTATGAATACAAATTCGTTAATGGCGATCAGTTTTATGAGGCAGAGTTTGTTCCGGTTGAAGCACGTGTAGGATATAATTTTAATGACAACAGATGGTTGTATGTTGATTCATTGGCAAATGATACAACATTTGTGGGGGCAATCAGATTTGCCGGAAATGCACCGGCAGGGTTTAACCTGATACGCTTTAAAGTAGATATGCTGTATCAAACAGTAAGTGCTGAAAAACCACATGTTGCCGGAACCTGGCAGGGTTGGAATACTGCAAAAAACATTCTCTATTCATTTAATGATACGGTATATGAATACATCGCCTATATTGATACAAATGCAGCCGGTTGCCAATTTAAGTATATCAACGGTAATTTAATTTCGGAATACGAAACTGTGCCTGCAAGTTGTGCAACTTCCGGAAATAGAAATTTTCTGGTTCCGCATGATACCGTTTTGGAAGTGGTATGTTTCTCGACCTGCTATTCATGTAGCGCCATTGCCGGCATATCTGAACATACAGAAATGAACGAACTGAAATTATTTCCTAATCCTGCAACTGATTTTACAATTTTGCATTTTAACGATATTGATATTTTACATTCGGTTTACATACTGGATATCACGGGTAGGATTGTCCGCTCCTACAACAATCATAATGCGGCAGAACTGAGGATCGAAAAGGAGACCTTAACATCGGGCGTTTATTTTCTGACTATTTTGAACAGCAAAAAAAATAGTACCAATCTAAAATTGATCATTGAATAATGCGGAAGAAAAATGATTAAAAGCAAACTCCTGATACTTGTAATTTTTGCATTATTTATAATAGCAACTGCGCAGAGCCAAACTACTTTTTACGATTTAACTACCATTCAAAAGATCGAAATTAGTTTTACGCAACCCGATTGGGATTATCAAATGGATACCGCAAAAAATGGGTTTGACAGTTATATAATGGCTTCATTAGTGAAAATCAATGGAGTGCAGTTCGATAGCGTAGGTGTTAAGTACAAAGGAAACAGTTCCTACAACTCAACGTATTTAAAAAATCCAATACACATTTCGTTGGATGAATTTAAGAGTCAATCCTATCAAAGCATAAAAGATATTAAACTTGGTAATGGGTATGCCGATCCTTCCATGATCAGGGAAGTTCTTTCCTATAACATTTTGCAGAATTATATGGATTGCCCACGATCCAACTTTGCTCAGCTTTTTGTTAACGGAGCTTATGTTGGATTGTATTCAAATGCTGAACCAATTGGTAAGTCCTTTTGTTCCGATCACTTTTTTTCTTCGCAAAATACCCTGATCAAATGTAATCCAATTGTAAATCCGGGTCCGGCTACAAAAAGCAATTTAAAATATAACACAACCGATAGTTCAAATTATTTTAATTATTATGAAATAAAATCAACAAATGGATGGAATGATCTGGTTGGACTTTGTGATACCGTCACTAATTTTTCATCAAACATTTCCTCTGTACTGGATATGGACAGAGCAATCTGGATGTTGGCATTTAATAATGTATTAATTAATCTGGATAGTTACACCGGAGTATTTGCTCAGAATTATTATTTATATAAAGATAATACCAAACGTTTCAATCCGGTAATTTGGGATCTGAATATGTCTTTGGGTGGATTTCCTTTTGTCGGGAGTTCAAATTCCAGTATGGGAAGCTTAACGGTTGCCAACATGCAGCAATTGTCACCTACCATTCATTCTGCCGATGTTTACTGGCCATTGATAAAAGATGTGATGAATAATGTCCTGTATAAACGAATGTATATTGCCCACATGCGAACCATTATGAATGAAATGTTTGTATCCAATAGTTATCAAACGACTGCTTCACAATTGCAGACCTTAATTGATACTGCAATTGTAGCAGATACAAATAAATTTTTTACGTATGCTCAGTTTCAATCAGCCATGACAAGTAACACTACTGTTGGGAGCTATGTTGTGCCGGGTATTAGTACGCTGATGAGTGCAAGAGTTTCTTATTTACAATCTTTGGCTGATTTTACGGCTGTACCTCCAACTATTTCTGCGATAACCCCAAGCAATTTAACGCCTGGTATAAATAGCACGATCAGTATTGCGGCTCAGGTCACAAACACAAATGCAAATTCAGTTTATCTGGGTTATCGTTTTGTGAACACGGATAAATTCACTCGAATTTTAATGACTGATGATGGCTTAAATAATGATGGCACAGCAGGCGATAATATTTATGGAGCCACATTTACAATGAATGGTCCGGTGCTGCAATATTATATTTATGCTGAAAATAATACTGCCGGAATGTTTTCACCGGAACGAGCGGAACATGAATTTTATACGTTACAGTCGAATGTTCAGACTGCTGCTTCGGGACAAGTCAGGATCAATGAATTTTTGGCCGCCAACCAGGGTTATAATACAAATGAAAATGGTCAGCATGAAGACTGGATAGAATTTTACAATAATACATCAAGCTCCTTGAACATGTTTGGCTTGTATCTGACTGATAATTCCCTCAACCTAACAAAATTTGCTTTCCCCGACAATGCAATCATTCAGCCGCAGGGTTACCTGGTAGTTTGGGCCGATGAGAATGCAACCACATCCTCCTATCTTCATTGTAATTTTAAATTATTATCAGGCGGAGAGCAACTTGTTTTGAGTGACATTTCAGGTAACATATTAGATAGTATAAACTTTGGAGCCCAGGTTGGAGACGTTTCTGTTGGCAGGTGCCCGGACGGAACAGGAACTTTTATTCCAAGTCTGCCAACATTTAATGCATCCAATTGTTTAACAGGCATCAATGAAAATGGAGCCGCTGAAAATGAGATAAAAGTATATCCTAATCCGGCTTGTGAGTATTTTACAATACAATTTAACAGCACTGAAAAAGAAAATACAATTTGTTTATACAATGCATTGGGCCAGGAAATAAAAACTATTATTTCAACCAACAAAATTGAAACGGTGAGTATTTCCGAATTATCCGAAGGATTCTATGTTCTAAAAATAAATGCTGATCAGTTTAAAAAACTTCAGATTTTAAAATAGATTCGTGCTTAATTTTAATGTAAGTTTGAGTATATTTAGTGGATCTCCCAAAGAATAAGTTTTAATATATAAAACAAGTATCAAAAAACATGAAAAAAATATTTTTTATAATTTCGATTGCAGCAGCACTGGTTATTGTATCATGTAAAAAACCTGCCGGTGAAGGAGGTAATTCAAGTATTAGAGGAAAGGTGCATGTGAAAAATTACAACGATAATTTCTCCATCTTATTAAATCAATATGTGGGTGCTGACGAGGATGTTTATATTATTTATGGCGATGAAGTTTCTTACGGAAATAAAATAAAATCAGGACCGGATGGTGTTTTCGAATTTCAATACCTCCGTAAAGGTTCATATAAAATATATGTTTATTCAAAGGATTCGGTTGGGACAGTCGCCCCTCCCTATAGCATGCTAAATCCCAATTTATATGCTCCAAAGGTCGCTGTTTTAAAGAGTATCGAAATAAGTAAAAAGAAAGAAGAAGTGGATGCAGGTACTGTTGAAATTTATAATTAATAAGGACTGAAATTAGTTGAGGAAAACCGAAAAAAGATTCAAAAGAGAATTTGATCGCCCTAAAAAACACGTTTACGAGTATTAAAATTGAACGGAATTAAAAATATATTAACTGATTTTGAAACTATTTCTCTGAAAGAAATGGACAGCGTTGCCCTGATGGACAGGACCGATACCAAGTTTGTTTTCAGGCTCGATCAATTGCCCCATTTTCTGGAACAGATAAAAAACAATTACCGGGTGTTGGATGTGAATGGAAACAGAATAAGCCGGTACGAATCCCTTTATTTTGATACAGAGCACTTCGACTTGTATCATGCGCACCACAGAGGTAAACCTACCCGGTTTAAAATTCGTTGCCGGAAATATGTGGAATCCGAATTGCATTTTTTTGAAGTAAAATTCAAGAATAATAAAGGAAGAACAATTAAGGACCGTGTAAAACAATCCCAAATTGACGGTAAAATAATAGATATTGCCGAAACCTTATTGAAAGAAAAAACACCCTTGCTTCCCATACATTTAGAAGCAAAGCTTTGGGTCAATTATTCCAGAATAACATTGGTAAATAAAAATTCTCCTGAGCGAGTTACCATCGATCTTGACTTGACCTTTAAAAATTCCGAACAGGATAAGACCATAGATAATTTGGTGATTGCGGAAGTAAAACAAGACAAATCTGTGGATTCAGCCTTCATGAAATTAATGAAAGGATATCATGTCCGGGAAGGTTCCATCAGTAAATACTGTTATGGAGTGATCAACTTATTTGAAAAAATTAAACATAATAATTTTAAACCAAATTTAATTTTACTAAAAAAAACACTAAATGGTACTTTTACAAGAACTTAGCGGAGATACCGCTTCAACAGGGTTTGCATTTTTTGAAAAATTAGGACCTAAATTTTTCATCCGGCTGACAATTGATTTTATTTCTGTTTTTGTACTGATCCGGTTTATTTATTTTCCGGTATATAAAAACCGGGAAAACTTTTTTACACTATTCATCTTCAACCTGATCATCTTCCTGATCACATTTATTCTGAACAAATCAGATATGAGCATGGGAGCAGCATTTGGTTTATTCGCGGTTTTCTCGATGTTACGATACCGGACCGAAGGCATCACTACAAAAGATATGACTTATATGTTCCTGGTGATCGCGATGGGATTAATAACAGCTTTAAGTAAAGGCAACTGGATAGAACTATCCTTCATTAATTCGATCATCATCATTTTTACACTGCTTCTTGAAACAACCATAATATTTAAAAAAGAAGTTTCACAAATGATACAATATGAAAACATTGAACTGATAAAACCGGCGTGTAGAGCTGAACTGAAAGCCGATCTGGAAATGAGGATGGGAATAACAATTAACAGGATCGAAATAAACAAGATCGATTTTTTAAAAGATACGGCAAACATCAGAGTGTACCATTATGAAAGCAAATTTGATTAATATATTGTCTATATAAATTGTATGAATAAATACGTTCTATCCTTTATAATTACAATTCTTTTTTCAGTGGATGTGTTTTCACAAGCTACAAATGATGCCGGCTTGTGGGCTACTTTTAATATTGAAAAAAAACTGAATAAAAAATTCGGTGTTTTTATCACCGAAGAATACAGAAGAAAAGAAAATTTTACCCGTACCAATCTGTTTTATACGGATCTGGGAGTTTTTGTTAAACCGCTTGATTTTCTGAAAGTATCATTGGCTTACCGGCCAATTGAAAAATATATGGAGGATAACACATTCAGTTATCGCCACCGTTTAATGCTTGATATTTCTGTAAAGAAAAAATTTGGAAAACTTACAGCTTCTTTTCGTGAACGGATTCAGGCAGAAGTAAGAAATGTTTATTCGAGTGAAATCGGAAATATTCCGGAATGGTATTCGAGAAATAAATTTGAATTGAAATACGATCTGGATAAACCTGTAACTCCTTATATTGCAACGGAATTCCGTTATCAGATCAATAATCCAAGAGCTGTTGAATCAAATAAACTATGGCATCGTGGTCGTTTTGCGCTTGGGTTGGATTACAAATACAACAACAGAAATACAGTTGGATTATATTATCTGATCCAGCAGGAATTCAATGTTTCTGCACCTCAAAATCTGTATATTGTTGGAATAGAGTATAGTTTATCTTTGTAGAAACTGAAAACTTTTTCAGGGAAAAAATTAAAAGAAAGCTGCACTTCTTCTTACAGATCCATCAGGCAAAATTCTGCAAACCAAAGAACTGGATCTGCACCATGGAGAAACCACAAATACAATTCTTATTCAGGGGATTTCTTCCGCATTTATTTTCTGAAAATTAGCGGTGATCAAATAAAGACAGTTAAGAAAGTAATTATTGAAAATTAAATTCATCCGGGATAAAATTGAACGTCATTCATTACTGATGCGGTTACACTTATAAAGTAGATAATTTTAGTACTTTTGCCTGTAAGAACAGATATTCCGAAAACCGTAAATGATACCACTGTCAGTTGTTATTATCACCTTCAACGAAGAAAAAAATATTGCACGCTGTCTTGATTCCATTCAGGAAATAGCAGATGATGTGGTTGTGGTTGATTCTTTTTCGACTGATAAAACTCAAGAAATTTGTAAAACAAAAGGTGTACGCTTTATTCAACATTCCTTTGAAGGCCATATTGAGCAGAAAAATTATGCTATTACACAAGCTAAATTTCCACATGTATTATCATTGGATGCGGATGAAGCATTGGATGAGGTTTTGAAAAGATCCATTTTGGAAATTAAAAAAAACTGGAAGTATGAAGGCTATTATATGAATCGTTTGACCAATTATTGCGGGAAATGGATCTATCATTGCGGCTGGTATCCCGATTCAAAATTACGACTTTGGGATTCGCGAAAAGGTGCATGGGGAGGCGTAAATCCACACGACAAATATAGGATGCTTGAAGGTGACAAAACCACTGCCTCATTAAAAGGAAATATTTTACACTACAGTTATTATACCATTGAAGACCATTACAAACAAGTGAATTATTTTACAGATATTTTAGCAAAAGCTCAATTTAAAGAAGGGAAAAAGGCGTCACTCTTAAAATGCTGGATGAGCCCTGTTGTGAAATTTATGCGCGATTATATTTTTAAACTTGGATTTTTAGATGGAAGTGCAGGATTTACAGTTTGCCGGATTTCTGCATACGCCACATTTTTAAAGTATAAAAAATTACGAAATCTTTACAAGTAAACGTGAGTTCTACTCCTGACATAAAACGTATTATCATTAGTCGTACCGATGCCATTGGTGATGTGATCTTAACACTGCCGGTTTGTGGATTAATTAAAAAACATTTTCCGGATGCAAAAATTATTTTCTTAGGACGAACCTATACACAAGCAATTATTAATTGTTGTGAATTTGTTGATGAGTTTGTAAATGCGGATGAACTATTGAAGTTAGAAGACACAGCTGCAATAGAAAAACTCAGGACATTAAATGCAGATACACTGGTTCACGTCTTTCCGAATAAACGAATTGCGCAGCTTGCTAAGAAAGCAAAAATAAAAAATCGGATAGGAACCACCAATCGTTTGTTCCATTGGGGAAACGTAAACAAATTAGTAAAGTTGAGTCGAAAAAATTCTACTTTGCATGAGGCTCAATTGAATTGCAAATTATTAGGTCCGTTGGGAATAAATACTATTCCGGACTTGAAGGAACTGGCAAACTATATTGGCTTTATAAAAATTCCTTCTTTAAATAGTGCCTCTCTTGCATTGATTGATGCCACTAAAACCAATGTGATACTGCACCCAAAATCAAATGCCAGTGCTCGTGAATGGAGTTTGAAAAATTACAGCGCGTTGATTCAGTTATTGCCCCCTGAAAAATATAAAATTTTTATAAGCGGTACCGACAAAGAAAAAGTTATTCTTTCCGATTGGATAAAATCGTTGCCAACACATGTTGTGGATATTACCGGAAAATTTTCCCTGGAGGAATTTATTGCATTTATTGGTAACGTTGATTTTTTAGTGGCTGCAAGTACAGGACCATTGCATATTGCTGCTGCGGCCGGCATTGGCGCGATCGGTATTTATCCTCCGATTAAACCAATGCATCCGGGACGCTGGCAGCCGATTGGAAAAAAAGCATACTATGTTTGTGTGGATAAATTATGTAATGACTGTAAAAAAAATCCTCAAAATTGCTTGTGCATGAATGAAATTTCAGCCACCGAAATAGCAAAACTTCTTGTAAGTTAATCTTCTTTTTGAGGTTGAAGAAATAAGAAAATGGAATTGAAAAATGCGTAAAATGTAACACCAGCTTGTGTTTCAAGAGTGTCTTCCGTAAAAAATGAGATCAGTGCAATGATAAAAAATGAGATGTATAAAAAATCAAACATCTTTTTTTGTTTTAACATTGGATAAAATAAAGTGATCAAAAACCACAGCAAACCAATTATTCCGAAGGCAACTGTAATTGATAAATATTGATTGTGTGAACGAAGTCGTAATTCTTTTTTTAATATAGAATTTGTTTTTACATAATACTCATCAAATGATTGCTGGATATCACCTGTCCCAACTCCGAAAAGTAAATTTTCTTTAATGATTCCAATTGATGCTTTCCAATATTCAAAACGCTGTGCAAGGGAATGTCCATTTGCATCTCCATCTTTTTTATATTCTTTTATTTCCCAAAGTGTCGAATAAAGTCGTCCCCGTAAACTACTTACATTCATATAATTTACGTTGGGCGCTCCCCGCTCAATAGCTTTAATTTCTTCAACTGTCAATGAGTTAACTGCATCCGCATCTTTTCTTAACCCTTTTGAACTTAAAAAACGAATAAGTGTAAAATGCAACTCATTTCCTTTCAAATCTTTTGAATTGTAAGGTATAGTGCTTCTCGCGTTCCAGGATTGTTCAAGCTCCGGCTCACAGATATAGATCCAAATTAAATTTCCATTTTCATATAGATTACTGGTAAGGTTGTGTACATATAAATTCCCTTTGGAAGTGTAATTGATCAATTCATTTAAATTAATCTTTTCAACATGATTGTTGATTTTATTTATTTCTGAATTAATGAATATATACGTACTTGCAATACCTGCTGCTATAAGTGTAAAGAAAGCATATTTATAGAATTGTTTTTTGAGTTTTAAAACAAAATAGACCCCAATAATAAAAATTGCAATTGCCAGCGTAGCCAATCCTGTTAAAGATTCCATTATAATTAAAAACGCAATTAACCAAACAATGATCGCAACCCAGACATATTTTTTTGTGCTATTAGGAGATTGGAAAAAGAAATAGGCGGAAACAAAAATGGCAACACAAATAAGTAATGCAAAACGGATGTGCGAAATAAAAATAGAAACGTTTCTGACATCTACAACCTGACGGGGAATAATGTCATTTAAAATTAACATGCTGATTATTGTTCCAAGGATAATGGATGCAACAAAAGCTTTCAAAACCCATTCGAATAGTTCTTTGGATAGCGGTTTAGAAGTTGAAAGAATTAATGGAAGAATTAACAAGGGTCCTTTTATGCGAATGTCTTTAAAGGCATAATTAAGATCGGAAGTATAAATCAGACCTATGAAATGCAATAACAATAAGGAAGATAAAATGACAGCAGGTTTGTTTTTCCAAAAGCTAATGAGTTTATTTTTAATATTTCCTTCCAGAACCCAGTTGCCCACTAAAATAATTTGAGCCAGGCTCATTAAAAATTTTGATAGCGGCATCCCGATCACCAAGAGAGCCAGTGCGAAAATATATATAGACTGATGATATTTTTCAGGAAGTAATGATTTCATCATACTAAATGGAAACGAAAAAAGAGGGAATAAATTGCATTAAGAATTTATAAGGCTAAATGTTTGGAATGCAATGGTTTTCCATAAAATATGCTTGCAGCGGTATCAAAATTTTCAGGGGAATCAGTTGTAAAAAACGCTGTGTTTCCTCCTTTACTGCATTTTTGTTCTATTTCAGGGTGCCTGTGTAAATAATCGACTAAACTTTTTCCAACAATTTCTCCTTGCGAAAGTAAAGTGATGTTTGGAGGCAATAATTTTTTGATCTTATTAATAAGTAAGGGATAATGGGTACAACCAAGAATGATCGTATCAATTTCAGTATCTTTTTTTAAGAGATGATCCAGATTTTGGCGGATAAAAAAATCGGCCCCTTCACTTTCAAATTCGTTGTTTTCAATTAAGGGGACCCACATCGGACAAGCTTCCTGGTGGACAATAAGTTGAGGAAAAAATTTTGCGATCTCGATGGGATACGAATTTGAATTAATTGTCCCTGTTGTTCCTAAAACTCCAACATGACCTGTTTTTGTATAGTTCCCAACAATTTCAGTTGTTGGGCGAATCACGCCTAATACTCTTTTATGGGGTGCTATTTTTGGCAGGTCTTTTTGTTGAATGGTACGCAAAGCTTTTGCAGAAGCTGTATTACAAGCCAGCACCACCAATTCGCAACCCATATCAAATAGTTGCTGGACACATTCTAATGTATATTCGTAAACAGTTTCAAAAGAACGTGTGCCATAAGGTGCACGGGCATTATCACCCAGATACACATAATCATATTCCGGCAATTGTTTAACAATTTCTTTTAAAACAGTAAGGCCTCCATAGCCGGAATCAAATACGCCAATTGGTTTTTTTTTCGAATCGTTCACGAAAATGTTTTTGTTATATACTTTAAATCAAAAGTAATAAATAAAAAGAAAACTCCTGTTTCCTCCTGATAGTTATCAGGAGGAAACAGGAGTTTTCAGGAAAATATTGAATTTATTTTTTAGGAGGAACAGGTGTATTTGCAGGAGGAATAGTGATTCCAAGCTTTTTTATTACCATTCCGATAATATCTTCAGAGGGCTCCATATATAAAACTAAACCGGTGCTTGTATCTAAAACGTATTTATAACCGGCATCTTTTGCAACTTGGTCAATTGCCCTTTTTGCTTTTTCATAAACAGGTTTTGAAAGTTCAGCGCTTTTCTTTTGATAATCAGTTTGTGCCTGTTGTTGGAAATCCTGAATACGTTGATTCAGATCATTTAATTCTTTTTCTTTAGCAGCACGAACTACCTCAGGCATATCTTTTGATTTTGCCTGATATTCTTCGTATTTAGTTTGTAATTCGGTTTGCATTGCAGTAACCTGATCCTGTAATTGTTTAGAATAATCCTGAACAGCTAATTGCGCAGTTTTTGATTCCGGCATTAAGGTTATTAACGAATCTAAATTTATATGGGCAATTTTTTGTGCATTTGCTGAAAATGAAATTAGCATAACTGCAATCCCAACTACTATTAATTTAAAAGTATTCTTCATCTTGATTATTTATTTGGTTTATAAAATTTTGGTAAAAGTATAAATTATTTATTAATTATTTTTTAGTTCCTGATCCTGTTTTTGTTCCTGAACTTCCTGTTTTATATCCTAAGTTTTCCAATACGTCATCGCTTTTGTCAAATTTTGAATTTGCATAAAGCATTGTCAGATCGCTTGCCTTATCAAATATGATGGCATAGCCGCCTTTTTCTGCAACCGCTTTAATTGCATTGTAAACTTTGTCCTGAATAGGTTTTACTAACTCCTGACGTTTTTTGAATAATTCGCCATCCACCCCAAAGCGTTGTTTTTGTAAGTCTTTTGCTTCTTTTTCTTTTGAAACAATATCTGCTTCGCGCTTCTTTTTCATATCTTCTGTAAGCAAAATTTGTTCAGCCTGATAAGCTTTGTACATTTTATCAATTTCTGCATATTTTGCTTCAATTTCTTTTTGCCATTGAATAGATGTTTTGTCTAATTCAGCCTGCGCAGCTTTGTATTCCGGTATCTGGCCCAGGATGTATTCTGTGTCAACATAAGCGATTTTTTGTGCCTGAGCGAATGTTGCTGCACTTGTGGCAAGCACCAGGGCTAGAATTAAAATTATTTTTTTCATTTTTGCTTTTGTTTAGTAATTATTCAAACTGCTAAATGTGAGGCGAATTTAGTAAATTTCTATAATTCACCAATGGATGCTCCAATGGTAAAGTGAAACTGTCCTTTTTGCATTCCTAAATTGGATGGTACGTCATCAAGTCTCCATCCGTAATCAAATCCAAGTAATCCGAACATTGGTAAAAATACTCTTATTCCAACTCCTGTTGAACGATACACATTAAACGGGTCAAAGTTTTTTGATTTTGCCCATGAATTACCTGCTTCTGCAAATCCAAGTATAAATATAGTAGCCTGTGGATTTAATGTTACCGGAAATCTTAATTCCATTGAGTACTTTGTAATAAATGCCGCACCGGTTGATGGTGATAATGATTGATCATCGTAACCTCTTAGTGCAATAATTTCTCTTCCATCAAGTGAATAACCTGTAAGTCCGCTTCCACCTAAATAAAAACGCTCAAAAGGGGATTGTCCAACTTTGCTGTTATAAGAACTTAATAATCCAAAACCTGCTGATGTTCGCAATACCAAATTACGTGCCTCTTTTCCATCAGAGCCCCTCTTATTTGTAATGGGAGTATAGAAGGTTGTTGTCAGTTTGTATTTTTGATATTCAACATATTTATAGCGTTCCTGGTCAGTCATCTTCGGACTTGTATAATCTTTATTATTAAATAAAGAATAAGGTGGTGTCCATTGCCCTGTTATAGCAATTTGTGATCCTCCCGAAGGAAAGATCGGATTGCCTTGCAGTGAATTACGTTGAATGGCAGCTTTGTAATAAATATTATTTGAATACCCTTTTCCAAAAGTAAACATGGAGTTGAAATTATTTAAAATATAATATTGATAATCTAACTCATGATAAATAGTGAAATAATCATCGGGCCATTTTAAGCGTTTACCTAAACCAACAGAAACACCAAAAATATCCAATGATTGACGTAAAGGATTTGGAATTTTTTCTCCTTCAGATTTTATTGTTTTCTTTTGTCCATTGGTTTGAATCGAATAATAAGCTGTTACACTAAGTGAATTTGGTTTTTTGCCTCCTAACCATGGTTCTGTAAAAGACATATTATAAGATTGAAAGTACAAGCCGTTTGATTGGGCGCGAATACTCAAACGTTGTCCATCACCGGATGGCAATGGGCGCCAGGCATCTTTTTTGAAAAAATTCTTTGCAGAAAAATTATTGAATGAAACACCTAATGTTCCAACTACTTGTTTGTTTCCGTAACCACCCGATAATTCAATTTGATCCGAAGGTTTTTCTTCCACTGTATATTCAATATCAACAGTTCCTGTGGCAGGATTTGGAGTTGGTGTGACATTCATTTTCTCAGGGTCAAAATATCCCAGCTGAGATAATTCCCGTTGTGAGCGAATGATATCCGATCTGCGGAACAGCTGGCCCGGTTTGGTGCGTATTTCACGCAAAATAACATGGTCGTTTGTTTTGGTGTTTCCAACAATAGTTACTTTGTTGATGGTGGCTTGTTTTCCTTCAAAAATTCGCATTTCCAGATCAATAGAATCATTGGTAACCATTATCTCAACAGGAGAAATGTTGAAAAATAAATAGCCATCATCCATATACAAAGAGCTGATATCATTGCCATTTTGATTCATATATAATTTCGAATCCAGATTTTCCTGATCATAAACATCGCCTTTTTTTATGCCTAAAACGTTGTTCAGGTCTTTGCTGGTGTATTTGCTGTTCCCCACCCAATTGATGTTTCTGAAATAGTATTTATTCCCTTCAGAAACATACATGTCAATAGTCAAAAATCGTTTGTAATAATTTGAATCCCGAACAATATGAAAGGTTTTAATGCTTTGTATCAACCTGAATTTAACCGGGTTTTTTTTAATGACCTTGTAATAGGTCTCAGCGTTCATAGGTGTTCCATGAACAATTCGTTTGTAAGCAGCAACCAGGTGCTTGCCGCGCATTAATCTTTTTTTGTAGTAAGCACGATAAATAGAATCTTTTGATATCTGCATATCCCGGAACCCTTTGCCATTGTATTTGGCGATGAACGCTTTTTTGTCTTTTTCGTAATTGCTTTCATCAAATTTTCCGTTATTAAAGGGGTTCCACCAGCGTTTGCGTTTTGTTTCTTTAAATGCTGTTCTGCGAAGTTTAAAAGTTCCAATTGATTTAGCACCAATAAAATTAATGTCTTTAACACGGACCTTATACCCTTTCGTAACGTTTATAAAAAGTATGACACTGTTATCAAATTGCGGATCCTTTTCTTTTTTTATATCAACATTAACATCGAGATAGGCTTTATCCACAAAAAAATCTTTCACCAAGTTTTCAGTAGAGGAGACCATACCATCGGTAACCACTTTTCCTTTGATCAATTTTATTTTTTCACGCAGGTCATCCGCTTCACTTTTGGTCATTCCTTTTAATGCAAATTTTGATAAGCGCGGACGTTCTTCAACTTCAATAATCAGGAAAATAGTTGAGCCGGAAATTTTTGTTGCAGTAATTTTTATGTCTTCAAAGAGGCCTTGTTTCCATAAGTTTTCAATAGCTGTCGAAATTTTTTCGCCCGGTACCTGTACTTTATCCCCAACGCTTAAACCGGATAATAATATAAGAACATTTTGATCTAAATGATTTGCACCACTAACGGTAATTCCACCGATCTCATATTCGCGGGGAGTAGAAAAATCCATGCTGGTAGAGTCTGGTCCGCCAAGTTGGATCTCTTGTGCATTTATTGTAAAAAATAATATGGAAAGGCAGAACAGGGCTGCTAATTTTTTATACATCAGGGTTAAGAAATTAATTGCTCGCTCGTTTTTCCAAATCTGCGTTCACGGTTTTGATAATCAAGTATTGCTTCAAACAGATCTTCTTTCCCGAAGTCGGGCCAAAGTTTTTCAGTAAAATATAATTCGGAATAAGCTAATTGCCATAATAAAAAATTGCTGATGCGGTGCTCTCCGCTTGTGCGGATCATCAATTCGGGATCAGGAATGGAGGATGTGCATAAATGCGCTTTAAGGGTATCTTCGGTAATAGCGGCAGCTGAAAGTGTTTTGTTTTCCACCGCTTGGGCAATTTCCTTTATGGCATTCATAATTTCCCAACGTGAGCTATAGCTTAACGCAAGCACCAATGTCATTCGTGTATTGCTTTTTGTGTTTTCAATCGCCTCTTGTAATTCGTTATAACAATCGGTAGGCAAACTTTTTAAGTCGCCAATTGCCTGAAGGCGGATGCTGTTTTTATTTAAGGTTTTTGTTTCTGCATTTATGGTATGTACAAGCAATTGCATCAAGGCAATCACTTCTTCCTGCGGTCGGTTCCAGTTCTCTGTGGAGAATGCATAAAGAGTAAGAAATTTAACGCCTACTTCAGCAGCAGCTTCCACTGCTTCTCGAACAGATTTTACACCTCTCTCGTGACCAAAAATGCGTTCTTGCCCTTTTTGTTTTGCCCATCGTCCATTGCCATCCATAATGATAGCTATATGCTGTGGTAATTTTGAAGGGTTAATTTTTTCTTTTAAACTCATTTTAAAAATAAAACGTTCTATCTGATAGAACGATTCAGTATTTTGATTCGTTACAAATTATTTTTTTAATTAACGCCCGGACATTTTTCACGGGGCTCTTTTAATTTTATAGTTAAGACTACTCCTGCAAATGAATACCAATCTTTTGTTGTTGGATTACCCCTTTGTCTTCCCACATTACTATAATTGGGGTCGGTATTAATGCTTGGGTCCGATAGTTTTGCAGCAGTTGCACCACGAACAGCCGTTAATTTAACCGGATCGTAATAACGTGTGCTTACATCATCTAAATAATCGGTAAATGTTTTTCTCATTCCCCATTCCAATGAAAGTCCGATATTTTTTGCAAGGTTTGTTTTTATTCCAACTCCAAAAGGAATGGACATTTGAATGAGTTTATATTTTCTGTTGGATGCTCCACCAACAATGCCTTGGCCTTCGGTACCTAATGGCTGAAGTGCAACCCAGTCGTTTCCCAATTCACCCATAGGGTTGAATTTAAACCCGGCAATTCCAAAAAACATATAGGGGGAGAACTTCCTTCTGTCGTTTCCGATCTTATAATCCAGAAAATTAAATTCTAATTGTGCTGAGAATTCAGTGATTTTCGATTTAAAGCTTAAGTTCCGTTGCTGTGCTGAAGGGGAATCGGAATAGGAATCATGTCCTTCAAAAGATCCGAATAGTAAATTAGCCCTTGCAGATAAACGAGAATTAAAATTATATCGAAAAACGGCACCACCGGCAGGTTTAGTGAATAGAAAATGTCCAACAGGATTTATATCACCAAGATAATACGAACCACCCAAAAACACGCCTACTTCAGCACTTTTTTTGTTTTGACGTTGAGCAAATGCAGTAAGTGCTGAAAGCCAGGTGATAATAAATATGAAAAGGATCTTTTTCAAGCGTATAAATAACTGTTTTTTGCCGTTATTATTGTGTTTTTTGACAACGGGAAACAAATATACTAGATTTTTGCTTACTCGGGAGTGTTAATATTCGTTAATTCCCATTGCCTAAATCATTGTGCAATTTTTGCTAAAACGGAATTTAAAAGAATTGTTATGCAGGGAGGTTTAGTAATATCATTTGCCACTATAAAACGGTCTAATTTAAATTACCTCCCTCATTTCTCGATGTGTCTGCTTCCAACGCAGAATGCTTGAATGGCACCGACACTGTCAAATGAAGGTGCAGCATGTCGATTTATTCGTCATCGCGAGGAAGAATGACGAAGCGATCTTTTCTCAGAGAGATTGCTTCGCGAGTTTATACTGAGCGAAGCCGAAGTACTCGCACGGGGTTACAAAATTATGGTTTCAGAATAAATGAAATAAAAATTTACTCAAATTTAAATTTCCCCAAATCATTCAGGTTTGAATGGTTTACGAAAACTGAATTCGCAGTATTACGTGAACGGGCAAAACGTAAAAACACTTCTAAGGTTTTCCAATAGTTATGATCACGTTGTGTATCGTATAATAACAAATAACCCATAATTACATTTCCTGCCATTTCAACCAATCTGCGAGCGTGAAAATCAATAAATTCAGGATTATTTTGTACTGTTACCCTTGCTTCTGCCTCTTCATATTCATAGGTCATGTCAATAAGAATTCTTCTATACGATTCTGTTTCCGGTTTGATGGAAGCTTTTTCGTATTCCTGCATTTGAGCAAGATAAGCGCCTGTTGTAATTCCTTTCATGGCAGCAACCACCTGAAGTTGTGTTGTTCCTTCGTAAATGGAAGTAATCCGTGCATCACGATAGATCCGTTCGATCGGATAATCTTTCATGAAACCTGAACCACCATGTATTTGCAAAGCATCATAAGCAATTTCGTTACAGAATTCGGAGGTTAATCCTTTTGCAAGAGGTGTATAAACATCTGCTAATTTTTGATATTTACGTTGTTCTTCTTTTTCTTCTTTTGATAATTCACGTTCTGTTCCGATATGAGATAGTGCTTTATACATATCCACAAAACGACCTGTTTCATATAACAAAGAACGTGCAGCAGTCAATTTAGCTTTCATTACGGCAAGCATTTCGTACACTGCCGGAAACTGGATGATAGGTTTTCCGAACTGAACTCGTTTTTTTGCATATTCCAGTGCTTCGCGATAAGCAGCCTCACTCACTCCAACTGATTGTGCTGTTATTCCAAGCCTTGCGCCATTCATCAATGACATTACGTATTTTATCAGGCCGAATTTTCGTTGTCCGCAAAGCTCTGCCGGTGCATCTTTGAAAACAAGTTCACACGTTGGTGAACCTTTGATCCCTAATTTATTTTCTAATCTTCGCACCGTAACCCCACCATTCGTCTTATCAAAAATAAACATGGAAAGCCCTCGTCCATCTTGTGTTCTGTCTTCTGAACGGGCAAGCACCAACGAAATGTCGCCATCCCCATTTGTTATGAAACGCTTTACACCATTTAGTAACCAGGTTTTTTTGTTTTCATCATACGTTGCTTTTAACATCACTGCTTGCAAGTCGGAACCGGCATCCGGCTCTGTTAAAACCATTGCCATGGTTTCTCCCTGGCAAACACGTGTGAGATATTTTGCACGTTGTTCAGGTGAACCAAATTCATTGATTGTTTCGGCACAATCCTGTAATCCCCAAATATTTACAAAACCGGCATCAGCCCTGGAAACAATATCAGCAGCCATAATGTAGGGAATGAGAGAAAAATTAAGTCCGCCAAATTTACGAGGCATGGTAATACCCATCAATCCTGCCTGGTTGATCGCATCAATGTTTTCCTGAGTGCCTTTTGCATATTTTACTCTTCCATCTTTCAAGGTGGGGCCATCGTGGTCAACCGATTCAGCATTGGGAGCAACAATGTCTCCGCATATTTCGCCAACAATTTCAAGCACTTGTGTATAGCTGTCCATTGCATCTTCAAAATCTTTTGGCGAAAAATCAAAATCATCTTTCCCTTTGAAATTGTTTTCCTTCAAGGAGACGATTCGCTGCATCAGCGGATGTGTCAGTTGAAATTGAATATCGGGGTTATCGGTAAAAAAATTTGCCATGATCTGTTATATTAAATATGTTACAAATTATTTTGTGTTTTCTTTATAGTATCGGATCATTTTCGGGATCACATTTTCTACTTTTCCTACAATCACATAGTTTGCTATTTTATTGATTGGGGCATTCGGATCGCTGTTAATAGAAATAATAATGCTTGATTCCAGCATCCCTGCAAGATGTTGTATCTGACCTGATATTCCGCAAGCGATGTATAATTTCGGACGCACGGTTACTCCTGTTTGTCCGATCTGCCGTTCATGCTCCACATAACCGGCATCTATTGCAGCACGCGAAGCACCAACTTCACCGCCCAGCATAGTAGCAAGATTAAATAATTGTTTGAAATTATCAGCAGAGCCAACTCCAAATCCACCTGCAACAATTACCGGAGAATTTTTAATATCTATTTTTGATTTTTCGATGTGACGTTCAATTACTTTTACTACAAAAGCTGTATCATCCACATATTTACTGACATCCAGGTTTACAACCTTGCCTTTGTAATTCGGATCGGCAATTATTTTTTTCATGACCCCTTCTCTAACCGTTGCCATTTGAGGGCGGCAATCAGGATTGATAATGGTAGCGATGATGTTTCCACCAAAGGCCGGACGAATTTGATACAGCAGATTTTTATAAATTTTGTTGATCTTTTTATCTTCATGGTCACCAATCTCCAGTTCGGTACAATCCGCTGTCAGCCCGCTTTTTAAAGCAGATGAAACACGTGGGCCAAGATCGCGACCAATTGTAGTTGCGCCCATCAAAGCTATTTGCGGCTTTTCTTCTTTGAAAAGATTTACCATTACTGAGGTGTGTGGTAAAGTCGAATAGGGTGTAAGCCTTTTGTCATCGGCCATGTAGATGGTATCTACTCCATACGGAAAAATTTCTTTTTCAAAACCTTTGAGATTGCTTCCAAACAAAAGAGCTTCCAGTTTACAATTTAATTGATTGGCAAGGCTGCGGCCTTTGGTGAGTAGTTCGAAACTAACATCAGCAATTTTGCCTTCATCCAATTCGCAATAAACAATTACATTATTCATGTGTATATTATTTTTTTTATTTATTTGGGCGTTCCCTTCGGGCCGGGCTATTCACTGCAATCTTTTGTTCGTGCCTCACAAAAGGATTTCCGCTACTATCCCTAACGCAAATCTTCATTATTATCCAACAATATGAGAAGTGATCAGCTCTTTCATTAATACATGGATGTCATCATCAAAATCATCCAGTCTTCGGGATTCTTTCGACTGGAAAACAACGTTATCCACTTTTTTTACTTTTGTTGGAGAGCCACCAAGACCAAGTTGTTCATGATCACACTCAATATCATTTACGCTCCATTCTTTAATGGTTAAGTGTGTATTGTTTGACCCTGTTGAAAGATAATCTTCTTCGCTTTCCTGACGTTTGCTTAATGTGGAAGCATGTTTATATTTCATCAATCGTTTTGCATTTCGCGGACGACAATGTGGAGCAGAATTATTTACAGTGATCAATACAGGAAATGTACTTTCCACGATCTCGATTCCTCTTTCCAATCTGCGTTTGATCTGAATTTTATCTTTCGTTAATGAAACGATCTCTTCGGCATAGGTGATTTGTGGGATACCTAATTTTTCAGCTACTTGCGGTCCAACTTGTGCCGTATCGCCATCGATGGCTTGTCGGCCACAAACAATAACATCATAATTTTTTATTTTTCGTATCGCACATGCAAGCGCGTAAGACGTTGCAAGTGTATCCGAACCTGCAAAGGCGCGATCAGTTAATAAAATACCATCATCGGCACCGCGATAAAACCCTTCACGAAGTATTTCTGCAGCGCGAACCGGCCCCATGGTAAGTATGGTAATGGTAGAACCGGGAAACTTATCCTTGATGCGCAATGCTTGCTCAAGCGCATGCAAGTCTTCAGGATTAAAAATGGCCGGTAAAACAGATCTGTTTACCGTTCCATCAGCCTTCATAGCATCTTTACCTACATTCCTTGTATCAGGAACCTGTTTGGCAAGAACAACAATTCGAAACTCTTTCATGTGTAGATAATTTGTTTTTTAATTGCCACATCTTACGCACTTACTGGCTCAAAGAGCCACAGGCTCTTTGCCCTGCCACATTTTCATTTCTGATTTGTAGATCGTTCAATGCTTGGCTATTTCATCATTTATTATTTTGAGTGTAAATCGAACAAATATCATTAAAACCTCTTTTATAAAACATGTTTATAGTCATGATTTGCAGGTGATTGTGGGACAGTTGATTAAACACATAAATATGATTTATAACATAATGTTTCTGAAAATAAAAAAACGCAGAATGAGGATTCACCATGCGTTTTTTTTGAAAGGAGCTTAATTAATTTACTGAATCGGTTTTGATTAATATCAAAAGCGAAAATTATAAAGAAATCTCTTTTTCTGCCAACAACCTGAAAATTTATCCTAATTCAAGTAATGGTTTAATTGTTGTGGAAAATAAAGACGAAGGGATTAACTCAAAAGTGATTGTTAGCGATTTGGCAGGGAAAATTGTTTTTTCAAAAGTAATTAATAACAAGCAAACTAATGAATTTGACTTACAATATTTAGAAAATGGCATTTACCTTTTGAAGGTGATTAATAAAAAAAACTCAGAATATTCAAAAATCATTATTACCAAATGACCCTATTAAAATGCATGTTTTTTTTAATAATATCCGCGATTTTTTTCTCAACCTGTAGAAAAGATGAAGAAGCAGATTATATTAAAAAAGAGACCATTCGGGGAAATGTGCGAAATAATTGTACAGGTAAAGGATTTGCAAATGTGGAAATAAAATTATTAGAAAGTCATGAAAAAGGCCATAACAATGTGGAAGTGAATTCATATACCTGTATTACTGATAACATTGGTAATTTTACATTTAAAGATATTGACATCCATTCAAGCAGTAAATATTCCTATGCAGAGTATATAGCAAGTCATTATTCTCCTGATTATTTTCTTTATGGCATTGGTCCACTTGAAATTGAAAAGAGCCATATGTCTATTTTTAATCAAATTGGTATTTCAGCCACTTTTAAATTGTGTATATTTTTACTTCCATCAGGAACTATAATTACTCCACCAGATACTTTTACACTAAAACTTGAACAGAGAGTTATGCATAGATACGAACCTAACAGGATTTGGGAACTTTATAGATTTCCCCGAAATTTAATGCCTGGTTCACAATCTAGTCCGAACTGGGGTAATTATCATATGGGTTTATGGAATATCATACTTGATAAAACCAAAAATGGTGTACATAGCATTATTAATGATAGTATTTATTTAGGTATGGGCGCAGATACAAGTTACACTATACCCTGGTAAAAGAAAAAGATTACCAAATGACCCTGTCTAAGTACATAGTTCTATTGCTGATATTTATTCTTTTTTTCACAACCTGCAAGAAAGATGATGAAGCAGATTATATTACAAAAGAGACCATTCGGGGAAATGTGCGAAATAATTGCACAGGTAAAGGGTTCGCAAATATAGAAGTGAAATTATTGGAAAGATATGAAAAAGGCCGCAACAATGTGGATGTAAATTCATATACCTGCATTACTGATAACCTTGGCGATTTTACTTTCAAAGATATTGACATCCATTCAAGCAGTAAATATACCTACGCAGAGTATATAGCAAGTCATTATTCTCCTGAGTATTTTCTTTATGGCATTGGACCACTTGAAATTGAAAAGGGCCATATGTCTATTTTTAATCAAATTGGGATATCAGCAACTTTTAAACTTCTAATTCTGCAATTATCTCAGAATGTTACATCGATCGCACCCGATACATTTACGATTAATATACAGCAAAGGACACTTCATTATTACGAACCCAACCGAGTTTATGAAGAAACAGGTTTTCCAAGATTTTTCTATATTGGGGCTTTAGGTATATACAGTTATGTTAATGTATGTAATTATCCCATGGGATGGTGGCATATCACCCTCGATAAAACCAAAAATGGTGTGCATAGTGTTATAAATGATAGTATTTATTTAGATATGGGAGCAGATACAAGTTATACGATACCTTGGTAAAGAAAAAATTACCAAAATGAACCTACCTAAATACATATTTCTATTGCTGATATTTACTCTTTTTTTCACAACCTGCAAAAAGGATGAAGAAGCAGATTATATTAAAAAAGAAACCATTCGGGGAAATGTACGTAATGACTGCACTGGTAAAGGATTTGCAAATGTGGAAGTAAAATTATTAGAAAGACACGAAAAGGGGCATAATAATGTGGAGGTAACATCCTATTCCTATACCACAGATACAAGCGGAGATTTTATTTTCAAAGATATTGACATCCATTCAAGTAGTAAATATTCCTACGCTGAATTCATCGAAAGTCATTATACGCCTGATTATACATTTATTGGTGTTGGGCCACTTGAAATTGAAAAGAGTCATATGTCGGTTTTTAATCAGATTGGCCTTAATGCGACTTTTAACATTTGTGTACTTCATTTACCCCCAGCGGCAATAATCATTTCACCAGATACTTTTACAATTACATTGGAGCAAAGAATTTTTCACTCTTATAGACCGGAAATGATATATAAATTAAACTGGCCTTCTAATCTTTTTCCTTCCCCCCCAAATAATTATTTAAATTTTGGAGGGCATGCAATGGGGTTATGGCACATAACATTTGATAAAACAAAAGGTGGTGTGCACAGTGTTATTAATGATAGTATTTATTTGGGCATGGGAGATACAGCGCATTATAATATACCCTGGTAAAGAAAAGATTACCAAATGCCCCAGTTTCAATCAAAAAATAGGTAGAAAAAAAAGAAATCAAACCATTCAAAATCCCAATCGGGTGATATAATAATGGAATCAATAAAGCATGTTAAACTATAAAAACTCGTTAGCCAGATTCGCTAATTCTGATCGTTCTCCTTTTTCAAGTGTAACGTGAGCATATAGATTTTGGTCCTTTAGTTTATCAATTAAATAGGATAAGCCATTACTTTGAGAATCAAGATAAGGTGTATCAATTTGATAAATATCACCGGTGAAAATAATTTTTGTGTTTTGTCCGGCACGTGAAATAACTGTTTTTACTTCATGTGGAGTAAGGTTTTGAGCTTCATCAACAATAAAAAACACATCCGATAAACTTCGTCCGCGAATATAAGCCAAGGGACAAACAACCAGTTTTTCATGTTCTACCATTTCGGTTATTTGCTTGTATTCACGATCTCTTTCGTTGAATTGATTTTTAATGTATTTTAAATTATCCCACAAGGGTTCCATGTAAGGATTTAATTTTGATTTGATATCCCCCGGTAAATAACCAATGTCTTTATTACTCAAAGGAACAATGGGGCGGGCTAAATAAATCTGATGAAAATCTTTACGTTGCTCGAGCGCTCCGGCTAATGATAATAATGTTTTTCCGGTTCCGGCAACACCTTGTAAGGTTACTAATTTAATAGCAGGATTTAAGATCGCATCTAAAGCGAATGCTTGCTCGGCATTGCGTGGGTTGATACCAAAAGCAGTAACTTTTTTTACACGTTCAATCACATCTTTGGCGGGATTGTACGAAGCAAGTACTGATTTGGAACCATTTTTCAGAACATAAAAATGATTGGATTTTGGTTTTTGTTTTTTAAGAAGAGCAGCAGATTCACAAAACCCTTTCTCATAAATTTCATTAATTAATTCAGAAGGGACTTTGGATATTTCACTTCTCCCGGTGTAAAGTTGTTCGTTTACATCTTTAATTTTTCCGGTTTCATAATCTTCCGCATTTAAGTTTAATGATTTCGCTTTTATGCGAAGGTTAATATCTTTAGTTACAAGAACTACTTTACGATCCGGGAAATTATCTGAAACATACAGCGCTGTATTTAGAATGCGATGGTCGGCTTTGCGTTCTCCAAAAACTTTTTCTGCATCTATTTTAGAATCCTGATGCATTTCAATTTTGATCATTCCATGACCCTTGCCATTGATGTTTATCCAATCCTGGAGTGTATTTCCATCCGAAATTTTATCAATGTATCTGGTGAATTCACGTGCCGCAAAGTTTTTGGTGTCATTGCCTTTTTTGAAATTATCCAATTCTTCAAGAACGGTTATAGGAATTACCACATCGTGTTCTTTAAAGCTCTTGGCAGCCATGTGGTCGTAAATAATTACAGATGTATCAAGAACGAAAATCTTTTTCTCTTTCAGCATATACCGAGTAGTATTTAAATTGTTTTTGATAAAACTATACAAACATTAACGCAAATTTTAAATTGGTAGCATAAAGTAATTAACAAAACAATGTTAAAACCAATTATAAAAAATGGGGAAAGCATAGTGTAATAATAGCTTTGCGGATGAGAAAATTAAACAAAGGTTAGTTTGAAATTTAGTATAAAAGCTAATAAAATGAATTGAGTTTTTTTTCGGATTTGAAATTTTCGAATAAGGAATAACAAAAAGTATCAGCCTTAAGAAATTAAATTAGTAATAAAGAAAAATTAATGAGTTCCGGCTTTCTTTCCTTTTCTTTTTTTACCCTGTGTAGCGGTTCCAAATCCGTCACCATCCACAACATATTTGTCTTTGCGGTTTTTCTTATAAGAAGTTCCATTGTTTTTAATGTTAGGATCTTTTTTCTTCTTATCAAAATGCGACATTTGTCTGCGCGGCTTATTCTCTTTGTGAAAAATACGGGATAAAAAACCACCTGATTTTTCGCTGCCTTTTCCGGTAGCTTGAGAAAACGAGAATGTAGAAATTCCAATAAAAAAAATGGCAAACATTAAAATCTTTTTCATCAATTCAATTAAGTTTAAATTTTGTTAGAATTACTTAGGGATACAAATATAATATTTAGTTTCAAAAAATCCGATGCGTAATTATTTTAATAATTATTTTTCATAAAAAATTAAAGTAATAATTGTTGTAAAAACGTTTATCCTCCCTATTTAATTGTGTTTTAGGGAATAAAATTGTGAATAATAATATTGCATTTGATTACTTGATATTGCTCATTGACGTGATTTTAAGTGAAAAAAGCAGATTGTCGGTGATAATTATTCAAAAAGAGCTCTTTAAAAGGATGTTTGTTTTACGAAGATTTTTCCTTTTTCTTTCCGGCAACGAAATCTTTCAAATAAAAAGGTTCGAAATAGGCAACATCTTCAAATTGCTTGTTGATAAAGGCCTTTTCAGAAAGGGAGACCATGTTTTTTGCTGAAGGGAAAATATCATCAATAAAAAAAGCATTTGCATTTTGTGATAAAACAGCTTTGCATTTTGATGCCCCATCACCAAAAAAATAAACAGGATACTCCTCTTTAGCTTTTTCAGAAGGAGAGAAAAGTAATTTGAAAGAAGATTGGTCAATAATTTCAGCAGCTGTTTCTCTGACATAATTAAGGGAAGAATCAAATAGCGCGCAATACACTTCCATTCTTCTTGCATCCAGCATAGGACAAAAAAGAGATTTTGGATTTGAAATTTGAGATTTGAAATTTTGAGAAGCTGCTAATGCAATATGTTTCAGCGTATCAATTGCAATCAAAGGTTTATCCAGTGAATAACATAATCCTTTTGCCGTGCTCACCCCAATTCGCAATCCCGTGTAGGAGCCGGGACCCTTGCTAACTGCGATAGCATCTAATTCCGAAATTTTCACATTTGCTTTTTTTAAAACATCTTCAATAAAAAGTGTGAGATTTTCGGCATGTGAATAATCGCCATTTTGCTCTTTTAAAGCGAGTAATTCCCCATCTTTTCCTAGTGATACACTGCAAACGGTAGTTGCGGTTTCGAGATTTAAAATGAGCGCCATTAATTTTAATTTGAAAATGAATATAGCATCAGTAAATTTTCAAACTATTTTTTCGGAACATTAAATAAGTCTGTTTTCTCAACTTTTTTAACTTCCGAACCTTCTTTCAAAAGTTTTGATACCGCACTGTAGGGTCCTGAAATAATTTCGTCACCCTCTTTTATGCCTTCTTTTATTTCAATATAATTATTGTCCTGAATGCCAATTTTAACCTTTATCATTTTAGCTTTTCCATCTACTAAAGCAAAAACACATTCTTCGGCTTTCAAAGCTTCGGTTGCATCATTTTTATCACTTTTGTCATTTGCATTTTTTACGATAATTCCATCAGGCCCTTCTTCTTGTTTTTTGATATCTTTCGGATGGTATTTACTGCTGTCGGTCCTGGTGGTAACAGCTTGTATAGGAACTGTAATGACATTACCTGCTTTTTTAGTTTGAATATCAACGGTTGCACTCATGCCGGGACGAAAAGGAGCATTGGTTTTTGTTGAGTTAAATAAATCCGAATATGATTCTTGCAAAATCCGGATCTTCACTGTAAAATTTGTTACCTGCTCAGCTGTAACTCCGGTTGTATTTGCGGAGTTTGCTATCTCGGTAACAATGCCTTTGAATTTTCTGTCCATATAAGCATCCACTTCAATTAAAGTAGTATCATTATTATGTACACGAACAATATCATTTTCATTCACATCAACACTTACTTCCATTTCATTAAGATTTGCAAGACGCATAATCTCTGTTCCTTCAAACTGTGCTGTTCCAACTACGCGTTCGCCCTTTTCTTTATTTAATTTTGAAACAGTTCCGTTAACAGGCGAAAAGATATTTGTTTTTGCAAGATTATCATTTGCTTCTTTTAAGGATGCTTCGGTACTTTTTACATTGTAATCTGATGCATTCACATTTTCTTCAGCACCTTTTACATCTGCTTTTGCTCCTTCAAAACCGGCTTTAGAAGCATCAAAATCAGATTGAGAAATAGCGCCCTGATCAAATAGTTTTTTGCTTCGCAGATAAGAAGATTCAATATTTATAAACGAAGCTTTTACTTGTTCAAGGCGTGCTTTAGAGTTGGATAAGTTTGCTTTTGCACCATTTAATGTGGCCACCATTCTGCTTGAATTGGATTCGTAGATTAGCGGACTTATTTTACAAAGCAGGTCACCTTTTTTTACCTGATCGCCTTCTTTTACCATTAATTCAACAATTTCGCCCGATACATCCGAACTTATTTTTACTTCCACTTCGGGTTGAATTTTTCCGTTTGCCGATACGGTTTCAACAATACTTCTTTTCTCCGCTTTCTCTGTTGTAACAGGTATTGCCTTGCTTCCTGAAAAATTTTTGAACAGGATAACTGTTATTAAAATCAGCACTCCTACTATCAGTATCCAATAAATTTTTTTCATAAAAATGAATGATTAATTATTTTAGAATTTTAATGGTTTACCTTGATAAAAGTCCAACACCTTTGTTTTAAAAACATATTCGTATTTTGATTGTAACAGATCGCTTTGAACTTTAATTAAATTGTTTTTTGCAGTATTATAATCTGTCGTATTTACCATTCCGACATTAAATTTTTGTTCGGTATATTTAAAGGATTCCTGCATGGCATCAACGGCTTTTAATGTGGCGTTATATTTTTTTAATCCGGCATTGGCATCAGCATAAGCTTGTTGAATATTTTTTTCGATCTGTAGTTTTGTGGATTCAACGTTCAGGTCAGCATTTGTTTTTTGAATCCGAGCCCTGTCAATTGTTGATTTAGTCTGAAATCTATTGAAAATAGGGATAGTTAAATAAAAACCGAATGATTTGTTTATGTTGTCATTGTATTGTTTTGAGAAGGGGATTTTTTCAAATGCCGGACTGGAAAAAGATGGTGATAACACAGTATCACCGGCAGAAGTAAAACTTCCATTTGGTTGATAATTCTGAAAAACAGGATCTGAAGTCATTTGTTGACTTGCACTTGAATATCCGGTTCCATAGGAAGCACTGAAAACTAACCTGGGACTTAATCCTCCCAAAGCAACATCTACTGCTTTCTCGGCACTTTTTACTTTTAAATCGGCACTTTTAATTTCGGGTAAATTGCTTACCGCTGAATTATAAATTTGGCTTGCAGTTGCTGTTAATAAAGTTTCATTGCCGACTGATAAATCAGGTTTAACGATTGTAAAATCGGTTGCGGATGGTAAATTTAAATATTGAGCCAAAGCAAGATAGGAAAGATCTAACTGATTTTGTGTATTGGTTACATTCAATTCTTCGGAGGCTAATTGTGCCTGGATATCTAATAATGTTCCTTTAGCAGCAGCACCGGCATCAACCAGTTTTTTTGTGCGTTCTACTTGTGCATTTGTTATTCCCATTTGATTGCGAGCATTTTCAGCCGCTTCCATTGCATATAATATTTGCAGGTATGCTGATGCGATATTTAATGAAATATCATTCTTCATTTTTTCCACATCATATTTGCTTGCTAAATAAGTAAACTTATTTTCTTTAATTGAATTTATTGTTTGTAACCCTCCAAATAATGTTACATCGCTACTCAACGAAAGGTTTTGTGAAAGCACTTGCTGGGTTGCAAATTGATTGGTAAACCGGTCAATAGTACGACCATAATTATAAGTATGAGAAGCATTGCCATTAAGCGAAGGAAGTAAATTTGCTTTACTTTGTGTTAAGTTTATTTCGGAAAGTTCGGTATTTAATTCCGACTGTTTTATTTGAATGTTATTTTTTAAAGCATAATCAATGCAGGTTTCCAATGTCCAGGGTTGTGATGTTTTTGTGGCATCTTGCGCTTTTATTGATAATGAACACACTAAAAATAAAACAACAATTAGATTAACATTTTTCATAGATGCAAATTTATAAATAGAATCGGTGAAATCCGATTTTAAAGCATTTGAATTGGCAAATTTAATGAAATGAAAACGAAACCACCGGAATTTTGTGATAAGTGGTAAAATTAATTTTGATTAGCTTTGCCATCAAACAAATCACATGAATTTAATTGCATTATTGGGCCTGGTAGCAGCCACCTGTACCACAATTTCATTTGTGCCGCAAGTTGTTCAAATTTTAAAAACACGTAATACGAAAAGCATTTCTTTAGGGATGTATATCCTTTTTACATTTGGGATCGTATGTTGGCTCTTTTACGGAATATTTTTAGGAGAAGCTCCACTCATCATTGGGAACGCAATAACGCTTGTTTTTGCAGTAACTATTTTAATTTTTAAGATTATTTACAAGTAGTTTTTTTAGACCCTCGTCCTCGTTTACAACGCGGACATACAAGAAATGTATCTGTGATGCATCGTACAAAAAAAACAGATGTTGCGTTATAAACGCATTATTCAAACGCCCTCGTTACAAACGAGGGCGAGAGCTAGGCTGAACGGGGAAAATGATTAATTTTTTATTTTTTCAAAATCATCCAATAAACTATCAAATCTAACACCACCAATAGGTTTTGTTGAATTTGTTGTTTTCCCATTTGCACTTTTGTATAACGCCACCTCTACAAAAAAATTAGCAAATTCTTCATTTTCTCTTCCTTTGGGTATATGCGTGTCGAAGGCAACAACTTTTGTTACATAGCCTTTTTTTGAGCATTCGATAAGATAGTTTTCATTAAAGTCTAAGGCAACTGGATATTTTATTCCTTCAGAATTAATTGTTAGATACGGTTTCCCGTTTTCCGTTATGTTGATAATGCCACCTGTCGAATCACCTTCCGGGATACTCTGTTTAACGAATAATGAAAATTTAATTATTCTATCAACTTTTGAAGTGTCAGGAGCAACACTCTGTTTTTGATTTTGAGGGGGTGGAACGCCTATGCTTTTTTGAAATACTGGATATATAGATGCGAGGATTAAAATAATAATAAAACTAAATCCAGCAATTAAAATAATATATTTTTCCTTAATGTTTGGTGAAAGTGGATTGTCCAAGTTTGACATATCAGGTATTGTACCATCATTTTTGTCAAGTTCAGGAGTTGCCATGGTTCTTGATAAAAACCAGACTGTGCCTTTTGTTTTCCAAATACGTGTTGCCCAAATTATTCCTCCAATAAATCCAACGATAACAAAGAGCCCACCAATAACAAATCCTAATAAGTCTTGGTTCAAATAATACACAATAGCACCAATTCCGATTCCAATAAGGGTTGGAGACAATGCAATCTTTAACCAACCAATCCCCTCTGTGATGAATTCAAAAAATTTAAACATCAGTAAAAATTTTATTTAACTAAAATCAATATTGGTTAATCGCTCTTTTGTTCGAGTATAAATGTAACTATTTTCAAATCCTCTTACTCGTACCCAATAAACTCCCAAGCTGTTTTGTATGCTCCAACGCTATCGGCATATTCTAAAAATGATTTGTAAAAGGGGTGATTTCCAAGCGTGGCGCTATCACCAATCACCACTAATTTTTTCTTTGCACGGGTAAGTGCCACATTCATTCTGCGGATGTCATTTAAAAAACCAATTTCCCGCAGATCATTGCTACGTACTAAACTGATGTAAATTATATCGCGTTCCTGCCCCTGAAATCCATCAACGGTTTTAACTGCAATCTGCGACAAATAATTTTTCATTTCTTCGTCCGCAGTAATTTGTGTTGTTAAATACTGAACCTGTTCTTTGTAAGGAGAAATGATTCCTATGCTTATTTTTTTTCCGGATTTATTACTTTGTTCGTATTGTTCCAACACTAATTTCAAGTGCTTCAAGAGCAATTGCCCTTCTTCAGGATTGGCAATACTTAAACTTTCGGGGTTTACAATTTCAGTATATCCGCAACCGGCGGTGTCAATAAAATCAAAAGCAGTATTTAAAAGTGTTTCAATCGGATCAAAACTCAAAACAGTATCTTTTACGGAGGTGTCGGCAACTAAATTATTCTGATAAAATTTTTGATTGGAGAAATTCATGATGTGTTCGTTCATGCGATATTGGGTATTCAGCATCACGGAAATGTTTTCAATGTGCATACAATTTTCAAACAGCGTTTCTTTCAATCCTTCATTTTCTGCTTTTTTTGATTTTACTGTTGGAGGTAATTGAAAATGATCGCCTGCAAAAATTACACGGTTGCTTCTGGAGATCGGGATCCAACACATCGGCTCCAAGGCTTGTGCGGCTTCATCAATAAATACAGTAGTAAATTGTTTGTCGCGCATCATTCGACCTGCTGACACAACAGGTGTGCATGCAATTACCTGAGCTTTATCAAACTGTTCACTGATGATATAGTCTTCTAAAACCCGTGCTTCTTGTAATATTTTTCGTGCTTCCTGGTAAAATAATTGCCGTTGCTCACGTTCTTCTTTGCCAAACGTCCGTTTGTACTTTCCTGCCATCCTAAAATATTCTTCGGCTGTTTTACGATAACTTTTTAAGTCCTTGTATGAATCATGTGCAGCAACTTTTGCATCCAGCGTATTTGAAATTACATCTTCCGATATACGAGCAGGATTACCCAGTCGTAATACATTTATTCCGGTACGATGTAGTTTTTCGGTGAGCAGGTCAACGGCTGTGTTGCTCGAACTACAAACCAAAACTTGCTTTTCGGTTTTCAAAGTCAGTCGTATAGCCTGAACAAGTGTTGTCGTTTTTCCTGTTCCCGGTGGTCCATGAATGATAGCAATGTCTCTGGCCGCTATTATTTTTTGTACTGCTTTATTTTGTGATTGGTTTAATCCGGTGATGTGCAACGATTCATCCGTTTTATCAAAGACAGGAATCTTTAATTCATACATCACATCCCTCAAATGAGCTAAGCGGGAATGAGAAGCAGTAATTACTTTTTCCATTGCAATATCCATTTCCTTATAACTTCTTTCATCAAAAAGTAAATTGATGCCAAGTTTACCATCATCACACCAATCGGGCAATTCATCTATGTTAAGTGACAAGCGGATTTTATTCCGCCCCAGCACTTTTATTGTCCCATTAACAGGTGATGCATCTGTGTGATTATTCGAAAACAGAGAAGCTGTTTTTCCTCCTGAAAACTGATGGGGTTCATTGTGATTGGTCGTGCGTTCGATATCGATGGAAAGGTATTCCCCAAGTCCTATCTCAACATTTGTAATTACAACAGGATACCAGGTAACCCCATTTTCTCTTCGGTGGTTAATGTTGTTACGGGAAAAATGATGCTTATATTGTTCAAAATCTTCGTCACGTTCAACTTTTAATAATTTTTTCAAAAGCTGAAGTCGCTCCGTTTTTTCCATTTTTTGTCAGATATAAAACTAAAATGTGAGCGCAGAAGAGTCTTTGCTGAGCATAGTATTTACAGCATTTGTTAATTCATCAACCAAAATAGGTTTTTGTAAATAAATGACATTTGAAATTTCACTTATACGTTGTAATGTTTTAGTATCGGAATTTCCGGAAATAAAAATAACAGGGACGGGAGAGTGTTTTCGGATTTCATGTATTGCTTCAATTCCATCCATTGTACCTTTTAATTTAATATCCAGTAAGATCAGGTCGGGAGTTTTTTCGTGAAAAGCGATGAGTGCATTTTCCGCTGATGATGTTATCGCTGATATCTTATGTCCCAGTGCACTAAGATTCATTTTGTTTTCCAGTGCTACGATTGCTTCGTCTTCTACAATTAAAATGTTGGCCATAAATTTATACTTCTATTGAAATGTAATATGCTGTTCCATTGTGAAGTGTTGTTTTTATCTTTCCGTTGATCTGTTCCGTCAGGGCATTTATTAATGTCAGGCCTAAAGAGTTGGGCTTTTTTAATGCTTCTTCTCCATCAAAACCAACGCCATTGTCGCTTACCATTAAGGTAAAATTTCCTCCCATTTTTGAACAAACAATTTTAATTTCGCCTTCGGTTCTGTCTTTGAACGCGTGTTTACAAGCATTTGTAATAAGTTCATTTAATATCAAACCACAAGGGATAGCAGTTTTAATATCCAGAAAAATATCATTACATGTAACCGTGAAATTGACCTTAGTTTGTTTTGAAAAATAGGATCATTTAATATGATCTATTAAATCGTTAATATACGCCTGAAATTCAATTTTGGCAAAAGTTTCATGTTGATATAACTTATCGTGTATCAAAGCCATTGAGTGTATTCGGTTACGGCTATCTTCAAACAAGATTTTGGCTTTTTCATCTTCCACATAGGCAGATTGCAACCCTAATAATCCGCTGATCACGGCTAAATTATTTTTTACCCGATGATGAATTTCGGAAAGCAAAATTTCTTTTTCATGAAGAGAGTCCTGTATTTGCTTTTTTATGTTTTTTTGATGTGTAATATCTGTAATGCGGATGGACTGGTATGGCATACCTGAAATATAAATGATCTGTATGACCAATGCTCCCCAAAATTCATTTCCTTTAAATGTTTTATATAAAATCTCCTCTTCGAATACGCCTTTTTCTTTTAATGATTTACGCATTTCCTCATAATTCGTTTTTTCTTTCGGTGATTTATGAAATTCCAATCCATATAATCCATAGAAGTCACATTCTTTTTCCGCTTCAAATAGTTCAACAGCTCTATTATTGGCTTTAACAATTTTTCTCTCTTTCCAGTTTACCAGGAACAGAGCATCAAATGAATTATCAAAAATAGCTTGCAGCTGTTGTTGTAAAAGAAGGTTGCTCTCATCTAAATTTCGTTCCGTTTTATCATAGTTAGCAATTAAAGAATAAATCACAAATATCTCTGCTACTATTGCAGTGATAATAAAAGTGAGACGTATTTTTCCCAGTAAGTCTGGTAATAACGTTAGCGAAAAAAAAGCGGAAAAATTGATCAGGTAAAGAAATACTAAAGTCGCAATTGATAAAAAAATGAACGAAAAACTAATTTGAATTTGTTTAAGATCATATAGTACAATTGGGATAACGGCAGCCGGAATATATAATAAATGTGTTTGAGAGGCTTCACCAAAAAGTAAGCATAAAACAAAAACATGCGTAAAAAGTGTAACTATAAATAACACTTTTGAAAACCTAAAAAAACTTCGTGATGAAAAATAAAGAACAGAAAAGTAGAAAAATAAAAATATAAGTTGAATGGTAATTGTATTTGGAAAATTCAAACTTGAAAAAACCAGGATGAATAATATTGATAAAACAATGGATGTAAAAGTCATTTGATTTAAAAGCAGAATGCGCTTTTTATCAGATGTACTTATATTAGCAAGAATTCCTATATTAGAAATGGAATCCCATATTTTTTTTATGCGTTTCATGGAGTAGTTTGCAATTGTAATCAAAAGATTGGAGAATTGCAACAGGAAAAAAATCTTTCAAATAATTTTAGTATGTCAAAAGGGGAAAATTGCAACCCAATTAATCGATACAATTATATTACGCTTCTTTGCCGGGCATATTATCCATTTGCGGAACTTTGATACGATCTGTTTTTTTAAGACCATCTACTACTTCAATATTGAGCCCGTCAGACAAACCTGTGGTAATGTATCTTTTTTCAAAAACATTTTTGCTGGTTTCAATTTCGACAAATGTTTTTTCCTTTTCGAATTTCAAAACATTTTCAGGAATAGAAAACACTTTGTCTTTTTTTGCAAGTATTATATCTGCATTCGCGCTATATCCTGCGCGAAGAAAACTCCCGTTGTTTTTTGCCAGTGCCGCACGGATCAGAAATTGGATGGCACCATTTTCAGTAACACCTTTTGGTGCAATGTATTCTAACTTGGCTGAAAAGCTTTCTTTATCTATAGCGCCAATAGTAAGGATCAAATCCATTCCTTCATGTATTTTTCCTACTTCACTTTCATCTACTTTTCCTTCAAAGATCATTTCACCCATATCAGCAACAGATGCAATGGTAGTTCCTTCATTAAAGGTATTGCTTTCGATCACACTGCTTCCTTCTTTCATGGGAACATCCAACACCATTCCCGTTATGGTTGAGCGAATTAGCGTGTTGGTGGCTTGTCCGGCCGATTTAGTTACCCCTTCCTTTATCAGTTGCAAATTGTTTTCCGCTGCATCTAATTCTTCTTTTGCAGATTTTAATTTTAATTCGTAAGGCTGAAAATCGGCTTTTGCAATAACATTTTGTTTTAGCAAACTTTCATTTCTATCATATTCAGTTTGTGAATTATCAAAATTTATTTTTGCCTGATTAACTCTGTTTTCAGCATTTGCAAGATTGATCATATTGGGAATGATCTTCACTTTTGCGATCACATCACCGGTTTTAATTTCTTGTCCGGCAATAACATATAATTTTTCAATGATACCGGAAACTTGTGATTTCATATTTACTTCCCTGCGGGGAATAACACTTCCGGTAGCAACTGTTTTTTTAATAATGGTTGTATCAAACGGTGCAATAGTTTGAAATACAACCGGTGGTTGAGCTGATTTAGAATATAAAAAATAAATTGTCCAGACGAAAACGCTTAACAATAGTATTAGTAAACTGATTTTTAAAATTTTACGAATCATAATTATTATTTTTTTAACAAATTTATATTAAGTGTGTTGTCATCCTGAGTTTGTCGAAGGAGTGCGTTAGCTTTATTTGCAAATGATTTTGATAATTCTGGCAATAAATGCCAATCATTATTTGTTAAAGCTTCTTTCTTTTTTCGTGACCATCCTTTTATTTTTTTCTCAAATGCAATTGCTTTTTTAGCATTGTCGAATAGTTCAGAAAAAACAAGTTTAATTGGTCTTCGTGAAAATGTATAGCAATTAATATTTATTCCTTCGTTATGCTCTAATAATCTTCTTTCTAAATTATTGGTTACGCCAATGTAGTATGAGTTGTCAGAACATTTAAGTAAATATATATACATTGCTTTCATTGCTTTCTTTCTTGGCTTTCCTATCAGTCTTCGATGGTTCGACAAAAGCTCACCACAGGCTTCCTCAGACTGACGAGCATTTAATTGAATCTTGTTTAAAATTTGTCCTTCTTATGTAATAAATTTTATTCTGCTCGTAAAGCTTCTACCGGATGAACGGAAACCGCTCTGTATGCAGGAATTAATCCTGCAAAAGCTCCGGAAACAACTAATACGCTTAACGAAAAAAGAGCAACATTCAAATCAACTGTTGGGTTTTTAAACATTTCAATGCTGTCCCCTAACATTGAATTTATTCCTTCTAATAAAAGCACTCCGGATACCAATCCAAAATAACCTGCCACCAATGTTAAAAAAACCGACTCCAGAATTATTTGTCCGACCACTAAACTCGGTATAGCCCCCAATGCACGTTTCACTCCAATTTCTTTTGTGCGTTCTTTTACAACGATCAGCATGATATTACTTATTCCAATCACTCCGGCAATGAGTGTTCCAATACCAACAAACCAAATCAATCCGTTAATACCTGTAAACAATCCATTCATTTTATTATACTGTACTTCCATGTTCCAGTGCCCGATTGCCAATTTATCATCAGGTGAAATTTTATGTCTTTCTTTTATAAGGGCCATTACTTTTTCTTCGGCAACAGATGCAGGAATATCTTTACGTGATGCAATTGCAAACCACCCAACAACATCTCCATAATTAAATGCATTTTGAAAAGTTGAAAACGGTACCTGAATCTTTTGAGATTGTTCACGCGCATCATTTCCGTTTCCGGAAGGTTTTGTAAGGCCGATCACTTTAAAATAGACACCATTAATCTGAATATAATCTCCAATAGGATTTTCATCCGCTTTAAATAATACTTCTTTTACACGTGAACCGATGACGCATACTTTTCTTTTTTCACGAATATCATTTTCATTCAAAAATCTGCCTTCCACAATTTTGATTTCCTGAATATCCTTTATGTTTGGATAAACTCCTCCGACTTCAAAATTTCCAGTCTTTAATCCCCTGATCACATTATTCCCACCTTGATATCCACCTAATTGATTTTGTGGTGACACAATGGATAATTCCTTGATTTGAGAAAGAGCCTTTACATCGCCATTGTTGAAATTAAAGTTGCGCCCGGGTTTCATGCCTTTGTATGCTTTGGTAGTTTTTTGTGTCCACATAAAAAAACTATTGGTAGCTGTTCCTTTGAAATCCTGCATCACCCCATTTTTTAATCCATTACCAGCACCGAGCATTATCACGAGCATAAATATTCCCCAGCCTACACCTAAAGATGTAAGAAAAGTGCGCAACTTATTTTTTTTAATGGTTGCAAAAATTTCCTGCCAGTTGTCTATATCAAACATATTTTATTCACTTCTTAATGCTTCAACCGGTTGTACTTTTGCTGCTTTTAATGCAGGAAACAATCCAGCCAATGCTCCTGAAACTATAATTAATAAGGTAGCAGAAATTGCAACATTAAAATCTACTTCCGGCCGATGAAAAAAATCTCCTTCAACCCCTGCCATATTTATTAATTGTAAAACCCCGACTCCAATAACCAACCCAACATATCCTGCAATTGCAGTAATAAAAATGGCTTCCTGAACTATTAACATAACGATGGAGGATGGGGTTGCGCCAATTGCTTTGCGAATTCCAATTTCTTTAGTTCGTTCCTTTACGATGATCATCATGATATTACTAACACCAACAACACCTGCTATCAATGTGAAAATGCCTATTATCCATATAAATATTTTTATTCCATCCAGCATATTCATGATCCGTACATAATTATCTGACCAGTTTTCAATTCGAATAGCACTAATATCGGCAGGATTAAAATTATGTTTCGCTGCAAGTATTGTTCTGACATTGTTTACAATTGCTTCACTATTTTCGAGTCCGCCTTTATCAATACTTGACCAGATGTTATCTATATTGTTTTTCCCGTTGTATGCTCGCTGAGCAGTTGTAACAGGAATATAGATCCTGTTGTTATCACCATTCCCAGGATCAGTAAAAACACCAACTACTTTAAAAGGAATTCCACCAACGTCAATAAATTTATTTAAAGGATCTTCTTCATTTTTAAATAAAGCTTCTTTAACAGGAACGCTTATAGTACAAACTTTCCGATACTCCCGAATATCAATTTGGTTAATGAACCGGCCTTCGAGTGTTTGTGCATTTTCCAAGAAACAATGATCAGGCATAACAGGACGAACTGTGAATGCCGCATGTTCATTTTTATAACTTAAAACATTTGCACTTCGTCCCCTGTAAGATGCACTGGAATATTCAATGTGATTTATTTTTTCTTTTATTAGATTAAAATCTTCGTTCGTAAGCTGTATTGTTCTTCCCGGTTTTAAACCGTTGTATGGCATTGTCGTTTCACCTGATTCAACATTTAAACTATTCACAGCATCGCTCATGAATTGTTTTTCAGCACCATTTCTCAACCCTTTACCTGCACCTAGCAAAATTATTAGAACAAAAATTCCCCATGCTACACTAAATGCAGTAAGAAAAGTCCTCAGCTTATTTTTGCTGATGGTACCAAAAATTTCTTGCCATTTGTCTATATCAAACATTTGTTTGTTGTATCACTTTGGTTTTCCTAATAGTCTTCGACAAACTCAGACTGAATGCGTTTTAATGTTGTTGTTTTTTTACTGTGCATTGTCATCCTGAGTTTGTCGAAGGAGTGTATAAGCACAATTCTAATTTCTTTATTCATTAATTATTAAACCATCTTTCAACCGTATGATGCGATCGGTCATGGCGCTGATATCATGTTCGTGTGTAACAATCACAACAGTTATTCCTTGTTTGTTTACTTCTTTAAAAATAGCCATCACTTCGGATGATGTTGCTGAATCAAGTGCTCCGGTTGGTTCATCTGCAAAGATAACTTTTGGTTTCCCTATCAATGCGCGGGCAATGGCTACACGTTGTTTTTGACCCCCGCTCATTTCACTTGGCAGGTGATGTGCCCAGTCTTTTAATCCAACTTTATCCAAATATTCCAATGCAATTTTATTTCTTTCTTTGCGACTTACTTTTTGATAATATAATGGTAGCGCTACGTTTTCAATTGCATTTTTAAAAGCAAGTAAATTGAAAGATTGAAAAACAAACCCTAAAAATTTATTTCTTAATTGTGCTGCTTTTGTTTGAGAAAGATTGCGGATAAGAATATTATTCAGATGATATTCGCCTGAATCATAATTGTCGAGGATTCCTAAAATATTTAGCAGCGTTGATTTACCGGAACCTGATGAACCCATGATCGAAACAAGTTCACCTTCTTTTATGTGCATGTCAATTCCTTTCAGAACTTCCATTCTATTCCTACCGATGGCATATGATTTATGAACTTGATTTAAACGAATCATTATCTTCTATTAATTTGAAAGATAAAAATACAGTTTAAATTTGTTATTAGCCTACCGTTCGTGTAGTCATTTAGCCGTGTAGGGATTTAATTTGCCAAATGGAACATATGTCGAGAATTAGGATGCATAATTTTATTCGGAAACAACAAAACCTTTCCATCCTTTCATATAGGTAATAAACGATTCTCCCAATTCTTGTTTTTGTAAATGGTCAATAGAATAGGGTGGTCGAGAGGGTTGATAATTAATATCTTTTGCTTTTGTTGGCCAGTCAGCATTTCCAATAGCTACTTTTCCTAAAGCAACAAAGTCGGCTTCAAGGCTTAGTGCTTTTTCTGCATCGGGTCCGGTCCAGATTTCACCTGCAACAATGATTGGAACCGGGGCAGGAATTTTATCTCTGAAATATTCAATGATGGTTTTTGATCCGTTTATATATTTTTCCGGTTTCTTAAATGAGTCCCAAGGTGAAACATGGATATAATCAGCTCCTTCGGAAGCTAACAAGGAAGCCAGTTTCAGGCTTTCATCAAAATCGATTCCTTTGAAGGTTCCTTTGTCTTCAGGTGATAATCTAACACCCACAATGAAATCTTTTGGTAATGCTGCACGTGTTTCTTTCAAAATGGTTCTGATCAAACGAGCTCTGTTTTCGAATGATCCGCCCCATTTGTCTTTACGTTGATTAGTTGCTGTGCTTAAGAATTGAGTGTGCCAAGAAGCACATAAAACGCTTGCGTTTTATGTGCATGTTGTTTTCAAGATGGTGGGCTGTAAACACCTATAAAGAGTATCGA
>MEPB01000108.1 GCA_001769385.1 Bacteroidetes bacterium RIFCSPLOWO2_12_FULL_35_15 | reverse complement strand
TTGTAAATACATTCTCCAAGCACATTGTAAATTTCTATTTGAGATTGCTTGGCTCCACTCGCAAAAACGAGGTTGAATTTTCCGTTTGAAGGATTCGGATAAATAGAGAACTGTTTTATTTCCCGTGCTTGTGCAACCCCTACAGTTCCATCAAACTTGAGCCAGATAGGGTTTGTGAATGAATGATGTTGACTATAGTTATTTCTATACACAGCAGTTTGTCCGGTTAAATCTCTGAAAGTTTGCATTTCGGTACGGATGTAAAAATAATTTCCCTGCGGAATATTTCCAGTACCGAACACTGTTTCCAACAAGTCGGTTAGTTTTATTCTGATAATGTGTGTGCCGGAAATTTGAAAAGAAGAGAGCGCAATTTTTTGTTCTCCCAAAGAAGTCCCGACACTAAAATTGATATCTGTAATATCTCCAAATTCGGGTGTGGTGGAATAATCAAAATTGATGTAGTAATTTGCTGTGTCGGCATTGTTTATTATCACATCATCACCCATAAAAATTTCATTGTTGGCATTCGCCCCATCCGAACTGACACCCATTACCAGCAAAGGACCGTCCGACAAGGAACTTCGGCCTTTGTAAAGCGCGGCTAAAATATTTTTTCCGCTTGGCCCCATTCCATTAGGGCAGTAAACAGCGGTGGTAAGTTTTCCAACGGCATTATCATCAATGGTTCCTATCCCTAGAAAGTCACCGGTATTACTGCTGTTAAAAGAACCGTGAGCATCAGCTCCGGCAGAAAAATTAAATTTCCAATTCTGATAATTAGGGTTCTGATTTTTCAGAGATAACCCTAGCTGGTTAATGAAGTTGACAATTTCCTGTCCTTGTCGGAATCGTTTGATATGTCCGCTGTATAACGAAGTATCAATGGGCGTAAAAAATCCGCTTGAATTATTATCCACATCCCATGGGTCAAGTTGGTCGCCTGTGGTTTCTAATGTATTACGCACATTCCAGATTTGTGCTCCTTTGAGTGCGTTTTTGATTAATTTTCCCTGTTGAGTGCTGAAAACATCTGATGACGAAGCTGTATCATTACAAATAATATTACCACCAGTTATTGGAAATGAGTTTCCATTAGCTGAAAAACCTGGATGTCCCAGATTCCAGATGCCGCCATTAACCGTAGCAGATAATTTATCTCCGGCAGCAAAAGGATGAGCCGCATAACCGAAGGCGCCTATTAAATCCATTTGGAACAAAGCGTTATCCACGCTCACAGAAGTTGAAGATAAGTCGCCCCCCCCATCTCCCAAAAAAGGAAATGTGTAGGGGGAAGCAGGATTAGGATATGCGAGAAAATGCACGAGTTGTCCTTTACTATTATTTGCTGCAAGTTCTTGTCCTGCAATGTAAATCAAAGAAGTATCTTGGCTGTTGAGTTGTTGCGTTTCGGATTGAATCCTTGCCCAGTTGGAAGAAATAGAAATACCATAATTATCAAAATCGCTGGTATGGTCGGTGGTGGTTATCCAATCCAATCCAATTAATGTCCCTGCTTTTTTGGTGGCACGCAAGGAAAATCCTAATTCCGCACTGTTTTGCGTGTACATAGAATGAAGATGGGTATCGCCACGGTAATAACCTGACAGAGAAGGAATAGCAAAATCCGAACGGAACACACGCAGTCCAATCACATTATCCGACCATCCGGTGTTAGCATATTTGATAGTAACGAGAATATCTATCACATTATTCATTCCTGCTAATACAGAGGGAGGAATATTAAAAGTAAAATACCAATATTTATTAACTATCGGAACATAATCATAAAACCATCCTGAGACTTCGTTAAAATCAATAGTAGAAGTATTTGAAGCGATGAAACTATTAAGCGAAAATTGCTTGATATCCAAATTGGCATCGGAAGGAGAAAGACACGAAAAATAGGACTTAAAAACAGCATCTGGAATCGTATTGAAAGTTAATACGGGGCCGAAGGAGGAAGCGTTGGCATTTTTTAGTTGAATGTTGATTTTATCCACTGACAATGTGGTAAAGTCCTCTAAATCTGCATCGTGTAAGAAAAAATGAATGGGAATACCAAGAATATTTCCAGAAGCAGCAGTTTTTTTCATCCTCCACGGAGCATCCGCATAAAACTCAGCATAGAAAGTGTTTGTTTGCCGAACCGTATCCTCATTTTTTCGATAATTATCAGCTGGGGCGGGAGCATCCCATCCTCCCCAATCGGCCTTCTTGCCAAAAATATGTGTGATTTCAATTTGTATTTTATCTTTTTCGGGAGAAAATAAATTTTTATCAACCACAAATTGCTCTGTAAAAATTTTGAGCGTGTCTGGAATGTAATTGTAATGTTTTTGAAAAACGGACTTTTCGTTGATCCAAAATTCAATTTGCACATCGGATAAGGGTGCTTGTTTGATATTTTGAACGAAAAATGAATAAAAGTACGAATCCGTGGTTTCGGATATTTTAACATTGGTAATTGCAAGATAGTCACCTCTGTGCGCGATAGCATAGAGTGAAGAAAAAAGGATGAATAAAAGGGTAAAAAAGGGTTTCATATTACGATTTTTTTTGATGTTCTTTCTGGTTGTGTGAATCATTATTTTTACAAATACCCTAATCTCCACTCTAAAGACCGGAGTTGATATCAATTCTGCAAACAGCGAACAAAGAAGCCGTACGCCTTTATGCCGTCACTCCGGAGGCTCTGCCCATTACCCGTGTTCAATTCCCTGAGCCTCGCATCCGTAGCACTACTCTCCGTGGCACTCCAGAAGTAAGTGTCCGCGCCCAGACCGATGAACAAACCGTCACTGTATTTGCGGTAACCTGCAGGCAAGGCATTAAAACCACTTGTATTGGTGCCATCCCATGCGGGAGTGTTACTTGATGTCGCTTTCATTTTATCTCCGGGGCCGGCTGTGGAGTTTGTACCACGCCATCCTACTGTAGTTTGGAAGGTTGCTAATGATGTAGCGCCAGTTGGGGCAACGGTGTTTTCAATGCAATATTCGTAACGACTCCATTCTAAATCGGTGGGTATGTGGTAACCCGCTGGGCACATACCTTGTACACCACCTGCACCACAGGGGTCGCAGTTGGTACTTGCTGCACCAAGCATTACATTATCCCATTCGTATAAACCACCGTAAGTAGCACAGTTGGCAGCCACATTGTTATAACAGTATTTATAATTATAAGGTGATGGCTGCTGGGAACCTCCTGCTGTACTGTTTACCATTGTGCCTGCATCTAAGTTGGCGGCTGCAAATATTTGTGTGCCACAGGCAGGAGCTGTTGGTACACAAGATCCTGCAACAACAGTAATAGCATTAGAGTTAGCGCTTGTGCCACAAGTATTGTTTGCTCTTACACGATAATAATACGTGGTAGCACAGGTTAAGCCTGTAACGTTTGCGGTAAGCACATTACCAACGTTTAAGTTAGTATAACCACTTACATAACTTGTAAAAGCAGCATCGGTAGCAGCATCTAAATAGTATGTTGTAGCTCCTGCGCTTGCAACCCAGTTAGATGCAAAGGTTGTTGCTGTAATACCACTTGCCGCACTGGCAGTAAATGCACCCGGTAGTTGGCAACCAATGCAACCAAAAGCTACCCAAGAGGAAGTGGTATTGTTCCAAGCTTCAAAACATTGTGTGCTAGTATTGTAAATAAGTAATGATTCCACAGGCGATCCGATGAGGTTCCGGTCAGTTGTACTCATACGTGGGATAAGCAAGCCCTTTTGATTCATATCAATATCCAATGCTGCTGAAACTGCGGGCGCTGCACCTGTTGAGTTGATACCTATGTTTTGAGCGAAACTGATTTCACTGAAGAAAAAAAGTACATACATTAGAAGGGTACTGAGATTGTTTATTGTTTTCATTTCGTTGTTGTTTAATTTTCATTTTTTTGTTATGCATTATCAAAAGCATTTTATTCTAACCACACCCTGAAACAAGTTCAAGGCAGGCATTTAATTAACGTACACAGCGGCAGGTGCGTGTATCGAATACTGAGCCGGAAGTAGTATTCCAAGAGTAGTATGGAGGCACGCCAGCGGACTCTTGAAACGCAACCCAACTGGCAGAAAGGGAAGGATTGGGACTTGATGTCCATACAAAACAACTGCATTCCCCCGGAAACCCGAATGCAGGGTCAGCGTTGTCCCTTGCTTGCGCCAAATCCCCTACAGTGGGCATACGCCAGTCGGTATAACCGTTTTCCGTTAGGTTATAACAATACCGTGAACAGTCTTGCCAATTCAGCACAGGTCCCATATCACTTATATTTGATATCCCTCCTGAAATTCCGCCACCGCCATTTGAACCATTCGTTCCATTGATTCCGTTATTTCCTGTAGCGCCCGTTGCACCAGTTAATCCTGTGTTACCAGTTGCTCCTGTAGCACCGTTGGTTCCATTAACGCCATCTATTCCGTTGGTTCCCGCTGTTCCGGTAGCACCTGTTAATCCTGTGCTGCCTGTTGCTCCCGTAACACCTGTTATTCCGGTGCTTCCCCCATTGCAAAGCGAGAACCATGCAGTTTGCTTATAATAGAAGAAGCAAGAGGAATCGGTATTGTAAACCATCAATCCGTTTGCAGGGAAAAGGACAAGATTCATTTGCGCTGTGGTTAAGCGTGAAATCAAAATGCCTTTATCGGTTGACTCAAGATGCAGAATAGCGGAAGCATCGGGTATAGTTGTGCCAATGCCTACATTGTTTTGAGACACACTGATTAGCGAGATTAGAAGAAAGATAACAGCAATTTCAAATCGTTTATTGTTAATGTGTTTCATGGTGTTTGATATTATTGATTATTTTCGTGTTTTTTTACCAATTATCTTATTCTTTCATTACGACCGAAGGTTTTATCATGCATGGAGGAAGGCATTTCTCTGACCACCTACACAAGCGTTTATTCATTGTACAAAAACTTCTTTCTATGCTGAACCCCGCATGGGATAATACCTTTGTTATGCTCTGTAAAGAATTACTCTTTAATCAGTTTCTGTTGAAATATTCCGTATGTTCCAGTTAATTGAATTACATAAATCCCTTTCGACAAATCACTAACGTCAATTTCATTCATCACTTGATTCAATTCTCCTTGCAGCACACACTCTCCAACAATATTATATATTTGCATTTTAAAATTCTGTGCTTTGGTAATGTTTATAAATACTTTATCCAGAGCAGGGTTGGGATAAATTTGTATTTGCTTATCAGTGCTGTTGTCGTTAATTTGAACAGCCATAACATCCTTTACACAGCGTACAGAGCAGCCGTACGCCTTAGCAGGGGTGTCGCGGTACACACTCGGCATCATGTAAGTCAAGTTGCGTCCCCAAGCATTCGTGCCACTCTCGGTAGAAGACCACCAGCTGCCGTTTTTAGCAGCATTGTAGAACGAACCAGCCGAAGAGTAGCCGCCCGGAAGAGCCGTGAAACCTTTACTGTCTGTGGCGCCTGTGTTGGGTGTAGTCCAATTTATTGTGCCTGTTTGTTTGAGGTTGCCACCTTCATCAGTGCCAAGCCAAGTAGTTGTTGTTTCATCATAAGGAAAAGCACCCGGATTTGTGCCCGCATTTTTTTCTAACAAGGTCCATTCATAATGTGAAGGCACATGCCAACCGGAAGGGCAAATGCCCTGAACAGGAGTGGTACAGGCAGGTTGACCCGCTCCTGTGCCATTGCAAGAATCTGAACCATTCATCATCACGGGCCACTCATATAATCCCCCCAGAGGACAAGAAGCATCATTCAGCCCATTAAGGTTCTGACAATATTTTGTACCTACTGCCTGTGCTCCTGAGTGTATCGCTACATACGTACCGCTTTTCAGATTTTCTTTCATCCATACTTGTGTCCCAATTGTTACGGTATTATAAACATTGCCGTCACTGTCTGTCACTGTTTGTGCTTGATTTTTAAATGTTAAAAATGCAAGCCCTGCAAAAAGTAAAATTATTTTTTTCATGCTTATCTGATTTTAAATTGTTAATAATTTATTTTTGTTTAGTTGTCTTTGGGTATAATGTTTAGTTTTTTGTTGTATAAGTGTAATTGAGTTAGAAGATCAGTTGTTTACGATATTGTTATTTGTTAGATTTTTAATTTTTTTTCTATTTTGCAAACATAGGATGACATATAAAGCATTTTGAATGAAATTTAAACAGGCCTCTTAATTCCTCTGCAAATTTGTTTCTTATAATGTTTGCCTTTATCATTTCTTCTTCAGGTAATTTTTTTTCAATATTCCATTTCTTGATTTCTGCATACACATTCTTTTATGGCCCCATAAGCAACCATTACAATGGTCACCCAAAAAGCAGCAATTATTATATTGCGAATATTTTGGGGGACATTGATAAATGTTGTTGCGAGTATTTTAATAACTATTGTTCTCATTTCTACAATTATTGACAATTATTTGAATTACTGTTTCATGTATTGTTTTTTGTTGCTTTATTCAAATAAATACCCCGAAACTCTGCTTCGGGGTATTTATTACTGAAACTATTGTTTCGTCAGCGTTTCTACCAACTTTTCTAATTTTTCAATTTTAGTTATTAATATTTCATTTTTTGACTGCAAATTTTTAATAGTCAACTGTTGTATCTGCTGCTGCTGGTTAAGCTCCTGTATTGCTTTTACCATGGGAGACAGCAAATCATTGTAACGCACGCCATACATTCCTTTATCATCTTTAGATATAATGCCATTGTTGGCTGCACCTGATGTATTTAATATTTCTTCCAACTCCTGCGCTATGAAACCATATTCCCGTTTTTTGCTTTCATCGTTGTTGCGGACATAGGATACAGGTTTTAACTTAGAAATAAAATCCAACCCAAGATTTGATGGCTGAATATCCGCTTTCCATCTTTTATCAGAAGTGATGGTCCATGCTACCTGTACCCCGGCATAATTAATAGATCCATCTCCTATTCTTACCTGATTACTATTTGTTCCAACAGGCACCTGGGCATTGTAACCAATTGCCGTATTGTTGGTTCCTGAAGAAATACTCGTACCCGAACCATATCCTACAGCAGTATTGTAGTTTGCGTTGCTGGCATAAAGTGCTCTCCCTCCGATAGCGGTACTGGCTACGCCTGTGGTGTTGTTCCAAAGCGCATCCCTTCCGGTTGCGGTATTGTTGGTTCCTGTAGTGTTGTTCCAAAGCGAATTTATACCGGTTGCGGTATTCAGAGTTCCTCCGGTATTTGAATAAAGCGCCTCCTGTCCGATGGCGGTATTCTGACCTCCTGATGTATTAGTATAAAGCGATCTCCATCCATTGGCAGTATTACTGCTCCCTGTGTTATTTCGCAGTGCTTCCACTCCGGTAGCGGTATTAAAACTTCCTGATAAAGCAGCAAGCGCCCAATTACCGATGGCAGTGTTATCGGTGCCACTCACATTTCCATTAAGCGCACTCCTTCCGATGGCGGTATTGTTGCCTCCTGATGTGTTCTCAAAAAGCGACTCAAATCCGATGGCAGTATTGTTGTCTGCGGTATTGTTAAAAAGTGCAGCATATCCAGTAGCGGTATTCTGACCTCCTGCTATGTTGTTATAAAGAGCAGTTCTTCCAAGAGCAGTATTACCGCCTCCGCCTAAGTTTTTATTAAGCGCACTCCATCCGATAGCTGTATTGTTGATTCCAGTGGTGTTTGTATAAAGTGCTGTATATCCTACTGCGGTATTCTGACCTCCTCCGATATTTGAATAAAGGGCTTGATATCCAATACCTGTGCTGTTTGCACTCGTATTACTGTTGCCTGCCTGAACCCCAAGGAATGTAGTACCTAAAGGATCTATTCTTCCCGCTTTTAAGTTATTCACTCTGAAATTTAAAGATATGTTATCAGTAGTACCGAGGAAGTTGGTGCCATCCACTGTACCTGCATTACCAAGAAGCGCCCAGGCGTTTAGTGCGCCATCAGCACCAGTTGCTCCTGTAGCACCGTTAGTTCCTGCTATTCCGGTTGCACCTGTTAATCCTGTGTTACCCGTTGCTCCGGTTGCACCATCTACTCCATTAGTGCCCGCTGTTCCTGTTGCGCCTGTTACACCATTACTCCCATTGGTTCCGGCAGTTCCGGTTGCACCCGTTAATCCTGTGTTGCCCGTTGCTCCGGTTGCACCATTAGTTCCGTTAGTTCCTGCTGTGCCTGTAGCTCCAGTTAATCCAGTATTACCTGTTGCGCCATTCGTACCATTAGTTCCGGCAGTTCCGGTTGCACCAGTTACACCATCAATCCCATTAGTTCCTGCTGTGCCGGTTGCTCCTGTTAATCCAGTATTACCTGTTGCACCATTCGTACCATTAGTTCCTGCTGTTCCGTTTGCACCTGTTAACCCTGTGTTGCCCGTTGCTCCGGTAGCACCATCTACTCCATTAGTGCCCGCTGTTCCTGTTGCGCCTGTTACACCATTAGTCCCATTGGTTCCGGCAGTTCCGGTTGCACCTGTTAATCCTGTGTTGCCGGTTGCACCCGTTAATCCTGTGTTGCCCGTTGCTCCGGTAGCACCATCTACTCCATTAGAGCCCGCTGTTCCTGTTGCGCCTGTTACACCATTAGTCCCATTGGTTCCGGGTGCTCCTGTTGGGCCCGGAGTACCCGGAGTTCCACTCGTTTCTGCATAAAGAGCATAGGGAACGCTTAATAATTGTGTAGTCCCTATAATGGAATATGTTGTTCCACCGGAAGGATCAGTTTCGATTTTAATAAAATAAGGGCCGTTTGCCCAATTAATGCTTGCAAATGTTCCTATTAGTGGTATTCCTCCACCTATTTCGATAGTTACTAATCCATTGATATTGGTTTGAGGATTGGGGTTATATATTTCTTTGTAAACCTCAGTGCCTGTTGCAGACCCCTGCAAAATGCTTACTCGCATACCTATAGCAGTTGAAGCAACCAAAGCACTACTGCTGTTTCTGATGACCGCCTGATAGCTCATTTTTTGAGGTGTTTGAGCAAACACACTAGCAGTTAATAATACTGCGGCTAAAATGGTAACTATTTTTCTCATATTTTTTAGTTTTTAATGATTTTAAAAGTTTTTATTTCTTTGTTATTGTCGGTTATTTTCAGAAAATAAGCAGCATGAACAAGGTTTTCCAATGAAATTATCATTTCATTGCTTTCCACTTTTTTATTTTTTAAAAGTTTTCCGCTGATATCGTAAAGTTGATACGTCAAATTTTCTGTTTTGTAGTTTTCTATTTTCAACTTTACAAAATCGGTTGCCGGATTTGGATAAGCCGAGCAAACAAGATTTATCCCTTCAGCTTCTTCGAGTCCGGTAACAATTAAAATCTCATAGGGTTGTTGTACGCCTTGGGCTACAGAACCATTTGTTTCTGTATTTGTTGTATAAACAACCTGTCCAACACTGTAACTTACCGAGCCTCCGCTTCCCGAAGCATTACCACCCGAAGCAGGTATTGCTTCTTGTGCCTGCATTCCTGTTAGTTCTATTCCTAACAAGAGTAATACACTTAGTTTTATTTTTTTGTAGCGCATGTTTAATCTCCTTTCAATTTTTATAGGTTAATATTTATTTTCTATGTTATTATGTTGGATAAAATGTTTCTTGTTATTGATTACAATAAGGGTTTGCCGGTGGCGTAAAACCACTCGTCCAGCGCGCAATGCCTTTGGAAATGCGGAATTCATCAAGGTAGCCGACCCAGTGTCCCCCCGAAGGATCACCACTCGGCTCATAAGTCCCAACAACTGTTCTAAATGTAGCATTACCTAAAGTGCCAGAGTAAGTAAATGAAGATTTCAGTATGCCATCAGCGAAAACAAACATTGTTGACCCACTACGAACAAGCGCAAGATGATGCCAACTCCCATCGTGTAAAGTCCCTACTGCTGATGTATTTGCATTCGCACCAAAATAATCAAAAACAAAATTACCATTGGAGTACCCAAAATTCCATCCATCCACTGTCCATACCGCTTCATTTGATGTTCCCCAAATTTTCTGCAGACCTGTATATGTAGTATTAATCCACACATCCATAGTAAAATCTCCAGTGAAAACAAAGTCCAAGTTAGCATCCATCCGCAAAAAAGCTGGCCAATTAAAAAGAGCACTTTGGCAAAATTTTGCTTGCGCTGTGCTAATCTGAGCATTGCCATTGGCCGTAACTGCGTGAGGGGTAACCGGAGAATTATCGATAAAAGTTGTAGAGCCATTGCTGCCGTCCATGTGCAGTTTTAAAACAGTAAAATTATCATCGGTTACACAAGAATTAGGAAATATGCTTACATCGTCTGTTGATGCGGAACATGGCGAGTTGGATATAGCCCAACGCAATACTACATTGCCGCTGATGCCTGTAAGGGTAGAAGTGGGGCTGCTTGGGGTTGTTATGGTTGCTGTTCCGCTTATTA
>MEPB01000107.1 GCA_001769385.1 Bacteroidetes bacterium RIFCSPLOWO2_12_FULL_35_15 | reverse complement strand
TCTATAATGCACTACTAACAAACAAAGTTAAACCAATTGCTACCTGTTAATATGACATTGCCCTCCGAAGGAGAAGGAAAGCGGAATAAATATTTTAGAAAAATCAGAGTTAGTTCTGGGGCCATTCCAAGGTCCGGTAGCCTGCACGCGTATTGAATACGGAAAGGGAGTTTGTGGAGCAGCCTGGAAAGAAAAGCGCACAATTATTGTTGAAGATGTAGAAAAATTTCCCGGACATATTGCATGCAGCTCCTTATCAAGATCAGAAATTGTATTGCCTGCGTTTAATAAAAAAGGAGAAGTAGCTTTAATTTTGGATGTGGATAGCGAATATCTTTCTAATTTTGACGAAACAGATAAAAAATACCTGGAACAAGTAATGAGTTTGATAGAAAGGTTTATTTAATTAATGGAAAAGAAAGTAAAATCACACTACACGAATGAAGATAGAACACGACTGATTTTTGCGGATTTTATCTGTAAATATCTGTTTAATCCGTGTTATCCGTGTTCTATTGTTTTTTTAATACTTGTTTCTTCTTGTGCCCAAATTGTTGCACCCGGTGGAGGAAAAAAAGATGAAACTCCTCCGAGAGTTGTAAAGTATTCTCCGGATAGTGCTCAATTGAATTTTAATTCGCGTTCCATTGAAATAACTTTTGATGAATTTGTTCATCTGCAGGATCTGAATAGTCAGTTAATTATTTCTCCACCAATGGAAAATACGCCTGAAATCAATCTAAAAAATAAAAAATTGATCATTGATTTTAATAAAAAAGATTCATTAAAACCCAATACCACGTATTGTATTAGCTTTGGGAATGCCATACAAGATTTTAATGAAAATAATCCAAGCGACAATTTCAGATACATTTTTTCTACGGGCTCATACATTGATTCCTTAATGGTAAAAGGAAAAGTCGAAAATGCTTTTGATCACAAAACGGAAAAGGGGATTTTAGTGATGTTATATAGTGATTTAAGTGATAGCGTGGTGTATAAAAAATTACCGGAGTATTTTGCCAAGACAAAAGAAGATGGAACATTTCAGATCAATAATATCCGGCATGGCAACTATAAGATCATAGCTTTAAAAGACGTTAATGCAAATTATAAATACGATGGAGAATCAGAGAAAATTGGTTTTGTGGATACATTGGTTAATCCGAATGAGAAGAAAAATATTTTGATAGAACTATTTCAGGAGCCGGCAAAAAAAATATTTTTGAAAAAGTTTTATCATTACAGTTATGGAAAAATAGTATTGGTTTTTAATCAAAGTTCAGACAGTATAAAAGTTAATAATTTGAGCAAGGATTTAAAAGATGGTCAGGAACTATTTGAGTATTCAAAAAACAAAGACACTCTTACCTATTGGATATCGAATTATCAAAAGGACTCTCTTAAATTACAAGTAAGTAATGGAAATACAGTATTAGATACTGTTGAATTTAAAATGATCAAAAAAGAGGATGCCTTAAATTCAAAAAGAAGTCCATTGAAATTATCGGTTGTTAGTAGTCCTAATGGAAATCAAGGATTTGATCTGAATTCGGAAATAAAATTAGTTTTTAATCATCCCATCTCGCTGGAAAGTAAATTTGAAAATTTTATTTTTAAACAAGACACTTTAGTTTATGTTGGTAAAAATGGTACTTGGTTGGATTTTGTTTCCGAAGGGATTTTTTCCTTTGTTCTTTCTGCTGTCGAAGGTGACTCTTTAGGAGAAATAAATTTTAAAAAGGATCATCCTAAAGAAGTCATTCCCAATTTTCTTTCAACAAATAAACACATCCTTCTAAAAGAAAACACCAATTACCATTTATTTATTCCTCCCGGTACGTTCACTGATATTTTTGGCTTAACCAACGATACTATAAAAATTGATTTTAAAACACGGGAAGAAAAATTTTACGGGGTCATGAAACTAAAAGTAAATGTTCCGGAAACTACAGGAAATTATATTGTACAGTTATTAGATGAAAAAGAAAATGTAGTTCGGGAAAACACGATTAAAAAAACAGAAACAATTAATTACACTTATTTGTATCCGCAAAAATATAAACTCAAAATAGTTGTTGACGAGAACAATAATAGCAAATGGGATAGCGGGAATTATTTAAAAAATACCACACCGGAAAAAGTGATTTATAATAGGGAGCTTACTACTATCCGTTCTAATTGGGATCTTGATCTGGATTGGATCGTAGGCGGGAAATAATTTTTTTTGCCATCAACTGTTCTCGATACAATTCCGCGAAAAGCGGAATTACTCGAACAGACTAGCGTGAGCTGATTATATGGAGGTTGTCGAAACAATAGTGATAGCTTCAAATTGTATTAACAAGGAGAGATAATCTGCAAAAATCTTAACAATCGTAAAAATCTGCGTTCCATTTACAGAATTTCAAAACTATCAGCATCATCCAATACCGGGAATTGTTTTCTGAATTCTTCTAATCCGGAATAGCTTAATGAAATGGTTTCTGTGAACTCTTCATGAGGTGGAGTTTTACTTAAAATTTCTCCTTTAAAATCAATTACCACAGAGTCCCCGGAGTAATCAATTCCATTGCCATCAGTACCAACTCTGTTTTCACCAATAACATAACATTGATTTTCAATAGCCCGGGCAAGCAATAATGTTTTCCAAGGAAATGATCTTCTTGCAGGCCAGTTAGCAACATAGATTAAAAGATCATAAGCAGGCAACATGTCCCCCTTGTGCGATTGATAGTGTGCTAGCGAAGGGGGGCGCGTGGAATTATGCGGTAGGTGGGGGATGTTCCTGTTTCTGCTCCAAATCGGGAAACGCAGATCGTAACATATCAGCGGGCAAATTTTCCAACCTTTTATTTCTTCAATGATTTTTTTATTTCCGGAAGTGTAATGTTTGTCTTCATTGGCCATACTAAATAAATGGCGTTTATCATAGGTAGAATAAGTACCATCCGGTTTCATCCACACCAAACGGTTATAATACTTACCATTTTCTTCACAAATAAAACTTCCTGTAATGACGCATTGTTTTTTATGTGCTTGTTCCTTCATCCAGTTTACAGTTTTTCCGGTCATCGATTCAGCAAGCTTTTCGGGTAGCATGCTAAACCCGGTTGTAAACATTTCGGGAAGAATGATCAGGTCAGTTTGTTCTGTGACCGAGGATATTTTTTTTGAAAATTGTTCTAAATTTTTGTCACAATTTTCCCAGAATAGATTAGATTGAATTAAGGTGATTTTTAAGTCGTTCATGATTATTTTACTCTGCTTTTTATAAGAACTCATTAGAAATATTTTCAGCTTTAAGCCTGTTTAAATTTTGTTAAAATATAAAATCATTATACGTAAAAGTGCGCGGTCACTTCGTTGCGAAAAAAGTAGCGTATAGAGATTTGGGAATTAGTAACAATAAATCTTCGCACATTCTCGATACACCTTTTTAAAAATGAAGGCTACTCGAACTGTCAACCCGCTTGCTATAACAAAAAATTTGAACAAAATTTAAACTGACTCTTATTTAAAACGCCCCTGCTCAGATTCTGAATCAAGTTCAGAATGACCAACACATGTATATTTAATTATCAAATTTTACACAATATCCCGGCAGCTTTTTCCAGTGTTTCCTCTTTTTTTGCAAAACAAAAGCGCAATGCCTTGTTATCAATTAATTCATGATAAAATACGGACATTGGAATGGAGGCAATTCCAAATTCTTTGGTCAGGCGAATAGCAAAATCAGTATCTTTTTCTTTACTTATTCCTTTGTAATTCAACAATTGAAAATAAGTTCCGTTAGCAGGAATGAATTCAAATTTGGAGCCTTTTAACAGGTCGATAAAATAATCACGTTTCTTTTGATAAAAACTTCCCAAACTTAAATAATTTTCTTTGTTCTTTAAATATTCTGCCAAGGCATGTTGAATAGGTGTATTGACTGAAAACACAAGGAATTGATGCACTTTACGGAATTCTGTCATTAAATTTTCAGGCGCTACACAATAACCCATTTTCCAGCCGGTAGTATGAAACGTCTTTCCAAAGGAAGAAATAATAAAACTACGTTCGGCAAGCTTAGGAAAACGAGCAACACTTTGGTGTTCGAATCCATCAAAAATGATGTGTTCGTACACTTCATCACTAACAATTACAATCTCAGTATTCTTTGTCAGTTTTTCAAGCTTTGCCATATCACTGGCAGTCATAATGCTCCCGGTAGGATTATGTGGAGTATTTATGATAATCATCTTTGTACGATGATTAATAACTTTTTTAACTTGTTCCCAATCAATTGAATAGGTTGGCGCTTTCAACTGCAAATAAATAGTTTTTCCACCATTCAATTCAATGGCTGGTTGATAACAATCATAAGCAGGTTCAAAAATAATTACTTCGTCTCCTTCGCGAACAATGGCTGTAATAGCTGTAAATATTGCTTGTGTGCCACCTGCAGTAACTGTAATTTCAGTTTCCGGATTATATTTTGCGGAATATAATCCTTCGGTTTTTTCAGCAATCACTTCTCTGAGGCCCATTAATCCGGCCATTGGAGCATATTGATTATTCCCCTTCAGCATATATTTATTTACAAGTCCAATCAATTCATCACTGCAACTAAAATCAGGAAATCCTTGTGAAAGGTTGATGGCATTGTTGTCGGTAGCCAGTTTGCTCATTATTGTAAAAATAGTGGTACCTATATTTGGTAATTTGCTTTTGATAAGACTAGGGTACTTCATAAATGAAATTTTGGAAAAATTGAGTAAATACTAATTTAAAATTACACGTTATTGCCGAATTGTTGCAAAATGTTGAAAACAAAAAGCTTTTTTTTTAATTTATTTTTAGATTTGGACTATTTTTGAAGCCAATTATTAATTTAAAAACATTGTAAAATGATCATTGAAAAAAACACTGTAGTTTCTGTGAACTACTTGTTATCCTTAAAAGAAACAGGAGAAGAAGTAGAGCAAACCAGCAAAGAAAATCCCTTTGTATTTATTTTTGGCACAGGTGGCTTATTAGAAGATTTTGAAGCTAATCTTCAAGGAAAAAGAATTGGAGATTCCTTCGATTTTTTTGTTGACCACAAACGTGGCTATGGTGTTCGTGATGAGCAGCATTTAGTAATGATCCCTATTGATGCCTTTTTAGGTGAAGACGGAACATTTGATAAAGAAAACGTAAAAGTGGGAGTAACGCTTCCGATGGTGGATAATGAAGGAAATCGTTTATATGGAACTGTTTTGGAAATTTCTCCTGAACACGTAAAAATGGATTTTAATCATCCTTTAGCCGGAAAAGATCTGCATTTTAAAGGCGAAGTTCTTGAAGTACGTAAAGCTACCGAAGATGAATTAGCACATGGTCATGTTCATGGAGAACATGGACACCATCATTAACAGTTTGTGATCGGATATTTAAAACATTGGCAATTTTTGAGATACAATTTTGCCAGTGTTTTTTTATTGGGTGTATTGTAATATAAATTCTAAAAATATCATTTCAGAAATTTACCTGGCACACTTTCTCGATATATCTGCTTCAACGCAGAATGCTCGAAATGAGCAAACCGAACTGTGCGTTGTCATGTTGAGTTTGTCGAAACATGGGTGTTGGCTTTCCCGCCCCTTCGACAAACTCAGGGTGACCTCCATACTTCGACATTTTGCTCCTTCGCCTGACAGCGCTGGTGTCATTTCGAGCGGAGTCGAGAAAGTGTGGGGCATTGTAAATTGGCTGCTTTTTAGTTCCAAAGGTATTTATTGTTAATCTTTAAAATGAATTTACACCTTAGAATACCTGACGATAAAGAATTTCTGCAAATCGTTGAATATATTCATGAATTCGATCTGGATAGTCGTGCTTTACAAAAAGAACAGTTTACTGCTGCTTATCGTGATAATGAACTTGTGGGATTTGGTCGTCTTCGCAAACATGAAGATTGTCTTGAACTTTGTTCATTAGGAGTTGTTGCACAGCACCGGAGAAAAGGAATAGGAAAAGCAATTGTAAAGGAACTTATTCGCAAAGCAGATAGATCAATTTATTTGGTTTGCATCATACCCGAATTTTTTATGCAATTGGGTTTCGGGATCGTGAATGAATTTCCAACTTCTATTCATAAAAAAATAAATTATTGCAAAGAAGAGTTGATCGTTCCGGAAAGCTATGTAGCTATGTTCTATGAAAAATAAATAAAAGACAATTTGCAAAAGCTCGATACACCTTTCTGAAAAAGAAAGGTTACTCGAACTGACAACACACATTATGAATTAATAATTCGAATAAAATCTCTACCTGCTCACAAAAATTAATTTAATGCCTGAAATACGTGTTCCAAAAACTTTTTTAATTTCCCCTTAACTTCCAATTAATACAAAAGCGCCCCAATAAAATGGCTCTTTAAATTTCAGTTTAATTTGTTTCTGTGCTTTCAGAAAAGCTTCCTGTTTGTTTCCGTTAAGCATATAAAATTTGTAAAAGTTGGTCATCAGTTCCATCGTGGCATCATCACTTACCTGCCATAAACTCATGATGATTGCTTTTGCTCCTGCCACTTGAAAAGCCCGTTGTAATCCATATACTCCTTCACCTGCTTTTATATCACCTAGTCCTGTTTCGCAAGCACTTAAAATCACCAACTGGGTTTTATCTAAGGAGAGATTCATCGTTTCGTAGGCAGTTAATATTCCATTGTCTTTATTAGAAAGGTCGGTGGTTCCATCAAATACTTTTTCGCAATTCGCAAGTAATAATCCGGAGCGGTGAAGTGGATTGTTTTTTGCTTTTGATGTTTCAATACCCAACACTTTTTCATCTTCCATCGCATTGGTGTTTGCCAGGAAGAAACCATGAGTGGCAATGTGTAAAATGCTTGATTTAGCTAATTTTACATTTGTTTCAGAGGCATCGGGGCCTTCAAAAAGAGAAGTTGAATAGCCATTTGTTTTTAAGATCGGATTAATATTTTCTACTTCCAGCTTTGTTCCCGGTAAAGCCGGAATAACATCTTCGCCACCATAATTAGGGAATCCAAATAAGGAAGCTGTTTTCGGAAAATCTTTTTTCAGAACAGTATTTTTTAATTCTAACACATCCTTTGAATTGGTCACCAGAATTATATTTTTTGAATCAATTAAATATTTTCCGGTAGCATCTTTTATTGTATTTAAACTTATTTGATTATAAACTCCATCCAATGAAACATAAATTGTTTTTTTATTGAGAACAGCATTATCAATAGCAGACCAATAGTTAGCATACGACTCGTTATCCGGTTTCAGATTTTTAATGTTGTTCCTGTATTGTTTTATGGCAGTTGTTTCAAGTTTAACACCATCTTTATTTATTAATAATACGGGTTGTGTCGCATTTTTTGTCAGCACCAATGTGGCATAATACACTTCATTTGTAAATGTATTATTGAATTTTTTGAATTCAATGATATCTACAATTGCTTCATCGTCATTAAGGGATTTAGCAAGATCAGTAAAAAGAATGCTGTTACCTGCATAACCTTGTTTAAATGCATTTGATTGAGAGGATAATTTTTTTTCCAGATCATTTGTTTCTCTTTCCAGCGAATCTAAATTCACTTTTTCATCTGCCAGTTCCTCTTTTGATAAAGTGTAAAGTCGTGCCAGTTGCTCCTTTTGATCCAGCCATTTAGAATAATTACTTTTTAATTCTTCATTGGCACCACTTAAAATTGCATTTTTTACTTTGTTAGTGGAGTTAAGTAATAAGGCTTTTGTCTTTAATTGGTAATTAAACATTTTGCCTTTAAGTTCCTGATTGCTTGCATTCGCATCTGCAACAAATGAATTGAAGCGTTGCAGGCGAGGGGAAATTTTATTCCAGAAAGTCGCTTTTTCACTTTCACTCATGGGCGCAAAATAAGCATCGATATAACTCATTGTTGCATCCATTACTTTGGTGTAATTTCCTGCTGCATCGGTCATTTTGTTACTTTGCCACTGCACGATGGCTAAGTCTTCCAATGATTTAATATAGTCAGGATGAGTAGTGCTTAGAAGTTCGCTACGCATTTTTACAGCATTGGTAAGCAATGTTTCTGCTTCAGGCAAACGATTGTTTAATCGGTATAAATTTCCCAGATCAACCATTGTTGCCACTGTTGCAGGGTGTTTTTCACCAAACTTACGTTTGCAAATATCAAAGGCATCTTTCAATAATGCCTCCACCTCGCTTGTTTTACCCATTTGAAGATACAAGGAAGCTAAGCCTCTTTTCAGATAGGCATAATCAGGATGGTTTTTTCCCAGTTTTTTTTCTTTGAGTTTAAGTGCAGTTAAATAAATTGTTTCTGCCTCCTTATATTTTTCCATATCCTGATAAAGCAATGCCAGATTAATGGTAAGGCGGATGTAATTACTGGAAGATTCTTTTAATTTTTCTTTGGTGATGCTTAAGACCTGGGTCATTAATTTTTCTGCATCAGCATCCCTACCAAGAAGCTGTAATAACATAGCTTTGTTATTTAATGCAATTGCATAAGGAACAGAATTTTTACCAAGCGCAGTTGCATTATCTTCAATAGCTTTATTGATAAGCTCTTCGGCCTCGTTGTATTTTCCTTCATCTTTTAATAATACTGCTTTATTGTTTTCGGAGGCAGCATAAGCAGCTGATCTTTCATCTAATTCTTTTCGTAAAGCCAATGCGAGATCAGCATATTTTTCAGCTTTGATATAACGGCCTGTTGTTTGGTATAATAATGCCAGATTACTTTCTACTAAAGCAAAGTCGCTTGTTTTTTGTGCACCATTTTTTTCATAGATAAACATGGCTTGTTTGAAAGAAAATTCGGCAGAATGAAATTTGTTACTTGCAAAAGCAATTTCTCCGGAGTTATTAAAGTTTTTTGCTCTATCAACAGTAAGATCAGCATCCCGGTCAGTAGAGACCTTATAACCTTCAATCAAGGCGTTTTTTACTCTATCCGATTTTTCCTTTGTTTCAAATAAGCCCGCATTGTCGCTAAAAGAAATAGCATAATTAAAATTCGATTCATCAAACTCTTTTCGGGAATCATCCATTTTATTTTCACCAACTTCTTTAGCCTTTTTCAAGGCATCTTCTTTGGCTTTATTTAATGCGCCTTTAAAATCTATTTGTGCAAATACATTTGCAAATAGCAATAATGAGAATGTTAATAGTGCCGATTTTTTCATTTTTATTGTCTTGCTAAAATCTTTATCGAAGGTATAAAAATCTGTAATGCGATACCGCTTTTATAATTAAAAACTATCTTTGAAATAGCATATCTATCTTTTGTTTTTGGAATAAAAAAGTATTACGAAAAAAATAAAAAATTATCACATGGCTTTCTACGACCTCAATAAACAGCAGCGACAAGCATTGGTTGAAAAGATCAATGAAAATATTCTTTCAGATATACTGAAAGATAAGGACGATCATATTTTAGATTATTTTTCTGATGAGGATACCTATATTCGTAAAACAGCTTATTTAGCAATCGGCCGGATCTACAAAGCACACAAAGGATTGCAGAAAAATATGCTCCATTTTCTTAATTCACAAATCGGATCGAAGAATGAAAAAGTACGGCAAACAGTAATTAATGCAGCAGGAGAAATTGGAATGTTTGATTTCTCAGCTATTGAACAATTAATGAAAACAGGACTTTTTGATGAGCATCATTCAGTTCGGAATGCGGTGATCGGCTCTATTAAAAAAATGAGCGAGAAAAATCCGAAACCAACTCTTGCCTTCGCCAAGAAATTTCTTCATCATGAAGATAAAGAGATCCGCAGAGAAATTTGTCATGGTATCGAACTGCGGGGAAGAACGCATCCTCAAGAAGTGTTGCCGCTGTTAAAAGAACTGCAATATGATAAAACAGCAAGAATAAGGAAAACATTGGTACATGTTCTGGGACAAATTGCGTATAAAAAGGGTTGTTTGGAAATAGTTATTGCTGAGTTAAAAAATTGGAAAAATAAAGAATTAGTGGCTGAAGCTATTGAAGAAATTATTGATGTGCATGATCGGTATAAAAATTTTTCAGAGAAAACTCAGGAAGAGGCAATCGATTATATTGAAAAAAATTATTAGAAGTTAAACGGAAGTCAGTTCGAGTATTTCTGAAGCTGCAAGCGAAAGAAATGTATCGGGAACGAATTTTAGGAAAATATAGTTTCGGGAAAAAGTTCTCGATACAATTTCGCTACACAAAATTACTCGAACTGAATGCACTTATAGAACTCCATTGAAGCAAAATAATACCAGCCATTATAAAATGATCCAATTTAAATTACCCCGCTCGTTTCTCGATGTGTCTGCTTCAACGCAGAATGCTCGAAATGACCATAACGCTGTCATTTCGAGGGGTAATTTTTTTTCAAAAAAAGCAATATAAAATGACGTCTATTTCATTGCTTACAGGATTATGTCCCCCTTTGAAGGGC
>MEPB01000106.1 GCA_001769385.1 Bacteroidetes bacterium RIFCSPLOWO2_12_FULL_35_15 | reverse complement strand
TTGTGTATTCAGTTTTTTTGTAATTTCTATTAGTTCCATTTTACAAATATAATAATTCTACCTTATCATATGACATTGCCCTTCGGAGAAGGTGCCTGAAAGGCGGATGAGGTTGTTCGCACAAAATAAATCCCTACCCAAAAGAAATTCATCCCGTACTTTAGAGCCGACATGATATTTGCAAGGTTTGCAATTACATCGGTCTCGCCTTCAGTCAATGCCTTGATCTGAGGAATAAGTGATCCGTATTTTTCTTCTTTTGTATTCCCGGAAACAATAAATGATTCAGCCATTTGATATTTTTTGCAAAGATATAAAAGCTATACTTAATTATCGAAAATTACTTCGGCTTCACTGGTACCATTATATTGAATGATCAGGTTATTCGCATTGTTTTCAATAGTGCTTTCTTTCTCGAATAATCGGAGATCAAATTCAACAGGTAAAATAATATATCTGAATTTATGATGATTCAAATTCAATTTTTCTATCAACCTCCGTTTTTCATTTAATGGAATTTCTTCCAGAAATAATGTTTGAGGTTTTATTTTGGCTTGTAAATAATAATCAATTGCAATCAATTGTTTTAAAGTATTATCATTCGAATAATGTATTTCTGCAAACTGAAAAATAATTTCGTAAACATCTTTCAAAGAATATTTATGAAATTCTCTCCGCTCCACAAAATAATTTCCAAGTCCCAATAAAAAGTCGAAAATACTATATTGTTTTGTCACATATTTAAGGGTGCGAATCGTTTTATTTTTATTCCAATAAATTTCCAATGCATTTTCCACTACTACAATTTGATTCAGTTGTTCTTTTGATAAATATTTACTTTCAATGATCTGATAAGGAGGATTTGGGTCAAATACAAATTCATGTTCCTTATGCTTATCGCGCATGGGAGTTCCTTTCAAAAATTTTAAAAAGCCTAATTGTAATTCCGGAGCAAACAATTTAAATACCTCTTCGAAACTGTATTTAATATCCTCCCAATAATCAAAGGGCAAACCAACAATCAGATCCAGGTGCATTTCAATTTTGCCGGACAATGATTGAATAATACCTTTCGTTTTATCGAAATTTTGTTTCCGGCTAACTTCCAGGTTTGCTTTTTGATTCACAGTTTGTATTCCGATCTCAAATCGAAACAAACCTTTAGGCACATGAGCATGAATAAAATCAATTATTTCGGACTGAACAATATCTGCCGTAATTTCAAATTGAAAAACATTTCCAGGACGATGATGTTCCAAAATAAATTTAAAAATATCAATCGTGAAATCTTTTTTGATATTAAATGTCCTGTCCAAAAATTTAACCACACGCCCATGTTCCATCAAAAACAAAAGATTCGCTTTGATGTGTTCATTGGGTAAATAGCGAACAACATTATCTAAACTTGCTAAACAGAACTCGCATTTATAGGGACAGCCTCTCGATGTCTCCACATACAATACTTTATTTTTTAATTCTTCAATAACATCATCTGAATAGGGCATTAAATTGGTATAATTTTTTAAATCAAATAAAACTGATTTCTCCTTATACACAACTTCATTCCCAACCTTTCTTACCAAATTGGAAACCTGCTCCACATTAGGATAAGATCGTAAAAATTCCTGGAAAGGAATTTCTCCTTCACCGGTAATAATAAAATCAATTTCGTTTTTTGCAATTACATTTCCCCATTCGTAGCTCACTTCCGGTCCACCTAACAAAATTTTTGTTTCTTGATTTATTGCTTTGATTTTTTTAGCAACTTCTAAAGTTTGAGTAATGTTCCAGATATAACAACTAAATGCAACCACATCAAAAGTCGCACACTGTTCTGCAACATCATCTTTGTCTTCTTTGATAGTAAATTCTTTCCAGGCTATGCCTTTGTATTCTTTATTCAATTGATACAATTGCCGAATTGCCAGATTGATATGAATGTATTTTGAATTAAGAGTAGTAAGTAATATTTTCATTAAAATTTATCCTGTTTTTATGTCTAAAATCATGAAATTAAAGGTAGGGTTTTATTGGTTGGGATTTTTGTTTTACACCTAAGGAATACAAAACTTCTCTTATCTTGGTTTTCTGACCAACATATAGTATTTCAAATTTAATCTTTCGATCAATTAGGCAACATTATCTTAGCGAATCAAAGGAAGTTTATAAGTTTTTGAAATCCCATTTTCAGTGATCCTTAAAAAATACATATTACTTTTCCAGGTGGAATAATCAACTGAAACCAGTTGACCGGTGTGCTGCTGCTCATATACTAATTTTCCATTCACATCAACAATTGAAATAATGGAAGGACTATTTTTTACATTATTCAGGTTAAAACTAACTACATGACTTACATTATCATTGTAAATTGAAAAAGTATTTTCAGCAGAATTATTTATGCCGGTTGCAGCTGATGCTGTCCCCGACAAATAAAAATTAATTATCCCTCCATTGCTTTGAATAGAAAAAATGGTATTATCTGAAATGAGGTCTGTTGGAGTATAATATACATTGAATGAATAATCTCTTGCACCAAGAATAGATTCACCGGTATTAAAATTTGTTGTAAAATCCGTTCCTGAAATTCCGGTTATTCCCGTAAATGATAAAACAGAATTAGCAGCATTGGTTATGGTGAGTTGAATAGAATCTGTTTGATTGAGAGGAGTTGAAACAAATGCACTATTTGTATCGCAAAGCGCTCCGACAACAGGCGCTACGAAAGTTGTACCCGGAAACCCTGCACTCGTCCATGCATTCGTTCCTCCAATCATATTATAAACTCTTCTGAAATGCAAATTTTGCATCATGGTGTACACTTGCCCGCTTCTACCTCCGGAAGCGCAATGCAATAAATAAACCTTGCTTTTATTTAGTGTTGCCAATGTAGCTGCGAATGTGGCAGAATAATAATCAATATTTACTCCTTCCGATAAATGAGTTGTTGCATATTCCGAAGGCGTTCTTACATCCAGAATAACAAACCATGGATTGTTGCCATACGCAATGATCGTGTCATTTGCCTGTGAAGATGTAATGTTTGCATACAATGTATCATTGGCACTTGCCAATGTGGAAATGTTGAAAAAAAATGATCCGGTCGCAATTAAAAAAGAGATGAATACAAAAGATAAATTTTTCATGAGATTGAATTTTTATGTTTCAATTACAAATGTAAATAATAAAAAATTATAATTTTTGACCCCTTTTGCTATAAGTATATTCTGTTTAAATTTATATCAAAAATGTTTTATATGTCATTTTGACCAAGGGGAGAAATCTCATCTTGATAAGCAGATTTCTCTCTTCATTGCATTACGTTCGAAATGACAGTCACAAAATGTCATTTCGACTCCTTCGACTCTGCTTAGGATAAACTCCAGGAGAAACTGCTTATCAAAATGAGATTTCTCTCTTCATTTTATTACGTTGGAAATGACAATTGATTAAAATAAATGAATTGATTTCTTTTATTATATTTGATTGCTATGAGTTCTCCACAAAAAAAGAAAATACCGTTTAAAGTTTCAGAAGAGCTTCATCACTATCTGGCGGATGTTCACAGAACATGTGAACAACCCATTCACTATACGGATCTCCTACGTTTTAATGCTTCCGTAATTTTATATGACAAGCAAGGTAATGATACACTTTGGACCACCGTTATGTATCCGCATAATGAAATGGATGAACTTAACAGGGAGCTGACGAGCATTTATGCAATGCTTAAAACAGGCGGAGATATGAAAGTAATGGAGCATTTACAAGTGGACAGAATTGATTTTTGCACCTTCGGAAACTCCAAACCTTTTCGTATAAAGATCATAAATAACTACAATGATAATTACGATTATTTTTATATTAAGCTCCCGGATGCTTCCAGGATCTACGGTTTAGAATGGGAGGATATTTTATCTCCAAACCGGATCCATTATTTAATGACCAACCATTCATTGATCGAAGAACATATTGTTGGAATTCCCGGTGATCAATTTGTAAAATACAATTTAAATGATCCACTGTTAAACAAAACACGACTGGCAAAAGAATTTGTTAAATTCAATGAGCGCTGTTTTGTGATGCTTTTGGGGGATATGAGATCGTATAACTATGTGATAGATGTGACTGCTGATTTTGATGATTACCAATACCGGATCAGAGCATTTGATTTTGATCAGCAATGTTATGAAGGAAAAAAAACACTTTATATGCCGCAGTTTTTTAAAGAGAACAAAGCTTTTGTTGATCTCTGCACTCAACAATTAAATCCGGAAACGGTCTTACAATATCAATCCGAAGAACGTTCTTTAATTACAAAACGTTTAAAAACATCAAAATATCGGGTTAATAAATTACTTGGTGTAATGCAAAAAGAAACACTTTCATCTCCTGAAAAAGTAAAACAGTTACGCGGGGAATTATCCAGGCATTACCACGACAAAAATTATTTACAATGCGAAACAATGGGAGATATCCTTTTTGAAAATCTGAATAAATTAATTGATTTGAGGTAGAATAAAAACTCTTATCAATGAATAACCCCGCAGCAGAGCTGCTAGTAATTCTTTTGATCAATGGCTTGCAAATAGTACAGGGGCTTCCGTACCAATATCTGCTCAAAAAATTCAAAAAAGAAGTTGGCGCATATTCAAATGTTATTCCCTGCCTAATTTTTTTAACATTTTAACATGTCCCAGAAACGCCTGCCAATAAGTGGGTTCAACATGATAAGGGATTTTAAATTCCATAGCTGTGGTTTTTACAATGGCTGCAAGTTTCGGATAATGAACATGACAGATTCCGGTGAAGAGATGATGTTCGATTTGAAAATTAAGTCCTCCGATAAACCATGTTAATATTCGATTAGTAGGCGCAAAATCAGTTGTGTTTACAACCTCATGAATTGCCCATGATTCTTCCATTTGCTTTTTACCCTCACTTTCAAGTGGCAATGCAAATGAAGAAGTTTCAACAACATGTGCAGGTTGAAAAATACAAGAAAGAAAAAGTCCGGCTGTGAAATGCATGATTAAAAAACCGAAAAGAACATAATACCAAGGCATACCGGATAAAAAAAGAGGCAATACAATTATATAAGAATAATAAAACATTTTAAACATGGTTATACGAAATAAAGTTTGTTTAAGAGAAAGGTGATGCTTTGTAAGAAGATCGTGCTGCTTGTAACGAATCGCCTGAACATAATCTTTCAGTGTCATCCAGAAAAGGGTCATGATCATATAAAAGAACCATACATAAATATATTGATAACGATGAAACCAATACCGTGGTTGGTGAGGAGAAAAACGCAATAATTTTATACTATCCAGATCTTCATCAAGCCCGGCAATATTGGTGTACGTATGATGTAGCTGGTTATGCTGAATCTTCCAGGTGACAGCATAGCCACCAATAACTTCTAAAATAAAACCAATAAAATTATTCACTTTTCTGTTTGGGGAATATGCTCCATGGTATGCATCATGCATGATAGATGTTCCAATACCAATCATTCCCCATCCCATCAGGAACCAAAGCAAAAAAAACAACCAGGGTTGTCCGGCACCCAACCCAAATATCATTAATGAGCAGGGAATCCAATACAAGAGAAGCATCAGGGTTGACTTTACCCACATTTTGGTATTTGCATAAGGAGAGATCTTGTTTTCTTTGAAATAAGATTCGACACGTGCAATTATGGTTTCATGAAAACTATCTTTGCCACGCGGAGCGAAACGAACTACGTGTAATTGCTTTACTGACATTTGATTATGTTTAAAAAAATCAAATTCAATGAATATGCCAAAGATTGCAAATCCTGACTGATAAACTATGGAGAGAGAGTATCTATTTACACCTGATTAATTCTCTGTAACGATCGCAAATGCTGCAAATTTCGATCCTGCAGAAAAATAAAAACAGGACGTTTTTCTTAAAATTTATTTTGCCTAAAGTATCATCTTGTCAGTTTTTTTCACCTGCCAAACCTGACATTTTTTTATAAAATACTTTCGCAAAGCGCTTCAGAATCATCCTTTTCTTTGATTAATGTCATTGGTTCGAACAATGAAATTTATTTTATCGGGCGAATTTTAAAAATGGGGAAATAAAATAAGTTGACGATCGTTAATTTTAATCCTTCACTCTGTTAAACTTCAAGGCTTTTAACATCCAACCAGGTAATGGTTTTAGAGCATCGCGTTTTCGCAGATCCAAATACCATCCGAATTTTTTCATGATCGGAATTTTTTTCGTTTCTACAAATTCAATTAATGCTCCATCCGGGTCTTCGATATAACTGAAATGTCCGGCAGCTTCGCCCATATCAAATTTTTCTCCGCTGTCAACTGTATATGGATGCCCTTTTTCGGCACATAATTTTTTCATTGCTTTTTGATTGGTAATGTCAAAACACAAATGAATAAATCCCTGATCACCCCAAAAACGATTTTCAAAAATCTTACGTGGTATTCGATCATATACTTTTATTAATTCTATTTCGCTTGCTCCCAACAATCCGGAGAACGCACCAACACGAGGCTTGCTATGTTTCAATAAAACCCTGCGTACTTTATTTGTTCCGCTTGGTAAATTTTTAAAATCTTCAAATATGCCTTCTTTGTCATAAATTACCGTATCATACCCTAAAATATCGGAATAGAATTTTTTTGATCTTTCGATATCGCTAACTCCAATCATCATCCCTGATGGTCCACCTGTAAGCTGCTTTCCCTTTCCATACCAGGAATCACTTTTCACAATTTGAAATAAATTTTTCCAGGGATCGCGTAAATAAAAGGTATCATTTCCACCGGCATCTTTAGTAAGTCCGGTTACCAAATTTACATTTTTCGATTTCAAAATTTCATAAGAACCTTTTACATCGCTGGTTTTCATACGCGCACAATAAAAACCAAGATCACCCATTTGTAATTCGAAAGAACATGGTTCCGGAGTCCTACTCGTGTATTGCCAGATCTCAAATCCTCCGCCACCTTTTAAATTGATGGCTAAAATAGCATGGCGCTGATGAGCTTTTCCACCAGTATAAGGCAACATTAAATTAGCTTCCGCTGCTTCTTCAAAAATCGGGATATCCATTCCGAAATGCTGACGGTACCATTTAAATGCTTCGTGTACATTCGGAATTCCGATTCCTACCTGTTGTATTCCTGCTATAGTTGGTTGATCCATAATTGCTTGTTGGTTGATTAGGTTAATTGCTTAATAAGTGATTTAGGTTTGGCCTAATTTTACTCATTTACCTTTTTTCTTATTTTATTATTTCTATTCCGGTTTTTGCTTTCTAATCATTTTTGAAAATAATTTAGGGAACAATCGCTTTAACCATATAGCACGTAATTCCTTTCCTCCAATATATATTTCTTCGTTATTTTTTTTTATTCCATTCAAAATTTGTGTTGCACACTCTTCGGCACTTACCCCGTTTGCTGTGCTTTCATCCCTTTTATTGTGCTTTCCTCCATCCGCTGTTACTGCATTTACTGAAATGTTGGTATTGATCTTTCCCGGACAAACAATCAGCACTTTAACATTGTCATTAAATATTTCCATTCGCAAAGATTCAAAAAAACCATGCAATGCATGTTTTGACGCTGAATATGCCGAACGAAAATAAAAACCAAATTTTCCGGCAATGCTACTTATTACAATGATGTGTCCGCTTTTTTGTTGGAGCATTACAGGCAATACACTTTTAGTAATCGCAATAGTTCCGAAAAAATTTACTTCCATTATTTTACGGTCAATATCAACCGAAGTATCTTTTGTTAATGCACGCTGTGATAAACCACCATTGTTCACCAAGATATCTATTTGTTGAAATTTTGAAATAACACGTTGTGTAAGTTCATCAATATTAGAAGTGTTTGCGAGATCAAGTGGCAGAATTAAACAGTTTTCTTCCGAAAGACCCAAAGAATCTTTTACTCTTTGTAGTTCATCCATTCTACGGGATGAGAGAATTAACCTGGCGCCTTCTTTAGCAAATGCTTTTACCAAAGCTTCTCCAATACCTGAAGATGCACCTGTTACCCAAACTACTTTATTTTTAAATGTACTCATACCATCAGGTATTTTATTTATTGAGCGGACCACTTGGCCCTTATTGATTTATAAGCACCAGTTTTAATTTTGAGAACTTATTTTTGTATCCCACTAAGACAAAAATAGCTTAATTTTTTATACTAACTTTGCATATGTTTTAACAAAATCATGATAAAAAAGATTTATATAATTCTAATTTGCAGTTTTCTATTCGCCTGTTCAAAAGGTCCGGTGGAAAAAATTCCTGACAGCATTTTGTCAAAAGAAAAAATGGCTGAAGTGATGATTGATATTCAATTATATGAATCCTCCATGAGTATCAGTCTTTTCAAAGAAGAAAATGTTTTACTTGAAATCCCGAAGAGCAATATTCTCAAGAACCATGGATTGAGCAAGAAACAGTTTGATGAAAGCTTCGAATATTATTCACAGCATCCGGAACTATTCTCGGAAGTTTACACAATTGTATTAAATAACCTGAGCAAGATGCAAGCTGAAATAACAATGGGCCAGTAATTGAAACGCTTACAACCAGAGTTCGATTATAATTCCTCAAAAACATCAACAAACAGAACTATTTATGAAATCAGGTGTTTTTGTTTTGTCATGCTGAATGAAATGAAGCATCTTGCTGGTCAAAAAAAAGATTTTTCGCAGAGTTTATCCTGAACGCAGCCGAAGGGCTGCCAATGAAAAATGCTTGTAAATACAGGACTGCTCACATTTTAAAATCAATTAATAATCGAACTCAGATTAACAGATTACTGTTACTAACTGTTTTTTTGAATTCATTCCCCCTTCCCGATAGGATCACTTTAAAGGCACCCGAATTGACCTCCCGCTATTATACTACACGGTATTTTGTCGGTACCAAATTTAAACTTGCTCTATGAATCATTTATTTTCCAGATCCTGCAAAAACAATTTACAAGTATCCTTTATTGATTGTTCCAGAGAAATAAATTGATGCTCAGGAAAAACGTTTTTTATTTTTTTATTTGAAAAACGACTGATATTATTTGCGGAACGAGCCGTTTCTTTGGTGATCAAAGGGGTAGTATTCGAAAAAGCCGAACGTATTTTTTCTGCACGCCATGCAAAACCACTTAAAAACTTTCCTGCTTTAATACTTGGTAGCGGCTTCCCGAATTCAGAATGTATCAGATCAAAAAAAGTCTTATAACTTGTATTTTCAGAATTTAATAAAAAACGCTGATTTTTTATTTCGCTTTCCATAAGCTTTACAGAAATTGATGCAACATCACGTACATCAATAAAACCATTTTCACCCTCCGTATAAAATTTTATTCCTTTATAAGCTTTGCTGAACATGTTTGAACTGCTTTGTTGCCAATTTCCGGCACCAATTATTAATGAAGGATTTACGATCACAACATTTAACCCCTCCTCCGAAGCCCGCCACACTTCCCGCTCGGCTCCATATTTACTGATTGCATAATTTGAATTTTCAGGTGATGATTTCCAAAACGTTTCCTCGGTTGAAAATGCTCCATGCTCTGCTCTGCCAACAGTAGCAATAGAACTTATATGGCAGAATTTTTTTATACCTTTTTCCAATGCGGCATTTACCATGTTAGCCGTGCCTTCTATATTTATCCTGAGCATTTCCTCCATATGTTTTTGCTCAAATGAAACCATTGCTGCACAGTGATAAACCTCTGTAACTCCCTCCATTAGATCAAGTAAGGAATATACATCAAGCAAATCGGCTTCCACCCATTCAATCTGTTTCAGTAATTCATCTGCGTTGGACGAATAATAAGAAAAAACTTTTTTAACATTGGAAGTAATGCTGCTATCTCGTTTTAGCGCACGCACCTTCTTACCTGATATTACCAGATCGTATAACAAATGTGTTCCTACTAATCCTGTTCCGCCTGTTACTAAAATCAATTTGAGAGAATTTTGTGACAAATTTAAGGATTTTATCAATTTATATTTTATTATTGTCATCATTTCGACTGAAGGGGAAATATCATTCACCAAAAGCCTTAAAGATTTCTCTTCTTGGATGGAACGACATTACGAACCTTTATTATCTTTGTTTTTCAAAGAATTAAAAAATGAAAAAGAATTTTGTTGAAGAACTGAAATGGCGTGGTATGTTACACGATATTATGCCTGGAACCGAAGAGTTATTGAATAAGGAAATGGTGATCGGATACATTGGCTTTGATCCTACATCAGATTCGTTGGGTGTTGGCAATATGGTGCAAATAATGACCTTGCTTCATTTTCAAAAAGCAGGACACAAACCAATTGCATTGGTTGGGGGCGCTACAGGAATGGTTGGTGATCCTTCCGGAAAATCTGCTGAACGAAATTTATTAGATGAAAAAACATTGCAACACAATTTAGATTGTCAGCGCAAACAATTAGAAAAATTTCTTGATTTTAACTGTGGGGCAAACTCCGCTGAACTAGTTAATAATTACGATTGGTTCAAAGGTTTTTCCTTTTTAGAATTTATTCGTGAGGTGGGTAAACACATCAGTGTAAACTATATGTTAGCAAAAGATTCGGTAAAAAATCGTTTGGAGAATGGAATGAGTTTTACTGAATTTTCGTATCAATTGGTGCAAGGCTACGATTTTTATTATTTGTGGAAAAACAAGGGAATAAAACTGCAAATGGGGGGCTCGGATCAATGGGGGAATATTGTTACCGGCACCGAATTGATCAGACGTAAAGGAAGTGGAGAAGCTTATGCAATCACCACTCCATTAATTAAAAAAGCTGATGGAACAAAATTCGGAAAAACTGAAAGTGGTAACGTTTGGTTAGACAGATCAAAAACCTCTGCTTATAAATTTTATCAATTTTGGTTAAATGCAAGCGATGATGATGCAAAAACATTTATCCGGATCTTCACATTGTTCACTAAAGATGAAATTGAAAAGTTAGAATCGGAACATGCTCTTGCGCCACATTTGCGTGCATTACAAAAAGAATTGGCTAAAGAAATCACGATACGGGTGCACTCCGAAGCAGATTATTTTGCTGCAATAGAAGCATCAGAAATTCTTTTTGGAAAAGGAACTGCCGAAAGTTTGCAGAAATTAACAGAAGAAGATTTTTTAAGTGTATTTGAAGGTGTTGAACAATTTAATATTTCCAGATCAGAAATTAATAAGGGTATTCCAATTCTTGATCTCGTTGCAGAACGAACCTCCGTCTTTCCTTCTAAAAGTGAAGCAAAAAAAATGATCCAGGGTGGTGGTGTTGCAATAAATAAGTCAAAAGTTGAAAATTTAGAATTTAATATCACTGCTGAATCTTTGATCAATGGTAATTATATACTTGTACAAAAAGGCAAGAAAAATTATTATGTGATCAAAGCTGTTTAAACAATTTTAAAATGAAAAAATTAATAACTGTTCTGACTACTATCTTCATCTGTTTTTCCTTAACAGAAATTTGCGCCCAAAACGAGGTTGGCTATGTAAACATTCAAATTCAAAATGCAAAAAAACCTTTGTGCAAAATAGATGATTCCATTGCATTCAATTTTAACAATGCGCTATTAAAATTAACTCCAGGGAAACATGAAATTAAAATATGGATGCCCTTTACTACTTTAATTGACTCATCGATCTATGTAAAAGCGAATGATACAAGTAAGTATGTATTTAAAGTAAAATATACAAAGGAATATTCAAAGTATCTTAACGATTATTCAAAATACAGGCAAGTAAAAAAACAAAGGTGGTTTATTTCTCCTGTTCTGATTGGCGCATCAGTTGGTACTGCTTTATTTGCGCATAACAAAGCAACTGGTTATGTTAACAAAGCTTTGCAGAATAAAGAAGAATACTACCATGCCGGTTCCCAGTCAACAATGGATGGATACGAAGCTGACTTTAATGAAAACAAAAAGAAGTACCGGCAATTTGCCGCTATGGAAATCGGGATGTATTCAGTGGCAGGTATTTTAACTGCAAATTACATTCGACTATTAATAAAACAACATCATACTGTGCCTCCTACTTATAAGGAAGAGAAGTTGTTATCACGAATTAAGGTAAACACCTATCCTGATCTTGCAACGAAAAAACTATTAGTAGGATTATCAATGAATTTTTAATATCGTATTAAATGAAACCTCAATTAATTATTGTATTGACATTATTGTTACTGGTAACAAGTTGTAAAAAACTAGACAACATTTCTTTCAATGACAATCCCTATGACAAAGATTATGATGGACCAAGGGTTGTAAAAATTGATACTATTACAACGGAATTCGGAGTCGGAGTAAAGAATAAAATTTATTATACAAAATCATTTGATAATAATGATGGCATTAGATTATACCGAAATGGATTTCTTTTAACCACACAATATAACAGCGTCATTCATAGTGTTGACATTCCTGATAGCAGTCCAACTTCCGGAGTTACCTATACCTATGAGGTACGATTATTTTTGGGAAGCGGCGAAACAAGCTCCGAACCTTTTTCCTATACAACACCTTAAACAGTTTTTTTACATGTTGTTTATTTATCGAACAGTAACCGCAGCAACAGGTATTTCTTCCTCACAATCTACTGCATTGTTATTATTTAAATAGATATTTTTCCCTAGTGTTCCTTTAAATCTATGCATACGATCTTCTCTGTCTATTATTGAAACGAATTCATCCACATGAGCGGAAGATGGCTCAATTTCAGGCCATGGAGCGTTCAACAAATCTATTTTATCATATTCAATTTTTATTATCTCTACCTCCGGAAAATTTTTCCGGATGAATTTACGAAGAATAAGAGCCTGATACTGATCGGTTGCAACTGCAATTTTTTTGAATCCTAATTTTTTTGCCATCATTACAGAATAATAAACATTTTCAGTGCTATGTTCTGCTTGTGTTTCTGAAAATGTATTTTCTGAAGGAATATGAAGGGAATCAGCATAGATTCTCATAATTTTCCCTTCAACATACGGACTGTAAACAGAGGATCCTGAAAAAATAATATTCCTGGCGATCTTGTGATCAAACAAATATTTAGCCCAAAGAATTCTGGCTTTCAAAACCAATTTAAATTTCGGATTCTGATAAGGTACTCCGGGTACAATGATTACATCGTATGGACCGGAACAATTTTTCTTTTCTGATTTTTTTTTAGCAGAAGAAAGATAATCATAGCTGCACAGGAAACATAAAGCGCAACTTAGAAAGAGCGGAGTTGAAAACGTGCGACAATTCATGGCTTGAGAGTTTTAGGTTTCTACTTTTTTGCAGGCCCCTCTTTTTGTGTCGATAACATCGATTTTAAGGACCATACTTTAATTAAAAAGTAAAAATTAAGCCATAGGGGGATGTGGGATTTAATGAACTATAAATGGAAAACGCAGCTGAAAGGCAGGATATTGCGTAAAAATTATTTTGAATCGCAAATTCTTCTGTTTTAAAAATTATTTTTGGAAATTTTATTTTTACTGAATCAACATATTACACCCTCTGATATCGCTGTTATCAAAGCGACCCAGCACTTCAAAAGAATCATCAGCAAAACATTTTCCAAGATCCTGTGTAGCAATAAACGAACAGGAATTAATATTTGCAAGATCAATCACATTGATACCACCCGTTTTGTTCTGAGATAAAAAAGAAAACGGGTCGTTGGTATCACGTATCATCACTTTCATCCAGGGCGGACAATAAAAAATTCCATTCCCTCTGGAGTATGCTTGTGATAATAATTCGGTCATGCTGTATTCGCTATGAATGGAATCTACACCAAAACCATTACATAAAACAGCATGTAATTCTTCCCTTACCATCTCCTTGCGCTTCCCTTTCATTCCTCCTGTTTCCATGATGATGGTATTCCTTAACAAAGCCCTTGATCCTCTCTCATGAGTGAAATTTAATTCTGCTAAATCAAGTAATGCATAGGTCACCCCTAACAAAATTGTTTTTTGTTTTTTTTGTTCAACTTGTTTTAATACTGAAATTAGCTCTTCATAATTGTGGAGATAAAAACCACTTTGAAAATGTTTGCTTTTTTTAATAAGGTCATCAGCCATATAGACCAGAGATGAATCTTTGCGCTCCAAATAGGACGGTAGCAATGCCAAAATGCAATACTCTTCCATATTACCATAAAAATGTTCGAATCCTTTTCTATAACTCTTTTTGTAAACACTTACATCTTTAACATAATGTTTACTTGGAATCATTCCTGTGGTTCCACTACTTTTGAATAAAATTGAGATTTGAGAACTGAGATCTGAGATGCTTGATTCCTGATTCTTGATTCCTGATTCTATACTTATTTCATGTGTTTTAAAAAACTCAATAGGTAAAAAAGGAATTTGCTCCAGCTCAAGAACTGATTCAGGATTTATTTTCAGCGCTTTTAAATAATTCCGGTAAACTTCATTTTCGGTAGCCTGATATCTAAATATAGCTAATGTAACCTGTTTAAATTCCTCAGGAGTGCTGATATTAAAAATATGATCGCTACTTGGTTTTACTATTTCCAATGACAATTTTGCTGATTTTAAAGCGTTTATTTATTGTTTTGCCCAAAATTAATTATTAATTTTATGTTCCTATTAATAAATCATGAAGCATTTTAGTTCCATATTGTTTTGCATACTACTTTTTGCAGTTTCAGTAACATCCTGTGTAAAAGAGAAAAACTTTCCAATAGAACCAAAGATCGAGTTTAAAGAGTATCTGAAATATAGCCTTGATTCGGCTGATTGTATCATTTTATTCAAAGATGGAGACGGTGATATTGGTGTGTTAGAAGGAGATACCATTCCTGATCTTAAAATGAAATATTTATATAAAGGTGCAGATTTGTTGTTCCATCCCTATGATGAAACATTTGGCACTTCTAAATTCGACACCTTGTTTTATACCTATCGTGTACCGGATCTAATGCCAGAAGGACAATACAAAGCATTGGATGGTGAAATCAGAATAAAACTCCGGGCTTCACCGATCTATAATCCTGCACATCGTGTTGTAAAATTTGAAATTCGATTACAGGACAGAGCCGGACATTTAAGTAATATTGTTAGTACGAACGAAATAAATATTCCTTAAAAAAAATTAATAAAAAAACAGATGCCTGTTTCAAAGCATCTGTTTTTTATCTTCAGTTTTCTGATTGTCTCTAAAGAAACAAACTAAATATCCAGTAGAAAAGTGCTCCCAATATTCCACTAATCGGAATTGTTAGTATCCAGGCCCACAGTAAACTAACAGTTACTCCCCATTTTACTGCACCAATTCCTTTTGTGGCACCAACACCTATAATTGCCCCGGTAATTGTATGAGTAGTAGAAACAGGAATACCCATTTGTTCGGTAAGGAACAATGTTGTTGCTCCTGCTGTTTCAGCACAAACACCTTCAAGAGGAGTAACCTTTGTAATTTTTGTTCCCATCGTTTTTACAATTTTCCAGCCTCCACTTAATGTCCCTAACCCTATTGCTAAATAACAAGATAATGGAACCCAATCCGGCATTGATTTTATATCAACAATGGAACCGTTTGCAACTAATGCAGCTGCAATAATACCCATTACTTTTTGTGCATCGTTACCACCATGCCCAATACTAAAGGCGGCAGATGAAAGCAACTGTGCTCGTTTAAACGAGGTAGAAGTTCTCTTTGCCGTGGGCGTTTTTATCTTTTCATTATATATAAACATAAAAGCAAAAATTAATAGTGCTCCTACTAAACCCCAGCGCACAATTTTATTATCCGCCTTTTTTAATTCTTTAACCAGATCAGCCTTAATATCTGTTTTCATTGCTTTTGTAAAATCTTTTACTTTATCCGGGCTAATAGGATATTTTTCATTCATGGCAGCAACCATACCCTCCAATCCCAATTCAAAATATTTTTTTGTGATTGGTTTTAAACTATCGACTATTTTTTGAGTTGCCAGATAATCTTCTTTTAAAGAAGGGTTAATTTTCGCTCTGTTTTTTAGCTGTTCAAGTTTAAAATAGGTATTTAATTTATCACCCAATTTGCTAATCGTAATTTCCTTCAAATCAACATTCTTAACAATGTTGTCTGCAACATATTCTGCACCACGATATTCATAATTAGAAAGATAAGGAATGCACAAATTGGCACTCTCTTTTGCCTTCTCCAGCTGATGTATCTTTGTGCTGTCGTGCTTGATATTTACTTCATACGTGTATTTATCTACTCTAAAAAATTTGTTTATATTTTCAGCTAATTTATTTTCTTGAAACCCAATAAATAAATAAAATAAAGTACCTGCAAATGTAAGCAGGATCCCAACTTTTAGCCATGTTTTATTTTGAATAAAAATGAGCGTAAAAAAGATAGAAATAATCATACCTAATAGCGGAGCGAGTAAAATAAACAAAAGTGTTTTTCCGATCTTATCACTATCAATAATTTCACTTATAGGCAATATCCCTTTACTGATAAACGCATAAGCAATAGCAGCACCTGCAAATCCACCTATAAGTGTATGAGAAGAAGAAGAAGGAATCCCATACCACCAGGTAAGTAAATTCCACATAATTGCTGCAATTAATCCACTGCAGATCACAGGTAAGGAAATAAAATCAGAATAGACTGTTTTCCCAATCGTATTTGCAACTGCATGATCTTTAAAAATTAAAAATGCAACACAATTAAAAAATGCGGCCCAAAGTACTGCTTGAAATGGCGACAAAACTTTGGTGGAAACAATTGTTGCAATTGAATTTGCGGCATCATGAAAGCCATTAATAAAGTCAAAAATCAGGGCAAGCGCTATAACTATAATAATTAAACTCATCGTGTATTGATATTAAGAATAAAATTTAAACCTGATCAAATTTCTAAGCATTTTTAATTAGAATAGAATTGATCACATCAGCTGCATCTTCACATTTGTCTGTTGCTGTTTCTAACATAGAAAGAACATCTTTCATTTTAATAACTTCGACAGCATTTTTTTCTTCTTCAAATAATTTTGCAATTGCCATATCAAAAATATCATCTGCATGATTTTCGATGCTGTTAATTCTTACAGTTGCTTCTTTGATCTTTGTTATGTTTTTTAAATTCCGTAACTCGATAATAGCAATTTCCAATTCTTCTGCACCCTTTAAGATCAATTCTGCTAATTTTATAATAGCAGGAGTCATGTTTTCCACTTTATATAATTCCATTCGTTTTGTGGCACCATGAATATAGTCCACAATATCATCAACTGCTGAAACTAAGCTATGTATATCATCACGGTCAAATGGAGTAATAAAATTCAAACTCAATTGATTATAGGTTTCATGTGTAATAGCATCGCCAACATGTTCTAATCGTTCTATTTCACGAAATAAATCTCTTCTTTTTTCAGGATTGGAAGTGTTTACAAGTTCTACAAGTACTTTTGCAGTTGCAGTTGCATTTGCAGCTGCTTTTTGAAAAAGAAGAAAAAAGATTTTGTCTTTCGGCTGAAAAAATTGAAAAATGTTTAAGTTCATTTTATTTTTTATTTAATGATTTATAAGGCTTAATAAATTCAATCCCAAAAATAAAGCTCTATGATTAGAATTGACGCTTCCGTGTATTACCATTACATTAACCCAATGTTAAGGAATTGTTAAGGAAATTGCATACGTTTGATTTTCTGATTATTACATAAAACAAAAAAGCCTTTCCATTTTTTAGAGAAAGGCCATTAGGAATATGAATTAAAGTAATTTTACCAATCGAAATATAAAATAGTCAATTTTAAAGACCTCACCCAATCCCTCTCCTTGAAAAAAGAGAGGGTGATTGGATCTGTTTTATTTTTCAATTGGTGTTATTCTTTTTTCTTTTCAGCTTTTGAACGATGTTTTAACACTTTTGCTTCGATATAAAAAATAATTTCTTCGGCCATATTTTTTGCCTGATCACCTACACGCTCTAATTTACGTATCACAGAAATTAAATATAAGGGCGGTTCGATGTTTTCAGGATGATTACGAATATAATCTGCAATTACTGCATTCACTTTAACATTGATGTCATCTAATATTTCATCCTGCTGAAATGCCTTACGGGCGAGTGCCGTATCCAATTTATCAAAAGCTTCCAACACTTCCTCCATCATAAAGAGTGCACCATCATACATCTCCACAGTACGGGTAATCTCCAGTAATTTTTTATCAAAATCCGTGTTTACATTTAAAACAAATTTTGCAATACTCTCAGCAATGTCGCCAGTACGTTCTAAATTATTGTTGATCTTCAGTACCGCTAGAACAAAGCGAAGATCAACAGCAACAGGATTAAACAATGCAAAAATATTTTCACAATCACGATCAATTTTTAACTCCCATGCATTCACACGTCTTTCACCCAAAATCACTTCACGGGCAAGATCTTTATCGAGTTTTAATAATGCTTCTTTCGCTTTTGACAATTGCAAATTCACAAGCGTCCACATTTTAATGGTTTCTGTTTTTAATTGTTGTAATTCGATATCTAAATGGCTCATATTTTTAGTTCAAAGTTTTAAGTTCAAATTTGAAAGTTAAATTAGTAATTGGTTAAATAAGTTGATTTAGGTATACCTGATTTTACTTATTAACTTATTAATCTATTTAACCAAATCTTCCGGTAATATAATTTTGTGTGCGTTCTACTTTCGGATTAGTAAATATAGTTTTTGTAGTATCATATTCAATCAACTCGCCCATATAAAAAAATGCGGTTGTATCACTCACACGACCAGCTTGCTGCATATTGTGTGTTACAATAACAATAGTGTATTTTGTTTTTAATTCATAGATCAGTTCTTCCACTTTTGAAGTCGAAATAGGATCGAGAGCCGATGTTGGCTCATCCATTAAAATAATAGAAGGCTGAATTGCCAATGCACGTGCAATACACAAACGTTGTTGTTGTCCGCCTGACAGTTCGAATGCTGATTTTTTTAATTTGTCTTTTACTTCATCCCATAATACTACCTGCTTGATGGTTTCTTCAACCCGCTCTTCAATAAATTTTTTATCCGTGATTCCATTCACACGTAAACCATAGGCCACATTTTCGAAAATAGTTTTTGGAAACGGATTTGGTTTTTGAAAAACCATTCCTACTTTTTTCCGTAAGCTATCCACATTTACTCCTTTTGCATAAATATCATCTCCATCTATTATAACTTGTCCGGCAATTTTTGTGTTGTCGATCAAATCATTCATCCGGTTAAATAATCGCAAATAGGTTGATTTTCCGCAACCTGAAGGACCGATAAGAGCTGTTACCGTATTTGGTTTAATAGCCAGGTTTATATTTTTTAAAGCCTGTGAAGGGCCATAAAAAAAATCAACATTTTTTGATTCTATTTTATACATCGTTTAGTTTTTCTTTTGCCACAGATTCACAGATTTATTTTATTGATAATTCAAAATCATTAAATCAAGAATAGGTTGACCTGTTTACCTTTAACAACAGATATAAAGAATTCCTTTTTAATCTGTGAATCTGTGACATATTTTTTAATTCATTTTAACTTTTTTACCGAAATACTTTCGCAATCCATTTGCAAGTAAATTGGCAATCAATACAATTATAATAAGTACCAAAGCCGTTCCGTATGCAACCGGCCGTGATGCTTCAATATTTGTTCCGCTGGTTGATAATACATACAAATGATAGGGCAATGCCATTGCCTGATCAAATATACTTGTTGGTAATTTTGGTAAGAAATAAGCAGCAACTGTAAATAAGATGGGCGCTGTTTCACCCGATACTCGCCCAATTGAAAGGATCAACCCGGTGATAATATTTGGAAACGCTATTGGTAAAACCACATTACGTGTTGTTTGCCATTTACTTGCTCCAAGTCCTAAACTTGCATGACGGAATGTATCATCAACTGCTTTTAATGCTTCTTCTGTAGTACGGATAACAACAGGCAAAGCAAGCAATCCCAGTGTGAGCGAACCGGCTAAAATAGAATCGCCAAAACCCAATTTATTTACAAACAACGACATTCCGAAAAGGCCGAAAACAATAGAAGGAATACCTGCCAGGTTGTTTGTCATTTGTTTGATGCTCTTTTTGATAATGCCATCTTTTACATATTCATTCATATAAATAGCCGCCAAAACTCCTATAGGAAAAGCAAAGATCATACTGCCGGCAACCAAACATAATGTCCCGATAATAGCAGGAAAAATACCTCCTTTAGTCATTCCTTCTTCAGGCATTTGTGTAATAAAATTCCAGTTGATTACACCAACTCCTTTGTAAATAATAAAGGATAAAATAGAGAACAGAATTGCAACAATAAAATAACTCAACAATCGGAAGATCCAAAATGCAATGGACTGATTCCATTTTTTACGTTTAGCTAATTTATTTTCGTCAGGCATTTTCATTAGCGGTTGTTGTATTTTTTTCTGTTTGAAATATATTCAACAGTCAGATTGATAATTAATGTTATTATGAAAAGGATGCAACCTAAAGCAAAAAGTGCTTTGTAATGCAAGCCGCCATTCGATGCTTCACCAAGTTCGGCAGCAATAGTAGCAGGGATTGTACGAACCGGCTCCAAAATAGTATGAGGAATAACTGCTGCATTACCTGTAACCATAAGTACTGCCATTGTTTCACCAATAGCTCGACCAATTCCTAAAATTGCTCCGGCAGTAATTCCCGAAATAGAATATGGAACAACAACTTTATAGATTGTTTGCCATTTGCTTGCCCCTAGTGCCAAACTTGCTTCTTTCATAGCTCTTGGAGTATTGCGCATTGCATCTTCTGAAATAGTAATGATGGTTGGCAATGCCATTATCCCCAGAACAATGCTTCCTGCTAAACCTGTTTCTCCTACAGGAAGATCAAATGTTTTTTGAATAAGCGGAACAATAATTACCAATCCAAAGAAACCATAAACTACTGATGGAATCCCTGCCAACAACTCAATCAAAGGTTTCATGATCTTGCGGACATTCTCATTTGCAATTTCACTCATATAAATAGCTGCGGCTAAACCTAGTGGCAATGCCAATAAAATAGCACCTAAACTTACCCAAAGCGTACCAAGTATTAACGGCAATACTCCTAATTGTGCTGATGGCTGCGCTGTTGGGAACCATTCTTTCCCTGAAAAAAATTCTTTAAAAGAAATTTTATCTATATCCAGTTGTTTGCCTTGAAAATTTTTATCGAGGTACTTGGTAGAAAAAAAGGCAATGATATTGGGCAGGCTGTCGACCACTTTAGAAATACATTGTGGAAGATTTTCGTACTGTTCACCAATCTGTTCTTCAGAATAATAATTCGTAATATCTTCCATCCGGAACAAGATGATGGAGTCTTTCTTTCCACCTACTTCAATCCAGTTGGTAATGTTTTGATCGAAGATATTTTTCAGCTGAGCGGAAGATAATTTGTTGACAGGGTTCTGTTTGTTCAATGCAATCACAAATCCTTCTTCCACAGGTTTTTGGTTGAATACACCCAATCCTTCTTTAAAAAGAAATACAACAATAAGCAGTACCGTTAACGTTGTGATCGTACTACTCAAGAGGAGTAATCCTTCAATAAATTTTTCTGAGAATTTTTTATAAAATGTTTTCAATCGCAGCAATCCTTAATTAGTAATGCCTGCAAAGTTAGAAACGATACCGTTTTTGAGGGTTTAGTAAATGTTATGCTTGTGTTAATTTAATGTTAACCTTCATTTTTAAAAATAAAAAAAACGTCCGATGGTACATTCGGACGCTTGATTAATTTAAACTAAACAACAAACTACTTTGTTAACGGAACATAACCAACTTGCTCCACAATTTTTTGTCCTTCTGGAGATAAACAAAAATCAACAAATGGTTTCACTGATTTTTCCATTGTTGTTAAATAGTAATAATACAAAGGGCGAACAACCGGATATGACTTATCCTTAGCTGATGCCATAGAAGGAGCAACATATGTTTTACCTTTATCATACGACACTTTTACTGTTTTTATTTCTTTTTCTACATACGCTAATCCTACATAACCAATAGCACCTTTTGTTTGGCTGATCGATTGAACGATTGCGCCTGTAGCAGGCATACTCAAAACAGATGATGCGTAGTTTTTATTTTTTAAAACGTGTTCCTTAAAAAATTCATACGTACCAGAACTTGATTCACGTGAATATACTACAATTTGAAGATCATCTCCACCAACTTCTTTCCAGTTTTTAATTTTTCCCGTAAAGATTCCTTCTAATTGTTCGCGTGTAAGTTGTGCAACTTTATTTGAAGGATTAACGATCACAGCAAGAGCATCATAGGCAACAATTATCTCTTTACTTGCTTTTCCAGCATCTTGCAATTTAATTTTTTCGGACATTTTTATCTTACGAGAAGACATTGCAATATCAGTTGTCCCATCTACTAATGCTGCTAAACCTACTCCACTTCCACCACCAGTAACTGTTACTTTGTTTGCTTTATTGACTTTCAAATAGCTCTCGGCTTCTTTCTGAGCAAGGGGTAAAACGGTATCACTGCCTTTTAATTTCTGTGCAATGCTTACACCAGTGTATAAACTCAAAGCGATAATTAATACTTTTGATTTCATTTTTTCTTTTATTATTTGGTACAAAATTACCTGTTAAGTGTTAAGCTAAAATTTCATTAATGTTATTATAATGTTACTGACTAAAATTTAAACTGCATCCGCACAGTCATAACATTATCAGGTATGTCTTTAGCATAGCCAGAGACTAATGTTGACTCATTTTGAACCACATCATAATAAGCTATAACTTTAAGATATGTGTTCATACGATAAGTTATTCCAAAACCATATGTGTCGAAGCGAATATCCGCTAACTTTGTATTTGTTCCAGACTTACCAATTTCTTTTCCTGATATTTTTACATTCGGATCATACCAGTCATACTTAACAACAACTTGAAATTTTGATGTTCCTACATTTTGAATTAAGTAAAAATATGCACCATCAAAATTTCTATGGTAAATAGAACCAGTTGTAGTTGAAGTTGGGGCTGCACCAAGACTTTTTGAAGACTTATCGGTTCCCGGTTGTTCTCCCATGATATATTCAGCACGAATTGTTGTGATACCGGCTTTCCAATCAAATGACAATTGAGCATCTGCACCCATGTATATTCTTCTTGCTACACGATTATAATTTGCTGTATCAGCAGCAAACTCAAAACCATTGTCTCCGCTTACTAAGGTATTTGAATTGTAATCTTTCACACTACCTATTCTATACCCACCGTAATAATAAGATGCACCTACTCCAAATTCAACTTTTTCATTTTTAGTTGTTTTTTTGTATTGCAATCTACCCGTAAAATCCTTGTGGCTATCAAATTCAGAAGAAACGCCAGCCGATCCATTCATCATTGCAACGTCTAATTTCAAACCTGATAAAGGAGATGTTTTAGGAAATTCCATTGATCCAAAAACCCCCAAGTCCCGTTCTGTAGGGAACAATGTTTGATTGTATCTTGCTCGTTCCGGAGTTTCACGTTCGCTAGAAGATTGAGTTAATTCAAATCCAAACTGATCTTGTAATAATCCTGCACTCAAACTAAACATTTTTAACCAAGTATCAGTAATCTTAATATAGGTTTCACGCATAAACAAACCCTTTTCTGTTACGTCTGTATTAATCATCAAACGAACATTCTTGTAATCATAAGTAAACTTAAAACGCCCTCGTCTCATCATCACACGGCTATAATATTTGCCTGTTCCGTTTATGAAATCACCACCCGCAACAGAAGGTGCTCCAGCAGAATCAATGTATTGGTATTGCGGTTGAATATATCCGGTTATTTTTAAACGCTTTAGTTTGTTTAAGTCGTCTGCTATATTCTGAAGACTCCTGGCAAGAGTATCCAAAGGGTTTTCGGGTGCTTCCTGTGCATTTAACTTGGCATTGGTAAGCAACAGTATCACTCCAATTGCTGTTAATATTAGGTTTCTTTTAAAGTTCATTTTGGTTAATTTATAGTTAATATAACTTTATCTGCTGCAAATGTATTTGTTGAAGTGCTATAAAATGTTATCCCAATGTTAAGATTGTGTAAATAATAAAAAAAACCAATGAGATTACATTCTCATTGGTTCGAAACTGCTTAAACAGAGCCTTAACTATGGATTAAGATGACCTATAAGCTATCGGATGATATGTTTTTTTATGCGGACCTAAAAACAACCGGGCATAAATTCGCAATGCAGCTATTTCAATAAACAGAAAACTAACCGATGAAAATATGATTAATAAATATTCGTTTCTGTGAATGTGGCTGAACATAAGATCAATGCCAATAAATGAAGGCGTGAATGGCAATCCGACAAACCCCAAGCACGACAACAAAAACAGAAATGCGATCCGGGGATGTTCGTAGATATGGCCACTAAAACCATTGAGATCGATATTCTTTTCTAACTTCTTTAATTTCTTTAAACATAAATAACCGACTATGCCGGATACCAATAAGCCACTTATATAAATTGATATTTCCCTAAATTGATAATTATCATTATGCAAAGCAATTGAAAGTATAATGTAGCATTGGCTGAAAACGATTGAAAGCCACGCCATTATTGCATTTTTTCTTTCAGCAAATGCATTTAGTATTAATATCATTCCTGTAAATCCAAACAATAAGTGTAAAATATCGTCCAATTGTTTTGGTATGCTGTTTCCATTTAAAAAGCCAAATAAACCAAATAGGAAAAACATGAATAGTGCAATTGACAATACTTCTTTATTTATAATTGCAAATAATTTTCCTGTTTTTTTTATCGGCATCCACAAAAAACGAAATTGAAGATCGTCCAGATTCCATTCCTTTATACTCCACAAATAAAAAGTATTACTAAGTTTTCGAATAAAAGAATTATTTGCACCGTACTTTTTGGGCATGTAATTATAAAATTGGTCGTGAATTAAATAACCTAACATCGAAGGAGAAACTAATAACTGATACGTTCTTAAAAAAGCATTTCCTGCAAAATGAACCAATACCAGTTCATGCCAACCCAATGCTACTTCAATAAACATAATACCAATTTGCGAGATAGAACCATAGGCGATTTGCGTTTTTACGGAAGACTGAACCCTTGCAATAAGTGAGGCAGTAATTGCGGTAACAACACCAATGGATATGACAAGCGCTTTAATGCTTGTCAAAGTTTGCCAATATGGATAAGTACGCAACAATAAAAACACACCCAGATGCACTGAGAGAGACCCATAGAATATTGCACTCGATGTTGTTGGTCCTTCCATTGCCCGGGGCAGCCAGGATGAAAAAGGTATTTGTGCTGATTTTATGGCCGCAGCGATGATCAACATCACGACAATAAAAGTCGTTGAATAGTTATGTTCTTCTATATGAGAGGCTACCAATTGAAAGTCGTTCAATTTTAAAAAAGTAATGTTTTCATGCCATAAATGATGACTCATCCACAATGCCAAAATGAGGCAAACGTCCCCAAGCCTGTAAAGTGAAATGGTTTTAAGCCCGTTTTTGACAGGAAGATAGCGGTCTCTGTAAAAAACGATCAGTAAAAAAGAAGTGATTCCCAAAAACTCCCAACCAACAAATAGCGTTTCAAAATTTCCGGAAAAAATAATCAACGTGTAAGCAAAATAAAAAAGCAGAAGTGTATTAAAAAAACGTTTAAAGCCACTGTCCCGGTGTAAATAAAACCGGCTATATACGGCTACCAAAAAGGTGATTGAAGAACCAACGAGCGCAAATACAACAGTAAGTTTATCAAAATAAAAATTAATAAAAATTTCTATTTTATCTTCACTATATAATGTAAGATGTTTAATATTTAAAACAGGAGCGCTACCCATCAACCAAAATCCAACGAAAATAAGCAATGCTGAAAAATGTATCCCGACTACCGCTATTGCAATGCCGGAAATAATTTTTTCTTTTTTTTCAGGTATAAATAAACTGGCTATATACCCTATAAAAGGTATGAATACAAAAAACTGAAGTACTTTTTCCATTCTAAATTAGTTATAAAAATAAATTGGTAAATTTTCCTGGGTTGCATGTGCAATGTGGTTTGTTTCCATTCCTTTTGCGTCTTCCAATAATGCATGTACATCTTTGAAAAAATGTATTTGATTCGCTAAGGGCTGATAAGGAACAAATGCTCCTTTAACAAAATAAAAAATTTCGCTTGTTTCAGGATTAACAGCAGCTAAGTGAACCCACTCATTAATAAACCACTCATACATTTCAGGAGTAGATTGAACTGTTTTCAAAACAACATCAGGGAAATGTTCAACAATTATTAATAAACGAACAGGATCATGCACTTCTATCATCTGCCAGGGCAAACCGGGGCGAAGATCTCCATCACTGCTATTGGCAACACCAAAAAGACCCATTACATTGTGTGGTAATTTGGTTCCTGCTCCTAACTTATAATTGTCGACTCTTGAAAAATAATATTCTAAATTTATTCCTCCACAAACCGGCCCTAATGGTTTCATGATTCCGGTTAAAAAAACACCTTCCGGATCGGTTTTATAATCATAGGAATTTAAAAACGCTCTCCGGTCAAGAAACAAACCCTTTGTTAAGTCTCTTTTACCAACGATACAAAGAGTATTTGTACCATGCCCTAATTCGGGCCGAGGCTCAAACAAAGAAACTGAACGTTCTTTAATGGACTGTCTTATTTTTTTAATATGCCTTTTTGTATTGATTGAAGCAAAGCGCCTGGAACGTTCTTTTGCATTTAAGTCCAACGCATTTTCAAAAGCAACAGCATTTTCTTTATGTTTTTGTACATTGATTATATTCAAATCATCCAGATCATAAAATTCAATTTCATCTGCCGCGGTATCGTGCAAGCCGCCAATAAATTGGGTTTCGTTTGGAATTTTAATTCCTTGTTGTTTCAGTTGCTCTCTAACTTTTACATTATTTGCCATTGCTGCAAACACTCTGGCATTTACAGAACCTGGACGGCCACTGCACGCACCACAATCATGTGCACCGTGATGGGGATTATTGGCACTGCTACTGCCATGTGCAATAACATAAACAACAGGAGCAAAATTTTTCGTTAAGGCAATTCCATTCAATAAACTTGCAACTCTTGCAGCCATTTCATCCACCGTAAATCCTATTTGCAAATTGTTTTCGCGATCAGAAGTATTTGTATTTTCAATAGTAAGTTTCCCCTTACTATTCATGTGAGAAAATGCATTAGAAATAGCCGGTGCCATTTGGGGCTTGAATAAATTTTGCACCAAACGAATAGCGGCCCAAAAACCTAAGATAAAAGAACTGATAAAGCCGGTATGAAAAGAATGCGATTTATTTGTGTAAAACAGATCGTGTTTCCTTTTTTCAGTAACATCAAATTCTTTAATTAAATATTTTGGTGTTACCGGTGCCGGACATAACTTATCATAGAATTTTGCATTGTGCGCTTGAAAATAAAATTCAACACTAAAGAATCCAGGTGTTCCAAATGTTTCGCAACTGCTGTCCATACTCTCAATATGCCTTCTTAAACTACATTCCCTTTCATCAATACAAAAAAGTGCCTGAAAATTTTTGGCCCTACCTAAATCCTCCTCAGAAGAGAGGACGTGGGAATCGTTTTTTTGTTTGGAAAGACTTAATTGTTTTACACCGGCTAACACTTCATCATAATAACTCCACTCAAATGCATCTTGCCAAATCTTAAATACTTCATGCAACTCTGTATTATCAACTTTGGCAAACAAATCCACGGGGGCCTCATTTATACTTTCACAAAGAGGCTTCCATTTTTTATCCAAGGCATAATCCAAATTATCAATTTCTAAAAGCAATTCGAAGACAATCAGATCGTTTAAAGAAATTTTCTTTGGACTTAAAAGTGTTTCGGGATTTGTTTCAACAGCTGCAACCAATCCGCTCCATCCACGATGACTGAATTGTTGGTCGAACAGATATTGTTCATAATAAGCCTCATCGCCAATTAAAATTTTTAATAAATCTGAAATAGACAAATTCTGCTGAAACAATAATTTTTTTGCTCTGGCTGTTTTGAAGAAACTTGTAAAACTAGTTTGCTCCAGTTCTTTTATCGAATTCATAAAACTTTTCTCTCCGATGGGGAATTCCCAAATGGCAATACCCTGATCTAGATAACTGCACAACACACGAAACAAAAAAGGTTGTACCATATTGTCAAGATCAACTTGATAGCGCCTTTTCCAATTCCCTCTTAACAAGCCTACTCGTGAAGAAACATTTTCATCGTAATTTTTAGAAAGAACCTTGTTTTTCCAAGTTATTAAATTTTCCTTCCCTTTTTTATCTATAATTACTCTATCTAAAATCTCAGCCCTGATTCTACCAACCTCAAACAATTTTCTGAAATCATGCAATTCCATTGTAGCCTGAAAGCCGAATATTTTTGATGCTTTGAAAATAGCATCGTAGAATTTCATAGTCTGAAAAGCATGCAAAGAGTTATGATGAATAAAGTCTTTTAGTGGGGTTTGCGAGGGTAAATAATGTTTCAATTCATGTAAAACGCGGGCCTCATCAAAAGAAAAGTTTGAAGGACTGTGTTTTAACGAAGCATCTATTTGATTCTCCATTTTTAAAATATCTTTTTTTAGTGTGATTGCATTATTCATTTGTTAAAATATTAGTTTGAATAATTTTGTTAATCCTTAATAACTCATTTGAGATTTTACATCTGTTTTATTAGAAATCATAGTTTCTTCATAAAACTCAACATACCCCGATTCCAGGTCATGCTTAGCTCCTATTATCGCAATCTCTCCTTTTTCAATCATCTGCTCTAAAATGTAACTGCGGTCGATGATTGTTTTTACAGATCGCTTCACATTGAGTGCAGCGACATTTTCAACAAATATTTCATTACTGGAATTTCTTTTGTCCATATCAGTTGTAACTGTTTCCTGATATACTGCCGGTTGAATTTTTGATAATAATTCAGTGAGATTTCCCATTTCAATATGGTTGCAAGCTCCTTTTATAGCTCCACATTGCGAATGTCCCATAACCACAATTAATTTTGACCCAGCTACTTTACAGGCAAACTCAATGCTACCGATAATGTCGGTGTTAACTATATTGCCTGCAATGCGTATTGAAAACACATCACCTAAGCCCTGATCGAATATCAACTCAGACGAAGTACGACTATCAATACAACTTAAGATAACTGCAAAAGGCCATTGCCCATCGCGCGTATCGTTTACTTGTTGAAGAAGATTGCGATTCGTTTTTAAATTATTTACAAAACGTTGGTTCCCTTCTTTTAAAATTCCTAAAGCCCTTGTAGGAGTTATAGAGGCTTGTGTTTCTGCAGTATGTGCTTTCATTTTTTTTATTTTTAAAAAGTATTAATGTCCTGACACTCCTTGAAATGCCGGAATATTTATTAGTTCTAATTTTATATTTTCCAGTTTTGCAGTATTTTTGAAATCATGAATTAATTCCAAAACATCAATATCAATAAAGTGAGAATTCGTGCCATCAATAATTACAGAAGAATTCTCAGGTAATTCCCGGAGAGTTAACGCAATACTTCCTTTGTTCAAAAAAGAAACATCTTCAGCCAATCGAATGATTATTTTATCATCGCTGCTTTTTTCATCACTGTGAAAAAAATAGGCGAGCTTATAATTATTACGCAGAATAATAAATATGGAAACAACCATACCGATACCAATTCCTTTTAATAAATCCGAAAACTGGATGGCTAGTATCGTAACAATAAATGGAACGAACTGCTCCCAACCCAATTTAAACATGGATTTAAATAGTGAAACTTTTGCCAATTTATAACCGACCATTAAAAGGACAGCCGCTAAACATGATAAGGGAATTTTATTTAAAACAGATGCTAATCCTATGACACTTATCAATAAAAAAATGCCGTGAATAATGGCAGCCAATTTGGTTTTACCTCCGGCATTAACATTTGCCGAACTACGTACAATAACAGCTGTCAAAGGTAAACCGCCAATTAAACCGGAAAGCAAGTTTCCTATTCCCTGCGCTTTTAATTCACGGTTTGTTGGTGTATTGCGTTTGTAAGGATCCAGTTTATCTGTGGCTTCAATACTTAATAAGGTTTCTAAACTCGCTATGATTGCGATGGTGAATGCAACTACATACACCTGGTAATTGCCAAATGCCGTAAAATCAGGCAAGGTAAATTGATTTACAAAACCACTTGCGGATTGGGCAACAGGTAGCTGTACCAACTTATCACCACTCAATGCAAAGCCGGGAATAAACAGTTTAAACAACTCATTGAGTAAAACACCTAATATTACTACCAATAATGCCCCGGGAACAATTTTAAAAAAACTGAACTTTTTCAGGAAGGGACGTTCCCACATTATTAAAATAAACAAGGAGACTAAAGCTATTATTATTGCACCCGGATGGAGATAGTTAATAGAATTAAAAATCTCTGAAAATGTATTTTGACCATCAGACTGCATGAATGCAAAATCCCCTATATTGTCTTTATCATAGCCAATTGCATGTGGTATCTGCTTCAATATTAAAATTATTCCGATGGCTGCAAGCATGCCTTTAATAACGCTTGATGGGAAGTAATGGGCAATAATTCCTGCCCGTAAATAACCCAATGCAATTTGAATTAAGCCCGCTAAAACAACTGCAAGTAGAAACACTTCATAGCCCCCTAATTGAGTAATTGCATTGAGAACAATAACGGTCAAGCCTGCTGCGGGGCCGCTAACACTTAATTGAGAACCACTGGCAAATGCTACAACGGTTCCGCCAATTATTCCGGAAATAATTCCTGAGAATAACGGTGCACCGGATGCCAGTGCAATGCCCAAACAAAGCGGAAGTGCAACTAAAAAAACTACCAGCCCGGCAGGCAAATCATTTTTAAAATACTTAAAAGTAAAACCCTTAGTATTGTCCATAGATGTAAAATATTAAATGATGAAACGAATGAAATAGAAAGCATAGAATAGTGTAAAACCACAAGAACCATGAGGGTCTTATAATTTTTTTATCTAATTATGATTTTGGGAACAGGCATTCATTTAAGAATACCATAGGAATTAACAAACAGTTTGGTCCGGTGGACAATAAACAGCTTTGCTGTAATCAGAGGAAGCGTATAAAAAGGTGGATTGTTGAGTGAACAATAACCGGTTAATTTTTAATGTATGTATTTTATTAGAAAATAAATATTCAGAGATATCCTTTTTTTTATCCTTTTGATCAGATTTTTCAGATTCATTTTTTTCTTCGCAATCAAAATCCTGTATGAAAGCGATGGAACTATCGGAAGGATATAAAAAATAACTTATTGCTTTAAAATTAAAAGCAAACAAAACCAATATAAGAAGGCTATATGTAATTATTTTTTTCAAGACTCAAATTTAATATTCCGCAAAGGTGCAAAATAATATGATTAACATCATACTATTTTTTGTCTTTAACTTTTTTTAACAACAAAGCATTATTTTACAAATTTAATAATAGATCAATAAAATAGAGTATGTTAAACCCTCTCTCCATTTTTTAATTACCGAAAACTCGACCAAATTCGGGAATGCTTTTTAGTTCAAGTTTAATATTTTTAAGCTTTGCTGTATCTTTAAAATCATGAATGATTTCAAGCACATCAATGTCGATGAAGTGCGATTTACGGCCGTCAATGATCACCCAAGAGTTCTCCGGTAAATGCGAAAGAGTAAGTGCAATACTTCCCTTATTGAGAAACGTAACATCTTCTGTTAACTCAATGATTATCTTATCACCGGCATGATGAGATTCCTTGTGAAAGAAGTAGGATCGTTTATAATTGTTACGCAAAATAAAAAACAGAGAAACTACCATCCCTATTCCGATTCCTTTTAACAGATCAGAAAACTGAATTGCTATTATAGTGACAATGAATGGAAGGAACTGATCCCAACCCAATTTGAACATCGACCTGAAAAGAGGAATTTTTGCTAATTTATATCCTACCATTAAAAGTAAAGCAGCCAGACAAGCAAGGGGGATTTTATTCAAAAAAGAAGCAAGCCCGATAACACTCAGCAACAAAAGGAAGCCATGAATTATTGCTGATAATTTTGTTTTTCCTCCGGCATTAACATTGGCCGAACTTCTTACGATGACAGCAGTTAATGGTAGTCCGCCAATCAATCCGGAAAGTAAGTTACCTAATCCTTGTGCTTTCAGTTCGCGATTAGTTGGCGTATTACGCTTATACGGATCCAATTTATCAACAGCTTCCACACTTAACAAAGATTCTAAACTAGCAATAATTGCAATAGTAACAGCAACAACATATACCTGATAATTTCCAAAAGCATTAAAATCAGGTAAAGTAAATTGATGAATAAATTCTGTTAGAGAGTATGCAACCGGCAGATGCACTAATTTTTCACCCGACAAATAAAATGCAGGATCATTTGATTTAAACCATTCGTTAATAAGCATTCCGAGGACTACAGCAAACAATGCACCTGGAACAAGTTTAAAAAATGTATGTTTTTTCAAATACGGAAGTTCCCAAATTACTAAAATAAATAATGAAATAGCCGCGATTAATACTGCTCCGGGATGAATGAAATTAACTGAATTCAGAATTCTCGAAAAGAAATTTTCACCCTCTGCCTGAATAAAATTTAAATTGTTCAAGTGATTCGGGTCATATCCAACTGCGTATGGAATTTGTTTCAAGATTAATATTATTCCAATAGCAGCAAGCATTCCTTTAATAACACTTGATGGAAAATAATACCCGATAATTCCAGCTTTCAAATATCCTAAAGCTATTTGAATCAGGCCTGCTAAAACAACCGCTAATAAAAAAATTTCATAACTGCCCAATTGCGTTATCGCATTCAGAACAATAACCGTTAGCCCTGCAGCCGGACCGCTGACACTAAGAGCAGATTTGCTGGTAAATGCAACAACTGTTCCTCCGATAATTCCAGAAATAATTCCTGAAAACAAGGGTGCACCCGAAGCCAAAGCAATGCCTAAACACAAGGGCAATGCAACAAGAAAAACAACTAATCCGGCAGAAAGATCATTTGCAAAATATTTCAAGGTAATACTATTTGTGCTTTTCATTGATCTTAAATAAAAGCCTAAATATAGCAGTGTTTTTTTAAAGTTTATATCTGAATATCGGCTTTAAATCCGAAGTTTCATCCACCATCACTTTAAGGTCCCTGATCAATCCATCATCAAAACCATATACCCAGCCATGCACCTGTAAATCTCTCTTTTTCCAGGCCTGTTGAATAATCAACGTTTTTCCAAGATTATGAACTTGTTCCACCACATTTAATTCAACCAAACGATTTTCACGTTTAGTGATATCCGAAATTGCATCCAGCTCTTCTGAATGTTTTTCATATACTTCCTTGATGTTTCGCAACCAGTTATTTACAAATCCATTGTCCTTATTGGTCATTGCGGCAATTATACCGCTGCAACCATAGTGTCCGCATACAATCACATGTTTTACATGCAATACTTCAACTGCATAATACAACACACTCAATAAATTCATATCGGTATGCACCACCACATTGGCAATGTTTCGATGAACAAATATTTCTCCTGATTTTGTTCCTGTAATTTCATTGGCCGGCACTCTGCTATCCGAACAGCCGATCCATAAATATTCAGGATTTTGACCCAATGACAGATACTTAAAATAATTCGGGTCGTTTGCTAATTTTTCAGAAGCCCATGCTTGATTCCCGTGTAAAAGTCTTTGATAACTTGATTTCATTTTTTTAACGAATGTATTTCATTACGAAATTAATAAAATAATAATGGTATAATTTCCTAAAGTAAAGTTAATTTTAACTTAATGTAAAACAAGAATAACCGAAGTACTTTTATGCCATTATATAAAAAATGGCAAACCCTATTCATAAAATACTAGTAATTGATACAGATACCGAAATTATTTCGGCTGTAACAACAGCTTTAAAAGGCGAAGAGTTTTCTGTAATCTCTTCCAGCAATTCTCGTGAAGCGATTAAAATTGCAGAAAAAGAACTTCCTCAACTTGTACTGGTTGATTTACTGATGCCTGAATTGGATGGTATAGATATTTGTATCGAACTACGCCATAATCCTGAATTATCAAATACACTTATTGTATTTTTTAGTGAACGAAAAGAAGATTATTCCCAAATTGCAGCATTTAATGCAGGTGCAGATGACTATATTGTTAAACCAGTAAAACCACGTGTTCTTGTTAGCAGAATAAAAGCCTTACTTAAAAGGCATACAAGTCATCAAGTTGAAGTAGAAAAAACAAAAATGACCGGTTTGGCAATTGACCGTGAAAGGTATTTAATTTTAAAAGATGGGGAAGAAATAATCTTACCGAAAAAAGAATTTGAACTATTGGCATTACTTTATGCATCACCGCACAAGGTATATACCCGCAAAGAAATATCAGAATCAATTTGGGGGTATGAGATTTTTTCAAAAAACAGAACTATCGATGTTCATATAAGAAAGCTTCGTAAAAAATTGGGTGAAAAATACATTAAAACAATCAAAGGAATAGGTTATAGTTTGGAAGTTTAAATTTTTAAAGCAAAAAACAATCTGTAATTTTTTTAACTTCTTTTATTATTAACATTTTTAATGATCAATTTCACCTTCTTTTTCCGATACAGTTATTTTTTTCTGAACAAAAGTTTGTAAAGGATTATTATTTATGTTTTTTTGCTATTATTTTTTTTATAGTGGATTTCGCAGGTTGTTTTTTTAATGATTTTTCATCTTTCAATGATTTAGTAACTGCTTTTGCAATCATCTTGCTTGCTTCCTTAACAGCTTTTCGAATTTTCTTAGTTTCTACTTTGGTATTGGCTCGAACAAAAGAGTCAATAATAACTGAAAGCTTGTATTGCAAATCTTCCTTAAGATTCATTTTTTTTGGTTGCATATTGTTTGAATAAAATTTATAAAAATCATTTTTTAGATAGAACTATATGATTTCTCGCTCATCAAATTTCCTTTTTCATCCCACATTGACCATTTGCCTACCTTTTCACCCATTGCATAAACCATTTCATAACGCTTAATTCCAGCAGCATCCCATACCAACCATGTTCCATTTTTTTTATTCGAAACATAGTATGCTTCTGCTATTTTATGTCCGGCTTCATCCCAGCGTAACCATTGTCCGTTTTTTTCATTATCAACAAAAGCACCCGTTTCCATCACATTACCGTTTTCATAATAATATGTAATTGCCCCATTAATTTTCCCATTAGTAATTTCAACATTCGATTTTTTATTTCCAGATTCGAAATAAGTCGTGTACGGTCCTGTATATAAACTACTTTTCTCAGAATAGTATAATCCATCTTTTAAAACTATGTTTTGTGCCGATACTCCTATAACCAGTATAAGGCTAATTGAGAGTAATAAAATTATTTTTTTCATGGCGCTAAAGTTTATGTTTGTAATTAATCAACACAAAGTACATTATAATTACTTTAATATTTTGCTTACAAGACTATAAATATTTTTTAATGTTAAGTTAATGTAAACTTAACGTACAGAAGGGGTAAAATTCTGATTCCTATCATTAAAAAATCCCTTGCATGTTATTATGCAAGGGATTTTCTTGGAAGTATTAAACTATTTTGATTCTAACTCAACAACTATTTTAGAATATGAAAAAGGATCAATGTTAACATTAGTGTCATTATATGAAATCGAAGTTACAATTGCTTGAGTTTGTTTTGTGGAAATGCTTGCAGAAAAATTTCCGTTTAAATCTGTATAAATAATTTTATCATCAATTTTTACAGCTGCACCAGCAATTTCTTCCCCACTTTTTTTATCAATTATTTTTCCAAAAATAAGTTTAGAGTTGCCTTTATCTTCTGTTTTATTTGCATCTCCAGCAAATACGATATTGCCTATTAAGATAATTAGGATGATTAAAAGGCTTCTTTTCATAATAGATTTTATTGTTCAACAAAAATAGATCACACAGCTCCAATTAGAGGGAATCAAAAAATTAAGATTACATGACGGTTGTGTTAAGAATGTAAATTTTACATTAAGATGCACTGCCGAAATGATGAAAATTAAATACTACGCATCCTATCATTTTTTTAGTCGATATATAAATCTAATTAATAGATCCAAATCATCAGCTTCTCTATATTAACAATTTGTTTATGCACGAAATACATACTAAAAATAAGGCTTTCGTAATATTGCACACAGATTATTCCATATGAAACAAGCCATTAACAGAAAGGCGCATTTAATAAAAACATTTACATTCAAAATATTTCAACCCAAAACATTCT
>MEPB01000105.1 GCA_001769385.1 Bacteroidetes bacterium RIFCSPLOWO2_12_FULL_35_15 | reverse complement strand
TCTCCAGCAGAGCCGATATCCTCTTCTGATTTACAGCTGAATTATACAATTATTTTAAATCAAATCCACCAACTATTTTTTGCACCATTACCAATAAAAAAAATAAATTTTTCTGGTAAAGAGTTGCAACTAAAAAGAGGTAGCTTGGAGAATGGAATTTATTTTGTTCAGATCACAGACAACAAAAAGAATACTATAAATAAAAAAATATTAATTCAATAAGGATCATTACAACAATTTTTTTCCCTCCTTTTTCTTTTCCTCTTCATAACCACCATCAATTTTCAAATACCCTCCCATTGCGGCTTCCACAGCCAATTCATCACAGCGGTTATTTTCCTGGTTGGATGCATGTCCTTTTACCCAAACAAATTTTACGTTATGTTTTCTATAAATACGTAAAAATCGTTTCCACAGATCTTCATTCTTTTTTCCGTTAAAATGTTTTTTCTCCCAGCCAAAAACCCATTTTTTTTCAACAGAATCAACTACGTATTTTGAATCCGAATAAATTGTAGCTGCTGTCCCCTCCTTCTTTAAAGCCTCCAGAGCCACAATCACACTCAAAAGTTCCATTCTATTGTTTGTAGTTAAACGAAAACCTTCAGAAATTTCCTTGCGTAAAGCGCCATACAACATTACCACACCAAATCCACCCGGACCTGGATTCCCTCGAGAAGCACCATCAGTATATATTTTTACCATATTTTTTATTCAGAATGTTTTTGAAGGTCATAATTCACAACGAATTCATCTGTATTTATTGCCAAATTAATAGTATAATTATTGTCTTATATCGAATTAAACGGCTTTTTTTAACTACTTAAATATCGTTTAACAGTTGTTTAAACATTGTACCTTGACCTAGATTCCTGCATGGGTCCTGAATAACTTCACAGCAATTGCTAAAAGTATCACCCCAAACACTTTTCGTAAAATATTAATTCCGCCAGGTCCTAATATTTTTTCCAAACGATAGGTATTTCGTAACACAAGATAAACAAAAACAAGATTTACCAGAATTGCAATAATAATATTTTCTATGTAATACTCTGCCCGAATTGATAAAAGAGTTGTTAATGTTCCTGTTCCGGCAATCAGTGGAAATGCAATAGGAACCACAGATGCTGTAGCTGCTGTTTCCTCTTTATAAAACCGCATCCCTAAGATCATTTCCAATGCCAGAAAGAATATGATAAAAGAGCCTGCAATAGCAAACGAACTTACATCAATACCGATCAATTCGAGTATCGATTGCCCAACAAACATAAATACGATCATGATAACCCCGGAAACTAGTGTTGCTTTTTCTGATTGTATTTTACCTGATTTTGTTTGCAGGTCTAATAAAATAGGCAAGGAGCCAACAACATCGATCACTGCAAACAGGATCATGGTAATGGTGGCAATTTCTTTAAAATTAAAATGTAATTCCATGGTGATAATTTAAATGGTTAATTGCTTGATTAGTTAAACAGGTTAATTTTGGTCTGACCATAATTAACCTGATTAACCCATTTTACCGGTAACATCCTCAATTGCTTTTGGAAAAAATTCGTATTCCAACTGATGAATTTTTTGCGCTAACATTTCGGGAGTATCATTTTCTCCGATCTTACATATATGCTGCGCAATTATTTTTCCTTCATCATATTTTTCATTTACAAAATGAACCGTGATTCCACTTTCTTTTTCTTTAGCTTCAATTACAGCTTTATGAACATTCATTCCAAACATTCCTTTGCCTCCATATTTAGGAAGTAATGCCGGATGAATATTAATAATTTTGTTCGGAAATGCTTTTACTAAACTTTCAGGGATCAGCCATAAAAATCCGGCCAGAACTACAAGATCAATTTTAGCCGATTTGAGTTTTTCAATAGTTTGATCCGTATCATAAAACGCTTTACGATCAATGATCACAGTCGGAACTTCTGCTTCTTTTGCTCTGTTTAAAACATTGGCTTTGCTTTTATTGGAGAGCACCAAAGCGATTTTGACTTTTTCTGATCTCGAAAAATAATCTATAATGTTTTGAGCATTGGTGCCTTCACCGGATGCAAAAATGGCAATGTTTTTCATTCCTCAAAAGTAATATTAAACTCAATGAAAAAATCAAAAACAGTTTATCAACACGCCAAGATTATAATAGCCTGATTATTAGCAGTTAAAGACCGAAAAAAGTATAAAAATGGGCAATTTTGAATATTTTTTTTTGTAATTGTAAGCATAACTATATCTTTGCACCCGAATTAACCTTTAAACATTTAAAAAAATGTCAGACATTGCAACAAAAGTAAAAGCTATCATCGTTGATAAATTAGGTGTTGACGAAAAAGAAGTAACACCAACAGCTAGCTTTACAAATGATTTAGGAGCAGACTCATTAGACACTGTAGAACTAATCATGGAATTTGAAAAAGAATTTAACATTGCCATCCCTGATGACCAAGCTGAAAAAATTGGTACAGTAGGTGAAGCGATCTCTTACATTGAAGCAAATTCAAAATAATTCTTAACGATTTATTTAATGAAATTAAGACGAGTAGTAGTTACAGGTCTCGGTGCTATTACACCGCTTGGTAATAATGTTACAGATTACTGGAACAACCTATTGAACGGTGTTAGCGGAGCTGCACCTATTACTCGTTTTGATGCTTCAAAATTCAAAACTCAATTTGCCTGCGAAGTAAAAGGGTTTAACCCCGAAGAATATTTCGATCGTAAAGAAGCTCGTAAACTAGATCCATTTTCTCAATACGGCCTGGCATCTGCCATGCAAGCAATGAAAGATGCCGGTTTAGAAAAAGGGAAATATGATTCCGACAGAGGTGGGGTAATTTGGGGTTCTGGAATTGGTGGATTACAAACCTTCCAGGATGAATGTTTTAATTTTGCGAAAGGCGATGGAACACCTCGTTTCAACCCTTTTTTCATTCCAAAAATGATCGCTGATATCTGTTCAGGACACATTTCAATTATGTTTGGATTACGTGGCCCTAACTTTACAACGGTTTCAGCATGTGCCTCTTCAACCAATTCACTTATTGACGCTTTCAATTATATTAAATTAAACAAAGCCGATTTTTTTGTTGCCGGTGGTTCTGAAGCAGCTGTTTGTGAAGCCGGTGTTGGCGGATTTAATGCAATGCATGCCCTTTCAACACGTAACGATTCACCATCAACTGCATCTCGTCCTTTTGATGTTGATCGAGATGGTTTCGTTTTAGGTGAAGGAGCCGGTTGTTTAATATTGGAAGAACTGGAACATGCTTTAAAACGCGGAGCAAAAATTTATGGTGAAATTGCCGGAGGCGGAATGAGCGCTGATGCTAATCATATCACGGCTCCACATCCGGAAGGATTAGGAGCATTGAACGTAATGCGCAGTGCTTTAGCAGATGCCGGAATGACTCCTGATCAAATTGATTATGTAAATGTACATGGTACATCAACTCCTCTTGGTGATGTTTCTGAAACAAAAGCAATTCTTGGCGTTTTTGGCGATCATGCATTCAAATTAAATATCAGTTCAACCAAATCCATGACAGGTCACTTATTAGGTGCTGCAGGAGCTATTGAGGCTATTGCTTCAATCTTAGCTGTGAAAAATGATATTGTTCCTCCAACTATCAATCACTTTAATGTGGATCCGACATTGGATAGTAAATTTAACTTTACTTTTAACAAAGCTCAAAAACGGGAAGTACGTGCTGCATTAAGCAATACTTTTGGTTTTGGCGGACATAATGCTTCTGTAATTGTAAAGAAATATATCGCTTAATTTTTTCGCTTGGCTACTTTCTCAAAACCTATTCGAGTTTATTTTTCGCCCGATAAAAATTTACATGAATCACTTCATAATATACTTGGTTTTTATCCAAGTAACATCAATTTATATAAATTAGCATTCCGTCATAGCTCTGCCGCCCAACAAATAAAAAAAGGTGTGAAAGATAGTAATGAACGCCTTGAATTCCTTGGTGATTCGGTTATTGGAACAGTGGTTGCCGATTATCTTTTTAAAAAATTTCCCTATAAGGATGAAGGATTTTTAACTAAGATGCGTTCGAAAATGGTAAGCCGCGCAAAACATAATCAGCTTGCAATTAAATTAGGTTTAAATAATTTTATCGAAGCTAATAACGATCGGTTCGGAAGTAAACCAAGCTCCATAAATGGAGATGCATACGAAGCATTGATAGGAGCTATATACCTGGATAAAGGTTTTGTGTTTACCCAACAGTTTTTACTGACCCGAATTATCAATGTTCTTATTGACATGGAAGAAGTGGAGACAAAAGAAGTAGATTTCAAAAGTAAGTTTATTGAGTGGGCACAAAAGGAAAAAAAAGAATTTCGCTTTGAAATCCTTCAGGAAGGAGCTAATTCATCGGACAAACAGTTTTCAATTCAGCTTATCGTTAATTCCGAAATACTAGGAACAGCCCAACATTTCTCAAAAAAACGAGCGGAGCAAATGGTTGCTGAACAAGCTTGTCTTACTTTAGAGATTTAAATTTAATCTATTTTAAATTTTTTCTTAATTTTAGATTTCTAATTTTACAAATCGTTAAACGAATTTCCAATTTCAAAGTAGTTTTTTGTAATTCATAGCAGACAAAAACAAAGACACATTACTAATAGACATACATTTTAAAAAAAATTTGTCTTGGGAAAGCATACGCTGGAAATAGAATACGATTATAGTTTTGTGTTGATCGGAATTTCTTCACATGAAAAAGACTATCGCATTTGCTGGGCGCTCAATAACAAATTGGAACTGGAGCTGGTAAAAACTGAATCACTCGAGATCAAAGAAAAAAAACTGGATAACCCTTCTCATTATGCTTTGTTTGTTTGTAACCGGGAAGAAGAATTTTCGGAATATTTTTTAATTGCAAATCGTAGCGAAAAAGGAATTCTTATTCCCGAGCAAAAACAAATGGATTATTTTTTAATAATAAAAGAAGAAGAAATAAAAGAGGAGAAAGTTACAGACCTTATTAAAAAAATAAAAGAAATAACATTCGTGCAAACAGCAGTAAGAATAGATGCTTCCAAACTAAAATCAAAACAGAATTTAATATTATAAATGCATTATGTCAAAATAAAATCAACCACATAGAAACATAGAAAAAAGCACAACAAAACAACATCTGCAGAACTTTAAACAATGCCTATGTGATAAAATTCATTTTCTATCTACTCTTAAAACCTATGTTTCTATCTGGTTAAAAATTAAGTGATGGTATAACAAGAATTGTATTACCCTTATCTTTACAGAGATCAAAAAAATACTCAACATATATTAACGATTATAAAAATGAAAAGAACAAAAATTGTGGCAACACTTGGTCCTGCTTCATCCACAGCAGCAGTACTCGAAGAAATGATAAAAGCAGGAATGGATGTATGCCGGATTAATTTTTCGCACGGGGCGTATGATAATGTGTTGAGTCAAATAAATACCATTCGGGAACTTAATAAAAAACTGGGAACTCATACCGCGATACTTGCCGACCTGCAAGGACCTAAACTTCGTATTGGAACAGTAGAAAATAACAGTGTCGAATTAATTTCAGGCAAAGAAATATACATCACTACCACTGAATGCACAGGAACAGCAGAACGCGTTTATATTACTTATCCTCAGTTTCCAAAAGATGTTAAAGCAGGCGAAAACATTTTAATTGATGATGGAAAACTTCTTTTGAAAGTTGTTGAAACGAATGGCAAGGATGAAGTAAAAGCTATTGTTATGCATGGAGGAATTTTATCTTCTAAAAAAGGTGTTAATTTACCAAATACTAAAATCTCCTTGCCTTGTCTGACCGAAAAAGACATAAAAGATCTTGAATTTGCCTTGACTCAAAAGGTGGATTGGATAGGGCTTTCATTCGTTCGCTCGGCAGCCGATATAATTGAACTGAAGTATTTGATCCAGAATTTTGATCATACTGTTAAGACCAAAGTAGTTGCAAAAATTGAAAAACCGGAAGCCATTTTAGATATTGATAATATCATCAAAGAAACAGATGCAATTATGGTGGCTCGTGGCGACCTTGGCGTAGAAGTACCCATGCAGGAAGTTCCTGTGATCCAAAAAATGTTAGTACGAAAATGTCTGGAAGCATCAAAACCTGTGATCATCGCTACACAAATGATGGAGAGCATGATCACCAATATCAGTCCTTCCCGTGCAGAAGTGAACGATGTTGCAAACAGCGTAATGGATGGTGCAGATGCAGTAATGCTTAGCGGTGAAACATCAGTAGGAAATCACCCTGCAAAAGTGGTGGAAGCCATGACAAAAATAATTGAACATGTTGAATCGAAAGTAGATATTTATAACCGTGATAACGCTGCACCAGAGGTAGATCTGCACAACAATCGTTTTATTTCCGATTCTATTTGTTATACGGCTGCAAAAATGGCTCAACGTACAAAAGCTTCGGCAATTGTAACCATGTCACATTCCGGATATACCGCTTTCAAATTGGCAAGCCACCGTCCAAAAGCAAACATTTATGTGTTTACAGATAATTATTCCATTCTTACCACATTAAATTTGGTGTGGGGCGTTCACGGATTTTTTTACGATAAAAATATAAGTACAGATCATACCATTGCTGATATAAAGCTGATCTTAAAGAACAAAGGGTGTGTAAAACAAAATGATCTGATCATCAATATTGCGAGCACACCAATCAGTGAAAAAGGAAAATCGAATATGATAAAATTGAGCGCAATAGAGTAAACTACGGACAACGAATCAATACGAACCTGCCTGCGGCAGGCAGGTTTACGAAAAGTAGTTACCACAAATATCATAATCAGTGCGTTAAACTAAAGTGAAGCAGATGCATTGCCAGCTTGAGAGAAGTTAAAGGTTTGTAATTATTGCAAATAAGAATTGATGCATATGAAAAAAATCTATTACTTAAGCTCCTGCTCTACCTGTACCCGCATTATAAATGAGCTTGATCTGAAAAATAAAAAATTTGAATTTCAGGATATAAAAACAGAAAAAATTTCTGCCAATCAATTATCTGAAATGAAAAAAATGACAGGAAGCTATGAAGCCTTGTTTAGCAAAGTAGCCATGAAATACAAGGCCCTTGGATTAGATAAACTGAAATTAACCGAGGAAGATTACAAAAATTATATTTTAGAAGAATACACTTTTCTGAAACGCCCTGTTATACTGATCAAGGATAAAATTTTTGTTGGAAATTCTAAAAACACAATTGCTGCTGCAAAAGAATGCCTCTAAAGTAAAACCGCCAATTTTTATTCTATTTCACAAAAGTAAAATCAGATTTTATTTCGTTCTTATGATCTGAAAATACCCCGCAAAAGTTCGTTTGTCGGTTTCCGAATTTATTTTAATATCGTAGATGGTTGTCGGTTTTAATGATGGCAACACCTGCCCGGATGCAGGCACTGTTAACACATAATAATAGGTGCCATCAACTAATTTCCCTCCATTCCAATTATTCAAATACCCGGCACTTTCATATACCTTTTTTCCCCATCGGTTATATACTTCTAAATTACTATTTGGGAATTTATCTAAATTCTCAACGTAAAAAATTTCATTTGTAACAGGGCCGCTTCCATCAGGAGTAATAACATTCGGAATACTTATTTCGCAACTTGGTTCAACAGTAACCATAACCTGATCATTTTGGATGGTTCCGCAAATATCCATAACAGTTACCTGGAATATCCCTGTTGAATTTGCAATTACTGAAGTAGCAGCTGTATTAGCTGAGGAAAGGGTATCCGTTCCTGTGAATGTGGTCCAGTTGTAAATATAAGGAGTACCACCACCATTTACAGCAGCAAACAGATTTAGTACATCCCCCGGACAAACATTCATATCGTCACCAGCATTAAGTACCAGCGGATCGTAGATAACCACTGTAATTTTAACACTATCACTAACAGCAGGACTTGGATCAGGAGAACCATTACAATTATCAGAAACGGTAACAACATAAGTAGTTGTAGATGGTGGAGTAACTGTCGGATTTGATGTGTTGCCGGCACCATTTGTCCAGGAATATGTATATGGAGCAACACCACCGCTAACATTGGCAAACATTGCTACAGGACTTGTCTGACATTGCAAAACAGTATCATTACTTACCGAAAGATTCAAAGGCAAGGTGTTAATAATGGTAAGCATATCATTGGAAGTTAAATTACAAGCACCTGTTATGTTAATAGATAAATCAATTGTTTCACTTGTTTCTACCAAAGCATCAGCTGTAGTGAAAACACAATACATCAGTGAATCCTGTCCGGCAGCAAAAGATAATTGAGTAGGCAATGTAGTATAATCTACACCATTTGTTGCTGTCCCCGCAACGTTCAATGTGAAGGTTTCTGCAGCAGGTATATTTATTGTTCTGACAAAATAGAAACATGCCTGACCGCAACCTTCATAAAAGGAAGAAGGACTAACCGCACCTGAGTTAATAACGCTGGTTATTGAAGGGATAGAAATAATTATAACCTTTGTGCTATCCGTAACTGAAGGAGTTGGATCAGGCGAACCGGTACATGCATCTGTAACAGTAATAATATAGGTAGTATTGAATGTTGGGGTTACCGTAGGATTAGCAACGGAACCCGCTCCATTTGTCCAGGCATAAGTATAAGGCGGAACTCCGCCAGATACATTTGCCAATAATGTTAAAGGGCCCGGAAGAACATTACATAAGGTGGTATCATTACTTACAGAAAGGATTAAAGGCAAAGGGTCAACAATAGTAAGAGTATCATTGGTGGACAAATTACATACACCGGTTACATTAATTGATAGGGCAATTGTTTCATTTGTTTCTCCCAAAGCATCTGCTGTGGTGGAAACACAATATGTCAATGAATCTTGTCCGGCAGCAAAAAATAATTGAGCTGGTAAAGCAGCAGAATAATCTATTCCATTTGTTGCTGTCCCACCAACATTTAACGTGAAGGTATCTGCCACAGCTATATTTATTGTTCTTACAAAATAGAAACATGCCTGACCGCAACCTTCATAAAAGGAAGAAGCACTAATCGCACCTGAGTTAATATCGCTGGTTATAGAAGGAATAGAAATAATTATAACCTTTGTGCTATCCGTAACTAAAGGAGTTGGATCAGGCGTACCTGTGCATGCATCAGTAACAGAAACAATATAGGTAGTATTGAATGTTGGGGTTACCGTAGGATTAGCAACGGAACCCGCTCCATTTGTCCAGGCGTAAGTATAAGGCGGAACTCCGCCAGAAACATTTGCTAATAATGTTAAAGGGCCCGGAAGAACATTACATAAGGTGGTATCAGTACTTACCGAAAGTGATAAAGGTAATAGATCAACAATTGTAAGCGTATCATTGCTTTGCAAAATACATGCACCGGCTACATTAATTGACAAAGCTATTGTTTCATTTGTTTCTCCCAAAGAATCGTTTGTAATGGAAACACAATACGTCAACGAATCTTGTCCGGCAGCAAAAAATAATTGAGAAGGTAAAGCAGTTGTATAATCTACTCCGTTTGATGCTGTTCCTGCAACATTTAATGTGAAGGTATCAGCTACTGCAATATTTATTGTACGGACAAAATAAAAGCATGCCTGACCACAACCTTCATAAAGAGTGGAGTTATTAATCGCACCAGAATTAATAACACTGGTAATTTCAGGAAAGGAAATAATTGTAACCCTGCTGCTATCCGTAACAGAAGGAGTTGGGTCCGGTGATCCCGTACACGCATCATCAACTGTAACAACATAGGTAATATCAGTGGTTGGATTTACTGTTGGATTTGCAACTGAATCAGCACCATTAGTCCAGTAATACGAATAAGGCTCCACACCACCCGAAACATTTGCTAATAATGTCAAAGGTCCGGTAGAGTTACATAATGTGGTATCACTTGTTGTCAGCACCATTTGTGAATATTCATTCAAATAAATAGTTGCACTGGTGGTCAAACTAGAGCATAGCCCTGTTTGAACAATTGAAAGTGTGATTGTATCCAGGCCTTCTGTAATACCATCAGAAACCGCATTAATACAATATGAAATAGAATCCTGACCGGCCGGAAAAACTAATTGGCTTGGAACAGGTGCTCCTAATGTACCTGTATTGTAATCAACACCATTAACAGCTGAACCACCAATGGTTACATTTATTGTATCTGCCTGAGTTAAATTGGATGTACGAATAAAATAGATGCAAGCGGTTCCACAACCTTCATAAAGTGTTGAGTCGTTTGATCCTCCATAACTAATTTCCGGAACAATGGTAACACCTACACTTGAAAAACTTCCTGCTTCTAAAAAAACTCCGGAGTCATAAACTCCATCACCAACATCAGCAATCGCAATTTTAATGTGATAGGTCTGCCCGCAATTTACAGCTGCAATGGCGGTTAATGGGACAGTAAATCCATCATACTGTACAGATGCTCCGGGAGGTGTTTCATTATCAAAATAAAATGAGGAATATGCTAAGCTCGTACAGGAGCCCCCGCCACTACTCGAACCTGCTACACCGGGATTAACCGAGTTTATCGCAACAGCTAATGAAGGACTTGAACCTGGAATAATTGCAATATTATTATTTGTATATGTTCCACCTGCAGGGTTAGGGCCAGAAATAAAGAAACCAAAAACATCATTATAATCAGAACATACATATTCAGGATATTCTTCAGAACCAAAAACATATCTAAATTTGACGGTATCAGAAACCGGTATAAAATCGAATTCGAGTATGGCAGCATCGTACAAAGTGTTTGTTGCAATGCTCATTAATTCAGGGTCTGTAGAAGATGTCCCTGCACCACCATTACTTAAACTCCCGCTATTGTTGGGCCCGACAGCAACATTTACATCACCTGTTGCTAATATAACACCTGAGGCGAATCCAATATTTGACGTAGCACCATTAAAAGACCCGGCAGCTACCGCAACACCATTATAAGTTATATTGGAAGCGGTTACACCTGCTCCTAATAATACATTTTGTACTAACTGTGCTGGAGTCAATGCAGTACTAACTGTTAACTGAGCTTTTGAAACAAGTGTTCCAAAACACAATATGGAACAAATTAGAATTGCTATTTTACTTTTAAAGGAAACACTCATTTGTTTATTTTATTAAATTAACGTGGCCAATATAATACTTTTCTTCGAAATGAAAACCTGTTAACTCAAATTTACACACATAAATTTCTTCAGGTAATTTTGCCCTTTATAAAATCCGTCACAAGCATAATTAATATCTGAGATTTCGAATAATTTCTCAGTCCCGATTAAATATTTGCATAGCAAACTTTATTTTAAAATGCTGATTTACAAGCAAATATATTAACATTTATCGCTCCTGTCTATTAATTGACCTTTAAATTTGATCTTTAACCTAACAACACAACTCGATAACAATACAGTGCAAAAAGTTACGCTTTTTTCATGTTTTTTCCCAAAACAGACCATTTATTTGCAAATTCAATGCGAAAACCGCATTTTTTAAATCTCGGCTTCTCTAAATAATTGAATTTCATTTACTAATTTTTCTTGCTTTTCTTTTTCTAAAAACACGTTGGCTTATCAATAATTATTGCAAATTTGTGATTCTTTAACTATTGGAATTTCTCCTAAAATTTTAATTTTTAGCAAAAAAACATATCTCATGAAAACAATCATCAACAACTACATCGAAACTCACAAGGAGCGTTTCCTAAATGAACTTTTTGATTTATTGCGTATTCCATCGGTTAGTGCCGATCAAAAATATACTGCTGACGTTCAAAAAACTGCAGAAGCGATTAAAGAAAAATTAATTGCTGCGGGAGCTGAAAAGGTGGAAGTATGCAAAACCGCCGGCCATCCTATTGTATATGGCGAAAAAATGATCGATGTAAAACTGCCTACCGTTTTAGTTTATGGTCATTATGATGTTCAGCCTGCCGATCCGATTGAATTATGGTCATCAGGACCATTCGAACCGGTAATTAAAGACGGAAAAATTTATGCACGTGGTGCTTGTGACGATAAAGGACAAATGTACATGCACGTGAAAGCATTTGAATTAATGATGCAAACCAACACCTTGCCTTGTAATGTGAAATTTATGATAGAAGGTGAAGAAGAAGTCGGATCAACCAATCTGGCCATCTTTGTAAAAGAAAACAAAGCCAAACTTAAAGCAGATGTGATTGTGATTTCTGATACCGGAATTATTGCCAATGACATTCCTTCAATCACTGTAGGATTACGTGGGTTAAGTTATGTGGAAGTAGAAGTGACAGGACCAAATCGTGATCTGCATTCGGGTTTATATGGAGGTGCGGTGGCAAATCCGATCAATATTTTGTGTGAGATGATCGCAAAATTAAAAGACGATAAGAACCACATTACGATTCCGGGATTTTATGATGATGTAGAAATCATAAGTGCTGAAGAACGCGCAGAAATGGCGAAAGCACCATTCAATTTAGATACATACAAAAAAACATTGGACTTATCTGACATTCACGGGGAAGACAGCTATTCAACAAACGAACGTACTTCTATCCGTCCAACATTGGATGTAAATGGTATTTGGGGAGGATATACAGGCGAAGGAGCAAAAACAGTAATTGCCTCAAAAGCTTATGCGAAAATTTCGATGCGATTGGTGCCGCATCAAAACAGCGATAAAATAACCGAACTATTCAAAAATTATTTCAAGAGCATTGCGCCAAAATCCGTAAAAGTAAAAGTAACACCTCATCATGGTGGAGAACCTGTGGTTACACCAAGCACATCTATTGCATACAAAGCAGCAAGTATGGCAATGGAAACGACATTCGGTAAAAAGCCTGTTCCTGTTCGCAGCGGAGGAAGTATTCCTATTGTTGCCATGTTTAAATCTGAACTTGGATTGGATTCTGTATTAATGGGCTTTGGATTGGATTCAGATGCCATACATTCGCCAAACGAAAGTTATGGTGTGTTCAATTATCTAAAAGGAATTGAGACCATCCCATATTTTTATAAAAATTTTGCGGAGTTGAAGAGATAGAACACAGATAACACGGAATTTACAGATAAACACTGATAATAATAAAATTAAAATGGAGTTACTTCACGAAGATGTTACAGACAAAATTATTAAGGCATTTTATAAAGTGTACAATGAACTTGGATTTGGATTTTTAGAAAAAGTTTATCAAAATGCATTGTTTTTGGAGTTAATCGAAATGGATTTATATTGCGAAAAACAAAAGCAGATTAAAGTATATTACCATGAAGAAATTGTTGGAGAATATTTTGCAGACTTAATCGTAAATGATTGTATAATCCTTGAATTGAAAGCAGCAGAGGGTTTGGCAGAAGAGCACGAATGTCAATTGATAAATTATTTAAAAGCAACAGAAATAGAAGTTGGATTACTTTTGAATTTTAGTAAAAAACCACAGTTTAAAAGAAAGATATTTACGAATGATAAAAAGAAATTAAAATTAGTATAACCCAAATTATCAATTTTTATTGAAGATAACTAAATTTAGTAAAGTGAAAATAAAATCTGTTTTAATCCGTTTAATCTGTGCCATCTGTGTTCCATTTATGAATAAACAAATTTTCATTCTTTCAACTTTTTTTATTTTATTTTTCTCTTCCTGTAACGATTTTCAGGATGTAACCTTTAGTGGAATTGAAAATGTACAAATTACCAGCCTTACACAGCAAGGTGTGGAAGCTGTGATTGTAGCTAAAATTAAAAATCCGAATAATGCTGCGTTCACAATTTATAAATCGGATCTGGATGTAATGCTTAGCGGAATGAATGCAGGGAAAGCGCACCTGGATAACAATGTGAAAATTAAAGGGAATTCGGAACAAAGCTATGCCTTCAAAATAAAATCAGATTTCTCTAATTTAAGCGCTACCGATCTGCCAAAATTACTTTCAATTGCCATGAGTAAAAATGTAAAAGTGGGACTGAAAGGAAATTTAAAAGTGGGTAAATTATTTGTGAAGCGAAGCTATCCGGTAGATATGAGCCAGAGAGTTCCTTTGAGTGGAAAATAGTTGCAAAATCATTAATTAAACATACAATCTCCAATCATATCAAAACCAAACAATCCTTTATCAAAAACAATAGTAATGGTTTTCGGCTGCTCGGGAATTTTTTTATTTCCATCGCTTAAAAAATTATTTACTTTTGCCTCCATCCGATAATCCAGCCCTGCAATTGAAATTTCTGATTTGTTATTATCGTTGTAAACCCATTCTATTTTATACGTTTCGGAATGCTCGGCTATCTTCACGGTATAATTTAAAAGCAAAATAATATTAATCATAAACATGGCAAAACCCGTGAAAGCAAACATTGCATAATGCCGGTATTCCATATCAATATGGTTTCTGAGATATTTCCATTGCAGTAATCCTATAGCACCGAGAATAAAAATCAGTACAAAGATACTTCCCACATTTATGATGATAAAGTTTGAAAACCAGATAAGAATGGGGATACCTGCAAACAAACCCAGCATCGTACATGCCATCGCGACATAAACGCCTTTTGTTCTTACAAAATGTTGAAATTTCGTTTCCTGAAAATAATCATTTCCGAATTCAGCAGAAAAATCGTTTTCTTCAGGAACAAAACCATTTGTAGGAATATCATTAAGATCTTGATTCATTCAATAAAACTATTATCTTGATTCGTTCCTTGCAATGATGCACTAGGTATTAATTTTGTACTAAATAAAATCTGTGAATCTGTGGCACTTTTAAAAGCGTTGATTTTATAAAAATTATCCTTCGTACTTTTAACAAATGGAAATAACTGAATTCAAATATACAAATTCTCTCATCAAAGAAAGCAGTCCGTATTTATTACAACATGCGCATAATCCGGTAAATTGGTTTGCCTGGAATGACGAAACACTGGCAAAAGCAAAGCAGGAAAACAAGCCCATTTTAATTAGCATAGGGTATTCTGCTTGTCATTGGTGCCATGTAATGGAGCACGAAAGTTTTGAAGATGAGCAGGTCGCTCAATTGATGAACGATCATTTCATTTGTATAAAAGTGGATCGGGAGGAACGTCCGGATATTGACCAGGTGTACATGACCGCAGTTCAGCTAATGAACGGACAAGGTGGCTGGCCTTTAAATTGTTTTGCATTGCCCGATGGTCGCCCTGTTTTTGGCGGCACTTATTTCCCGAAACAAAAATGGATGGATGTGCTTCTTAATATTTCCGACTTATATACTGAACAACCTCAACGCTTTTTAGATTATGCCGAACAACTTACCGAAGGAATTAAACTTGCCGAACTGGTAAAAATAAACGATGCCAGCATTGAATTCAATATTGATACCCTACATCAAACATATGCTAACTGGAAAATCCGATTTGATACTATTGAAGGCGGACCAAATATTTCCCCAAAATTCCCATTGCCCAACAATTACCAGTTTCTGCTACACTATGCATTTTCAAAATCTCTTTCGAATGAAAAACAGGTGGAAGTTTTAAAACAGGTAGAACTTACGCTTCAGAAAATGGCGTATGGTGGGATCTATGATCAGATTGGCGGAGGCTTTGCACGTTATTCTACTGATCCTTACTGGAAAGCTCCTCATTTTGAAAAAATGTTGTATGACAATGCACAATTGGTAACGCTTTATTCATTTGCCTTTCAGGCAACAAAAAACCCCTTGTATAAACAAATTGTTTTTGAAACATTAGCATTTATTGAACGTGAAATGATGTCTGTTGATGGCGCTTTCTATTCGGCTTTGGATGCTGATTCGGAAGGTGAAGAAGGGAAATTTTATGTCTGGACAAAAGAAGAGTTACAATCCATTCTGAAAGAAAAATTTGATCTGTTTGCTGATTATTTCAACATCAATGAACGAGGCTTGTGGGAACATGGCAACTATATTTTATTACGTCACGAAAGTGATGAAACAATTGCGGCAAAATACAGCATCAGCATTCTTGAATTACAAAAAAATATATCGGAAATAAAATATGAATTATTAAAAATTCGCAACAAACGTATTCGTCCGGGCCTCGATAACAAAGTGCTTACCTCCTGGAATGCATTGATGTTAAAAGCATACGTGGATGCATATACTGTATTTGACGAACAACATTTTTTAGATGTTGCACTTAAAAACATAAATTATCTTTTTGAAAATGCCATCCATGATCAAAACAAAATTTCTCATTTAGTTTTATCTGCACCAGCTAATGGGAAAGAAAACATTGGCTTTCTGGAAGATTACTGTTTCTTCATCGAAGCACTCATCGCCCTATATGAAGCTACTTTCAATGAAACGTATTTACTGAAAGCTGATGACCTGATGAACTATTGCATTCAGCATTTCATGGACAAGAACAGTGGAATGTTTTATTTTACTTCCGATCAAAGCATTGCGCTTATTGTACGAAAAATGGAGTTGACTGATAATGTAATTCCTGCTTCCAATTCAAGCATTGCTAAGTCATTATTCAGACTCGGGCTTCATTTTGAGAATGAAAAACACAGGGACATGAGCAAAAAAATGCTGACAAATGTGTTGAATGAAATTCCAAATTATGGTGCTGGATACAGCAACTGGGCAATGTTGCTGTTAAATTTCAGCCATCCCTTTTATGAACTTGCAATTGTTGGTAAATCTGTTGATGAAAAACGGAAAGCCTTTAATAAACATTACCTCCCAAATGTGATATTTGCAGGAAGCGCAAACGAAAGTTCATTGCCATTGCTAAAAAACAGAACTGTTGAAGGACAAACATTCATTTATGTTTGTACTGACAAAACCTGTTTGCAACCTGCAACTGAAGTGGAACATGTCGTACAAAAAATGAATTAAATAAAAATTAAAGATTTCCATCCGTAAACAGAATGGGAAAAACAAGTATTGAAAAAAGCAATTCTAATATCTCTATTACTCATCGCATTCATTAATTGCAATGCTCAATTTATTATCACAAAACCTGTTGATGTTGCAGTTGCGCCCATAAATTTTAATCCTGAACTGATCAAACAAAATAAAATAAAAAGTATCGTACTTGATATAGTCGATAAGCCAGATGGCTCTGTTATAATTGATAAAGATGCCACACAAGGATATGAGTTTGACCTAAATGGCAATCTAATACGATATTATTATACCCTCCTGAACAAAACACAAACAACCGAAGTGGATGTTCCGGCAATAAAAAAACATGGTCGCATTATTCGTCAGGCCACCACCTTCACAAAAACTCACTATCTCAATGATACCATTTTTGTAACTATTTTTTACGATGAAAAAAGTCGGATCATTGCCAAACGTTTAAGAACAGGAGATTACTTCGATGCTTTTTATTTTGAATACAACATACAAGGACAATTGAAAAAAGAACTTCATTGCAGAGAAACAAATATCAGTGAAAATAAAAACGAATTCAAATTAGGGGTTCAAAAAATCCTATCTTCCGAAACATTTGAATATACTATACTCACGCCTACTCAAATTAAAAAAAGTTGTTTGAATGATGAAGGACGGGAATACAAAAAAGCAATAATCAATTATGATGAAAAAGGAAATAAATTATCCGAAAATTATGAATTTATTGTGAGCTGGATGCGGCAGGAAAATGGGTTTCAATACGATGAAAACGGAAGGTTAAAAGAGCAGACATTTGCAAGTAACGAAAGTTCTGAAATAAAAACAAGATCTACTTTTGAGTATGATAAAAATGGCGTTTTATTAACTGAAAAGAAATTTAAGAATGGGCTACCTACCTTTGAGATCAACTATTTGTATAACGAAGCCAATACACTTCTCAAATCAGAAGTAAACCGTGATTTCAAAAACACTTCCATTATTATTGTAAAATTTGAGTATAGTTTTTATTGACCCAGGTTAATACTCCAATTAATCACAATTCTAAATATATTATTGTCCGAAATATAGCTCAGCACAGTCGAGAAACGAGCGTGGCAGATTAAATTGGACTAGGTTATATGGTAATGGTATAATTTAAAACTACATCCACTTTGAATATTTACTCTTCGGAAAAAGTGATTTAAATATTTCGTTGTAGTAGATCAACAGTTTAAAAGCATAAGTAGGGGAATTAAAATTCTGATTTAGTTTTCTATCCTTTGTAACCATAAATCTAAAACCAACATCCGCTCCTACTCCAATCCACTTTAAATATTTATATTCAATTGAAACACTTGGTTCGTAAATAAAATTAATATTCTTTTCAATTTTTTTTGTAGCGCCATATAACTCGTATTGATAATAGGTTTGGCCAATTCCAATCTGCAAAGGCATACTCAATTCCCAATGTTTTGTTTGGTAAAAAACATATTCTACATGAGTGGAAAAATAAAATAATTTAAGATTTGCAGTTACACTTTCAACAACGTTATCCTGGTTCCAATAATATACCTGGGTATCAAAATTTTTAGCAGGTGGATATAGTTGATTATAGCCTATCCCGAAGGAAAGACGTTTTCCGTATTTTAACCCTGCTTTTACTCCAAATATCTTTGCCCTGCTATTACTAATAAAGGAGTTTCGGGTATCGAGCTTTGCAAATAAATGCGGTCGTTGTTCCAGACAATATTTTAATGTATCAATTGTCGGTTGTGCATTTGAAGAAAGCGTAGCGCCCGAAAAAATCAGTATTAAAAATATTTTTTGAACTTTATACACAGGGTAAAGATAGTAACTGTGCATCAAAAAAAACAAGCCGGAATAAAGGATTATTTTATGAACCGATTTACAAAACTATTTTTTTGAAATGTCAGTGAGTTCTGCCGGAATGCCAACATGGCAACCTGCAGGTTGAGGCATTTTTAATGGCAGGTAATTGAAGGAAATTTCCAATCCATCAATATCTAAGGAGCTTGATAATTTATCTTTTGGTATTAACGTTAAAGGATTTTCTTCTCCCTCTAATTTTACCAGCACCACCGTTGCGCATCCGGTTGCCCTATATTGGTGGGAAACCTTTCCAAAAGTAGTGCCTGTTACAATTGATGGTTCTGAAGTTGTGGTTGCAGGAGTAGAAGCGCTCGCTTCTTTTTTTGATTTACATCCAATTGTAAATAAGGCCACAATAATAAAAATAGTAGTAACTGCTCGCATCATAAGTTTTGAGATTATAAAAAAACACTCGCACAAAATTTATTTCGAGGTCGAAAAAAAATAATGTGCGAGTGTATATAAATTATTTTTTGATTAAATTTAATTCACTACAACTTTTACAACTCTTTGAAAATTTGGATTTCCAACTCGCACCAGGTAAGTTCCTTTTGCTAATCCTGACACATCAATCGTTGTTTCGAATTTGTTAGAAACAGGTTTAATGGATTTTCCGCTAATTTGTCTTCCTTCAATGTCGAACAAGTCAACAACCATCTCGTCATCAGAAGGTAGTGTTGATGCTGCAAAATTTAAAACATTTTCTGTTTGATAAACATTAAAAGAAGGTTGGTTTTCAGTTTCTCCAATACCTACGGTGCCAAGAGGTAATTTGAACGAATAAATACGTGTTGCCGGATAGCTACCTGCAACATATTCTCCGGTATGCCAAAATGTGAGGCCATCGGGATCAAGTGTTGTTTGAGAATAATCACCAACGCGATTGCCGCAAGCTGTCATAACTCCGGAGCCCGTAACTGCACTTTGTTCAGCAAAGGACATCGTACCCGCAGGGTCTGATGCTAAACGACCGGTATATCTTAAACTCATTGGCGTAGCAGGTGTTGGACCGGCAACAGCATAACACAAGGCGATGCTCCCGTTATCATCCATTGCAATACTTCCAAGCCAACGGTTTAATGCATCCGGAGCATAGGTCCCTTGTTGAAACAAGGACCAGGTAGTGCCGGTTTGACGCAACTCAACCCATTTTATACTTCTTTGTGTGGCACTAATTACTACCGGCCAACATAATACCACTGAATTATAAGTAGTCCATTTTCTCCATTGGGCTCTGTAACTTAGTACTCCTCCAATACCATCCAGTTTTTGAGTGCCACTAGCCTGAGAGATATCGTTCCATTGAGCGTTATAAGAAGCATTAAATGTTGAAGTTGTTACCGAGACAGGGGCAGAAATGGTCGCTGTTGGTGTTGTTGCCCAGTTTACAGTCATGTTCCAGATTTTTATTGCATTGGTACCGCTGTAGGTAAAAAAAGGTAATGGAGTTCCTGCAGGAGGAAGACCTCCATCAGCATCAGCAGGCATGGGCGCAAAAAATCCGGATGGTGCACCGGTAAAAGTTTTGCTTATTGATCTTGCTGTAGGAGTTCCTGCAATCATTGCAGCTCTTTCAAAACAAAATACCTTATCTGTTCCTTCATTAGATGTCATATAATAGCCATCTGCCCAAATTGAAAATTTTAAATAATCCGGAAATTGCGTATCGGTATAAGTATAAAGATAATATGCACCGGAAGCATTACTTGTTTGGGAAATCGCAATGTAAATTTTGTTTGCAAGAACAGAATAAGGGGGGTTAGGGTCCACATCTCCAAATTGGGTTATAAGCCAACGATCCGCATATTTATCATACAATATGATAGGGTCACCACTATTATAGGTTAATGCAGGAGTCCAAAGAGCTCCTACTTGTTTTATTGATCCAACTATGCCACCTGTTGATTTATTAAATATTTTAAATGGGGTTGCATTAACAGCTTGTACATACTGGGTTAAGCCTGCAGCTCCGGAAGGATCTGGCGGACAACTGCCACCACCATTTTGTCCCACCCAATTTGTTAATGTTGCAGCACTTACTTGTCTTTTTCCCATAGTCCTTTGTGTAGTAGTCGGGTCATTTCCATAATTGGGCTCATTTTCGCCTGTATTTGTGAAAATTTCAGGTATTCTATTCTTCTTGTCGCTTGAGACAAAATCCGATTTTTCCTCAAAATCATCTGTTGCGAACAGTTCGCTGAGAGGTTTCGAAATTTGAAAGTTGCTAGGGTATATTACCCTTACCTGGTTATCTGTTTGTGAATCTTGTGCATATATGACACTAGCGGTCAATATACATGACATTAGTAATGTAATTTTTTTCATGAGGGTATTATTTAATTTTTTATTTAGAGAGTTTTCTATGTAGCTAAGGTATGCATTGGAAATTCCATTTCCAAATTTTAAATTGACTTTTTTTAGGTTTTGAAATAAAGTAAGCTTTGTTAATAAGGCCTTTGGAGTCCTTTGTCGATTTTTATATCCGATTTATAAAAAATAAATTCTGAGTTTTATTTTTTTTCAACAACATCCAGCCTTGGAAACTCGATATCATCCTGAACAATGAAAGCAGAAGGGAACTCTATTTGTATTTCTTTTAAGAATTTATAAGCTTCTAATTTGGACCGAAAATCCCCTACTCGAATATTAAAATTGGGTTGGTCGTATTTTGCATATGCCGGAACATCCGGATACAGCGTAGAAAATTTAGCTTTAATTTCATTGGCTTTATTCTTGTCGGCACCAAAGTGAATCTTAACCCGATATCCTTTTATCGCAGATTTTGCATTGACCTCTATATGTTTGTTCAGCAATGACTTTACTTTATAGTCCTGAACCAGATCGACTTTCCCTGTATCAACAGCTTTGTTTTGCGCGTGGGTATGCACAAAACAAATAAGAAAAAAAACTGTTACTAGTATTGTTTGTTTCATTTTATTGAATAACGCAAAGTTAAACTAATTATTTATCCTTGGAAATTATTGCTTCGCACTTTTTTTCTTCAATAAAACTATACGTGAAATTATTTTTTTAGGAAAAAACGCTTCATTTTTTGATTCGTAAAAGAGAATTTTAAATTGCAGTTTTCATGCAAAAGTAGTTTAATGTTTGTTTTCCTTATTTAGAATCAATATAAATTATACAAATTTTAAAAAATTCATGTTTCTTTTGAATAGTAAATTGATGTTTCTTTTAAATTTGCGCCTCGATAAAAAAAATGATGAAAATCATTTATTCTTGATCTTACGATATAAAACATAGTAAATATATATATGGATACAATATGCAATAAGCCACAGAAAACCTTTTTGGCAATAATCTCTTTCCTTTTTTTATCACTTTCTTTCAGTTTTACTTCTGAGGCACAAGATGGTGAAAAATTATTTAAACAAAATTGTGCTGTTTGCCACAGTTTAGGTAAAAATAAAATCGTGGGGCCGGGTCTCGAGGGTGTTTCCAAACGAGTTCCAAGTGAAGAGTGGATGATTAAATGGATAACAAATAATCAGGAGGTTTTAAAAAGCGGAGATGAGTATGCTAAGAAAATATTAGCTGAAAGCGGAGGGATTCCAATGACTGTTGTCCCCAATTTAACAGAAGCAGATGTAAAGGCTATGATAGCTTATATTAATGCCCCTCCTGCAGAAGTTGCTGTTGCACCGGTAACACCTGTGGCTGAAAAAATAAAAAAACCCGGCATTAATCCCCTTGCCATTTTATTTGGAATAATTGCCATTTTAATTATTGTAGTTACGATTTTAAGAAGATTAAATTATTCCCTTTCTAATTTACGAAACAAAAACGAAGGATTAACTCCTGAACCAAAATACAGTGTCTGGCAAGACCTCAAAATCTGGATGGCTGATCACAAACGAACGGTTGCTTTATTTACCATATTTATTACACTGGGAGTCCTGCAAGCAAGCTGGGATTCATTAAAAGAAATAGGAATTTATACCGGGTATCAACCTTCACAACCTATTGCTTTTTCTCACAAAATTCACGCTGGTGATAATGCCATTAATTGTGTTTATTGTCATTCTGGAGCAGAAAAAAGTAAAACAGCCGGTATTCCAACAATAAATGTTTGTATGAATTGCCATAAAGGAATTTCAAAAGGTCCGGTTACCGGAACAAAAGAAATTGCAAAAATATACGATGCTGCAGGTTGGGATCCTGACAAAGCTGCCTATACAAAACCTGAAAAACCTGTTCAATGGGTGAAAGTACATGCATTAGCAGATTTCGTTTTCTTCAGTCATCAACAACATGTTGTGGTGGGCAAACAAGATTGCGCAAACTGTCATGGTGATTTAAAAACAATGACTGTTGCGAAACAAATGCAACCGCTAACAATGGTATGGTGTATCAATTGCCACAAACAAACAGAAGTGCCGGGCATGAAGGATAATCCATATTACGAAAGCCTGCACAAAAAATTAGCTGAGAAATTCAAAGGACAACCAATCACTGTTGATAAAATGGGTGGTATTGAATGCGCAAAATGTCATTACTAAAAAAAAAGATCCTAAACTCAAAACCTAAAGAAGAAGAGTTTATTGATTAGAATTTTAAAATTTAGATATTAGAATTTACATACGATATGGCAACAAAAAAATACTGGAAAGGATTAGAAGAATTAAATAATGGTCCGGAGTTTATTCAAAAATCCCAAGATGAGTTTTCAGAAGAACTACCTGTAGAAAATTTTTTAAGTAAGGGTAGTTTATTTGGCGACAATGGAACTAACCGAAGAGATTTTTTAAAGTTTTTAGGATTCAGCGTTACAGCTGCATCATTGGCTGCCTGCGAAACTCCTGTAAACAAAGCTATTCCATATGTAATTAAACCGGAAGAAATTACTCCGGGAGTTGCGAACTGGTACGCTTCTACTTATTATGATGGTTACGATTACGCTTCAATCATTGTAAAGACACGCGAAGGCCGTCCAATTAAAATAGAAGGTAACGAATTATCAAAAATGTCGAGGGGTGGAACGAATGCACGTGTTCAGGCTTCCGTACTTTCATTATATGATTCATCCCGTTTAACTGGCCCACAGGAAAATGGCAAACCAACTTCCTGGGGAAATGCCGATATGAATATTGCCGGCAAACTAGGCAGTATTGCAGCCAAAGGAGGTGCTATCCGTATCTTGTCATCAACAATCATCAGTCCGGCTACTAAAGCTGTAATAGATGATTTTACTGCACACTATCCAACAACTAAACATATTACTTATGATGCAATTTCTTTTTCAGGAATTGCAAAAGCAAATGATCAATCCTTTGGAGAAGCTTTTATTCCTTCCTATAATTTTGATAAAGCAAAGGTAATAGTAAGTATTGCTGCTGATTTCCTTGTAAACTGGTTATCACCTATTGAATATGCAAAACAATATGCAAAAACCAGAAAAGTCAGCAAAGAAAATTCGAAAATGTCAAGACATTTTCAATTTGAATCTAACTTATCATTGACTGGAGCAAATGCTGATTACCGCGAGCCGGTTAAGGTTTCAGAACACGGAAAAGTTGCAATAAATTTATATAATGCGGTTGCGAAACATGTTGGTGCCTCTTCTTTAACTTCATCTGAATTAAGCAAAGAAGCTAATGCATTAATTGAAAAGGCAGCAAAAGAACTATCAGATAACAAGGGGAAATCATTAGTTGTTTGTGGTTCAAACGATATTAATATTCAATTAATTGTTAATGGCATTAACCACCTTTTAGATAACTATGGTAAAACTATTGATATCGAAACACCTTCTTATCTTCATCAGGGAATTGATTCTGATTTTACTGATCTGGTTTCAGAAATGGCTTCCGGAAAAGTAGATGCCCTTATCACGTATAATACAAATCCAATATATACTGCACCTGCATCTTTAAAATTTGGGGAAGCATATAACAAAGTAGGATTACGAATTTCATTTGCTGACAGAGCTGATGAAACAGCATCTCTGGCAACTTACATTTGCCCTGACCATAATTATCTTGAATCCTGGAACGATTTTAATCCTAAAAAAGCTCAATACAGTTTAGCTCAACCAACCATTTCACCTCTTTTTGCTGATGCAAAATCAGGAACCCGTCAAGCTCAGGAAACATTATTGATTTGGGCAGGCATCACTACTAATTATCATTCATACATTCAAAAAGTATGGGCTGAACGCGTATTCCCAATGCAAGGTAAATATATGATGTTTACAGAGTTTTGGAATAACTCATTGCATGATGGGGCTATTGAAGTTGGTAAAGGAGGGGAAGAAGCTTCAGGCAAAATGCTTTCAGACAGCACACAGACTGTTGCTCCCATTGCTGTGAAAAAAGTAAAAGCCGGTAAAGAAGAAAAATCAGAAATAACAACAGGCTTAATAAACGTTATTGAAAAAATTAATTTGAGTGAAGCTGCACAAAAAATTAATTCGATAAAAAGTACTGCATTCGAACTGGCATTATACGAAAAGGTTGCGATTGGTAATGGTAACCAGGCAAATAATCCTTGGTTACAAGAATTGCCGGATCCTATTTCAAAGATAACCTGGGACAATTATGTTACTATGTCGCCAACCGACATGAAGAAACAGAATTTTCTTTTAATGGAGCGTCAGGACAGAGAAGTAACATTAGTAACTATTTCTGCAAATGGATCATCAGTTACTTTGCCTGTTGTTCCTCAACCGGGTCAGGCACTTGGAACAATTGGTATTGCTGTTGGATATGGCCGTGAAAAGGCTGGTTCCTTAAGTGAAAAAACAGGAAGTGTAGTTGGGAAAAATGCATATCCTTTTATTCAAATTTTAAATGGAACAATGCAATATTCTGCATTGGATGTTAAAATAGAGGATACCAAAACAACTACCGAAATAGCAGGAACGCAAATTCACCATACCATGATGGGACGTGAAATTGTAAAAGAAACTGTTTTAGAAGAATATATTAAGGACCCTCAGTCAGGAAATCATCCTGAAATGATGCATACCCATGCCGGACCTAAAAATCCAAATACAATTGATTTGTGGGATGAGCATGAAAAATTAGGTCACAGATGGGGAATGACCATTGATTTAAATTCATGTATCGGCTGCGGTTCTTGTGTTGTTAGTTGTACTGCGGAAAACAATGTTGCAGTGGTTGGAAAAGATCAGGTGATCAGAACAAGAGAAATGCATTGGTTACGTATTGATCGTTATTATTCAACAGAATGGCCAAAAGAAATTAAAGAGGCGAAAGAAAAAGCCCATAAAGAAGGTGTTGGATCCATCGACATGTATCTGGATATGGAAAACCCGGAGGAAACAAATCCAAAAGTTGTTTTCCAACCCATCATGTGTCAACATTGTAACCATGCACCTTGCGAAACGGTATGCCCTGTAATCGCTACTAATCATACTTCTGACGGATTGAATGCAATGGCGTATAACCGTTGTGTTGGTACTCGTTACTGCGCAAACAACTGCCCTTTTAAGGTAAGACGTTTCAACTGGTATAACTATAATGAGAATTCAGATTTTTCATTCAATCCAACACAGGATGATCTTGGCCGCATGGTTTTAAATCCGGATGTAGTAGTTCGTTCACGTGGTGTTATGGAAAAATGCTCCATGTGTGTTCAACGTATCCAGGCAGGTAAATTAGAAGCTAAAAAAGCAGAACGTAAACTAGAAGATGGAGATATCCGATTGGCTTGTGCACAATCTTGTCCTACAAATGCGATTGTATTTGGAGATTTGAATAATGACGAAAGTGCAATTTCTAAATTAAGAAAAGGAGAAGAACGTAATTACTTTATTTTAGAAGAACTTGGTATTAAACCAACTGTTTCTTATTTGACTAAAGTTAGAAATTGTGAACCTGAAAAGGAAGTTGAAAGTTCAAAGTCGGAAGTTAAAAGTTAAAGCAAAAAACAATTTGAAAACCTGCCTGAAGTCAGACAGGAGTGTTAATTTGAAAATGTGCTTATGTACCTGTCAAATTAACGAAGAAATGAATATGCTAAAATAATTATCAAATTAACAAATTGTCGAATTATCAAATAAATAAATATGCAGCACGAATCAGAAATTAGAACACCCTTAATTCTTGGTAAAAAATCATATCATCAGATCACAGAAGATATAGTAAGGCCAATTGAAGGAAAAGCTAGTAAACTATGGTATATTTTACTTACCATAGCAAGTCTGTGTTTTTTATGGGGGATAGGATGTTTGGCTTACACTATAGGTACCGGTATTGGGGTTTGGGGTTCGAACAATGGTGTTGATTGGGCTTGGGATATTACCAATTTCGTATGGTGGATCGGTATTGGACATGCAGGTACCTTGATTTCAGCGGTATTGTTATTATTCCGTCAAAAATGGAGAATGGCAATTAATCGTTCCGCTGAAGCAATGACGATTTTTGCCGTAATGTGCGCAGCAATTTTCGTAACACTTCATACCGGCCGCCCTTGGTTGGATTATTGGTTATTTCCATTACCAAATCAGTTCGGCTCCCTGTGGGTAAACTTTAACTCCCCTTTATTATGGGACGTATTCGCGGTTTCCACTTATTTCTCTGTATCATTAGTTTTCTGGTACACCGGTTTAATTCCCGATTTTGCAATGATCCGCGATAGAGCAGTGAAACCTTTTGCAAAAAAAATGTATGGTATATTAAGTTTTGGCTGGGGTGGAAGTGCCCGTCACTGGAGTCGTTTCGAGGAAGTATCCTTGGTACTTGCGGGTTTATCAACACCACTTGTATTCTCCGTTCACTCGATTGTATCCATGGACTTTGCTACATCTGTTGTACCCGGTTGGCACACCACCATCTTCCCTCCTTATTTCGTTGCCGGTGCAGTGTTCTCAGGATTTGCTATGGTATTGACACTTTTATTAATCGTTCGTAAAGTATATCATTTAGAAAACTACATCACCATTAAACATGTTGAATACATGAACATCATTATCATTGTTACAGGTTCAATTGTAGGTGTTGCTTATTTAACCGAGTTATTTATTTCCTGGTATTCAGGTGTTGAGTATGAACAGTACGCCTTCCTGAACCGTGCCACAGGGCCTTATTGGTGGGCATATGCAGCCATGATGACTTGTAACGTTATCTCCCCGCAATTATTCTGGTTCAAAAAATTACGAACCAGTTTAATGTTCACATTCATTTTATCTATTGTTGTAAACATCGGTATGTGGTTCGAACGTTTTGTAATTATCGTTCCTACCTTATGCCGTACATTCCTTCCATCAACATGGAACATGTATCATCCAACATTTGTGGATATTGGAATTTTCACAGGAACGATTGGAATGTTCTTTACATTCTTCTTATTGTTTACACGTTATTTCCCGGTAATAGCACAATCTGAATTAAAAACAATTGTAAAATCATCGGGACAAGAATTTAAAGAAAAAGCTAAACATCACGGACATTAATAAGCTAATTGTGAATAAAACCATATTAGCCATTAAACACTATAACAATTAAAGAAGATATGAGCAAAGTAGTAATTCATGCAATTTATGACGATGAAGAACCCTTGTTGGAAAGCGCAAAGCAATTGCGTTCTCAGGGCTTTAGCATTAAAGATGTGTTCTCTCCATTTCCAATACATGGCATTGACGGTGTGATTGGGGTGCCCCGAACACGTTTGGCAATTTGTTCTTTCCTTTATGGAATTACAGGAACATCATTAGCAACCTTAATGATGTGGTACATGATGGTACAAGACTGGCCAACTGATATAGGTGGTAAACCAAGTTTTGCTTACTATATGAATGTTCCGGCATTTATTCCGATTACATTCGAATCCACTGTATTTTGTGCCGCGCACGGGATGGCTTTAACTTTCTTTTTAAGAAGCTGGTTGATTCCCGGTGCTAAAGCAAAAAACCCTGACCCACGTACTACCGATGATAAATTTATGATGGTGATTGAAACCGAAGAGGCTTCGAAAAGTGTTATCGAATCCATTTTAAAAGGTGGAGCAACCGAATTACATTACAAATAGTAATTAATAAAATTTGTAAAAGAATAACAGAAAATATGAACAGAAAAGTAATACAAATTGTTTCCTTGATGGCGATTTTCGGTTGTGTAACAATCGGCTTTACATCCTGTAGCAAAAAAAACCCGAATAGTCCGGGAGTGGAATTTATGCCTGATATGTATCGCTCGCCTTCGCTGGAAAGCAATATGGCTTATGTTAAAATAGTAGATGGAAAAGAAACTATTGACACTTTGCAAGCTAACAGACTACCTGTAGCCGCGACAATTGCCAGAGGGTTTATTCCCTATCCTTATCCAGATGATACAACCGGATACGGACAAGCAGGAAGACTTTTGCATAACCCACTTGAAAAAACAGAAGCTAATATTATGCAAGGAGAAGTTTTATATGGAAAATTTTGTGTTCAATGCCATGGCAACACAGGGCAAGGCGATGGATTGGTTGCTTTAAAACTACCCGGACCTCCACCTTCTTATACAGGGCCTGTATTAATGGCTTTACCGGAAGGAAAAATGTTTCATACAATTACGTATGGAAAAAATTTAATGGGCTCACATGCTTCGCAACTGACTGTAAATGAAAGATGGAAGTTGGTAATGTTCGTTCAAAAATTACAAGGAAAATTAAAATAACGAGTAGCGATAAATAATAATTCAACAATACATTAACAGATATGACTAACTTAAACTATACGTTTACAAAAAAAACCAGAAACATTACTTTTGGTTTAATGGCGATAGGTTTAATCACTATAATTGCCGGTTTTATTACCGATACAGTACCTGAAGAAGAAGGATATCATCACACCCGTGTTTGGGCCAACCTCCTTGTTAACAGTTATTTTTTTATGGGTATTGGCTTGCTGGCTACCTTCTTTATGGCATTACAATATGTTGCTGAGGTTGCATGGTCAGTTGCTGTAAAAAGAGTATATGAAGCCGTTTCCTGTTATTTGCCTGTTGGAGCAATTATCATGTTTCTGTTGCTTTTAGCCGGTCAGTTTCATTTACATAGTTTATACGAATGGATGGAGCCCCATATTACTTCCGCAACATTACCTGATGGCAGCCTTAATCCACATTTTGATGAAGCTCTTGCTAATAAACAAGTATATTTTGCTCCTTGGTTCTTTTGGTTAAGAACTTCTTTATATTTGAGCATCTGGTGCTGGTTTCAATATGGTTTCCGTAAACGTTCTATTGAAGAAGATCTGCAAGATGGAACTGCCATACACTACAAAAATATGAGCAAAGGAGCCATGTTTCTTGTATTCTTTGCTGTTACTTCCTCCACCTCCGCATGGGATTGGATGATGTCCCTTGATGTACATTGGTTTAGCACCATGTACGGATGGTATGCATTTTCCGGAATGTGGATCTCGGCAATGGTAACTATCATTTTATTTGTTTTGTTCTTAAAACGCAAAGGGTATTTACCTCAGGTAAATGACAGCCATATTCACGATTTAGGAAAATGGGTTTTTGCTGTGAGTTTTTTATGGAGCTATTTATATTTCTGCCAGTTCATGCTGATTTGGTACACAAATATTCCTGAAGAAATTATTTATTTCCAGGATCGTTTACATAATTATGGATACATGACTATCATGTGGACCGTTTTCTTTATGAATTTCTTATTCCCGATGATTTTGTTGATGAGTCGCGATGCAAAAAGAAATTATTTTTTCTTAACAACAGTTGGATGTATCATTTTTGCAGGACACTGGTTAGATGTATTTATGATGGTAATGCCGGGAACGGTTCATGGCAACTGGCATTTAAGCTGGCTTGAAATTGGCACGGCACTGGGTTTCCTTGGATTAATTTTATTTGTGATTCACAGAGCGTTAACAAAAGCTCCATTGATGATCAAAAACCATCCCTATCTGGATGAAAGTATTCATCATCATTTTTAATTTTAAAAGTATTAAAAAAGAATTTATTTATAACTAGTAATATCAAACACTATGACAGCTTTTTTAGCTTATATTTCTCTTATTCTAATAATTATTGCAATAGGATATTTATTTAGAATTTATCTGATCACAAAAAATTTAAAAGGAAAGAGAACAGCAGATGCTATTGAAAAAGAAAAACGCATGACGCGTAAAGTAATTTTGGGCTTACTTATTATTTTTATGCTTTCTGTTATTTGGAATTATTACTATTACAGACCCTAAAATAACAGGCAAAAGCATTCTAGTATCTGGAATCGGGTTGAAAAAAAAATCTGCAAAGAAATATCTCTGCAGATTTTTTTGTTTTAATACTACTAACCTGAGCTCGATTAATAATTGATTTTTAAAAATGGGAGCAGCATTTTATTTACAAGCACCTGTTCATTTTGATTCCTTCGGCTGCGCTCAGGGTAAAACTGCAATTTTTTTTATTGGCAAGATGCTTCATTCCATTCAGCATGACAAAACAACAAACATATAATTTCATAAATAGCCCTGTTTGTTAATGTTTTCGAGACATTATTAATCGGACCTAGGTTACTAAAGAAGAATGTTATCGATCAACCGGACTTCCCCTATTTTTAATGCGATACAGGCAACAGCACTTTTTGCCTGCTCAAGATCAGAAATGGATTGAAGGGTTTCAGCATCAGCGATTTCAAAATATTCTAATTTAATTAACGATTCGGTTTTTAGCTGAGCTTCCACAAAGGTTTTTAATTCCGCTATCGAGGTATTGTTTTTCAATTTTTTCATCTTGGCAAGAGTTTCAAAAATGAACCCGGCCCTTTTTCTTTCCTCTTTTGTTAATCTTTCGTTTCTCGAACTCATTGCCAGGCCATTTTCCTCGCGGATGATGGGGCAAGCGACAATTTCAATCGGCATCTCTAATTGTTTTACCATTGTTCTTATGATTGCCAATTGCTGGAAATCTTTTTGTCCGAAATAGGCTTTCTGAGGCTCCACGATCCTGAACAATTTGCTTACTACCTGTGCAACCCCATTAAAATGTCCCGGACGTTGCGCGCCTTCCATAACCTTATCCAAGGATCCGAAATCAACCTGTTTGCCTTCTGTCCAACTTGTATCTTCCACCTTTTGCCTTTTCAGTTCTAACTCCTGTTCTGTATATATTTCATTTACTTCGGGTGCAAAAAGCACATCACAACCCGCTTTTTTAAGCATCTGAGCATCTTTTTCTATAGTTCTGGGATATTTATCCAGATCGTTTAAATCGTTAAACTGTGTAGGATTAACGAAAATGCTGCATATTACCAAATCACACTCTTTAAGCGCATTTTCGATAAGAGAAAGGTGTCCCTGATGCAAGGCACCCATTGTAGGAACAAAGCCAATACTTTTTTTTTGCTTTCGAAACAGCAGTAATTGATCTTTTAGCTGTTGAATAGAATTAATAATAATCATACCTCCTAAAAATTGTTAAAAACTAATAAAAACGACATTAATAGCGTTCTTTTTTCGGCAAAACCGAACAAATCTAATATTAATACTTTGAAATTTCGAAAATTTTTCATTACTTTTGTAATCCTTTTAACAATCTAACCTTAATTCACATACATGAAGAAGAAAGCTAGAGTTCTGTTTGTTTCACAAGAAGTTACCCCTTATTTAGATGAAACACCAATGAGTATGATTAGTCGCCAATTACCGCAAGGAATTCAAGAACGTGGGAAAGAAATTCGAACTTTTATGCCAAAATACGGTTGCATTAATGAAAGACGAAATCAATTGCATGAGGTTATCCGTTTATCAGGAATGAACATTATCATTGATAATAGTGATCACCCATTAATTATTAAAGTAGCCTCCATTCAATCAGCACGTATGCAGGTTTATTTTATTGATAATCAAGAGTATTTTGAACGCAAATATATTTTAGCTGATAAAAAAGGCGAACAATTTGCTGATAATGATGAACGTGCCATCTTCTTTTGTCGCGGTGTGATCGAAACTGTTAAAAAACTTGGCTGGTCTCCTGACATTGTACATCTTCATGGTTGGATGACAAGCTTAACAGCTCTTTATCTAAAAAAATCATTTGCTGATAACCCATTATTTGCCGATACAAAAATTGTGTATTCGGTATATGATGAAGAATTTCCGAAAGCATTACATAAAGATTTTGCAAAAAAAGTAATGCACGAAGGAATCGAGAAATCAGATGTTGAATTATATAAAAATCCAACTTTTGTTAACATTAGTAAATTAGCGATTGATTTGGTTGATGGTATCATCAAAGGAAGTCCGAAAATTAATTCTGATCTCGAAAAACATATCAAAAAATCAGGAAAACCGGTATTGGAATACCAGGCAGGAGATGATTATATTACTGCTTACTCCGAATTTTATGATACCGTGCTTGATGAAGTAGCAGAATTAGTTGATTAATTTATTTTTATGACTATAACACAAAGAGTACAACAAATTTTGTCACGCCTTGGCGTGACAAAATTTTTTTTAATATTATTCGCCAGTATTTCAATAGTACAAATATCCTGTAATAAAGCCAGTGAAGTTGGCTTAAATGTGCAACCTTCCACCGATCTGTTATATGTTAATTATATTGACACCACCCTTTTAATCACCAGAACGGTAAAAGAAGATTCATTACGAACGGATCAAAACCAATTGCTGGCCGGGTATGGATTATTAGGCAAATACATTGATCCTGTTTTTGGCACTTCCAATTCATCGATCTATACACAAGTTAAATTACCAACCAGCATTTCCGCTACTTCATTTGGTATCTCTCCTATTTGCGATTCAATTGTATTATCACTTATTTATGATGCTCCATGTTATGGTAAAAAAATAAGAAAAATTCAAACCGTTAATGTATATGAACTACTAAATGGAATAACAGCCGGTACTTCTTATTATTCAACTGATGCTATGCTCAACACAGGGGTTGATCTGGCAAATGCGTATTCATTCACTCCCCGGCCTACTGATAGTGTTTTAGTTTCAGGTGTTAAATCAAAACCACAGCTCAGGATCCCGTTAAATGTTGCTTTCGGACAAAATTTATTGAACAATCAAAGTACAGGCAATCTTGTTAATAATGCTACTTTCCAAAATTTCATGAAAGGGTTTTACATCACCACAGAAAATACAACAGGTTTGGCAACTAACGAAGGCAACATCATGCGTTTTCTGATGGGGGCATCCTCCATGACCATTTATTATCATTATACCGGCAAAACAATAATTACATCCGTTAAACCAATCAATCTCCAGGTTGATTCAACATGGTACACAAATTATGTATTTAGTTTAGGGAGTGTTTCACGTCATCAGAATTTTTCACATGATTATTCAACCGTCTCTAATATTGATCTTTCTTCACAATTAAGTTCAGGTCCCCCATCCCAAAACAGCACTGTTTACATTCAATCCATGGCAGGATTAAAAACAAAAGTTGAAATGCCCACATTAATGGATTGGGTAAAAAATGGGGCCGTTGCTATTAACAAAGCCGTTCTGACAATTAAAATTGATACTTCACAAGCAACTTACCTGGTGGATACATTTACCCGACCTACATCATTGATCCCCTTCGGAATTAATGATGACGGAACAAGTTATGTTTTACCTGATTATTTATCAACTCCCGGCTGGGTGGATGGAAACTATAATTCAACCACGCATGAATATAATTTGATCATTAGCAAATATATTCAGCAAATTTTAGCCGGCACCCGAAAAAATAACGGTTTTTATATTACAATACCGCATATCACTGCCGCTACAACCCCTAGCAGAGTAATAATTGGTGGTGGAGCCAGCGGTAACCCCTACCAGATGAAATTAAATATATCATACACAAAACTGCATTAACATGTGTGGAATAGTTGCTTATATTGGAAACAAACAAGCTTATCCTTTTTTAATAAAAGGATTACAACGCTTGGAATACAGAGGTTATGACAGTGCCGGAGTTGCATTAATAGATCATGGCCAATTAAACGTATATAAGTGCAAAGGCAAAGTAATTGACCTGCACAATTTTATTGGTGATCAGAATAAAAGCGGAACTATTGGTATCGGCCATACACGCTGGGCTACACACGGTGTTCCAAATGACGTGAATGCGCATCCGCATTATTCGGCTTCAAAAAATATGGTAATGATACACAATGGTATCATCGAAAATTACGGATCCTTAAAAGAAGAATTAAAAAAACGTGGCCACGTTTTTTTAAGTGATACCGATACCGAAGTATTAATTCATTTAATCGAAGACATTCAACAAAAAGAAAAAGTACGCCTGGGTGAGGCTGTTCGTATCGCATTAAACCAAGTAGTTGGAGCATACGCCATTGTTATTCTTTCGAAAGAAAATCCGGACGAATTATTTGCTGCAAAAAAAGGAAGTCCGATGGTAATTGGAATTGGTGAAGATGAATTTTATATCGCATCAGATGCAACTCCAATAGTTGAGTACACAAAAAATGTGGTGTATCTCGAAGATGAAGAAATTGCTTTTATTGAACGAGGGAAAGATCTGAAAATAAAAACCATCAAGAACAAAGTAAAAACACCTTATGTTCAGGAATTAGAATTAAAACTGGAAGCATTGGAAAAAGGCGGTTACGACCATTTCATGCTAAAAGAAATATACGAACAACCACGCTCCATCAAAGACAGTATGCGCGGCAGATTGAGTTCTGAAAAAGGGGTGGTCAATTTGGGTGGAATTACAGAATACGAACAAAAATTTATCAATGCAAAACGAATCATCATCATTGCATGTGGTACATCATGGCATGCCGGATTAGTTGCTGAATATTTATTTGAAGATCTTGCCCGCATTCCTGTTGAAGTGGAATACGCTTCGGAGTTCCGTTATCGTAACCCGATCGTTTATGAAGATGATGTGGTAATTGCTATTTCACAATCAGGTGAAACAGCCGATACATTAGCTGCTATCGAATTAGCAAAATCAAAAGGGGCAACCATTATCGGAGTTTGCAATGTAGTTGGGTCATCCATTGCTCGTGCCACACATGCAGGCTCTTATACACATGCGGGACCGGAGATCGGTGTTGCATCAACAAAGGCATTTACAGCGCAAGTTACCGTACTTACATTAATGGCATTACGTGTTGCTTATCGCAAAGGAACTATTTCATCATCCCGCTTTCATCAACTGATCAGCGAACTGGAAGCAATTCCTGCAAAAATTGAACGCGTATTATTGAAAAATGATAAAATTAAATTCATTGCCGACATTTATAAAAATGTAAGCAACGCATTGTATTTAGGTCGCGGATACAGCTTCCCTGTGGCATTAGAAGGCGCATTAAAATTAAAAGAGATCTCTTACATACATGCCGAAGGTTATCCTGCAGCGGAAATGAAACACGGACCAATCGCTTTGATTGATGAAGAGATGCCGGTATTTGTTATCGCCACAAAAGGGACATCCTACGAAAAAGTAGTAAGCAACATACAAGAAGTAAAAGCACGTAAAGGAAAGATCATAGCTATTGTAACGGAAGGCGACACACAAGTAAAAGAGATGGCTGATTATACCATTGAAATCCCGGAGACAGATGAAATTTTAGTTCCATTAGTTTCTGTTGTTCCATTGCAATTATTATCCTATCACATTGCTGTAATGAGAGGTTGCAATGTGGATCAACCACGGAACTTAGCGAAATCGGTAACGGTGGAATAGATTTGAGATGTGAGATTTGAGATGTGAGATTTGAGATGTTGGATATGAGATGTTAGATGGGAGATGTGAGATATGGGATGTGAGATATGGGATGTGAGATATGGGATGTGAGATATGGGAAATGTTAGATATTAGATTTGAGACGTTTTGTAGAAATACAGAGCGTTTTTTGTTTTATAAAATTATACTTAATGAACTCTATTTTCGTATTTTTAACCGAAACTATGTAGGGCTCACTCAAAATTCTCGTAACGCAAACTCAAATCAATGGTGCATAATTTTCAGAAAAATGCTATTTTGAAAACGTGCGTGAGGAATGAGCAAACGCGGTGCAGAGTCGGGGTGAACCCCATTTTTTATGAAGGTCTTGGTGCGAGCTTTAGCCGCGCACATAGACATTCAGAAAAATGGAGAGAGGCGGGGAGGGATCGTTTGCTCTAGTTCTTCTCTGAAGAATTGTTTCTTTTTTATCATGAAAAAAGAAAAAAGGTGCAAAGAAATTTCATGTTTTTAATAGAAATGTTTGCATCAAATAAAACAAAAAAGGCTTAAATGATCCGACAACATTGCTTTCTTAGTGTTAGTTGAACCCTATGTTATAGTATCTAATTTTATTTACAACGCTTAGATTAATGAAAGACAAATTAAAAATTATACCTGTTGTTTTATTAGAGCAATATAATTTAAAAGTAAATAAAGACTTGTCTTCGCTATTTAATAAATTAGAAGATGCGGAAATATCTACTCACAATTTTAGTTTTTATACTTCAGTATCCTCTGTTTTTTCAAGCAAAATTGAAGGTGAAGAAATTGAATTAGACTCTTACGTCAAACATAAAAAATTTGGCATTGAGTTTTTGCCTGATTATACCAAAAAGATTGACGACCTCTACAATGCTTACACATTTGCCAAATCCAATATACTAAATAAAGAAAATATAAAATCCGCGCATAAGATACTGAGCAAACATATTGTAGCCATACACCAACAAGGAAAAATACGCACCCAAAATATGTATGTGAGTACGTCCGATGGAAAAATAGAATATGTGGCAGCATCTCCTTTTGAAGTAAAAGGCGAAATGGAAAAACTGTACAGTGATATAAAAATTTTGTTACAACAAACATTAACCACTAATGAGGTTTTCTTTTTTGCTGCAATGATTCATTTGATATTTGTAAAAATTCATCCCTGGAATGACGGCAATGGAAGAAGTGCACGTTTAATTGAAAAATGGTTCATAGCACAAAAAATGGGAGACAAAGCCTGGTTTGTGCAAAGCGAAAAAAACTATTATCAGCAACACCAATTATATTACAAAAATATTCGTCTGTTAGGCTTAGAATACCCTGAATTAGACTATTCAAAATCATTACCCTTTTTATTAATGCTCCCAAATTCAATTGGTATTCATTAATTTAGACATAGGCTAAAAATGATCGTTTTTAACAATTTTGAGTATTTTTAAGAATCTCGTTCTTTGTAAAGTATTGATTTTAGATGGTTTGAAGAAAGAGATTACTATTCCTTTGGTGGTGCAATGCCAGACAGAAGTTACAATCTAAATACTTACCGCTTTAATTATCAAGGACAGGAAAAAGCCGTTGGAACCAATTGGCAAAACTTCGAATTATGTATGCATAATAGTGATTTAGGAAGATGGTTCCAACCAGACCCCGTTAGCCGTAGTATGTCTTATTAAAAACTATTTATTGTTGGGCGTAGCGTCCCGCTACGTCATTTTTAACAAGGCTTCCAGCCTTAATAACCAGATATTAATTTCATTCAATAATTTCTTAAAATACGCTGGACACAATGCTTAACAAATTATATTATCGAAAAAGCACTGTAGAAAAACGGAGCGTTTTTTATTGAGAAAATAAATTTTAATGCGTACTCTCTTCTTTTGCCAAAACAGGAGGTTCCATCACATGTCCACATTTTTTGCAGGTTCGCAACTCTTTGCTTCCATAAAAATATTCGAATGTTTCCTGGAACTGCGTCATGATATTGGTAAGTTTAAATTTTTTCTCATAAAGCGGTTCATTGCATTTTTCACAAAACCACAACAAGCCATCTTGCTCACCTTCTCTGCGTTTGCGCTCCATTACCAAACCAACGGTGTTTGCTCCTCGCCCCGGATTATGGGGCACTTTTGGAGGTAATAAAAATATTTCTCCTTCTTTTATTGGAACATCAACAGCTTTCCCATCCTGCTGAATTTTCACCAGGATATCACCTTCCAATTGGTAAAAGAACTCTTCACTTTCGTTGTAATGATAATCTTTACGGGCATTGGGGCCTCCTACAACCATTACAATAAATTCGGTATTTTCAAAAACTACTTTATTATTAACAGGAGGTTTTAAAAGATGACGGTTTTCATCGATCCATTTTTTAAAACTAAAAGGCATTATTAGTGACATTTTTCTGAATTTATATTAGAATTATATAAGTTAAAATGGTATAAAATATTATTTTTTATAAAAAAAGTTCGTCCAGATCGTTATTGCGAGGCACATTCTGCGTTGAAGCAGACAACAATCTTACATCTATCATTGTTAGAGATTGCTTCGACTGAAAAATCCCGCAATGAAGCTCCAACTATGCATTCAATTATTTTAATAAATTAAATGTATAAAATCTATTATAATTTAACTGATAACTGCAACACAAAAGTACGTGGAGGTTGAATATCCATAGGTCTTCCCATTACTTCACGATTAAAAATATTATTTATGATCACCGCAAGTTTAGCTGTTTTATTTAATTGATAAGATAAGCGATAATCAAACAATGCATCCCCTTTATTATGTGCTTTTCTATAATCTTTAACCCCCGGGAAAAAAGTTGGCACTTCAAAAAAGGCATCCACATTTTCCATAAAACTATTCGCACGCATACTTATCCCGGTTGAAATTTTCTTGTATCCCAATTCAATATCCATTTTTCCTGAATGAGTATAACGATACTTCAGGATGTCATCTTTTGCAGTACCACGCAAGGTATCAACAGCAGCATTAAAATCGATTTGTCGTGGATCAATATAGGTATAACCAATTAACATGGTCGCATCTATCGGCCCTAATTTCCCCTGCCCCATCAATGAAACATCAATACCTCTGATACGTGTATTTCCAATGTTTTTCGACTGAAAACCAATCCCTAATTCTGAGGGTGTTTGATAAGGAGCACTCATTGGCCCGTATTGCCCGAAGGTAAATTCCATCATGTTTCTATATTCCGTCCAGAATGCAGCAATATCAAATAATCCCTTCCAATCACCCAATTTTAATCCTTGCTTCAAACCAATTTCTGAACTCCAACCGCTCTCCGGGTTTAAGCTGTCGTTAGGATAAATATCAAATCCGGCACTTGTTTTAATAAATCGCTCTGCAATGGTTGGAAATCGAAAGCCTTGTCCAAACGAAGCTCTCACATAACTCGCCTTCATCAAATGATAATTTACACCAGCCCTGAACACCGGTTTTACTTTTGAATTTTTTATTAAAGGTTTTGAACGATCCATTAACAGGTTAATATTTTCTCTGGTTTCAATAGAGTCTGTTTTAAAATATTCTCCACGGACACCTAATGATATGGACAATCGTTTCCATTTTTTATCTAATTGTGAAAACAAGGATGCGTTGCTGCTTGTATGTGTTCCATACATTGCTTTTGCCAATACTTCGTTGTAGTTATAAACTGCTCCGATTGTCCAGATAAGCCCCTTTTCAAAATGTTTTTGAAATTGATATTCTGAATAATACACATCAGCTCTTGATTCCTGATTGGTATTGTTTAAATTTACAGTTCTGAAAAAACGACCACGCAATGAATGTCTTGAATTATTTTTTGTATGGTAGGTTATGAATGGGTCAACATTGGAACGAAAGGTAGTGAAGTGGCTCAAATCACCACCGGCAGGCTGATATGCTCCTGAATCAGCATTGGTCCATAGTAAAAATAATCCTCCTTTGTTCCTCAGGGTGTTTGCATTAACTCCGGCTTGCAAGCCTTTGATCTTCTGAAAACGATAACGTAGATTTATATTTGCACGATAGCGTTGTTCTGTTTCCAATCTGCGGTATCCCTCATCAGTAAACAAATTACAGCCTAATACCAGATCCAGATTTTTTATTTTTTGTGTATGATAAAAACTCATGCTGCTAAAAGTGGGATTCCCATCCTGCCACCAAACCAGTTCTTTGCGTTTGGGGTTATCATACACACCACCAAAAAAATTAATTTTTGTTTCGGGTTCATCTTTTGGGTATGCTGTTCTGAAATTAATAACACCATTCATGGCGGATGAACCGAACAAGGCTGATGATGCGCCTTTTATCACTTCCACCTGTTCACAATTCTCAATAGGTAAAAAATTCCATTTTACATCTCCGGCATCAGCGGTAAGCAAGGGCATTTCATCAACCATCAGTAACACTCTGCTTCCGGCTCCATAACTAAAACCACTACCACCACGAATGTTCGCCTGCCCGTCAATCACATTTACTCCGGGCACCTGATCAATCGCTTCATCAATTGTTTTGGTAGCTTTATTTTCAATCAATTGTGATTTTAATACTTCCATTGAAACAGTAACCTCATTTAAATTCTGCTCAAACTTCCCGGCAGAAATAACAACAATATCAAGCATCTTGGAGTCCTGCTCCAGAATGATATTTAAGAGAATAGTATCGTTTGCTTTTGCATCAAGGATTTTTACTTCTGATTTATAGCCAATGTATTTAAATTCGGCTTTGTGTTTGCCCGGGTTGGTTTTAACTAAATATTCTCCGTTAATGTCGGAAGCAGTACCGGTAGAATCATCGATAATTATGCTTGCACCAACAATTGTTTCTTTGGTTTTTAAATCAGATATTTTGCCTTTGATATAAGCATTTTGTGCAAAAAGGGATACAGTCGATAAAATAAAAATTAGTGGAGTAATTTTTTTCTTCATTTATTTAATTGTTTAGAGTAATCACATTTCATAGTAGTAAAAACAAATTTTATTAATACGAAAAAGATGCTTGTTTAATTTTATACTTTTACAAAAAATGTAAGTGTGCAATATACAAAAATATTGTATCTGAAAAAAACATGGAAAATAGCTTAAGATTTAAAATAGCACTATCACTTATTCCAACTATTGGAGATATAAGGGCAAAAAGGCTTGTTGCATATTGTGGAAGTGTTGAAGCGGTATTTAAAGAAAAAAAATCATCTCTTGAAAAAATTCCGGGTATCGGGAGTTCGTTTGCTGAGGCAGTATTAAACCACACTATTTTTGACCGTGCCGAAGAAGAAATTCTGTTTATTGAAAAAAACAATATTACACCGGTTTTTTATTTAGACAAAAACTATCCGAAGCGATTAACACATTGCGAAGACAGCCCTATACTTATCTATTTTAAAGGAACTGCAAATTTGAATGCTGAAAAAACAATCAGCATCGTTGGAACAAGAGAAGCAACCGATTATGGAAAAACAATTTGTGAAAAATTAATTGCTGATCTTGCAATGCATAATGTAACCATTGTAAGTGGCCTGGCGTATGGTATTGATATTTGCGCACACAGAGCTGCCCTTGAAAATAATCTTCCCACAATTTGTGCTCTGGCACATGGTTTAGATAGAATATATCCTGCGATCCATAGATCAACAGCAGAAAAAATGCTAGAAAACGGTGGGTGGCTCAGCGATTTTACAAGTAAAACAATTCCGGATCGTGAGAACTTTCCTCGCAGAAACCGTATTGTAGCAGGCATTTCGGATGCCACCATTGTAGTAGAATCAAAAAAAGGCGGTGGCTCCCTGATCACAGCTAATATTGCAAACAGTTATAGTCGTGATGTCTTTGCATTTCCCGGTAAGATCGATGATGTTTGTTCTGAAGGATGCAATAATCTGATCAAACAAAACAAAGCAGCATTGATCCAATCAGCGGCTGATATAGTCTATATTATGGGTTGGGAACAAACAAAAATTTCGAAAAATCCAATTCAAAAAAAATTATTTATTGAACTGAAAGCAGAAGAAGAAATTTTAGTAACTATTTTAAAAGAAAAAAATGTTACTACTATTGACGATATCTGTTTTGCGGCCAATATGCCGATGAGCAAAGTGTCTTCATTACTTCTTACTCTTGAATTTTCAGGCATTGTAAAATCATTGCCCGGCAAAATGTACCGCCTGAATTAAGGGAAACACGAAACAGAAAGTTTCAAAAAAAACGAACTGCGGGTGATACTTGCTTTGAGCAAAAAAACAACGAATTGTCCCCGATAAATAAAATACCTCTGGTATGATAGACTTTATATAAGTTAAGTGATATACAAAATTGAATACAAAAAAAATCATATTTAGCGCGTCATTGCGAGGAACGAAGCAATCTGCTTATAATGCTTCGTAAATAGATTGCTTCGTTCTTCGCAATGACGAATCAAACAGTCTTTTCAATTAAAAATAAACCTTTAGATAAAGACAATAACATATTAACTTATATAAAGTCTAATGTTTAAAAACAAGTTATTACAAGCGCATTTAGCTTTACTGACAGTAAATATTCTTTACGGTGCAAACTATTCTATAGCCAAAGAAGTGATGCCCGCATTCATTCAGCCCTTTGCTTTTGTTCTCATCAGGGTTGCCGGAGCTGCTATTTTATTTTGGCTGGTGAGTGCCCTGTTTATTAAAGAAAAAATTGATAAAAAAGATCTGCCTCGTATTGCATTACTGGCATTGTGTGGTGTGGCTATTAATCAATTATTATTTTTAAAAGGGTTAAGTTTAACTACACCTATAAATGCTTCCATCATTATGGTATCAAATCCTATTGTGGTATTATTTATTGCCTCCATTTTATTAAAAGAAAAAATATCCTCAAATAAAATTATAGGGATATGTTGCGGAATAGCCGGTGCATTATTATTACTATTATTTAATAAATCATTTTCATTTGGTTCAGAAACTATTGCAGGTGATATAATGATACTTGTTAACTCTATCTCTTGGGCATTTTATTTGGTTCTGGTTAAACCATTAATGAAAAAGTACAATACATTCACCATCATAAAATGGGTGTTTTTAATCGGCTTCTTTTATGTTTTACCCTTTGGGTTTTCTGAATTCAAAGAAATTAACTGGATAGAAATTCCATCTGCTATTTGGTGGGATATCGCATTTGTTGTAATAGGAACAACCTTCTTCGCTTATGTGTTAAACACGTATGCCTTGAGAGCCCTGAGCCCGGCAGTTGCAAGCATCTATATCTATCTGCAACCTTTTTTAGCAACACTTATTGCGATATTTTATTTCCATAATGATGTATTAGACCTACGAAAATTAACTTCTGCAGTACTCATTATTTTTGGAGTTTACCTGGTAAGTATGCCCTTTAAAAAAACGAAGATTTAAAATGTAACCCTCAACCCTAAACCATTTTGAATCCCCACATTTGTAAACATTCCTATTTGTTGTAAATAAGAACTATTCAGATATGGTTTTGCTTCATAATACACATGCAAACGTTTCCAAAACTCACGTTTATTACCCATTCTAAAATCTAAACCCATGGGTAAATACATTGAATATCCGATGCTGCTTTCATTTTTAAATCTCTCGGAAGAACTTGGATAGAAATTATTATTTATCGAGTAACCTGTTGCTGATGACTCAATAGAACTGTTTTCACTATAATTTATATCCGTATATGAATTTAAGGAACCGCCCAGTGTTATGCCCATTCCACCATAAATGCTCCATCGGGCTTCTATATCTGTTCTGAATATTAATGAAACATCTACCCTTAATTCTTCTGTCCCATAACTCATTCCAATGAAATAATGGGTAACCGAATCAAGATATATCGGAGGGCCGCCCGTTGTTGAATAAAGTGTATCAAAACGTACACGAGTAGTTTTGTTTAATTGTGATATTAGTCCAACATTTCTAAAATAATTAAAACCTATACGCAATGTCGGATTCGTTTTGTAAGTGTTTTTATCTTTATCTAAAAAAGAAATTCCAAGTTTTGCAGAAAAGGATGTTTGTCCGTAAGTACTCATGAAAATTGCCGATGAGTAAGCACTTAAATCTTTATTCAAAATAGTGGATTGTGGCGCCAGTTTTCTGAAATCATTCAGCGTTCCAAGAGGAACTCTTTGTAATCCCACCGATGGATAGATATACGTTTCAGTAATGCTAAGTCTGTTTTTTTTAGGGTTGTCAAGGGTTTGACCAAAAACAAAAGGTGTAAACAGAAACATTAAAGTGGATGAAAGAACTCTATTTTTCATTTTCCGATTTTTACTTTACGACATAAAGTACTGTTAAGGGATGCCCGCATATTTGATTTGCGATTAACAAACGTAAATTTATTGTCATTATTGTTTATACTAAAAATCTTACATTTGTTTCAAATAAAAATCATTTATGATAAAATCAATGACTGGTTTTGGGAAAGCTGTACTAGAAATTCCCGGAAAAAAAATTACCGTTGAAGTAAGATCTCTTAATAGCAAACAATTGGATCTTAACCTACGCATGCCTTATGTTTATAAAGAGAAAGAACTGGAACTTCGCAGTGATATTTCCAAACAAATAGAGCGCGGAAAGGTTGATCTTTCAGTATATACAGAATCCACGCAAGAAATTTTACCTGTGGCAATCAATAAAACACTGGTAAAAACTTATTACAAAGAATTAAAATCCCTTAGTGAAGAATTGAATGAAGAAAATCAAAATCTGATGGCTTTGATCTTAAAAATGCCTGATGTGCTGAAGGCGGAAAGAGAAGTGGTTGAGTTAGATGAAGAAGAATGGAATCAGGTTAAACTGGTTGTAAATAAAGCAATCGAAGCATTTCAAAAATTCCGTTCAGATGAGGGAAAAACGTTGGCTATCGAATTCAATTCGCGCATCGGAATTATCTATGAATTATTAGCTGAGGTAATGAGTAATGATGCTATACGTGTTGAAACTATTCGTACCAGAATAAAAAACAATATTGCAGAATTAGTTGAAAAAGAAAAAATTGATGAAAATCGTTTTGAACAGGAACTGATCTACTACATTGAAAAATTAGATATCACTGAAGAAAAATTACGATTAAAAACGCATCTCGATTATTTTATAAAAACCATGCAAGAACCGGGTTGTGGACGAAAACTTGGTTTTATTTCCCAGGAGATTGGGCGCGAAATAAATACCATTGGCTCAAAAGCAAATGATGCAACCATTCAAAAAATGGTAGTGCAGATGAAAGATGAACTGGAAAAAATAAAAGAACAAATGTTAAATGTTCTTTAGTTATTGATTGAATATTAATTGTAGCGTCATGAATGACATCGTTATGCAAGGCAGACTCATCATATTTTCAGCACCGTCAGGAGCAGGGAAAACAACTATTGTTCAGCATTTATTAAAAATATTTCCTGACTTGGAATTTTCTGTTTCTGCTTGTAGCAGACCCATGCGCAAAGATGAAACACAAGGTGTGGATTATTATTTTTTATCAGTAGATGAATTCAAACAAAAAATTGAACTTGAAGAGTTTATTGAATGGGAAGAAGTTTATAAAGATAATTTTTATGGCACCTTGAAATCTGAAATTGTACGCATCTGGAAAAAAGGAAAACATATCATTTTTGATATGGATGTAGTTGGCGGATTAAATTTAAAAAAGCAGTTTGGTGAAGAATCCTTAGCAATTTTTGTAATGCCGCCCTCTATTGAACATCTCGAAAAACGTTTAAATTCAAGGGAGTCAGAAACCCCTGAAAGCATTAAACGAAGAATCGGGAAAGCTGAAAATGAATTGCAGGCTGCCCCCATGTTCGACAAAATTATTTTGAATGACACTTTAGAACATGCTTTAGCAGAAGCAGAAAAAATTGTTTCAGGATTTTTAAAATATTCCGAAACAAAATAGGTTGTCGAAAATATTCCTATGTGGTATTCACTAAATAATACCAGTTGAATTTATAAAACAGTCCAATGTGTGCTGTCTTCAGAGTTTGTCGAAGTCTGTGTGTGGAAATTTGTTGGACTAAACTATATTTATAAATGGTATAAGAAGAAGCGAAAATTTGTTCAATAAATAAAACACCTTTGGTATAATTCAGAATGGGAAAAATTTTAACGATCGATATTCATACACATATTCTTCCTGAACACATTCCTAATTGGAAAGAAAAATTTGGTTATGGAGGATTTGTACAATTGAAGCATCACAAAGCATGTTGTGCAAATATGATATTGGATGATGGGAAATTTTTTCGTGAAATAGAAGATAATTGTTGGAGTGCCGAGAAACGCATGAACGAATGCGACCATCATCATGTAGATGTGCAGGTTTTATCTACGGTACCTGTAATGTTCAGCTATTGGGCCAAACCTGCTGATTGTTTAGAATTATCTGTCTTTTTAAATGACCACATTGCAGATATTGTAAAACGTTTTCCGAAGCGATTTATTGGTTTAGGAACAATACCTATGCAGGCTCCCGAATTAGCAATTCAAGAAATACAACGTTGTAAAGCAATAGGCTTGGCCGGAATTCAAATTGGATCCCATGTAAACGATTGGAATTTAAATGACCCTAAGCTATTTCCCATTTTTCAAACCTGTGAAAAATTAGGAATGGCTGTATTTGTGCACCCATGGGAAATGATAGGGCAGGATAAAATGCAACGTTATTGGTTGCCTTGGCTTGTAGGAATGCCTGCAGAAACGACATTAGCAATTTGTTCCATGATATTTGGAGGGGTGTTTGAGCGATTACCAAATTTGCGCGTAGCGTTTGCTCATGGAGGCGGATCGTTCCCTTCAACAATAGGCCGTATAGAGCATGGCTTCAATTGCCGGCCAGATCTGGTTGCCATTGATAATCCGGTAAACCCACGTGAATATCTTGGGAAATTCTGGCTGGACAGCTTAGTACATGATGAAACGATGCTCGATATGGTAATAGGATTGGTTGGTGCTAATCGTGTTGCTTTAGGTAGCGATTATCCTTTTCCTCTTGGCGAATTGGAACCCGGTAAACTGATCAAAGAAATGCCGTATGAACGGGATGTGAAAGAGTTGTTATTAAATGGTTCTGCATTAGAGTGGCTCAATTTGAAACGAGAACAATTCATTTAATACATATGCGCATTTGATGATTCAAGGGCATGTAGCTGGTTAAACTTTGCTTGTTTTATTTCCATAAAACTTTTATTTTCAATTTTACTTTCCAGCCAGGAAATCAAATCGAACAAACTCAATGCATTTTTTTCAATTTTATCAATCGTTATTTTTTCAATGCTGTTTTTTAATTGAATAAAATCTTCCCTCCATCCAGCAGAATTTTTCTTTTTATGTTTTGAATTTTTTAAGAACGCAATTATTTCCTGCTCAAATTTATGCAATTTATCTCTTTTCAATAACAACTGATACGTAGATCTTGTGCGGTATTCGAGCAGCTCGGTGTTCCCCATTTCAAAATGAACAATTAAACTTAAAATATGAGCAAAACAAAACAGGTCACTTCTGAAATCAAAGTCGTTGTTATTTAAAAGCTCATTGATGTGTTGATTGGCAAGTTTATAATTCTCTAATCCAATATAAATATAGGCATATGCATATTGCTGCAATTGCTTTTCTTTCCGGAATACTTTTGTTTGTGGTAAATTTTTATATAAAGTATCTAAATTTTTAGCAACCTCCAATGCATCATCAAACTGACCTGTTGGCAGGTAAACAAATAGTTTTAAATTTTCTTTCAGGATCTCAAAATAGCGATTTTTATGTCCAAATTTCTCCGTGAAATCATCCATCTTTTTAAGCGTATCAAAAAGAGGTTTGTAACGCATTAACGAAAGTTCATTTACTGCTTTATTTCTTAAAATCGATAAATAAATAGAAGGTTTCAAGGCAATCATGTGTGGGTTTTTTTCCATCAGTTTTACATTGACCTCCATTAATTCATTGGCCTTCTTTTGCTCGTTTGTGACAAACAAAAAGTTGGCCAGCATCAGATTTTTGTAAAACTTTTCATTGAACGTAGCTGACACCTCATCAATTTGCGCTTCTGTTTTTATTATTTTTTGCAGCTCGATCACATCTTCATCATTTCTTGCCAAACCGTGATACAATGATTTAGCCCTCATTTTTTGGTATAAATATTTATAATCAATGATCGCCTTCTTTTTTTGCATTGCATCATATAATTCACCAAAATACTTATTTACCAAAATAAGATAATTTTGTGGAGTAGCTTCCTCCACCAGCAATATAATTTCCCAGTCAATTATTTCTTCCATGAATTCGTACAACTCATGTTTTTGGGCAATCGATTTTGCTTTAACCAACATTTTTTTTGCAACAAACAGCAAATTTTTGTTGTATAAAATATCGATGTGATTAAGGGTGCTTCTGAGTTCACTTTTTGTGGTGGTATGATAGGATTCCAGACTTTTCAAAATAAAATTGAAAAGATAATTTTTTGCTACAGAGAAATTATTAAGAATGGGTTCGTTTTTGAATTTTTGCAATATCTCTTTCTCATTATATTCTTCCTGTTTATCAATAGCGTCAAAAATTTTGATGTATTTATTTTGTTCACCAATAACATGCACACCTGCCTGCTTTTTAATATACCCTTTCTCGGTTGGAGAAAGCGATTTTATTAACTGGTGCAAATTATTTACTGACATGAGAGCTGAAACTATTTTCTTTTTTGATGAACAACTATTTGACGAACAACTAAATATGCTTACTAAAAATATGATATATTAATATCTAATATAGAAATTTGTTTTTGCCAGCCCTAATTTTAGTTCATTTTATTCGCTCTATCATCAAATAATATAGATGAAATTATATTATTGATGGCACAAAACACTAATTTTACCTTTAAAGCACCATAAATTGCAATTATTTTCCAAATTCTCCCAATTATTTATGCTCTGAAATCTAACAGTATAAGTGTTTGAAATTCGAGAAATATAATTACAATGCGTAATTTTATTGACTTTTAACAAGTCGCTACGATTAGAAACCTACTATTTTGATATTTTTTTTTGCTTCGACTTCTTATTTTTTATTGAAAAATGTTTGGACTTCGGTAAAATATACCACATATTTGCACAGTGCATAATGACCCTTTGATTTTCTATAAATCAGCTTTATGCATAAAAGCTTGTTGTTGTGAAGGAGTAGCACAACTGTGTTTCATGTTTAGTTTTATCCAAAACCCCGAAGTTTCCGACAAGCTCTTCGGGTTTTTTTATTCCCTTTGCTTTCGCATAGTTTCAGCCTTTGACTTATATCTTTTCAAATAGCGAAATAAAAATTGTAATTTTGCATCTCTAAATTTTTAAACCAAAACACAATGAGCGATGCAATAAAACACGAATGCGGAATAGCAATGATTCGATTGCTGAAGCCTTTGGATTATTACATCAAAAAGTATGGAACGCCTTTATACGGTGTAAACAAGTTGTATCTTTTAATGGAAAAACAACACAACCGCGGACAAGATGGTGCAGGGGTTGCCAATATAAAATTTAATGTTGAACCGGGCACCCGCTATATCAGCAGAACACGTGCTACCGGTAGCAATGCCATAAAAGAAATTTTTGCAAAAATAAATTCCAGATTCGAAGAACTTAACAAAAAAAGTCCGGAACATTTGAAAGATGGTATTTGGCTTAAAAAGAACCTTGCCTACACCGGTGAATTGTTTTTAGGGCACCTGCGCTACGGCACTTTTGGTGGAAACAACATAGAAAGTTGTCATCCTTTTTTACGTCAGAATAATTGGATGAGCAGAAATTTAGTAGTTGCCGGAAATTTTAATTTAACCAATGTTGATGAGCTTTTCGATCATTTAGTTGAATTGGGGCAACATCCTAAAGAAAAAACCGACACCGTTACTGTAATGGAAAAGATCGGGCATTTTCTGGATGAAGAAAATGAACGACTCTTTAAAAAATTCAAAAGCGAAGGCTGCTCAAACGATGAAATTTCCAGCAAAATTGCACAACATTTAGATGTACAACGCATCCTAAAAGATGCCAGTAAAAAATGGGATGGTGGTTATGCAATGGCTGGATTATTTGGCCATGGGGATGCTTTTGTATTAAGGGATCCGAATGGAATACGTCCAACTTTTTATTACAGTGATGATGAAGTTGTTGTAATCACTTCTGAACGCCCTGTTATTCAAACAACATTTAATGTTCCGATTGAAAAGATAAAAGAACTTACTCCCGGACATGCCTTAATTATTAAAAGAGATGGCACTTTTGGAGAACATGAAATAATTAAACCCTCAGTAAAAACATCATGTTCATTCGAACGTATTTATTTTTCCAGAGGAAGTGATGCTGATATTTACAGGGAGCGTCAACAATTAGGACTGCAACTTTGTCCGTCTGTATTAAAATCCGTGGATTATGATCTGGAGAACACTGTGTTTTCGTATATCCCAAACACAGCCGAAGTAGCCTTTGGAGGATTTATCGAAGGCCTGCATCATTATAATAATACTGTAAAACGTCATAAAATTTTACAGATGGGAACTAAAGTCAGTGAACCTGAGTTGAGTAAAATTTTGGCCATCCACCCACGAATAGAAAAAATCGCCATCAAGGATGCAAAGTTGAGAACCTTTATTACCAACGATAGTCAACGTGATGAAATGGTTGCCCACGTTTATGATACAACCTATGGAGTGGTGAAGGCAGGAACTGATAATTTAGTAATTTTAGATGATTCCATTGTTCGTGGCACCACTTTAAAACAAAGTATCCTGAAAATTTTAGACCGCTTAGGGCCAAAAAAAATAGTCATTGTTTCCTCTGCACCACAAATTCGTTATCCTGATTGTTATGGAATTGACATGGCTAAACTAGGAGATTTTGTTGCATTTCAGGCAGCGGTACAATTACTGAAAGATAATTTCAAAGAAAACCTGCTTGATGAACTTTATGAAAAAGCAAAAGCACAGGAAGGGTTGCCAAAAGAAGAGATCGTTAATTTAGTGAAAGAAATTTACGAGCCTTTTTCTGCTGAACAAATTTCAAAAAAAATCGCTGAATTACTTCGTCCGGCAGACACAAATGCCGAAGTAGAAATAATTTATCAATCCATAGAAGGTTTGCACAATGCGGTCCCTAACAACACCGGAGACTGGTATTTTACAGGAAACTATCCAACACCCGGAGGAAACAAAGTGGTGAACAAATCATTTATTAATTACATGGAAGGTAAAAATGTAAGGGCTTATTGAAAACCGCTGTTCAATCACAACACCGCACAGTTTTTATACATATTTTGTCCTTTTGACTGCAAGGAAAAATCTATTAGAGAACTTATACCATTAGCTTATATAAAATATACCAATTATATTTCCCTCTCTTTCGGAGGGCAATGTCATATTAACAGGTAGCAATTGGTTTAACTTTGTTTGTTAGTAGTGCATTATAGAGGAAGAGTTC
>MEPB01000104.1 GCA_001769385.1 Bacteroidetes bacterium RIFCSPLOWO2_12_FULL_35_15 | reverse complement strand
TAACAAAATATCGTTGATTTCTTAACTGTTTGTCAATAAAGGAATAAAAAAAGGCCATCTCACTTTTGAGACAGCCTCTTTTTTTTTTTTAAAAATGATTTTGTTAACTCAATACTTTCGTTACCAGGTCAGCAGCTTCTTGCAATGTTATTGCTGAATAAACTTTCAAGCCTGATTCATCAACAATTTTTTTCGCTTCAACAGCATTGGTTCCTTGTAATCGAATAATAATAGGCACATTAATTGAACCCATGTTTTTATAGGCATCAACAATTCCTTGTGCAACACGGTCGCAACGAACAATACCACCAAAAATATTTACAAGGATCGCTTTTACGTTTGGATCTTTTAAGATGATACGGAATGCTTGTTCTACACGAGCAGCATTTGCAGTACCTCCAACATCAAGGAAGTTTGCAGGATCACCACCTGAAAGTTTAATGATATCCATGGTAGCCATTGCCAAACCTGCGCCATTCACCATACAGCCAACATTACCATCTAATTTCACATAATTCAAATCATATTCTCCTGCTTCCACTTCTGTTGGATCCTCTTCTCCAATATCACGTAAAGCAAGTAGATCAGGATGACGGAATAAACCGTTTCCATCCAATGATACTTTTGAATCCACAGCAATGATCTTATTATCGGAAGTTTTTAAAACCGGATTGATCTCAAACATAGAAGAATCTGTGGCTTCATATGCTTTGTATAAGGAGGCAACAAATTTTGTCATTTGTTTAAATGCTTCGCCACTCAAACCAAGGTTAAAAGCAACTTTGCGACATTGAAAATCACGTAATCCAACTTTCGGATCAATTTCTTCTTTAAAGATCAGATGAGGTGTATTGTGTGCTACTGTTTCAATATCCATTCCACCTTCAGTTGAGTAGATAATGGTATTGCGACCTTTTGCACGGTCGAGCAAAACACTCATATAAAATTCTTTTGTTGGTGTTTCTCCCGGATAATATACATCCTGAGCAATTAATACCTTATTTACTTTACGACCCTTTTCTCCTGTTTGAGCTGTTACTAAAACATTTCCCAAGATATTTGCAGAAATAGTTTTCACATCCTCCAATGATTTTGCAAGAGCGACACCGCGTTGTTCTGTTCCTTTTATTTTTCCTTTACCACGCCCACCTGCATGAATCTGAGCTTTTATAACCCACCAGCCGGTACCTGTTTGTTTTTGTAATTCTTTTGCTGCTTCAACAGCTTTTTCAGGTGTATCAGCTACAATGCCTTCTTGTATTGCTACGCCAAACCCCTTTAATACGGTTTTTCCTTGATATTCGTGTATATTCATAATGCTTGTGTTTTTTATTTTCGAGTTCCAAAAGTATGTTTTTTATTGTTGAATACAAACAGTTCAGCCGAATTTATGCAAGGAATTTTATTTAATGAAGTATGATAGTTATATCAGGATTTCGAATTCCCCTCTCGAGAGTGGTTAGGGCTGTGTTTTTGTAATTCCATTTTAATTTCAGCATAAAAAAACCCTCAACAATTTCTTGCTGAGGGGTTTTTAAAATAGTATTTTAAATTACTCTTTTGTTTCTTTTTTAGCGTAACGAGTACGGAATTTATCCACACGGCCTGCTGTATCTACCAATTTAACTTTACCGGTATAAAAAGGATGACTCATATGAGAGATCTCCAATTTTACAATTGGATATTCATTTCCATCTTCCCATTTGATGGTTTCCTTTGTTTCTACGCATGATTTTGTAATAAAAGCATAATCATTACTCAAATCTTTAAATACCACTAAACGGTAATTTTCTGGGTGTATTCCTGGTTTCATTTTATTCTAATTTTTATTTTTAGGACTGCAAAGATATAAAAAAATTCTAAAAACTAAAAAACTGGCCAGTTTTTATTCAAAATAATTAGCATCTGCCTCCAAAAAGATATTTCGCTGCGCTCAATATAACAAAACCAAGGAATGTCATTCTGAATGAAATGAAGAATCTCTATAAGAAATAATCTTTTTATCATGGCCTGAATTCTAAACACTAATTTTTTAAAAATTGCTTCCTATTCCTATATTTGCCGTATGAAAAAGATAATTTTTAAAAGCTTAGCTAAATTTAATAAGGCGATTTTACCAAAATATTATTCCCGAGACCTAAAAAATCTCAAAAAATGGGAAAAAGCCCTGATTGCTTATAAATATTGGGTGACTGTTGGTTCGTTGGATTAATTTTACTACTTCTCAACATTCTCAAATTTCATCTGTTGTAAAGAAATATCACTTTATTTGATTTTGGAGTTTAACCCATTTTTTGTAAATTTGATTTTCAAATAGAAAGAAATGACTACAACAGCAATAAAAAAACAACTTGACGGTTATTTGCCATTATTATCGAATAAACAGCAAACTTTACTTTTAGAAATGGTTAAAAGTTTTTTAAATGTTGATAAAGATGCAAAGCGAATTACACGGAAACAATACAATAAAGAAATAACAGAAGCTGTTGACCGAATTGAAAAAGGAAATTTTGTTAAACACGAAGATGCCCTTAATGAATTATCTAAATGGTAAAACAAAAATCCTATACCATCATTTGGGATAGAATTGCTCTCGATCACTTTAAAGACATATTAAGTTTCTTATCAAAACAAAGTCTTCAAGCTCCCAAAATAGTAAAAGAAGGAATATTGTCGCGGTTGGACGATGTAAAAAAGAACGCTTTTGTTTTCGAAATGGATAAACTAAAAGATAATCCGAATAAGGAATTTAGAGCATTCGTTATTTATAGTTATAGAATAACTTACCAAATAAAAGCAGCAACAAAAGAAATCCGTATTATTAGAATAAAGCATACAAGTAGGGAACCATTCGGTTATTAATTTTCAGCCTTCGTCAGTGTTATTCACAAACAAACAATTCATCATTCAATAAATGCAGATGAAACAACACCTGTATTAGATTTATTGCTTATAAATATTGGGTAACTATTAATTCGTTGGATTAAAAAATTATGATTAATCCTTTTTATCTGAATCCGTTCTTAATAGATATTGAAATAACACTTCCGGTAAATTAAAATGGCAGTCCATTTGGAGGTTAGCTCTTTTAAAATATAAAAAAAACTCATGAAAAAACAAGTAATAGCAACAATTATAGCCTTTACAAGTATTGTTTACGGCTGCAAAGATTCCGTTAAAAAAGAAAATGAGGAGGATGCAAAAGTTCAATTACAGGATTCATCCACGGTAAATGAACACAGCCATTCTTCAAGTGATTCAATAGAACTGAACAATGGTGCTAAATGGAAAGTTGTTCCGGAGATGATGGAATACATCAAAAATATGGAGTCGGATGTGAAACACTTTGGTGAAACTCAACATACAGAGTTAACGGATTTCATGCAACTCGGAGCAAGTTTGCAGAAAAATATTGAGCTATTGACTTCCAATTGCACCATGGAAGGAAAAGCACATGATGAGTTGCACAAATGGCTATTACCTTATATTGATATGGTGGATAAATTTAGCAAATCAAAAAATAGCGATGAGGCTACACATTCATTTCAGGAGATTGAAGCTTCTTTTAAACTGTTTCACATTTATTTTGAATGATAAAAATCAAACTCTAACCCCAATCACCAAAATATCATCCACCTGCTCAATATTCTTTTTCCATTGCTCAATGGTATGATTTAAAATATTTTTCTGTTCCTCCATTGTTTTTTCCTGGACATTCCTGAGTAGTTCCTGGAAGCGTTTTGCCATAAATTTCTTCCCTTTTTCTCCACCAAACTGATCTACATACCCATCGCTGAACATATACAAGGTATCGCCTTTTTCAAGGGTTATTGAATGATTTGTAAACTCCCGCTTTTCATCCGATTGTATTCCACCAATCGGGAATTTATCTGCTGCTGTCTCTTCAAGGATCCCATTTTTAAATATATATAAAGGACGATGTGCACCTGCATATTCAATGGTTGTTTTCTCTGAATATGCTGTACCTGACTCCAGACAAATCATTGCAATATCCATCCCATCATGTGTTTCATTATCCTTCAGGTTTTGCTTTAACGATAAATGAACACCCTCATTCAGATAATTTAAAATTTTAGCAGGTTGATAGATCTTTTTTTCATACACAATTTCATTGAGTAATGAATTCCCTATCATACTCATAAATGCACCAGGAACCCCATGTCCGGTGCAATCTGCACAAGCGATAATGATCTTGGTTCTTTTATCTTTTCCAATTTTTTCGCTATCATTTTGTAATGGAATTTCGGTAAACCAATAAAAATCACCGCTCACAATATCTCTGGGTTTAAACAAAATAAATGATTGCGGCAAACCTTTTTGTATGTCGGTATCCAGCGGTAAGATAGCCTGTTGAATTCTTCTGGCATAATTAATACTATCAGTTATATCACGATTTTTTTGTACTACGATAATATTTTTTTCTTCAATTTCATGATACGCAACCTCCAGTTCGCTTTTTTGTTTTACCACTTCTGCAGTACGTTCAAGCACTGTCTGTTCTAATTCTGCTTGCCGTTTCAATAATTGGCGTGTACGAACCCTGAATGTGATCATGATCAAAAGCAACAAACAAACAACCACAAGTATCCTAAACCAGGTGCGTTGCCAGAAAGGAGCTAATATTGTAAATTCGAATGTTGCAGGTGATCGATCATACACTCCTTCATTATTGCAGGCCATCACTTTAAACACATAATTACCGGGTGCTATTCCGGAATAGGTTGCATCTGTTTTATCCATTGCCGGTGTCCAGTCTTTATCAATACCTTCCAACATATAACGATAACGCACCTTTTCAGGAATGGTAGTACTTATTCCTATAAAGTTAAATGTCAAATGATTGTTATTATATTTCAGTGAAAGGTTATAGGGCAAATTAGTTTCAGGGCTTATACTATCACAGAATTTTGACCAGTCTGTTTTCTCAAAAAACAACTTCACATCAGTGATATGAGTCAAAGGCTCGATCTCATTTAGTTTATCAAATGCAGGGTTATATTTTGTCAACCCGTTTTTTGTAGCAAACCAACTATTCCCTTCTCTATCATTTAATGCAGCATTACGCGAACATTCAATTCCGGCAAAACCTTCCTCCTTCCCATAAAAACGGATCTGTATCTTTCCCGAAGTATTGTATTCCTTTACATTTAATCGGTTAAGTCCTTTGCTTGCTCCGATAAATAAGTTCTGTTTTGAATCAAAGATCAATGCATTCACTGCATCATCACTTAAACCATCTTTACTTGAAATTGTTTTAAACGTTTTTCCATCAAACTTACATACTCCGCCACCAAAGGTCCCGAGCCATAAATGATGTTGAGCATCTTCAGCAATACTCATTATATTATTAGATGGTAAACCTTGTTCCTTTTTGAAAACAGTAAATCTTTTTCCAATCGTTCCGTTCCCTTTTGGATCAAAAATACTTATGCCTCCATCCCATGTACCGATGCAAATTCGATTTCTGCTGTCTTTATAAATAGCATAAATGTAAGGACTGCTTAAGCCATCATTCAAATTATAATTTATTGAATTTGTTTCATTGAAAGCGGTAACACCACCTCCCCATGAGCCCAACCAGATCGTACCATTTAAATCGCTGGTAACACATGTGATCGGGAAAGCACCAATGCTATCCGCTACTGTATATTTTTTGAGTTTTTTCCCATCGTACCTGTATAAAGTTTTACTTGTACCTATCCACAATACACCTTTTTCATCCGTACAAATTGCTGAAGCAGAAAAACCGGATAATTGTTTATCCAATAATTGAATTTCTTTTTCTTTCGAGAATGAATAAATTCCTTTGGAAGTATTAATGATCATCCCGCCTTTTCTATCATCAACCACGGAAGTGATCAGATCGCTTCCTAATCCTTCTTTATGTGTATAATGAACAAATTTTTCATCCTTAAATTCGAGAACACCCAAACCCCAGTTACTTAACCATAAATTACCTTCACGATCCTGCATCATTGTAAGCACAATATCTCCGGGCATTCCATTCTTTGAATTTATTTTTGTAAACCTGTTTTCAGAAACTTCATACTTTATCAAACCTTTCTCCTGAGTGCCCAACCAAATATTTCCTTTATTATCGTCTAATACCGAATATATCAGGTTACTATCCAGATCGGGATGGAATGAACTGGAAAAATTAAATTGTCCATCAGCTTTGCGGATAATTTTAGTAAGTCCTTTAAAAGTACCTAACCAGATATTTTCTTTTGAATCTTCATAGATAGTCATTACGGTATGAAAACTCAAGCCATCTTTTTGGGTAAAGTTCTTAACTGATCGGGAACCATCACTCAGCAAAGCGAAAGGCTCAAAACAAAATACTCCTTGTTCCCAGGAAGCTACCCAGATCAAGCCTTTGCTATCCTGGAACACGCGCATGATGGGAACTTCAGGGATCCCATCCTTTACAGTAAAATGTTTGACATGTTTGCCGTCATAACTGTAAAGACCATTATCCGCTCCAAACCAAATAACATTATTTCTGTCCTGAGTGATGGCATAAATTTTTGAATTGATGGGTGTAAGTGTATCTTTAAGAGTAGTAAAGGTTTTACCATCGAACCTACAAATTCCGCTTCCCATTGTCCCCAGCCACAAATTGCCTTTGTTGTCTTCAATTATCCGCTGAATAATATTATTCGGCAAACCCTCTTTTTCGGTAAACGTAACAAATGTTTTTCCGTCAAACCTGCTTATTCCGCCACCATAAGTAGAAAACCAGATGTAACCTTTGTGATCCTGAATTATGGATGTTACCTGAGAGTGAGCTAAACCATTTTGCACATTGTACTGCCTGAAATTGTATTGTTGTGCATTGCCAGTATAAGAAAGCAATCCAAAACATAAAATAATGACAATGTGTATGAATCTAACCATATTGAATAAATGATAAGTAAAAATAGTAATTATAACAAAGAACTACCAATTTACTGAACGGGACATCAAAAGAATGTTAGAAATGCTATATTCTATTGCCTTTGAACCGGTCTAAAAAGCAATGAAGTTTGTAGAAAAGATAAGAAAAACAGGTTAAGGGTGTTGCATTATGATCAGAAAAATGTTTCCTGTTAATTAATGGGCATTTGATAAAGACTGAATTTATTTAATCTTATCCAGAATTTTTTTGATATTGATTTTAATTTCTTTACTGATAATTTCCTTTCCCTGAACAGGAGATTTGATAGATGTTTTCAATATTTCTATTTCATCATAATAATTAAATTTCTGATCTTTATTGGTATCAAAACGCACCTTCATCAAAATATTATTTGTTTTTACATCAATGAACCAGTCAACCAACTGAGTATTATCCGGAGTTATCTGATACAAGTTTTTGCCCGACAAATCTGAGATATACACTTTCTCGGCATCTTCACTGTTGATATACCCATCAGCATTGGTATCATCTCCTCTAATTCCAACTAAAATGAAATAATATTTTTCTCCAACATATTCTTTATTGTAATACGGAAAATAAAATTGAGATATAATAGCCGGATTTTGCAACATTAAATGTGTTTCATCATTCTTTTTGTTATAGAAAATAATGTTGTTACAATTACCGAAATCCAGGGAGTAAAAATTATATTTATAACTTCTGGAACTTCCTGTGTAACTTTCAGAATATTCATCCTGGGATTTTGACCGTAAAGATTTTCCTTCACCACCATCAATGGTTTTCATTCCTAGCGGAATCAATAAATAATCTGTGCTATCCAGATCCAAATAATCCCCATATACCAATATTTGTTGGTTTTTAATCTCGGCTGTTGAAGTTGAATCAATTTTTACTAATCGTAATCCCCCTCTATCATCAGATCTATGCCTGTTAAATAACACGATGATCAACAAAATTAAAACAGCTCCAACAATTCCGCCAATTATAATTCCAAGAATTAGTTTTTTCATTTTCATTGAATTATGTGTTTATAAAAGTAAGAGCCTGTTTAAATTTAATCAAAACTTATTGTATGTCGTCCCATACGGGACTAAATCTTAAATGTTGATATAATTTTCTACCAAAATCACGTCCCGCTAGGACTATATTTTGCTTTGTTAGGAGCTATCAGTGGTAGTAAAGACAAAAAAAGAACTTTCCCCCTTTAGGTATGATATAAATTATTTTAAATTAAATTTATACAAACTCTAACATTCTATTACGTTTTTATTTCTGATTAAAATAAAAAACTAAACTGTCAATTTTTTATACCTCACACGCTTCGGCTCTACATTTCCTAAACGCTTTTTACGGTTCGCTTCATACTCAGAATAACCTCCTTCAAAATAATAAACCTGCGAATCACCTTCAAATGCAAGAATATGGGTACATACACGATCCAGGAACCAACGATCATGGGAAATAATTACAGCACAGCCGGCATAATTTTCCAAGCCTTCTTCTAATGCACGGAGCGTATTAACATCTAAATCATTTGTCGGCTCATCGAGCAATAATACATTCGCTTCTTTTTTCAAGGTTAATGCTAAATGTAAACGATTACGTTCACCACCTGATAGTATTCCGCATTTTTTTCCCTGATCCTGACCATTGAAATTAAATTTCGAAACATAAGCTCTCGAATTCATTGTTTGTCCTCCAATAACAATGTTTTCATGACCACCCGTTAATACTTCATATATTGTTTTATTTGCATCAATTTCAGCATGGCTTTGATCAACATATGCAATTTTTACAGTCGAACCGACTTTAAATTCTCCTGAATCGGGTTTTTCTTCTCCCATGATCATTCGGAACAAAGTCGTTTTTCCTGCACCGTTAGGGCCAATGATGCCAACAATTCCGGCAGGAGGCAATTTAAAATTCAAATGTTCGTATAATAATTTATCACCAAAAGCTTTCGAAACATCAATCGCTTCAATTACTTCATTACCCAGACGCGGACCATTCGGAATAAATAATTCTAATTTTTCTTCTGAAGTTTTTGCATCCGCACCCAACATTTTTTCATAATTCTCCAAACGGGCTTTCGACTTTGTTTGTCGCCCTTTTGCACCTTGACGAACCCAATCCAATTCTCTCAATAATGTTTTCTGACGCTTGCTTTCTGTTTTTTCTTCTTGTGCTAAACGTTTTTGTTTTTGCTCCAGCCAATCAGAATAATTCCCTTTCCAGGGGATACCTTCTCCCCTGTCCAACTCTAAAATCCAACCTGCTACATTATCAAGAAAATAACGATCATGGGTTACTGCGATCACCGTTCCTTTATAATTTTTTAAATGCTGCTCCAACCAGTCAACCGACTCAGCATCCAAGTGATTGGTAGGTTCATCTAATAATAAAATTTCGGGTTCCTGAATTAATAAGCGACACAATGCAACACGTCTGCGTTCTCCACCTGATAAATTTTTCACCGGTGCATCACTTTCCGGGCAACGCAATGCTTCCATTGCTTGTTCCAGGCGGTTATCCAAATTCCAAAGGTCGTATTGATCTATCAAATCCTGTAATCTTGCCTGACGATTGATGAGTTTATCCATATCATCAGCACTCATTTCCTCAGCAAATTTATTATTTACATCTTCGTATTCTTTTAAAATATTTACATGTTCCTGAGCACCTTCGCGAACAATTTCAATTACCGTTTTAGAATTATCCAACTCAGGCTCTTGCTCCAACATGCCGATTTTATAACCGGGAGAAAAATGGATCTCTCCTTGATAATTTTTTTCAACACCGGCAATGATCTTCAACAGCGTGGATTTACCGGAACCATTTAAACCAAGAATACCGATCTTTGCACCATAATAAAATGATAAATAAATATCTTTTAAAATAGTTTTACCTGTTGGCAATGTGCGACTCACATTTACCATCGAAAAAATAATTTGTCTGCCTTCTGACATGTTTGGATAAAATAATTAATGAATACTGATTTATTTTTTGGGAATGCAAATATCGTAAATTATAACGAAAAAAAAACTCATTTAGCAGGTAAATACAAAGGATGTTTCTCATTGTATTTACGTAAATAGATAAAAATAACATTCGATTTTTCTCTTTTTTTCAAGCCCATAAACTGATTATATAAATCAATATCGTCTTTCAAAAGTACTTCCATGTTCTTTACATTAAAATCAAGCACTTTATTTGTTCGTGTATCAAAAATAAATTGACGCAATTCATTTGCAGAAGTATTTATTGCGTAATTAGCATCCATTGGATCACGATAACCATTATTAGTTGTAACTGTTGCTGTAAAATGACAAAATGTTCCAATAACATTTAACCGGTTAAATTCTTTGTCGAAATTGATATAGACAGAACGATTCTGGCAATACCCAAAAACCGTTGCCGATTCTATCTTTTGCTCTTTCCCGAGAGAATCTTTAATAACAATATATTTTTGAGTAAACATCTGTGTCAGAAAATCTGACTCTGTTTTCGGATAACTTGAAACAATTGCCGATTTAGGAATTGGATTGTTTTTCTGAAACTGATCTGCTGTTAAATAAATTCCTTCCTTAAATTCATAATCCCGTGAATAAGCAACTGAATCATTTTGTGAAGAACAAAGAAGAGAAATAAAAAACAATACTATTGAAAAATGAATTTTCATATTTGATTTATAAACTGTAAATTTCGTAAATATATTTTTAATCAAATACCATGAATAAATTAGTTTCTTTAATTCTAATTGCTGTGGGTAGCTCCGTTTTTTCGCAAAGCAAAATGAATTTTGAACTTGTCCAAAAATTAAATTCGGGTTTAGTTTCGAATACTACGATCAGTGTATTTGTAAAGGGGAATGTAGAGATCATTAAGGCGCGTACCGGTAATTTTGGTGGAAATTTCAAGTATTCTGCCGGGGATGTTGCAGTTATTGAATTATCTGGAAACAAAATAAAGGAACTGGCCTTAGAGCCATCCATTACTCGTATTGAAGCCTATACTCCTCATATTGCTCCCATGAATGATACCATGCTTGTTAATTGCAATGTTATACCTGTTCATACCGGTAATTGGCCTTTAACACAAGCCTATGATGGTTCAGGTGTTGTAATCGGATATATAGATACCGGAATTGATTTTACTCATCCTGATTTTAAAGACAGCTTAGGAAAAAGCAGAATAAAATTTTTATGGGATCAAAATCTGGCAACTGCTGCAAATACCCCATTACCCTTTAATTATGGTCAGGAATGGAGCAATACTGAAATAGATAATGGATTGGCCATTGCTCATCAAGACGAAGGGCATGGAACAAATGTGGCAGGAATTGGATCCGGAAATGGTTTGGCTAACGGGAATTTCAAAGGAGTTGCACCAAAATCAGATATAATTATGGTTGCACTTAATTTTGGTAGTTCTTCAGCAACAATAATTGCAGATGCCGCCTATTATATTTACTCAAAAGCCCAGGCATTAGGAGAACCTTGTGTCATTAATGCTAGTCTTGGTGATTATATGGGATCTCATGATGGTAAAGATCTACAGGCACAGCTCATAAATAACCTGATCAATCAGCAAAACGGAAGATCTTTTATTGCAGCTGCAGGAAATTCCGGACAAACTCCTTTTCATCTTGGTTATAATGTTACTTCTGATACTAATTTTACATTATTCTCCTATCCCGGTTCGAGTATTTACATGCAAATTTGGGCTGATACCAATGACTTTAAAAATGTTGATTTTGCTATTGGAGCTGATAAAATAAATCCTTCACACTCTTTTAGAGGTAAAACAGGTTTCTCTTCTATTTCAGATCATCTTGGTTTTTTAAAAAACGATACACTTTATAACAATGGAAATCGCTTAGGTGTAATTCAAAGTTATGGTGATCTGATCGGTGGAACATATTCCATGGAGTTCAATATCATTCCTGATTCCACCTCCTACAATTGGCGATTGATAACAACAGGTTCGGGCAAGTTTGATCTATGGAATTTTAGTGTTGTTAGTAATCCTCCATCAAACAGTACGATGCCCGACAGCATTTTTTATAAGCTCCCTGATAAAAACCAGACCATTGTAAGTAGTTTTCAATGTCTTGATAATGTGATCACGGTTGGAAATTATACAAACAGAAGAAGTTCCATTAATTATAATAATATTTTGATTGTGGATACTAATCGTGTTCCGGGTTTACTACGCTTCAATTCAAGCCGCGGTCCAACCCGGGATGGTAGGATAAAACCAGATATTGCAGCTCCCGGTGATTATATCATGTCTTGTGCAGTATTATCATTTAGTGCTGTTGATGCAATTGATTATCCCGATAATTATGATCCGGGCGGATATCATGCCGTTGGTACCGGAACATCTGCGTCTTGCCCTGTAATTGCAGGGGTAGCCGGATTGTATTTACAAAAAAATCCTAACGCATCAGCAATGGATATTAAACAAGCTATTTTCAATTGTACAAAAACCGATCAGTTTACAGGAACAAATTTACCCGATAACTCTTATGGATACGGAAAACCAAATGCTTTTGGAGCCTTAACAAATTGTTCAACGAATATTTCTGAAAATAATTTAGCCAGCGAATCTGCTTTTCGAATTTTCCCTAATCCATCATCCAGCCGATTTTCAATAAATATAGATGGATATCAGATCAAGAAAAGCGACAAAGCCGAAATCGAAATAGTTAACACCCTAGGTGAATTAGTAAAAATAATTACGATAACAAATTCAATTGTCGAAATTAATAGTTCATTCAGATCAGGGATTTATTTTTGTAATTTGATTGTGAACGGAATCAAATTAAGCTCAGAAAAATTGGTAATTTTGTAGCCGTATTCTGAAAAGAACAGAATTATTCATTATGAAAAAAACAGTTACAATTTTAGGAACCATTTCTGTGGTTTTGGGTATCACATCAGCATTATTGTGTTTATTACCGAACAAAGGAATTTTATTTGCCATCATGGTTGGATTTCTGGGTCTGCTGGTTAGCAATATTTATATATTTTTAAATACCCGCCATCAGATCAATAAAAAATTGTTCAGTCCGGGTCTTATCGGATTATTGCTGAGTTCAACTCCTGTTCTTTTTATTTTATTTTTTATCCTCAAACAAAAATTTGGTTTTTAATGAGCCCTCAACCGAAGACTACCATTAACAATTATTTATCTCTCATAAAATTCAGCCATACTATTTTTGCTTTGCCTTTTGCAGTAATAGGTTATTTTTTGGCAATACATGTTACTCATTCGCCTTTTAGTTTAAAATTATTTGGATTAATCGTTTTATGTATGGTTTTCGCACGAAGTGCAGCAATGGCATTTAATAGATTTATTGACCGGAAAATAGATGAACAAAATGAACGAACAGCCGTTCGTGAAATTCCGGCTGGAACAGTAAAAGCAAAAGCTGCATTCATATTTGTGATCGTTAATTGCATTCTTTTTGTTGCCACCACATTTTATATTAATTCCATTTGTTTTTATTTATCACCTGTTGCTTTGACTGTAGTGTTAGGTTATAGCCTTACCAAACGATTCACATCCTTGTGTCATGTAGTATTAGGCATAGGCTTATCACTTGCTCCTATTGGTGCTTATTTAGCAGTTACAGGACAATTTGACTGGCTTCCATTATTTTTTTCTTTCGCAGTTTTATTCTGGGTAAGTGGTTTTGATATTATATATGCTTTACAAGATGAAGAATTTGATAAATCAAAAAATTTAAAATCCATTCCGGTATGGTTGGGTAAAAAAGGAGCATTGATCTTATCTACTGTTTTTCATTTGATAAGTTCAGGTTTTATTATCTATGCAGGAATATTTGCAGCTTTCAATTTTTGGTACTGGATAGGAGTTTTTGTTTTCACAGGATTACTTTTTTATCAGCATACACTCGTAAAACCAACAGACCTAAGCAAAGTTAATCTCGCTTTTTTTACTACAAATGGAATTGCAAGTGTTGTGTTTGCTGTGTTTGTATTGATCGGTTTGTATTTTTAAATTTTAATTTCATTCCCTCTCCGTATTGTCTCTTTACTATCATTTTTTTTATTAAAAAAAAGCCCGCACTGTCTCGGTAAGTATGTTTCAATGCAGAACTCTACAATGACAAACACGCATTCATTTTGAGCGGAATCGAAAAATCTCAATGGAATTGGAATAAAAAGAGATTTCTCCTTTTGGCCGAAATGAATTGACCTCTCCCATTTCTGTTATTCAGTACTTAAATAAATCGAATTTAAATAGACTCTTATTTGATAGAAATTAGGTGGATATCAAATGATTTTTATACATTTATCTGGCAAGGAAAACAGATAATTAAAATATTTTTCTAAAAAATAAAAATAGATTTTATGGAAAATACAGTAACCATCAAAGCGCATAAGATGCTGTTTTTTAATACACTTGCTTTTACCGTTTGTTTTGCTGTATGGATGTTAAATGGCGTACTGGTAGCTTTTTTGGTTGATAATGATATTTATAAATGGGGCCCTGTTGAAATTGGATGGTTGCTCGGAATTCCAATTCTTTCGGGTTCCATCTTTAGATTACCCATTGGTATGTTAACTGATAAATATGGCGGCAAATGGGTTTTCGGATTGTTATTATTAGTGTGTGCCATCCCTCTTTTTTTACTTTCCTATGTAACTGGTTTTGCAGGTTTTGCATTCATGAGTTTTTGTTATGGTCTTGTCGGAACAAGCTTTGCTGTTGGTATTGCCAATACATCTGTGTGGTACCCAAATAACAAACAAGGATTAGTTTTAGGAATATTTGGGGCAGGAAATGCCGGAGCTGCAATCACTACTTTATTAGCACCAACGCTTTTAAAGTCACTCACAAACAACGGGACGGAACTTGAAAACTGGAGATTACTGCCACAGATTTATGCTGCTTCTTTAGTGTTGATGGGGATACTTTTTCTTCTTTTTACAGAAAATAAAAAACCTGCACAAACCATTAAAACAATTGGTGCCATGCTTTCTCCACTCCGTAACATCAGAGTGTGGCGTTTCGGATTAATGTATTTTTTAGTTTTCGGTTGCTTTGTCGCTTTTTCACAATGGCTCATTCCCTATTTTATAAATGTTTACGCTGTATCTTTAATAACCGCTGGATTATTTGCTTCTCTGTTCAGCTTTCCTTCCGGCATCATCCGAATACTTGGAGGATGGATGTCTGATAAATTCGGTGCCCGGAAAATATTATACTCCGTACTTGGATTATCTGTATTCATCAGTTTATTGTTGGTAATTCCTAAAATGGAAATGGTATCTCCCGGAAAAGGTATCATGGCACTGAAAAAAGGAACAATAACTTTTGCTTCTGATTCATTGATAAAGGTGGATGAGCTGGAATATAAGCTAAATCAAAAAAAACAACATTTTAATTCTGAAAACTCCCAATCCGATATTTTACCTGTTAAAGACAATTGGCATATTCCATTAGTAAAAACAGGTGATCAGGTAATTGCAAAACAACTTTTAGCAAAAGGAGAAACACGAATTTCTTTTCAGGCCAACATCATGATATTTGCTTTTCTGGTATTGATCCTGGGAATTGTCTGGGGCATTGGAAAATCTGCTGTCTATAAACATATCCCCGATTATTTTCCCAACGAAATGGGTGTTGTTGGCGGAATGGTTGGTTTAATAGGTGGTTTGGGTGGTTTTGTTTGCCCGATCATTTTTGGTTATTTATTGGAAGGTACCGGATTGTGGACAAGCTGCTGGATGTTTATCCTTGCACTATCTGTTTTATGTTTGTGGTGGATGAATAAAGCTATTCATAAAGATGAAGCTGTTCATTAAACTTCATTGCAATTGCAGGGGTTATTCAGCTGCAATCTACAAGAAAGAAAAATCAATAAACTATTTCAAAAGGGAGCTTAAAAAGAATTTCCAAATTCAAGAGCCAATAAAAAATGCACATTTTTGATATTTTAAAACTACTTTTTCATTCTTAACTGCCTTCAATTGAATAAAAAAGCTTAAAAAAATAGTCCTGTAAAATATGTTTGATGTTTTTTTAGCGGAGCATCTGCTGCTAACAATAATTATTATTTTTGTTTCATTTCGTTAATAGCAAATGGTTAATTTGAAAATACCTTTTTTAAGAGTTGTGTTTTATGGTACGGTTGCCTTATATGTCATCGTTACGCTAGTTCCCTATGCCTTTGTTACGCATGATGGCCCATCTCATCTTTATAATTCACATGTTATAAATGAAATTTTATTTTCAAGTAACACGATTTATGAAAAATATCACACATTTAATCCCAATTGGTCTCAGCCTAATCTTATTGGATATTTTGTCTTGTGTTTCCTGCAACTTATTGTGCCTTTTTTATGGGCTGAAAAAATTCTGGTTGCCTTATATGTTTTAATCTTCAGTTTTGGTTTTAGATTTTTATTGAAACAGGTAAGTTCAAATTCTGATTGGTATTCATTATTGATATTCCCTTTTATTTTTAATACGGTTTTATTTTGGGGTTTTTATAATTTTTTAATAGGATTAGCTTTAATGTTTTGGTTAATAGGGTTATATGAAAAAAATAAATTAAAATTAGGGCATCTGCAAATTATACATCTCGCGATATTGTCAATACTTATATTTTATTCACATGCGCTCGTTTTTGTACTTTCTGTGCTATATGTTTTCATAAGAATAGTAATTGATAATCCTAAAAAATTGAGTAAGCAGGTTCTCATTTTTGCTTTAAAATCAATGTTGTTTTTTTTGCCGGGGGCACTACTTTTTCTAATTTATCTTTATCAACAAAAATCTTCCGATATAGTTTATGATGAAGGATATAATTTATTAAAGCGATTATCTCAATTATGGTTTCAGATTGATTCCCTTTTCTTTTCAGGTTATGCCGAAAGTTTTTATCTCAAATTGTTTTACATTATTTTATTTATTTTAACTATTCTGTTTTTTTACTATCACTGGAGGGAAAAGAAAAATATTTTTATTCCGTCATTCATTTTATTTCTGGTCTATTTTCTTATTTATTTGTTTATACCTGATTACGCTGCAGGAGGAGGAATCATCCTTATTAGAGTTAATCTGATGTTTTTCTTATTTTGGATTGTTTGGCTGTCTTGTCAGCCACTATCAAAATATATTAAATCTTTAATTATTATTTTTTATTTGATCAGCTTGCCATTTCTTTATTTACGATGGAGCGTGATAACGTGTGGTGCCCTTCAATGTAAACATGTTATTGAATTATCTGAAAATCTGATTCCTTCAAATTCTGTTTTCAGCACCATACATTATAAAAATGTTCAAGGTTTTATAGGTGAATATCAAATGCACAGTTATATTGATTTAATGTCCAATCTTGACAATTACATTGCCATAAAACATAATGTGGTTACATTACACAATTACGAAGCAAATAGTGCATTTATGGCTTCTTATTTTCCAATAATATGGAAAGAATGGAAAAACTCAGAATTTATTTGGGACCCGATTATTAAAAAGGGGAAACTTGAATATTTTAAACTTGATCAGTTTGAGCAAAATTGGAATTATAAGCCTGAGATTTTATTAAGTATAGGATCAATTGAAGCTGATGAAAAAACGAAATCAATTTGGGATTCTCAAAATAATTATTCTTTAATAAAAACTGATTCAATTCATTTCTTAAATATCTATTCATTAAAGAAATAATACTATTAGCTTATATAAAATATACCAATTATTTCCCTCTCTTTCGGAGAGGGATTAAGGGTGAGGTCAGAAAAAAAACTGTTTTATATAAGCTAATGGTATAAAAAAAAGGTGGACTGTATTGGATCCTTTTGGGTTTCAGTAAAAGTATAGAAAAGCAAGACACTGTAGGTAGTATTATTTCACCTGCATTCTAAAAAAAATCAGCCCCGATTTTACTCGAGACTGATTTGTAAATTTTATTTATTCGAAGTTGATAAACTTAGTAATATCTCAGACGATTTACATTTGATATTTTTTTAGCTAAACGCATTACCTGGCGGGTGTATCCATATTCATTGTCATACCAAACATACAATACTGCATTTTTTCCATCTTTAGAAAGTATTGTTGCCGGGCTGTCAAAAATTGCAGCACAAGGATTACCGATACAATCTGTAGAAACTAATTCATTGGAGAAAGAATATTGAATTTGTTCTACCAGATTTCCTTTCAAAGCAGCATCTTTCATAATTTCATTTAATGCATCTTTTGTAGTTTCAGTATTTAAAGTAAGATTCAAAATAGCCAATGAAACATCAGGTGTTGGTACACGAACAGAGTTACCAGAAATTTTCCCTGCAAGCTGTGGTAATACTTTAGCAACTGCTTTATCAGCACCCGTTTCAGTAATTACCATATTTAATGCAGCTGCACGTCCCCTGCGGTATTTTGGATGATAATTATCTAACAAGTTTTGGTCATTGGTATAGGAATGTATTGTTTCGATATGTCCGCGGGAAATACCCAATGTTCTGTCGATTACAGCCAATACTGGTACAATAGCGTTGGTGGTACAAGATGCTGCAGAAAAAATTTGTTCATCCTTATTGTATTCATTGTGATTGATACCATGCACAATATTAGGAATATCACCTTTGCCGGGTGCTGTCAATAACACTTTTCCAATTCCTTTTGAAACCAAATGTTTACTTAATCCTTCGCGGTCACGTGCAATACCGGTATTGTCAATCAACAAAGCATCGTTTATGCCAAAAGCGGTATAATCAATTTCATCAGGTTTGTTTGCTGCAATCATCTTAATAGTATGACCATTAATGATCAGGGCTTTATTTTCAAAATCCTCAATGATAGTTCCGGGGAAAGGACCGTGTACAGAATCCTGACGCAATAGATCGGCACGTTTAGTAATATCTTCATCAGAATTTGAACGTGTAACAATTGCTTTTAACCGTAATTGCTCTCCTTTTCCTGCTTGTGAAACTAATTCGCGGGCAGCTAAACGGCCTATTCGTCCGAAACCATACAATACTACATCTTTTGGAGTAATGCTGTGTTTTTCTTTTCCAATAAGATCTTTTAATTTATCAGTAACAAAATCAAATGTTGTTTTATATTTTCCTTTTTCCTGAGTAAATTCAGAAGCCAATCTGCCAATATCGATACGGGAAGGCACCACTTCCATTTTAAGAATTTCTTTTGCAATCTGTAACGAATCTTTTACTTCAATTGGTTGTTTTACAATGTTCTTTGCATATTGATGCAAGTTCATGATCTCGCTTGCGCTTCTATCCACTAACTGATTTCGGAAGATGATCAGTTCAATCGATTTTTCGAACCAAAGCGTACCAATTGCTCCAATCAGATCGATCGCAGCTTTTTCTTGTTGAATCCAATCATTAAGCTCAGTCTCATACGAGCTTTTTACTTTTCCATTTGTAGGTTTTAAAGTTTCCAGTGCCATAATAATGTTTGTTTAAAAATGTTATTTAATTATGATTTGTTTGCTAAAAATTTCATTTTTCAATTTTATTTAAGAATAGTGGATAATAAAAACAAAAAAACCGCAAAGAATATCAGAGAAATTTATTTTCAACTGATGTCCTTTGCGATTTTCATCTCTTCTAACTTTTAAATGCTATCCTAAATAAGTTTTTAAAAGTTTGCTTCGGGAGTTATGACGTAATCTGCGTATCGCTTTCTCCTTTATCTGACGAACACGTTCTCGTGTTAAGTCGAACTTAGCACCAATTTCTTCTAAGGTTAATCCATGATTAATTCCTATTCCGAAAAATAATTTTACCACATCACGTTCTCTTTCGGTTAATGTAGAAAGTGAACGTTCAATTTCACGTTGTAATGATTCGTTCATTAACATATTATCCGCACGTGGTGAATCATGATTTACCAATACATCCAATAAGCTGTTTTCTTCACCATTTACAAAAGGCGCATCCATTGAAACGTGGCGACCAGAAACACGCATGGTATCAGCAACTTTATCCTGAGGTAATTCAAGAACCTCTGATAATTCTTCAGCACTTGGTTCCCGCTCAAATTCCTGCTCTAATTTCGAAAAGGCTTTGTTGATCTTATTTAAAGAACCTACCTGGTTTAACGGTAAACGTACAATACGGGACTGTTCTGCTAAAGCTTGTAAAATGGATTGACGTATCCACCAAACAGCATATGAAATGAATTTAAATCCGCGGGTTTCGTCAAAACGTTTTGCTGCTTTTATCAAACCTAAGTTACCTTCATTAATCAGATCGGGAAGACTTAAACCTTGATTTTGATATTGCTTTGCCACAGAAACAACGAAGCGTAAATTTGATTTTGTTAATTTTTCTAATGCAGCCTGATCTCCATCTCTTATTTTCTTCGCCAAGATAACTTCTTCATCTGCAGTAATCAATTCCTCCCTGCCAATTTCCTGAAGATATTTATCTAAGGATGCACTTTCGCGGTTGGTAATTGATTTGGTTATTTTGAGTTGTCTCATGTTTATTTTATAGATTTATTTTTATTTTGATAGAATACAAAAGTACTCTAAAACGCCTTTTAAAGCAACTTATTTCACATTTATTTCCAATTATGATAATCCGATTCAACTTACTGATTGTTAATAAATTGTATTTTATTAGACCAAGAGTTTAAATGATTCAACAAAAGCTTTTTTTTCATCGATAAGATTTTTATACTCTCTTGATAAAATTACATTCCAAAACCATAATATGCTCTCATTCCGTTCGGATAAACACCTTCGATCAGGACTCCACCCTTTTTATTTTCAAGGGTAGCTTTGATATCTTCCATGGAAGAGATTTTCTTTTTATCCACATTGGTAATGATAAAGCCTTCTTTTATTCCGGCACTTAATAATTTACCTGCACTCAACTTATTAATTCGTAAACCATTTTCGATACCCAGCTTTTTCATATCCGTAGCATTGATTGGCTCAAATGAAGCTCCTAAAGCAGAAACTACTTCTATTTTAGGCTTCTCGACCACATCTGTATTTCCGTTTTTGTTTTTAAGAACCAAGGTCAACAGTTTTTCCTGATTGTTGCGCTTTATAGCCAGATTTACTTTATCTCCCGGACGGTGGCGACTGATTTGCTCTTGCAACTCAGGAACATTATTAACGTTTACATCGTCAATTTTAGTAATTACATCTCCATCTTTTATTCCTGCTTCCTCTCCTGCTCCACCAGCTGTCAAACCTTTTACATAAACTCCTTTAATTTCATTAATGCTTTTTTCCTGAGCAAGTTTAGCATCCAGGTCAATGATACTTACTCCAATAAATGCCCTTTGAACTTCCCCATATTCCAAAAGATCGGCAACTACTTTCCTTGCCATATTTACCGGAATAGCAAATGAATATCCTGAATAAGACCCCGTAGTTGATGCTATTGCAGAGTTAATTCCTATCAATTCACCTTTCGTGTTAACAAGAGCCCCACCACTGTTTCCGGGATTCACGGCTGCATCGGTTTGAAGAAAAGATTCAACCGGGTTAAGGCCTTTCGACAAATCACTATTCAGTAAATTAATATTTCGCGCCTTAGCACTGATAATACCAGCTGTAACGGTTGAAGTCAAATTAAAAGGGTTACCAACTGCCAAAACCCATTCCCCAACTTTTACATTGTCCGAATTTCCATAATTCATGAATGACAGATTGTTTTCCTTGATCTTCAAAAGAGCTAAGTCAGTTGTCGGATCCTTTCCAATCACTTCAGCAATATAACTGCGTTTATCATTAAGAGTTACTTCTACCTTTTCTGCGCCATCCACCACATGATTGTTTGTTACGATATAACCGTCTTGCGAAATAATTACACCCGAACCACTTGCTGTTGGTGCCTCTCTCTGCTGAGGTGCATGTTGACCAAAAAAGTCACGGAAAGGATCATAAAAATACTGGCCTTGATTACTCTGCAAACCATAAGTTGTTTTAACATGAACAACAGAATGGACTGACATTTCGGCTGCTGAAATAAAATCCACAGACGTTTCAGTTGTTGCACCCGGCATATTTACATATTTTACAGGCGGCTGATAAGCTAATTGAGAAAATACTTTTGCAGGTTGATCCTCAAATAAATGATTAAGACCTAAAGCGGTTATTCCTCCTATACTTGCGATTACAAATACGCTTACGATTTTTTTCATCATAAATAAATGTTAGAAATTGTTATTTATTAATTGTTTTGATTAAGAAATTAAGTAGTAAAATTAATGAGTCGTTTAAAATTACTTAATCATATAACACAAATTTTGTTCCTTTATTTCTGTTCAAACTTATTTTTAACATAAATTAACTGCAATTGCAAAGGTTGTTTAACTTTGTAAACGAATATGAAATATCAAAAATAATTCCATTTAATTAATGAGTAGTTTTAAGGATAAGGCACAAGTATTTATTATTGGTTTAATGGCCGGACTAATTGTTGCCGGAGGTTTTTTTATTTTGAAACTGGATGATTATTTTAAAGAACTGAATTTTTATAAAAGTATTTCAAAAACTTTTTCTACGGATTCTAAAATTAATGAATCTCCGATAAAAACAGAAGATACAGCAAACAATAAAGGAAAAAGATCAAATACAGCAAATAATCAAAATAAAAGATCCAAAACAGATGATTCTAGCTCAAAAACCGATTTTGTTTTAGATTCTGACACACTGAAAAATCATATGTCGAAGGATTCGTTGGCTTTACAAAGCGAAAATTCAGATGATATTATTGTTCGAAAAGATGAATTACTTTCCACAAAAACAGTTGATGTAGTAAACTTAAATCCTTTGGCCAGTCGCAATAATGCCAAAGACTCATTAGTTCAAAAAATTAGTGGAATAAAAGATGATAAAAATGTTAGTCAGCAGTTTTTTAATATTGAATTTTGGCAATCACCATTGAATTACAAAGGTTACAAGATGAGTAAGTATAAAATTATTTTATATGGTATTGAATCACCTGAAGGATTAAAAATATTCAAAGTAGATGATCTTATTTATTTGAAAAAAAATTCCACCGTATATAAACTGGATTATTCCAGCGAATTTAAGTCGTATGAGCATATTACCGATGAAAACATTATTAGTAAACTAAAATAATGCAGGAGGTCCGGGAAAGAGATTTTTCGCGATGTTTACACGGAAGGCTTTAATACGCGAAATCACAAATGACATCAAGAAAATTTTAATCATGCAGATCAATTTTTACAAATATCAAGGAACAGGGAATGATTTTATCATAATTGATAACCGTGAAAAAACATTTAACCGTTCAGATAATACGTTAGTCGCGAAACTTTGCGACAGGCGTTTTGGAATTGGTGCAGATGGATTGATGTTATTGCAAAATTGTATGGATTATGATTTTGAAATGGTTTATTATAATTCAGATGGAAAAGAGAGCAGCATGTGCGGTAATGGAGGTCGCTGTATTGTTGAATTTGCCAGAACATTGGGATTAGTAAAGGATAAAGCTAATTTTCTGGCTACAGATGGAGAACACGAAGCACTGGTAAAACCATCATTTATCAGTTTAAAAATGAACAATGTGAGTCATATTGAATTAGCTGCGAATTTTTCTTTATTAAATACAGGTTCCCCGCATTATGTAGCTTTTGTAAACAATGTAAATGGGTATAATGTTTTTGAAGAAGGAAAAAAAATACGTTATAGTGAACGTTTTAAAGAGGAAGGTGTAAATGTAAATTTTGTTGAAAAACACTACAATGATCTTTTTGTTCGTACCTATGAACGTGGTGTAGAAGCAGAAACTTTTTCTTGTGGAACGGGTGTTACAGCGGCTGCTTTAGTTGCTTCCCTGAAAAGTGTTTCCACTGCACAGGATTATTGTGATATAAAAACCTTAGGTGGAAATTTAAAAGTAAAATTCAAAAAACATCCTGATAATTCATTTACTGATATTTGGTTAGAAGGACCTGCAACATTTGTATTTAAAGGAGATATTTCTATTTAATGGAAAGTTTAACTGCCTCATATAAACTGAATATTAACAATCAATTCAGCGAAGAAGATCTGTTGAAAGGAGTATATGTTGTAGTAATTCATGCGACACGCATCCCACCTCATATTGGAATTATTGCTGATAAACACTATCATTCCTTAACTATAAAAGGACATGAAATAAATGTTCCCGTTGAAGTGTTGATCAGAAATACCAATCAGCGAAAAATTCCAAGTCTGTTTATTAAAATAAAGAAACATCCCATTTTTAGTGCCGGCTATTTAAGCGAACATTTTATTTCGAATGTGAAGCAGTTCCCTATTGTTGATATTGGTATTGCTACCTGTTTGAGTCCGATAAAATTATTCTTAGATGAAGTATTTAATGTTCCAATGAATACTATAAATTATTTGTATGAACTATTGCCTCTTTTAGAATCAGAAGGATTAATTGAAAGTGCAAGTTCGTTATTCATAGATGAAAAAAATTATCAACTTCCAATTTACTCCTTTGCTGAAATTAATGAAGGAATTGAGAATGCAAAAATAGATAAAAGGAAATCACTCCTGCCCTCTCCGAAGGAGAGGGAGTAAATATATAACGATGAAATTAACCGGAGAAAAAATATCATTAAGAGCCATCGAGCCACAAGACATTGATTTACTTTATCAATGGGAAAACGATACAGAGAACTGGACCGTTTCAAACACCCAGACTCCTTTTTCACGTTTTGTTTTAGAGCAATATATTGCAACAGCCCATGAAGATATTTATTCTGTTAAACAATTACGTTTAATAATTTGTGATCCAGAAAATAAAGCTATTGGAAGCATTGATCTATTTGATTTTGAACCAAACCATTTACGGGCAGGTATCGGGATCTTGATTGCTGATAAAACAGACAGAAAAAAAGGATATGCTTCGGAAGCATTGAGTTTGCTGACTAACTACTGTTTTTTTAGTTTAAACTTACATCAGATTTACTGCAACATCACTACTGATAATGAAACCAGCATCCTCTTATTCCAAAAACATGGTTTTCAGATAACAGGAATAAAAAAACAATGGATTCGTGATGGAGATAAATATAAAGATGAATTGATCCTGCAATTGGTTCGGTAATTTCCTCAGAATTGAAGATGATAAGTTTAAGAAACTCCTTTACGAAAAAAACGATCCTTCTATTTTCATTATCAATAATTTTTTTATTGATAATGCATTGCACTCCTTCTGACAACCAAAAGTCATCAGCCAATAACCAATATCTGAACCATAGTGACACAGCCAAATACGTTGGCATAAACACTTGCAGACAATGCCATCCCGCAATTTATGATTCCTATATTCAAACAGGAATGGGAAAAAGTTTTGATCGTGCAAGCAAACAAAAAAGCTCCGCTAAGTTTGATGAACACACTGTAATTTACGATAGCTATAAAGAATTTTATTACCATCCATTTTGGGATGGAGCTGAAATGAAAATAATGGAGTTCAGGTTGAAAGGGAAAGACACCATCTATAAACGCATCGAACAGGTTGATTATATTATAGGTTCAGGACAACATACTAATTCACATATATACAATACAAGTGGTTATTTGCACCAAATGCCAATGACGTATTATACCCAAAAAGGAAAATGGGATCTTCCTCCGGGGTTTGAAAATGGTGCAAACACACGATTTTCGAGAAAAATTGGATTAGAGTGTATGAGTTGCCATAATTCATATCCGGATTTTGTAGAAGGCTCAGAAAACAAATTCAATGAAATACCTGAAGGAATTAATTGTGAACGTTGTCACGGACCAGGCAGTATTCATGTTCAACAACGACAGATGGGCATAAAAATTGATACCTCAAAATACATTGATTATTCGATTGTAAACCCCGGAAAGCTTCCAATAGATAAACAGTTTGATGTTTGCCAACGATGTCATCTACAAGGCAATGCAGTGTTGAAAGAAGGGAAATCTTTTTTGGATTTCAAACCCGGAATGAAATTATCGGATTTTATAACTACATTTTTGCCCCGTTATAAGGATTCGGATGATCAATTTATCATGGCTTCACATGCTGATAGATTAAAGCAAAGCAAATGTTTCATAAAAAGTTTTAAGCCCGAAACGGATTCAACTTCCCTTCGTCCGTATAAAAATTCCCTCACCTGTGTAACTTGTCATAATCCACATCTAAGTGTTAAAGAAACAGGAAAAGAAATATATAATACTGCATGTAGAAATTGCCATAATATAAAAACAGTTAAGGGGTCCTGTACAGAGAAAGAAGAATTACGAAACATTGTTCAGGATAATTGTGTCAGTTGCCATATGCCGGCTTCAGGGGCAATTGACATTCCGCATGTAAGTGTTCATGATCATTACATTCGCAAACCCATCAAAAAAGAAGAAGCTGAAAAAGTGAAAGAATTTATTGGCTTATATGCTGTTAATGAAAAGAACCCAAGCAATGAATTAAAAGCAAGAGCCTATATTCAACAGTATGATAAATTTGAAAAAAACGATATTTTCCTTGATTCTGCACAAAAATTTCTTTCCGACAGATCGGCATCTGATGTACGAAATAATTTCGAATTATTAGTTCACGTAAATTTTATGAAACATAACTTTTCAAAAATTATAGAGTATGTTAAACAAATTGGAAAAGAAAATTTATTAAAGACCGTTTTAGTAAGTAAATCATGGGACAATTCACAAGCATGGACACTTTATCGCATCGGTGAATCCTATTATACTACAGGAGATATTTTAAACGCATATCTGTTTTATAAAAAAGCAGATGAACTCGCTTCATTTATTCCTGAATTCAAAAATAAATTAGGTGCTTCACTAATGGCACAAAACAAAGTTCAGGAAGCAATACCTATTTTTGAATTAATTATAAAAGAGGATCGTAACTTTGTACCGGCAATTAATAATTTAGGTTATGCAAATTTGATCTCCGGAAATGCTGAAAATGCAGACAAATTGTATAAAAAAGCACTCCTCCTTGATCCTGATTACGAACCTTTATTAATGAATGTTGCCGGGCTTTACATTTTTAAGAAGGATTACAAAGCAGCAAAAATTATTTTAAAAACTGTTTTGAAAAACAATCCGAAGAATGAACAAGCGAAGGAAGTATTAAGTAAAATAGTTAATTTGAATAAATAGTTAATTGAGTTAAATGAGGTAATTGGTTAATTGGTTAATTGGTAAATGGGTAAAACAGGTTAAATGAAGAGTGAGAATGCATCGTAAACAGAATCCCAAATAACCTAATTAACTTATTTGACCACTAACCAAAAGAAAAAAATGGTAAAACAAAAAAAATCTTTTTTCAAAAAAGTTGTCATTTCTATATTTCTGCTTCTACTTATTATTGGTGGAGTCGGGGGATATTTTGCGTACAAAACAATATACCAGGCAAACATTAATTTAGGTCATAAAAAGTCTCAAATTATTTACATCCCTACAGGTTCAATATTTGCTGATGTTATGAAAATTTTGTGTGAAAATAATATTTTAGAAAATCCTTCCACTTTTGAATTTCTGGCAGAAAAAAAACATTATAAAAATGCTATAAAGCCGGGTAAATACAGAATCCTGGCAAATATGAGCAATAATGCACTGATCAATTTATTACGTGCAGGAATACAGGAACCGGTTGAAATAAATTTCAATGGGTTGCATACTGTGAATGAACTAATAACACGCGTTGGCAGACGTATTGAAGCAGATTCCGCATCACTGCAACAAGCTATTAATGACACTGGTTATTTAAGTAAATATGGATTTAATGAGGATAATGTTCAGGCATTGTTTATTCCAAATACATATGAATTTTATTGGAACACTTCTGTTGATGATTTTTTCGACCGAATGGCAAAAGAATACAAGACCTTTTGGACCGATACCCGAAAGCAAAAAGCAAATGCAATGGGTTTTTCACAAACCGAGGTAAGTGTTTTAGCATCCATCGTTCAAGGGGAGCAATGTTGCGACAATGAAGAAAAAAAAATAATAGCCGGCTTATATATTAATCGGTTAAAACAAAATATGCCTTTACAATCTGATCCGACAGTGATTTTTGCGATCGGTGATTTTACGATCCAACGTGTGTCCTATGAAGATAAACAGGTAAGATCTCCATACAACACCTATCTTGTTTCCGCTTTACCCCCCGGTCCAATTGGATTTCCTCATGCAAGTTCAATTGATGCCGTGCTTGATCATGATAAAAACGATTATATTTATATGTGTGCCAAAGAGAATTTATCGGGTAAACATTATTTTTCTAAAACATACGAACAGCACCTGATCTATGCAAAAAAATATCATGATGCATTAAATGCCCGTAACATCCATTGATTGCGGGGATACTATTTTCTCCCCGGATAATGGTTGAGACCGCTGATTGCTTACAAATTCGAAAAATTTATTTTCATAATCAAACATTCGGTTAAGCATCATAAGTGTTACAATCATGGTAACCATTTCAATAAGTTCGATTATTATCGCTACTCCGGTAGATGTTTTTAGTTCGGCTATTGTTGTTGCTCCTGAAGCTATGCGGGCATATATTCTTCCTGAAAAATTATGCAACAGCCATAACCCCCACCACCATCCAACAATTGAATTGGAACTAACATTTTGCTTTTCATTTTTATCGAGAACAAAATATTGAGTTTCATCCCAAATTTCCCTCATAATCACATATGGGCGACCTAAATTCAAGATGGGAACAAACCAAGCTCCAATAGCCCATCCTGGTGTATGATTTAAAGAAGGAATTTTCAATGCATGCAAATTTTTGTATGCTCTGTAAAACCACATAATAAAAATGATGATGGATGCAATTGCAACTATTATTGAAACTATTCCAATAATGCGCTGTCGGGTATCATTGCTGTTTGCATAGTCCTCCGATATTGGGATCCCGGCTTCGGCAGAGTTTAGTAACTGGTATTGTAAGTAATCAGAATATAAGGAGATAATTGACATCATCATCATGATATAGAAAATGACTTTGGCACTATTTGCACGAACAGAATTATTTTTAATTGGCATCATAAAATTATTTGCATTTGTTAAACAAATAACGACAAAAACCTTTGAAAAAAAATTATATTTGTAAAAAAATAAATATGACAAAAATTAAATTTGGTACCGATGGCTGGAGAGCTATTATTGCAAAAGATTTTACAGTTGATAATGTCGCCCGCGTTGCAATAGCAACTGCAGGATGGGTAAAGCAAAATTTTGAAAAGCCAAGTGTTGTGGTTGGCCATGATTGCAGGTTTGCAGGAGAATTATTTGCTGAAACAACAGCAAAGGTACTTGCGAATGCCGGTGTAAAAGTTTACCTGGCAAAAGACTTTGTTTCTACTCCAATGGTTTCTTTAGGAACAAAAAAACAAGGAGCATCATTAGGAGTTATCATCACTGCCTCACACAATCCTCCATCCTATAATGGATTTAAACTAAAAGGAAGTTTTGGCGGACCTTTATTATCTGATGATATTCAAATAATTGAAGATGCGATCCCTGATAAAAATTCAATAGATGTTGAAAAACTTTCGATCGCAGATTTTGTTAAAGTAGGTTTAATTGAATACATCGACTTAGAAACAATGTATGTAGATCATGTGGAGAAAAATTTCGACATGGATGCCATCCGAAATACAAAAATGAATTTTGCCTATGAAGCAATGTATGGTGCAGGGCAAAATGTGATGCGTAGATTGTTACCTGATATTACTTTTTTGCATTGCGATTATAATCCGGGTTTTGATGGGCAAGCACCGGAACCTATTCACAAAAATTTACAGGAATTTTCGCATTTGATTTCAGAGTCCGGTGATATTGATTGCGGGTTAGCTACAGATGGAGATGCTGATAGAATTGGTTTATACAACAGTAAAGGAGAGTTTGTAGATTCACATCATATCATCCTTTTATTGATCAACTATCTGGTAAAAGAGAAAAAATTTACCGGGAAAATTGTTAATGCTTTTTCGGTAACACCGCGTGTTAAAAAAATGTGTGAACACTACGGTCTGGAATACCAAGTTGTAAAAATTGGATTCAAACATATTGCCGGAATAATGATCACAGAAGATGTTTTATTAGGTGGAGAAGAAAGCGGAGGTATCGCTATTAAAGGACATATCCCTGAGCGGGATGGCATTTGGATGGGATTAACCATTTGGGAATACATGGTAAAATCCGGTAAGTCCTTGGATGAATTGATTCAGGAAGTGTATAAAATTGTTGGAGCATTTAAATTTGAGCGCAGTGATATGCACCTGAAAGAAGAAGTAAAGAATAAAATTGTAGAAAACTGCAAAGCGAATAAATACACTGCTTTCGGACCCTATAAAATAGATCATGTAGAAACTATTGATGGTTGGAAATACTTCTTTGAAAACGGTGATTGGTTGATGATTCGTGCATCGGGAACAGAACCAGTATTGCGAAATTATGCTGAATCGGAAACTACTGAAAAAGCTTTTGCAATTTTAAAAGCAGCTGAAAAAGAGCTTTTGGGATAAGGTGATATTCATTAAAAAAATCTATTAAAAATTGAATTTTTAAATGCCCTTGCAAATTTATTCAATAAAAAAACACCACTCAACCAAGTGGTGTTTTTTTTATCATTTCATTATCAAAAAAATTATTTCAGTAATTCTTCAATAATTTTATCAACGCTTACTCCTTCCGCTTCCGCTTTGTAATTACGAACAATACGATGACGAAGGATCGCTGCAGCAATAGCTTTTACATCTTCGATATCCGGAGAATATTTTCCTTTTATCAATGAATGACATTTTGCTCCGATAACGAGATATTGTGAAGCTCGGGGACCGGCTCCCCATGATAAATAATTGTTAGATATATCAGCTGCCAATTTTGTGTTTGGTCTGCTCTTGGACGCTAATTTTACAGCATATTCAAGAACATTATCAGCGATTGGGATCCTGCGAACCAGATTCTGAAAATAAATTATTTCTTCCGCGGTTAATATTTTTTTCAGGTCCACTTTTAGATCAGCAGTAGTGTTCTTCACCACCAATAATTCATCCTGATAAGCCGGATAATCCAACCAGACATTAAACATAAAACGGTCCAATTGCGCTTCAGGTAAAGGATAGGTCCCCTCCTGCTCTATCGGATTTTGGGTTGCTAAAACAAAAAACGGATTGCCTAATTCATAATGTTTTCCTCCTGTGGTAATGCTACGTTCCTGCATGGCTTCAAGCAATGCGGCTTGTGTTTTTGGAGGGGTTCGGTTTATTTCATCGGCTAAAATAATATTAGCGAAGAGAGGTCCTTTGATGAATTTAAAATGACGGTCCTCTCCTAAAATTTCAGAACCAATGATATCTGAAGGCATTAGATCCGGTGTAAATTGAATTCGGTTATACGACAAACCTAAAACATCGGAAATGGTGTTTACTAATAGGGTTTTTGCTAAACCGGGAACACCAATTAATAAACAATGGCCCCTACTGAAAATCGAAATCAAAACATCTTTAACAACTTCATCCTGGCCAATAATTATTTTTCCAATTTCAGCATTTAACTCTTTATATTTTACAACAAAGGCGTCAACGGCTTCTACATCTGTTTTATACATATTACTTTGAATTACGAATTTATACGAATTTACAAATCTGTGAATTTTTGTATTAAAAAAACACGAACATTTTCAATTAAATTACTCCAAAATTATTCTTTAAAAGAAGAAAACTGATAGTTTTAATTCACCCATTTATTAGTATAGGAACATTTTTTATAATCATCCACAATGCTTATAAAAGTGTTCCCAACTTTTTTCTTTATCCAAACCTGAATAGCATCCTGTTGTTTTTTAACAAGCGCCATACCTTGAATACGCTGATAATCATCAATTAAATTCCCGCGATGAGGCAATGTTCGTGTTTTTAAATATAAGATGCGATACGCTTGTTTGCCATCTCTTGTTGTGAAAGGCATGGGTTTGGTGAACTCTCCCACTTTTAATTTTTCGATCGCAAAAGCCACATTTTGGTCCATTTGCCCTATTTCATCCATCTCGAAACGTGATGAACCGGTATATGGATTTAAAATTAATCCTCCGCTGTTTTTACTTTCTTCATCATTCGAATATTTTGCAGCAGCATCAGAAAATAAGATAGTATCTTTTGTAAGTTTAGTATAAATAGTATCCAATGATAATTTTGCCCTTAACAGATCCTGAACATCCACCTTTGGTGCTATTAATAAACTACGGGCATCAACCGCATCTCCTCTTCGTTCAATAAGCTGAATGATAAAATAACCATACATGGTTTCAAACACTTCGCTAACTTCATTTTTTTTAAGTTTAAAGGCCCATGCATCCCATTCAGGAACAAACTGTCCGCGTTGAATATTTTCATACAAACCACCTTTATTTGCTGACCCAGGGTCTTCAGAATACAATGCAGCCATCGCTGAAAAGCTGCTCTCCCCTTTTTGAATGCGCTGACGAATTCCTGCTATTTTCTCTTTAGCTTCTTTTTTTGCTTCTGCGGTTATGGAGGGCATTTTTACAATTTGTCCAACTTCAACTTCTGCATTAATAAGTGGAATAGAATCGGAAGGAATGTCATTAAAGAATGTCCGTACTTCGTTTGGAGTAACCGTAATATCATTGGTAATTTTCCCTTGCATCTGTTGGGCCATTAACAAATCACGGACATTGTCTTTTAGATCTGTTTTAAAATCGTCAATAGATTTCCCATAAAATGCGCTGAATTTTTCTTCTGAACCAAATTGTTGAATATAAAAACGTAAACGTCTGTCCAGCTCTTGTTCTATTTGAGTTTCGGTAGCAAATAAGCTATCTTTTTGGGCCTGAGCAAGTAACAATTTCTGGTACAATAGTTCCTCCATTAATTTGCAATGGCTATTTTGATCAACAGGTTCTTGTGCTGCCACCATCTGTTGATATTGTGTTTCAAGCTCTGATTGCAAAATAGTGTTTTCACCAATAACAGCAATAATACGGTCAATTACTTTTCCTTGTGCATTTGCTCCAACAACTCCAAAAAGGCAAAAAGCAAGAGGGAAAAACTTATTTTTTAGATTTATCATCGATATAGATTTCAACATTTTTATCATTTACTGCATCATTGTAAACATCATTTTTCATTTTAGTGATGAGCTCCAATTTGCGTTTATTTAAAATAATATTTTTAATATTTTCTTTTTCAAACCCTAAAGGAGAAAGACTATTTCTGATCTTAAATCCTTTTATATTCAGAAAATAATTATTTAATGAATCGCTGACTTCCACGATGCGATTGTTTTGCAAAAATAACTCTTTATTATAGGTTTGGATTGGGATTTCTTTCAACAAATCGTCAAATAGCAACCAGGAGTTATCATCTAAATAAAAGTTCTCGGCAAACTGATGGCAATAACTGGCAAGTTGTTCCCTGTCTTTGGGATTCTCTGAAACGTACCATTTCTTGAGTTTCTCTTTTCCCGGAGCATTCTTATCCACTTTGATATAAATTACTTTTATGATATTGTCCTTCAATTGAAAATCAGCTTGATTTGCATTATAATACTGTTCAATTTCCTCTTGAGTAACGGCTGTGTCCAGTTTTTGTTTTACAAGCTCTTTTTCGTAGGTATATGTGATTAACGAATTACGGTAATCGGTTAATTGTTTTTCGACATTTTTTTGAGCATCAGTAAGATTATTTTCTGCTTTTTGAATTACCAATGATTCATGGATCCAGTTATCGATATACTTCTTAATTAATCCGATGCTATCATTTGCAGAAGTTCCTTTTGGGACAATGTCTTTTATTTCATCGGAATAAAAATACTTCTCACCGGCACGAGCAATGATAACTCTGCCCTTGTCTTTTTTTGGTCCATTATCGCAAGAAGCGAGCAATAAAAACAGAAAGCTATATACAAGTATATTTTTCAAAGAATATAAATCTGGTTTTGAATATAAAGAGTCTAAAAAAAACGAATCCCGATTATATCGGGACGGATTAACAAATCATTAGTTACAGATAAACGATCCCGATGGCTACCGGGATCGTTTATTCGTAATTATCTTACAGTTGAAAGAACGTTTTTATCAATTGTTACGGGATATTTTTTCTTTAAAGAATCAATCCATTGTTTTTCCAAAAACCCTTGATAGTCAGCTGTTACCATACCTTTTGCATCATTATATGCTTTAGGCTCCGGTTTTAATAATTTTGTTGTAACAACAATAATTACTTTTTTATCTTTTTCGGATATCAGGTTTGCAGAAGTTCCCGGATTCCAGTTTTTATCTACAAATTCATTTTCACCTTTAGTAAATAAACGAGCTTCTACTTGTAGATTTAATTGAGAATTTTTATTCACTTCGGTTAAGATATCTTTTTCTGTTTTCTTTTTTAATAATAATTTTCTAACCTGTGCTGCAATTTTATCATCTGAGCATGAATAAACAGAAGCATCAGCACGTTCGTCCCACATATAATTTGTTTTGTGAGCATCGTAAAATTCTTTTGAACCGGAAGTATCTTTTACTGCTTTTGACCAAACTTTTTGATCTGTTAATTCGAACAATAAAATCCCATCACGGTATTCTTGCATCAAGGCTTTAAACTCAGGATATTTTTTATCCAAACGGGATTCTTCAAAAGCAATAACACTTTCGTCAACAAACTGATTATACAACTGATTGATCACCATTTGAACATCTGTTTTTGCACGCTTGCTTTGGTGAGAAGAAATATAATTTGCAAAATCACTCTGGGTATAAATCTTATCATTCAGATTAAACATCGGCTTTTTCAATCCAGCAGCTTTTGCTGCATCCCAGCGTCCATCAAAAATAGTTGTATCCACCACTTTATAAAACTCATCACGTGCTTTAATGGATTCTTTAAATTTACTCTCTGCTTTTATTTTTGCTATCAAAGAAGTACGACCAACTTGTGAACGTGAATCTTTGGTAACTTTTGCTTTCAGGTCGCTTTTCATTTCCTCAAATGAAGCCAGGCCTCTTTTGTCAATTAATTTAATGATGTGCCAACCGTATTTGGTTTGCATTGGTTGAGTAAAATCTCCTTTATTAACCAAGGCAAATGCTGCTTTTTCGAATTCCAGAGGCATTTTAGCTGTTCCAAACCAAGGTAATTCACCTTTGTTCTTTGCAGAAGCTTTATCATCAGAATATTGTTGAGCAAGTTCCTCAAACTTAGCCCCTGCCTTCAATTTGCTATAGATCTCATCAATTTTTGTTTTCGTATTTGTCGAATCATCTTTTGAGTTTGCCGGTGCCGTTTTCACCATGATATGTGCGACCAACACTTCCCCTTGTGCTTTTCTTCTATCAATAACTTTAATAATATGATATCCATAACGTGTACGCACGGGCATTGATATCTCACCAACTTTAGTACTGAAAGCTGCCGATTCAAAAGGATAAACCATTTGTAAGGCCGTAAAATAGCCTAAATCGCCACCATTGTCTTTTGATGACGGATCATCTGAGATCCCTTTTTCAGAAGCAACTTTGTTAAAGTCTTCTCCTTTAAGAATTCTGGCACGAATTTTCATGATCTTGTTGTATGCCTCCAAAGTATCTTTAGGCAATGCATTTTCAGCTACTTTTACTAAAATATGAGAAGCATGAATATCTTCCTTTAAGCGATCGTATGTTTCTTTCAATAATTTTTCATTAACATCTTTATCTGTTAAATAAGGCTGAGCCAGTTGTTTGCGGTATCCATTTAATTCATCAATAAATGATTTAGCAGTATCAAGACCCAACTCTTCGGCTTCCTTAACTTTCAATTTAAAATTTACATATAGATCAACATAATCATTCAATGATTTACTATCATTCACAACCTCTTTCGTGTTGTTTTTGTGATACACATTTTCAAATTCTGATACGGTAACTTTAGTGTTGCCAATTGTCATTAATACAGCATCTTTATTATCCTGAGCAATAAGGTTGCTAACAGAAAGCATTGCTAAGGGAAGAATTAATGTTTTTAAGAAAATTTGTTTGTTCATAATTGATTTTGTTTTTTTATTTTGGGTAACAAATGTAGCTATTATTACGATGTATCAAAATAAATCTACGTTCAATTTATCGGGTGGCGCTTGTTAATTTTTGTTAAGGAATTAAAGTTGGAAAGGAAACATCTCTTTTTGGCGCTGGCATGGCCATTTAATCATTAAAGCGTTACATTTATCATTACTTGTATTGATGGAAAATTCCTTTATCAAAAGGTGTCCAGAGGCAGGCTTTTAGATTGCCGGCTTTTAATCCATTATTTGCCCATGTATTGCAAGTCTGGAACAAGCTATAACTCCCCTTGGCTTCATAAAAAGAATCATTTACTCCGTAACAGGCGTTTTTTATCTGACAGCACTTCCCTTTTTTATCACACACAAAGGAAGTTTCTATATAGTGACATATTTTTTCATAACAATCTTTGCTGATACAAATTTTTATGCAGGATTCACCTTCCTTTAATCTCTCATAAAACGTTACATGCATGGCTGAAGAGCCAAGGTTAAAAAGGGCATTAAAAACGGTCGTAAATTTCAAGTCGGCCCAGGCAGGAGTTTCTAAATAAAAACCTTTGTCGCCCCAGCCGAAAGCAACAAATTGTACCGCCAGGTTCCCTGATTTAGTAGTTGCTGGGTTTACCGCCTGGGTCCAATCCTTTATTTCGTTTTTTAAAGGCATTACCAGATCGGTGTGCACTCCATTTGTTTGAATGTAAATTTCTATCGAGTTTTCTTTACAGGAAACAAAATTTGAATTAACGGGAATGTAGGATAAAATGAAAGCAACAAGAAGATACAAGAGGATAAGTAGAAAAAATACAGCAATTATTCGTAGGGTATATTTTAATGCTTTACGAAATTTCATTTGTTTTTTTAGATGAAAACGTCCGTTGTTACGTTTTAGTACCTGATTTACAAATTTAGACGCTGTTTAAGTTTTACTAAAAATGTTTTATAAGTCATTTTCGACTCCTTCGACTTTGCTCAGGATAAACTCTGGGAGAAATCTCATCT
>MEPB01000103.1 GCA_001769385.1 Bacteroidetes bacterium RIFCSPLOWO2_12_FULL_35_15 | reverse complement strand
ATACAACGCTTTTGTGTATTCAGTTTTTTTGTAATTTCTATTAGTTCCATTTTACAAATATAATAATTCTACCTTATCATATGACATTGCCCTTGTGATGGCACAGGAGATGGTGCTTTCTGCTGTACTGAAATAGCTGCAGGTTCAACGGCAGCTACAAGTTGCAATTATAATTCTTTGGGGGTTACCGGGTTATATACCGGAGGGAATGCTCCTGCAGCTTATGGCGCAGGGTACGATGCGGCTTATGAACCCTCTCTTGCTGTACTTAATACCGAGACTTATGTATTGGCCATAACCAATTTCACAAACGATTATGTTTCGGGATATACACTTCAGTTCAGTGCCGGTTCTCCAATAGCTTACGCCACTCCGGGAGCAACACTTACCTGGGCAAGTACTTCAAGTATTGCATGGAGCCAGCCTGGTAACTGGGGCGGATGCAGCGCTCCAACCTGCGGCTTAAATGCTACAGTAAACTCCGGTGGTGCCCAACCAGTTATTAGCGCAAATGCTTCTGTTAAAGATTTATTAATAAATGCAGGGGCAACTTTAACAATTAATGCAGGAGTCACATTAACTGTTTGCGGAAACTTTACAAATAATGGCAACCTGGTAATGGCACCAACAGCGGAACTTCTCTTTAATAATGCTTCTGTAGCCCAAACGATCAATGGTTCTCTCACAGGAGCTAATAAAATAGGGGCCTTAACAATAACAAAGACAGGCAGTACTTTATTATTGACAGCAGCAATAGATATTGGCGGGGACTTTACCACAACAAATACCACCAGTATTTTTAATGCAAACAATCAGGTAGTAAAAGTCGCAGGTAATTTCAATACGGCAGCTGCTGCAACTCTTACCAACTGTCCGAATATTGAATTTAACGGAACCATCCCGCAAACATATACCAATAGCAGTGGTACATTAACATTTACAAATGTTATTATGAACAACTCCGGTGGAGGAATGACTTTAACAGGTACTGCCACAAGTAATTTATATGTGAATGGCATTTTAACTTTAACAAATGGGATTATTTATACTTCTAACCCACCGTTGCTTGTGATGAATGCCGGCTCTTCTGTTCCTTCGCCTTATGGAAGTACATCCAGTTTTGTAGATGGCCCGATGCAAAAAATAGGGAATACAGCGTTTAGTTTCCCTGTTGGTGATGCATTTAACAGATGGATGCGAATTGATATAGCCGCACCTTCAGCAGTTTCTACCTTTCAGGCACAATATTTTTACACACCTTATTCCTCACTTGCACCAATGGCAACACCAACACCAGCCCCTGTCTTAAACAATGTGAGTGGCACAGAATATTGGATATTGGACAGGGTTGCGGGTACCGGAAATGCACAAGTAACCTTGCATTGGGAAAATGCATCCAGCAGTGGCATTAACAGTTGTGCGGCATTACAGGGAGGTGATCTTGTAGTAGCTCACTGGACAGCGACCGCCTGGGAAAATGCAAGTAATGTTATTGTTGGCGGAATAACAGGATCTTGTACAGCAAGTGCTGCAGGAACAGTAAGTTCAAATGTAAATTGGAATTCATTTAGTCCATTCACTTTCGGTTCAAAATCATCAGGTATAAATCCATTACCTGTTGAATTACTTTCATTCACCGGAAAAAATAGTGATGAAGGAAATTTACTTGAATGGGCAACCTCTTCAGAAACCAATAATGATTTTTTTACATTAGAACGTTCAAAAAATGGATATACTTTCGAAGCTATTGATAATATTAACGGTGCTGGGAACAGTATTGAATTAAAAAAATATCAGTTTGTAGATAAAAAGCCATTTGAAGGAGTCAACTATTATCGTTTAAAACAAACCGATTTTGACGGTACTGTGAAATATGCACCGAATCTAATTGCAATTGAATTTTCTCAACCAAATGATTATATCATATATCCGAATCCGGCATCAGGTGAAATAACTATTTGGACATCTGCAAAAGAAGAAATTATTAATATTTCAATTACTGATATTGCAGGAAGACAAATTGTATCTCAGAATTTAATAAATGTCAGTTACATGAAGAATAATTCAAAAGCAATTGATATTAGTTCTTTATCAGAAGGTATTTATTATGTGACCATTAAAGATTTAAATCAAAAACCTGTTTCACAAAAAAGATTTGTCAAAATAAAATAGTTTTATAATAAAAATATACAAAAAAAAGCTCCAAAATATTTACTATTTTGGAGCTTTTTGTTTTTAGGCCTTCCCTCCTATTTATTTTATTTTTGTATCTTGAATCGCAAATACGCTGAGTATATTAATTTATAGAAATGATTTTTTCAAACAGAGTAATTTTTCTCCTTTTTTTCTTCTCTTGTTTTACTTGCGTTAATGCCCAAGAAAAGACCTTTCCCGACAGCAGTTTACAACTGCAGCTGCGGGCCGTTGAAAAAATTTCAGAAACAAATTATGATTCTGCTTTCGCCCTTACGCAAACAATAATTAAAACCTGCATTAAAAAAAATAAATCCTATGAATTAGCTCAGGCTTATAATTTAGCCGGATTTTGTCAATACTTCAAAAGTAATTACCCCCTGGCACTTGAATATTATCAAAAATCAGAAAAGATTGCCGAACAATACAACTACCAAACCATTTTGCTCAGCCTGCACAACCACATGGGCACTTTTTACAAAAAACAAAATTTATTAAAAGAAGCCTTGCATGAATTTCAAAATGGTGCCGCTGTGGCTGAAGAACTTAATGATTCTGCAAACATTGCAAGCTTTAAGAATGACATTGGATTGGTTTATGAATTGGATAATAAAACGACTGAAGCACTGACTAATTTTCAGGAAGCATTGAATATATACAAAAGCCTGGGCAACAAAGTCGGGATGTCCTATAGTCTGGATTATATGGGAGAAGCTTATGCCTTACAAAATAAATTTCCGGAAGCGATAAAAGTTGTTCAGGAAGCATTGGTTATAAGAAAAGCATTGAACAATCAAGCTGCGATTGCCATAAATCTTAATAATATTGGAGAGATCTATTTTCTTCAGAAGGAATATTCAAATGCTATATCTTATTTGCTGGAGAGTGAACAGATCTCAAAAAAAATAAATTATAATGATCTGAGAAATCATACGTTGCAACTTTTAGCAAAATGCTTCTATAATTTAAATGAATTTAAAATGGCATATGATTATTTTGGGCAAAGTTCCGAAATAAAAGATAGTCTTTATTCAGAAAAAAATTCCAGGATCATTCATGAAATGGAAGGCAAATATCAAAATGAGAAAAAACAATTACAAATAGAAAGTTTAAACCAACAGAATGAATTGAAAGAGACTAAACTTTCTAAGCAAAGAACCACAATCCTACTTGTTTTAATTGCAGCCCTATTAGCAGGAATTACAGTGATTTTTATTTTTATGTCGAACCGGAAAATAAAAAAAGCACATTCAATTATTTTCAAACAAAAAGAAATAGTAGAACTGGCAAAACATAAAGTGGAAACACAAAAAGAACTGATCGAAGAAAAAAACAAGGAGATACTTGATTCTATTCATTATGCAAAACGAATCCAACATGCCGTAATTACATCTGATCAGTATATCTCAAAATATATAAAAGATTTTTTTGTGTTATATAAACCAAAAGATATTGTTAGCGGTGATTTCTACTGGGCCCTGGAGTTTGATAATAAATTTTACCTGGCTACGGCAGACTGCACCGGACATGGCGTTCCGGGTGCATTTATGAGTCTGCTGAACATTTCCATTTTAAATGAAGTAATTATTGAAAAGAAAATTACAGAACCGCATCTGGTACTAAATGAAGCACGGAAAGTTATTATCAAGGCACTTAATCCGGAAGGGCAGATGGAAGAAGGGAAAGATGGAATGGATTGCATCCTCGCCTGTTTTGATCTGAAAAACAATTTGCTTCACTATGCTGCCGCTAACAATTCGTTTTACATAGTCAGGGAAAACAAATTATTGACCTTTCCCGCTGATAAAATGCCCGTAGGGAAATCTCCAAAAGATCATGTATCATTCACCTTGCAAACTGTTCAATTACAAAAAGGAGATCTGGTTTACATGTTAACAGATGGCTACCCCGACCAATTTGGAGGTTCCAAAGGAAAAAAATTTAAATACAAGCCCTTGGAAGAGCTTTTTTTAGAAATAAATCAATTGCAATTAGAAATGCAAAAAAATATTCTTTCAGAACGATTCGAAACATGGAGAGGTGATTTAGAGCAAGTGGACGATGTTTTGATAATAGGAATAAAAGTATAATACAGGACTTTTAAGAGTTCGGTCAATACTACCATTTTCAATAAAAAAAAATCCCAAAAATTACTTTTAATATTGCTTTTTGACATTTAATTTATGTCAAAAAATACACTTTGTTAATAACTTTTTAAAGTTTGACATTCTGATTTTAATGATTAACAGCGCAAAAATTACGATTCCATTTTATAATTATTGAAACTAAATTTTTAAAATATCGTAATGACATCAACTTATATAACCACTTATTCTTTAACTGATTGCATTTGTTTTACAAATGCAACCATTTGTTTTTTATTTACATCAATTTGTTATATTTGTATAGGAGGTGATTAAAAATATGATAAAAATGACAAGGAAAACAATGACAAAAAACAGTATTTTCTTTCTGGTTTTTTCTTTTGTTGTTAGTATATATACAATAAAAGCTCAAACAAATGATTTACCAACTCAGGCTGAAATTGATGCTAAATTAGCGCATTTCAACCAGGGAATATTTCAAACACCGCTGGGAACATTCGATAATAACAGGGGCGTTATGATTACAGGTGCAGAGCAAAACTGTATTAACGCTATTCCTGTTTGCGCCCAATCCTATTCACAAACCACCTCCTATACCGGCTTTGGTACCATACAGGAAGTAAATGGAACCTGTTTGTTAGGTAAGGAAACAAATTCGGTGTGGTATGTTTTTACAGCACAAACAACCGGTACTTTTGGCTTTACATTGGTTACCACCAAGGATTATGACTTTGCGCTTTATGACATTACGACTATTGGCTGTGCCGGTGTTCCTACCGCTACTCCTGTAAGATGTAATTTCTCGGCAACAAATGGCAATACAGGTATGTCTCCTGCCGGAACATGTACTTCCTGCTCCGCCACTCAGGGACCTTTTTCTACAGAACTTGCAGTTACTGCAGGACAAACCTACGCCCTTATCATTGACAACTGGTCGGCTGACGCAACCGGATATACCCTGAATTTTACAACAGGTGCAGGCTACTCGTCAATTACTGATATTGTTCCCCCAACCATCAACCCTCCAAGTTCTGTTGTTAATAATTGCAATGGTACTTTCACCCTTGCATTTTCTGAACCCGTACAATGCAGTACTATTGCAGCAAACGGAAGTGACTTTACGCTATCAGGCGGAGGTGTGATTACAAGTGCAACAGGTATTGGCTGTAGTGGTTCATCCACACTAACCAGTTCAGTAACCATAACCTATACCGTACCAAGCAGTGGAACATTTACCTTAGGTGTGCAGGTTGGTGGAGATGCTAATACCATACTTGATAAATGTGGTAATGCAATGGCTATTACTCAAACGGTTACCTTGAATGTACTTAATGCACTTACACTAACACCAAGCGTTACAAATATATGTACCGCAGGAATCGCTGTAACATTAACTGCTGCAGGGGCTCCTAATAACATTGCCGGAATATACACACTTAACCCCGGTGGATTAACATCAGGTTCAGACGGAAGCGGACAGGCAACTTTTATTGTTAATCCAACAGCTACTACAACCTATATTCTTACCGCAACCTTTGCAGGATGCACAGGAACGGCATCTACCACCGTTACTTTGGCAAGCAATGTGGTGGTTTCCATTAGTCCTGTTAATCCAACAATATGTAGTGGGACAACAACACTTACAGCATCCTTGTCAGTAAATGGCGTGGTTAATCCGGGTGCAACTTTCCAATGGAGCGGAGGATCTACAGCAACTACCGCTGCAATAACTGCCGGGCCGGGAACTTATAATGTAACAGGTGTATCTACAGGCGGATGTGCTAGTGGCAATACGGCTACTTCAATTGTCAGTTTAGCTTCAGCAGGCTCCGGCACCAATTGTAATATTTATTATGTATCACCTGCAGGTGGTGGTTCGGGTTTAACAAAGGCTTCTCCTACTACTTTACAGGCTGCTTTAACAGCTTCACTTTGCACAAGTTCCATTATTAAAATGCAAACAGGTATTTATACCATCACAAATAAAATAGATGTAAATAGTTATGTTACCATTGAAGGCGGATTTAATTCCACTTTTACCATAAAATCAAGTGATATGACCGGTGGTGCAAATTCTACTACCATTCGAAGAAGTAATTTAGCAGATAGCGATGACGCTGCAAGCTGCGCAGCATTTAAGGTGGTAGGTGGGGCATCCGCTTTTCGTATTCAGGATTTACGCATTGAAATGCCCGGCTCACCTAATGTGACTGCAAATACGGTTTCCGGCATATCAAATTTTGGAATAAAAATAGGAGCTGGATGTACCAGTTATAATATTGTGAGATGTTATATTGATGCGGGTGCTGGTGCTGCTCCTTAAGAAATTAAGAATTACACGATTGGCATTTATAAATGGTTATAAAAATAGATTTTAAACAATACAAAACAGTATTACTAAAACCGAAAAAATATTTTAATGGAAAAACCTAACCATTACATAACTACTACTACAAAATACTTTTTCAACAAATCAATAATTTGGTTTGGAGTAGTATTATGTTTTGTTGCAAGTAATATGTTTGCACAAACCGTTATTTTTCAATCAGGATTTGAAGCAGCTGACCCGGTTTTTACTAGTTCGATGACTACAGGAACCGCGACACAACCAGTTGCCAGTAATCCAAATACAGGAACAAATTCCGGTAAAATGGCTCATACTTCAAACAACACCAGTTTTAGTGGTTCTATTATTACAGGTTCTACAATTTCATTCGTTTCCGGAAGATTTTATACTATTGATGTTTACGCAAAAATTGCCTGTGCATCCTCTACATTAAAAATTGGGAAAACGGCTACAGCAACAAATGCTGCAATGGTTGCTCTTACAGGCGGAGATCAACTTTTATGGCCTGGAAGTGCTAATGTAACTACTACTTCTTATACTCTTAAAACAGTTACTTTTTTAGCAACCGCAACAGAAAGTAAATATGTTGGTTTCCAAGTTGTTTCAGGAAACGCAGGTGGTTGTGCGTCTACAATTTATCTAGATGATATAAGAATTACAGAATACATTGACGCACCCTGCGGAGCTTATTGTTCGAGTGCAGGAACAACCAATACAGTTGGATTTATTTCAAATGTTCAATTTAATACTATAAATAGGACAAGCATATTTGATGGTTATGTTTGTACAGGAACATCAACTACTATTAATAGAGAATGTTCTTATAATCTGACAGTTGAAAAAACAAACAATGGAGCATATACTACTTATACTGCCGCATGGATTGACTGGAATAAGGATGGTGTATTTAATGCAACCGATGAATATGTTTTAACAAGCGGGTCAACTGCCGCAGCTTCTGGAGTTACTTCAAGAACGCAGAGTATAACAGTTCCAGGCACCGCCACCCTTGGGAACACCAAAATGCGAGTTTTTTATAAATATAACACAACCATTGCGACCAATGGATGTGACAACGGAACTATTTATGAAGATGTGGAAGATTATGATATTACTATTGTACCACCTGTGCTTCCAACTTGTGCTTCCTCCTATTCTCCAGCAAGTGGAGCTGGATTATCTTCTTGCAGTAGTTCTACGGTTTCACTTTCATGGAGTGCCCCACCTGAGTGCGTAAGCAATTACAAAGTATATTTTGACCAAAATCCATCTCCTACTACATTAGTAAGTACCCAACCCGGTTTAAGTTATACCACAGGAGCTTTGGCTGCCGGGACTTATTATTGGAAAATAGTTCCGACTAATAGTGCAGGAGATGCTGTCGGCTGCACAGTTCAGTCTTTTATCATGTCTGCCACTATAGCAGCACCCACAGCCCCCAATGTATCCTATTGCAGCGCCCCGTATGTTTTTACACTTACAGCCAGCGGTGGCTCTTATCCAAATTATTTTTGGTACGATGCCAGTTCGGGAGGTAATTTCCTAGGCAGTGGATCTACTTACACCACACCCAGCTTAGGTTCTACCACTTCTTATTATGTGGAAGATGCTAATCTGACCGCTGAAGCCAACTTAGCTGTAGCAACTTCTACAGGTAGCGCTTGCGGAACTGCTGTGGCTGCAGCATATTATTTTAATGTTACCAATCTCAATGCTAACCCTTTGTTGATTACCCAATTATCTACTTTAGTAAATACATCCGTTACTTCTAACGTACAAGTTTATTATAGAAATGGTACTTTCGCGGGTAATCAGACCAACGCTGGTGCCTGGACCTCCGCAGGAACATATAATGTTAGTTTTACAGCCAATGTTGAACAACAGTTTTCTATTAATAGCATTGTAATACCTTCCGGTCAATTAACAGGTATTTGCATTTATATCCCATCTGCTGCAATGCGCGCTTTAAGTACTGGAACAAATGCAAATTACAGAAGCAACGCAGATATGCAAATCGGTGTTGGAGATGCTTACTGCGGGCAGGTGGCCCCATTTGATAACACAGGTCCCAATGCAGGATTTTCCATGCAGGGGAAAGTGTATTATCAAATAAAATCATGTGTTAGTTCACGCACTACCTGCCAGGCAATTTTCGATGCCGCAATTATTGGGGGCTCCAATTATGGGATTTATGCTCCTGATGGCACCTTAACAGTTACCGATTGCCAAATCATTAACAATTCGAATACAGTATGTGGAGGAAATGCCTTCAAGGTCGGTACCGGTACTGCGCCAATTACAAATGTTGCATATACGAATGTGCTTATTTCAAGTATGGCTGTAATTAATTCAGGCGATGCCACTAATAACTATACGAATTGCACCAGTACCAATATGAATATGGTTACTGCGGCAGGCTCACCCGATTGGACGGGATCCTCAGCACCATTAACAGGTGCCGGCTCTCCTAAAATAGTGGCATATACTACTACAGGGCGAAAAACAGTGGCACTCGCACCTGCTGTTTCCACAATTGTTACTCTTTTCTCCGATGATTTCGAAGGATCTGCAAGCGGATGGACAGGGCAGGCAACTTCAACACCCGGTTCTTCTCAAAATTATTGGGTAATGGGTACAACAACCACTGCAAAAACAGGATGGTTTACCGGAGGCTCCGGTGGTTGTGGAGCAAACAATACCGTATTAACAGGGACATATAGTCCACGGATATCTTATTATAAAGCAAGTAACCCGGGTGCAGGTCTTTATTGCGATTATTCTGCTGCTGCCACTGCCACTGCCAATTTAAGATTAATAAGCCCTTCTTTCAGCACGGTAGGTTATAGTACACTCACCTTAACATTTAATTATGTTGGAGTAATGAATGCAAATGACAATGTGCAGTTGCAATATAAAATTGGCGCAGGTGCCTGGACAAATATAGCGGGAGAACTTTATAACGGTTCGGTAGCTGTTACCACCTTAAGAACAGTAACGCTACCTGCAGCATGTGATGGCCAGGCAAGTGTTTACATCGGCTGGAATTTTAATTCTACCACTGCTGCCAGCAGTGCACCTCCTACATTTATTATTGATGATATTATAGTCAAAAAAACCATTTCTGTTTCAAATGTTTATACAGATTTTAATAATATGCTTATGGCAGCGCCAACAGGCGGTTCCATATCAGGTGTAACACCGCTTTGCTCCGGTACAAACGGCACATTCAGCAGTAGCACAGCTGGCACATCCGGATTTACATATGTCTGGTCAGTTATTGATCCTGCAGGTTGTTCTTCCAGTGTAACAAACGGTACAACCTCTGCTTCCAGCATTACTTTCACTAATACGCTGGCTACTGCTCAAACATTCAGTGTTAACGTTGCTGTTACTTCAGAGTGTTGTGGTATATTAACCCCTCCAACAACTTATACTGTTTCTGTAAATCCGCCACCTGTTGCTCCTACTGCTTCGGCAACACCAAATCCTATTTGTCCGGGTGCAAGCAGTACCTTAGCTGCCACAGCCCCTGCTTCCTGTAGCTTTCAATGGTATGACGCTGCGGTTGCAGGAAACTTGCTTTCATCCAATTCTTCTTATGCTGTTACTCCTGCTGTAACAACCTCCTATTATGTACAAGCCACAACAATAGCAGGATGCCCGGGCCCAAGAGCTACGGTAACGATTACAGTAACACCTACAACTGCTCCTGTTACAGTAAATGGTTCATCCTGTGGTGCAGGCAATATTACTGTAAGCATTAGTGCTCCTGTTGCAGGTTATATTTATAACTGGTACACAGGGTCATGTGGTGGAGCTCTTATACAATCAAATACAGCAACTTCTTATACAGCTTTTACAGCAGCAACTACTACTTATTATGTTAATGCCGTGGCACCGGGTGGATGTGCCGCAAGCTCTTGTCAAACAGCAACTGCAACAATTGGAAGTCCTGCCAACCCATTAGTTTGGCTTGGCGCTGTGGGGGGATTAAACAATTGGTTCAATACAGCTAACTGGACGGGAGGATGTTTGCCGACCTGTAATGATAATGTTTTAATACCCGCTCCTTCCGGAAATAATCCGGATATAGGTTTTAACCCTGCCGGACCGGCTGCATGTAAAGATATTACATTAGGCTCTTCAGGTGCCCCTACCCTTTCTTTCTCTGATAGTAAAGCGGAATTAGATGTTTGCGGTAATTTTACACATACTACCACTTTAACTTCGAACAATTTAGGAAGGGTTGTATTTATGGGTACTACCGCTCAAACTTATACCCGAACCGGAACAGGAAGTTTTAATGATGTTACTTTAAATAATACTTCAGGGACTGCAACTTTAACTATTGGCGGAGCTAATGATATGGTTTTGGGAACCACCGGAACATTTACCTTCCAAAGTGGAAAAGTAATTACAAATGCTAATAAATTAATAATTAACAATATTGATCCCGCATCAATGGGTGGATATGCAGCAGGCAGATATGTTGAAGGAAACTTAAGAAGATACCTTAATACTGCTGCTACCGGAACTTATGACTTTCCGGTAGGTATAGCAAATAATGGAATCTCCACTAATTGTTATGAATTAGCCAGAGTGAATTTTACTCAGGCTCCTGCTACTATTACTTATCTCACAGCCTATTTCAATGGTTGGGGAGGCAGTGTTCCCGGGGCATTGGGTTCAACAGAATGTTTGACCACCTATAATAATGTGGCATTAGATAATGGCTATTGGCAAATTGATGCACCAGCATCAACCAACAATAATGGTATGTATGATATGACCTTGTATAATACCGGATACTCAAATGCCGCAGCCGGTTGGACTGTTATGAGTGTACATTCGCCAAGTGTAACCTGGGCTTTACTAAATGGAGATGGCAGCAGTAGCACTTGTGTAGTTTCTCCGGTAACTGCCGTGCTTAGAAAAAACATGAAAGGGTTTTCAAAATTCGCCATAGCACAATCAACAACTCCTTTACCAATCGAACTTCTCACTTTTGAAGCGGCATATAATGGAAAAACGATAGATGTAAAATGGATAACAGCGTCTGAATTAAATAATGATTATTTTACTGTTGAACGCTCAACAAATGCAATAGATTTCAGTGACATTGGAACTGTTCCTTCAAAAGCCACAAATGGAAATAGTACCAGTCCGCTGGATTATTATTTGAATGATGCAGATGTACAACCAGGGGTTTATTATTATCGTTTGAAACAAACAGATTTTAATGGAACATACAAACATTCGAATATTGTTTCCGTTACAATTGATGATAATGCTATTTTCATTATTAAACCTAATCCTACCACTACTACATCAGATATTATTTACACCTGCTTCGGTTCAGAGAATGCTACCTTAAAAGTATTTGATTATAGGGGCAGATTGGTTGTTTCTAAGGATCTGCTTTGTATAAAAGGACAAAATATTTCAACCATTGATTTATCGGAACAACCGGATGGAATGTTCTTTGTTACTCTAACAACAAATGAAAAAGTATATAAAACAAAACTTTTAAAAAGTAAATAGAAAAAAATTTATAAACCCAACAGCTCCGAAATATTGAATATTTCGGAGCTGTTGGGTTTATATCTACCCTCTTTCCGCTTGCAAAATAATATTATAACCTGAACTCGATTAATAATTGCTTTTTAAATGAGGAACAGCTATTATTTACAAGCACCTGTCATTTTTAGCCTTCGGCTGCGGCCAGGATAAAACTGCAAAAAATCTTTTTTTTATTAGCAAGATGCTTCCTTCCATTCAGCATGACAAAACAACAAACACCCGATTTCATAATAGCTTTGTTTGTTTAGCTTTCGGCTGCGTTTAGGCTAAAACTGCGAAAAATCTTTTTTTTGTTAGCAAGATGCTTTCTTCCATTCAGCATGACAAAACAACAAAAACCTGATTTCATAATAGCTTTGTTTGTTGATGTTTTCGAAGCATTATTAATCGAACTCAGGTTATACAGTTACTAAAGTACTAATCCAAAGTTTCCGGAAAAGCCTTTTGATTTTCTACACTTTTATTTCAGTGAAATAAATGGTAAGGCAATATTTTTTGAATATGACACCTCCTTTGTATTGAAGGATATACCATTTTTAAAAATTTACATAAGGAATTACTGCAATAAATCATTTTGATTATGGAAGATCGAAAGCCTCGAATATCATTCCTCCAAATACAAAAAACTACTTATTTGATAATGCTTTAAGAAGGACTATCACATTGTCAATATTTATAGTTTTTACCGTCAAACAAGATATAAACATAGATTAATTACCCATTAATGCATATCAAATAAGAAATTATTTGTTTTTCAGCAACTTATTTTATAAATTTGATTAACGCAAATTTATAATGTTATATGAGTTATATCATATAATGCTAATAATTACTAAAATCAAATTTATATTCAAATTAAAAAAACTGAGGAATATTAATTCAATCACATGAAAATAATTTTCACATCCATTTTCTCCTTCTTTATTTTATGCTCCTGCATGGCGCAGAGTAAACAAGAATACAAAAAGGAAGTAAAAACAAACAATGAAACCTTAATTACCCCTGAATGGGAGCAAGTAATTATTTTTGAGGTTCAGGATGAAAATGGATACATGAAGGAATTTATTACTTCAGATGAACGTAAAATTATTGAAACAAAAATTAAAGAATACGAAAAGGAAAAGAGCATTACTGACAGATCAGGAAAAATGTATGTTATTAACAATAAGCAGGAAGTGATTTCTGTAAAGGAATTAATAAAATAACATGATGAAAACATTTATAAAACATCTTCTTTGCAAATCAGCAGTCTGGCTGATAGCATTTGTGGCTTTTGTGAGTGTAGATGTATTTGCAGCAACTGCAATTGTTGTTACTTCTAACAATGCTTCTACAACTGGTGTAGCAGCTAGTAATTCTAAAAGAGAAATCGTCAGGGTTAATATATCTATTGCAAATGGCGGTGGACAAGCAGATCAGAATCTTACCGGAATAGACTTTACAGCTGCCAATACCAATGGTGCAGATGTGTCAAATGCTCAACTTTGGACGAGTGGAACTAACCCAAGTTTTACCGCTGCGACAATTCAGTTAGGTTCAGATTTTGGAGCAGTAGGAACAAATACAACAATTACCTTTTCAGGTTTTTCATCAACTATTGTTAAAGGAGGAGGTATTTATTATTTCTGGCTCACTTATGATATATCTCCCAGTGCTAATTCCAATTGTGCAAGTTATGTTGATGCAACCCAGACACTATCAACCCAATTTACATTTAATGCAGGAACAATTGGTTTTACCAATAATAATACTGCTAACAGCAGAAAAATTGAAGGTATCGGATGCTGGACCTATTGCACCCCGGTTTATACAACAGGTTGCGGGTCAAATGATTTTATCAATAAATTTGTATTTAATACATTGTGTAATAACGGTTCAGGTTGCACAAACACTACCGCAACAGCTTACACTAATTATTCGTCAGGCAGTTTTTATACAAGTGTTTTCCAGGGTGCTACCTATACCGCCACCATAAGTGTTGGAGCGGGTTCAGGAACTCATGGAGCCGGGGTATGGATTGATTTTAATAATGATGGAGATTTTCAGGACGTTAATGAATTTACTTTAATTTCAAATGCAATCAGTCCTTCTACAACAGTTTCTGCAGATGTAATGATCCCTGGTGCTGCAGTTATAGGAGAAACAAGAATGCGTGTGCGATATATTTATGCTGCCAGTCCGGCTGTTGACCAAACATATGATTGCGGTTCATATGGTTATGGAGAAGCGGAAGATTATACTATTAATATTTGCGACACAGACCCGGGTTATGCTACAGCCTCCAATTATAGTCCATGCACAAACGGAACTACCGTTTTAAGCCTTAGCAGTTACTCAGGCACTGCGTTTCAATGGATGGTTTCAAGTGACCTTTGTACCTGGTCCAATGTTAGCGGTGGCAGCGGAGCTACAACCGATCAATATACAACAGGCACACTTGCTGATGGCACTTATTATTATATCTGCAAAGTAACCACAGGTTGTTTTTCATATTCAAATATTGTAACAATAGTTGTGAGCGTTGCCGGTGTTGGCGGTACGGCAACACCTACAGCAGGTTCCGTTGCCTGTGCAGGAAGCACAACAGTTACTCTTGCAGGAAGCGCAGGCCTTATTCAGTGGCAAATATCCACTGATGGTGGCACTACCTGGTCGGATATTACAGGTGCAACCACATCGCCTCTTTCTACAGGTGCCTTATATGGCGATTCAAAATACCGTGCTAAATTAAGCGGATGTACCATAGCTTATTCTACAACTGCAACCGTTACGGTTACCGGTTCAGGAAGCACTTCATGGCTAACAACTGCGGCAAGCACCGATTGGTTCACTGCAGGCAACTGGACCGGTGGTGTACCTAATACGTGCGTGGATGCCATTATTCAGGCAGGCGCAAATCAACCAATAATGGCCGGTGCACCGGGTAGTTGCAGAAATCTGACAATAAACGCTTCAGCAATATTAACTGTGAATTCAGCTGCTGCAGGAAAATTATTAAGTGTTTATGGTAACATTACAAATAATGGAACTTTCACACATAATTCCGGAGGATATAATACTTTGCTTTATGGAAAATCTTCAACAATAGGTGGTACCGGAACCTGGAACGGAACATCCGGTCCGCTTTTATACTTTGCATCTGCTAATTATACATTATCAAGTGATATGTATGCCTATTATACGACTATTGATGCTAATTCAACTTTAAGTTTATCTTCCTATACTTATGTCTGTCAAATAGCAAGCGGTTTTGTACAAACCGGAATATGTAATTTAAATACCGGCACATTAGAAATCAGAGGAGCCGGAGCAAGTTATACAAGCTCTAAATTGAATCATAATACCGGTACCTATTTTACAAATTATCAGACCAATAGCGTTTCATTAAATTTTAATGATGATGATTTTTATAATGTAAAAAGGTCCTGTACAGCCGGTAACACATTAACAATGGCTGTAAGTGTGAAGGTTGGTAATAATTTTGAAGTTGCAGGAGGAACCTTTGCAGGAGGAACCTATACATTAACTGCCGGAAAAAATACCGTAGGCCTATTTGGGCCAACAGGCGACTTTATTAACAATGCTACATTTACAGCCAGTACAGGTACCGTTTTAATGCAAGGTGCAAATACGCAACTTATAACAGGCACATCACCAAGTACTTTTTATAAACTTACCATAGATAATTCCGGTGGAACAAGCGGAGGTGTTACACAAGTTCAAGCGGTAACCATTACCAATACTTTTGCCCTCACCAATGGAAAATTTAACTTAAATAGTTTAACTGCTACTGTTACAAATGCAGCAACCACTGCTATAACCAGAAGTAGTGGATATGTTGCAAGCGAAACAAACCTTGCTGTAAATCCAAGTATTTTAAAATGGAATATCGGAGCAACAACCGGAGCGCATGTATTTCCTTTTGGAACAATTTCCGGTAGTTATATCCCGGTAACTTTTAATAATTCGGGAAATGTAGGAAACATTTCAATTTCAACACGTCCCACCACTGATGCATGTATAACTCCTGCCGGAACTGCAGGATATTGTAACCAGCCATGGGCAGGGATTAGCAATGTTGCAACTGTTGCAGAAATGTGGGATGCAACTTCGAGTTCAGATGGCTCCATACCCGCTGTGATTGACCGCTGGTGGGACATTACTTCCTCCTTAGCATCTCCTATACCTGCTGTTACTTTATCTCTTTCATACCTGGGAGCAGAGAATACAATTTCTCCTGCAACGGATGTACTTTGTATTCAGCACTGGAATGGAAGTGTATGGGATAATGGGAACAATGGTGGCACAGGTTCTTATACTACAACAGGAACAGCAGGTTCAACTGTTGCAGGACCACATACCGTTACAGGTAGTTCAACCTTCACTTATTTTTCTCCTTATATACTTTCAAGATTAACTGCTCCTTTGCCAATTGAACTTCTTTCATTTACAGGTGAATGCAAGGGTACTAAAGTCGCATTAAATTGGGTCACTGCTTCTGAATTAAATAATAACTATTATACCATTGAAAGAAGTGCTGATGGCAATTCATTCGAATCTATTGGCATTGTTAATGGTGCCGGCACTAGTTCTACAACCCTTCATTATTCATATTCTGATGTGGAATTATTACCAACCGGAGGATATTACAGATTAAAACAAACTGATTATAATGGTGAAAGTAAGACTTCTGATATTATTTATGTGGAGGCATGTGTTAGTAGTAACGACAATATTAATATTTTCAGCCAGGGAGGAAATGATTATACCTTGCTCATTAATACTACGCTTGACGATGATTTTAATTTAACAATCTATAGTGTATTGGGACAAGTTGTGCTATCAAAAAACTTTTTTGTATCAGCAGGAACTACTAAACTTTCATTTAATTTAGAAAATTTTGAACCTTCCATGTTTTTTGTGAATGTAAATAATGGTAAAGAAAAATCGTTTACTAAAAAAATTGTATTAAGCCATCATTAAAATTTACACCATTAGCTTATATAAAACAGTTTTTTTTCTGACCTCACCCGTAATCCCTCTCCGAAAGAGAGGGAAATAATTGTATCTTTTATATAAGCTAATGATATTACAAAGAAGCTGATTAAAAATGTTAAAAAACAAAGAGCTCCGGAAAATCCGGAGCTCTTTGTTTTTTTTAATTCAGAAAATCTATTTCTTTTTTGGTTTTTCGCTTCCATCAAATTCATACTTCTTCTTTTCTACTCCATTTTTTGATTGAACCACAGTTCCTTCAATATCATAATTGATCACTTGGGCCTCCCACTTATATTCGTTCTTATCTTCTGTAAATTCTGCCTCAAACTTAATCAAATGCATCTCCATTTCGTCTTCTGTATAAGTAGAATCTAATGTAATTTTATAAGAAATTAAAGGAAGTTGAATTTTTTCTTCCATCAGATCAGATTGAACTTTACCACTTTTAATGGTAACAAAACTCGGAACGGCCTTGCCTCTGCCAGCTGCTTTTACATCATAAAAATTTACTGCATATTTTTTTCCTTCCAACAATTTACTTTTCTGAGCGAAAGTAGTAACAGCAGCAAAAAAACCAAGTCCAAGAAATAGTGATTTAAGAGTTAAAGTAGTTTTCATTGTAATTTTTTTTATTTATTTAGTGTTGCTAATCAATTTTTTTGCCAAGTATTAAAATAGATTTTGTAAAACTATGCTTTATCTTTGTTTTTAAGAATTTTTGTATAAAAAGTTCTTAAAAACTTATTAATACCGATGTGGAATTTAAAATATATGAATTAGTCATTTTTTTTTGACCTCAGCCCACAGCCCCTCTCCGAAGGTCAGGGCAGTGTTGGATTAATTCATATTAAGAAATGGTATCACCTTGGTTTAAACATGAATGATTTAAAATGCAGAACTCAATTCCTTTAGCAGAACGGATGCGTCCGACAAGCCTTGATAACTATATTGGTCAAAAACACATTGTTGGCCAAGGAGCCATTCTCCGTAATGCAATTGAATCCAATATATTACCATCCATTATATTGTGGGGACCACCGGGTGTTGGGAAAACAACGCTTGCAAATATTATTGCTCATCAGTTAAAACGTCCTTTTTATGCACTGAGCGCAATCAATTCGGGAGTAAAAGATATTCGTGATGTTATTGATAAAGCAAAAAGCGGAGGTTTATTTGCACAAAATAATCCTATTTTATTTATTGATGAGATCCATCGGTTTAGTAAATCACAACAAGATTCATTATTGGGTGCGGTAGAAAAAGGAATTATCACATTAATAGGAGCCACCACCGAAAACCCATCATTTGAGGTCATTTCCGCACTTTTATCACGTTGCCAGGTGTATATACTGAAACATCTTGATAAAGATGATCTGCTTGAAATGCTTAGCCTGGCAATAAAAACCGATAGTTTTTTAAAAACAAAAAACATTCTACTCACCGAAACAGAAGCTTTATTGCGTCTTTCCGGTGGTGATGGTCGAAAATTATTAAATATTTTTGAATTGGTTGTAAATTCCATTGGAGGAAACACCATTGAGATCACCAATGAAAAAGTGAGCCACATTATTCAGCAAAACATTGCACTATATGATAAAGCAGGTGAAAACCATTATGATATTATTTCTGCTTTCATAAAATCAATACGGGGCAGTGATCCCAATGCAGCGGTTTATTGGCTTGCGAGGATGATCGAGGGTGGAGAAGATCCCTCATTTATTGCACGAAGACTATTGATACTTGCATCTGAAGATATCGGCAATGCAAATCCTACAGCACTTGTTATAGCCAATAATTGTTTTCAGGCAGTGAATGTGATCGGCTTTCCTGAATCCCGGATTATTTTATCCCAGGCAGTAACCTATTTGGCTTCCTCCGCGAAAAGTAATGCTTCATATATGGCAATTGATACTGCATTGGAAACCGTCAGAAAAACAGGTGATTTGCCTGTTCCGCTGCATTTACGAAATGCTCCAACTAAATTAATGAAAGATATTGGCTACGGAAAAGAGTATCAATATGCTCATAGCTATACAAATAATTTTTCAGAACAGGAATATTTACCTGAAAACATTCGAGGAATAAAATTTTATGATCCGGGAAATAATGCCAGAGAAAAAGAGATCAGAGAATATTTGAAAAAATTATGGGGAGAAAAATACAACTATTAATCACCAAAAATAGTTGCCGGATCAAATACAAAAACATGAACAATCCCTACAACCAAACCACCAATTGCCTGTTCGATAACTTGCCAGGAAACATCCAATAAAAGATTTTGAATTCTGGAACCTGCACTAAAAGAAACACCGACTACGGTAGCCATTAAAAAAAATCCGAAGCCACAAACAGCGCCAGAAATCAATCCTTTAAGAAGAGAATTTCTCTTAAAAACATTTTCTAATAGCTTGGTATCAATAGCTTTTGATACAACAAAACCAATGATGAGATAAACGAGTGCAGAGAAAATTAAAAATATTTCTTTAGGATAACTAAGACGTGCAAAATCAGTTAAGAAGAGACCGTGCCATACATAAAAAAGTATGAACATAACCACTGATGAAGCTAACCAGGAAATTAAAAATCGTTTTGATAACATAAAAATCAAAAATGGGTTTACAAAAGTATTGTTTTTAAACTATTTAACCTTAAATTTTTACGTAATTATTTCGGAGAGGTTTTATTTATTCGAATAATTTAGATTAATTTACTATTTTTAGGGGCTGTCAACGTCCTATAATAGACTAATAACAATGAAAAAAACGAATCTTTTATTTTTTACCTTTTCAATTGTCGTTTTTTTTTCGTGCCGGAAAGAAATGGGAAAACCATCGTGGGATACACATATCCTTGCACCTTTAGTAAGTGCTTCCCTAAACATTAACAACTTAATTCCCGACTCTCTGTTACAAGCCAATGCCGATAGTTCATTAAAAATTGTTTACCAAAATGATATTTATAAATTATCGATGGATACCCTTTTTAATATCCCTGATACCGCACTAAATAATACTTATCCAATTCCTTCGGGATGGAACCTTAACCCGGGGCAATTAATTGTTAGCAATAATCTGCAAGAAACAACTTATCAATTACAAGGGGCTCAATTGCGCACGATCATAATTAAATCAGGGTTTGTTAAATACACGATAAAAAGTTTAATTCATGGAGTAACAGATTTTGTTTATAGCATTCCTTGTGCTAAACTAAATGGAGTTCCATTTTCGATAAACATCAAAGTGCCAGCAGCTGTTGGCTCAACTCCCGGAATTTTCTCACAGATCTATGATTTGTCGGGTTACAATTTTGACATGACCGGTATCAATCAAAATAAAATAAACACCTTATTCACCTCTTTATCCGCATCACTTGATGCTGCAGGACAACCAATAGTAACAGGTCCTTCTGAGAATTTAGTTATTGAGAATACTTTTTACGATCTGATTCCATATTATGCAAAAGGATATTTTGGTCAAAATACTTTTGATATCGGGCCCTCGATAACAAATTTTTCCTTGTTCGATCGTATAATAGATGGGACGGTTCAGTTAGAAGATGTAAATTTCAATCTAAACATTGAAAATCCAATTGGAATGGATTCCAGATTATTCATTACTAATTTAAGTTCGATAAATACAAATTCAGGCAATACCATAGATTTAAGTAATTCGGTAATTGGTTCCCCAATAAACATAAACCGCGCAACAGAAAGCAATGGTATTGCTTATCCTACTTATGCTAATTTCCCATTGAATACAAGCAACTCGAACATTAAACCCATGATCGAGAATTTACCAAATAAATTTGGTTATACGATGCAAATAGTTACCAATCCGATGGGAAATATTTCGGGATCAAATGATTTTGTTTATTCTGACAAGCTATTGAAAGCTTCTTTGGACATGGAAATTCCGCTTTCCTTTGTAGCAAATAATTTAACTTTAGCAGATACATTAAATTTAACAGTTTCGAATAACAATGAAAGTCAGAATGTTATAAGTGGCAATATTATTTTGTTTGCGGATAACGGATTTCCTTTTAATGCCAGCATGCAATTTTATTTATTAAATGATGCTAATGCTGTTGTTGATTCCCTTTTTGATTATGCCAACACTATAGTTGAAGCACCAATAAATTCAAGTCTTCGGGTAATCGATAAAAAACTTACAAAAATTGTTATCCCACTTAGTGAAAATAAAATGGCCCTCCTTTACAATACAAAAAAAGTACGTCTGAAAGTAAAATTCAATACCAGCGCAAAACCACAATACATAAAAATATACAGTGATTACTCAATGGATGTAAAATTGGTGGGAGATCTAAACTACACTGTTCAAATGCAATAAAAAAACGCCACAGATTCACAGATTAAATGTATGAATTATTCAGAAAAAGAATATCCGTTGCAAAAAGAATCTTATCAAATCATTGGCGTATGTATGGAGGTTCATCGTATTTTAGGAAAAGGTTTGCTCGAGATAGTTTATAAAGATGCAATTGAATATGAATTTAAGAAGAAAAAAATTCAATATGAACGAGAGAAGAAATATGAAGTAGAATACAAAGAAATAATTCTTCCGCATTATTTTTTCGCTGATTTTGTTGTGTTTGACAACATTGTATTGGAAGTAAAAGCACAAAAAGGGATAGTAGATGAACACTATAATTGGACAAAAACTATTTAGCAATATCTAAATGTTCCTTAGGTTTAATTGTAAACTTTGGTGAAAATTCATTGATAACAAAAAGAGTAATTTTATAATCTGTGAATCTGTGGCAATTTTTTAAAAATAAAGCAAATAAATTGTGAAAAAAAATTTTAACATAATCTTATTTTTTGTAGTCATACACTTTTCAGTACAAGCACAAATTCAATCTTTTTTTGCCGATGAATTTCCTGATTCTTCAAAAACGAGGATTGGCTTAATGGCTGATTACGATTTGAATTCAAATGCGTTGACAAGTCAGTTCATTAGCAAATTTTACAATGGCAATTATCTTGATACTGATCTAAAAAATTCTGTTTTAGATCGCGTAAAAAATAACAATCGTGTTGGAGCTAATATAAATTATAGTATTTACGGAGTATTTAAAACTGATTCATTTTTTCACAAAAAAAACACTTGTTTGTTTTTTAGTATAAAGGACAGAGAACATTTTGATGCTCGTTTTTCAAAAGATCTGTTCAAAATAGGTTTTTATGGCAATGCTGATTTTGCAGGAAAAACAGCAGATTTCAATAATTTTGATCTAAGTTTACTTAGGTACCAGCAATTTCAGATAGGAATAGTATCTACAAAATCGGATACCTCCTCACGTTTTGGAATTGGACTTTCTTTTTTAAAAGGCGAACAATATAAATCCATCCATGCAAAAAAGGCAGAGTTATTTACTTCCGAAGATGGACAAAATATTGATTTCAATACCTCTTTACAGGTTGCTCAATCAGACACTGCAACAAATGGACTTGGTGCTTCTAATGGATTTGGCGCAAGCGTAGATATTTATTTTGAAGCACCTTACAAAACGCGCATAGGTAACTCAAAGCTTCGGGTATCGGTTTCTGATATCGGTTTAATTCGTTTTAATAAGCAATCATTATATTTAAATCAGGATTCCCTTTTTCATTATTCAGGATTTACGGTAAACAGTATTTATCAATTACAAGATTCGACATTTGCCAATACATCTAAAGATAGTATCATGAGTACCGTTGCACCGTTAAAAAAACAATCTGTTTCAGTTTCTTTACCGGCTATTTTAAACTTATCGTTTGAAACACAACTAAGCAAGCATGTTCAATTAACGGAAGGAATTCGCTATGTATTTAATGCAAACTATAACTTACTTTTTTATGTGAAAGGCAATTTTTCAATAAACGATCATGTTGCAATTTCAGCAACAGCAGGATATGGAGGCTATGGGAATTTTAATTATGGAATAGGTGCCCGTGCTAATTTTGGTAAAGGATTCATAGTTTACATAGGGTCTCATAATATTGAAGGATACATTGCACCAAACAAAACATGTGGACAAGGAGCTTATATTTCGTTATTAAAGAATTTTAAATAAAGACCTCACCCCTTCATCCCCTCTCCGAAGGAGATGGGGCAGGATAAAAAAGGAAAAAATTTAATAAAAAAAATAAATTTATTTAAAAAAATTATAAATATATAAGATATGTCATTGAATAACCTTCCAACTATCAAACATTTAGATTCAAACAACTTTTTCCTTATTGCAGGACCATGCGTTGTTGAAAGCGAAGAGATCTGTTTCGAGATTGCTGAAAAAGTAAAAGCGATCACTGATAAACTAAGTATTCCTTATATTTTTAAAGCATCGTACCGGAAAGCAAATCGTTCCCGCTTAGATTCGTTCACCGGAATTGGTGATAACAAAGGATTAGAGATCATTCAAAAGATTGGAAAACATTTTAATATTCCTACAGTTACCGATATCCATACAAATGAGGAAGCAGCACTTGCAGCGCATTATGTAGATATTTTACAAATACCGGCTTTTCTTTGCCGACAAACTGATCTATTAGTTGCTGCAGCAGAAACAGGAAAACATGTAAACATTAAAAAAGGACAATTTTTATCTGCCGGATCAATGAAATTTGCTGTAGATAAGGTACGCGAATCAGGCAATTCAAATATTATGCTTACTGAGCGGGGAACATTTTTAGGTTACCAGGATCTGGTAGTGGATTACAGAGGGATCCCTGAAATGCAAAAAAACAATGTCCCTGTGATCATGGATATTACACATTCTTTACAACAACCCAACCAAACAAGTGGTGTAACAGGTGGCAGACCTGAATTAATAGGAACAATTGCAAAAGCAGCTATTGCAGTGGGTGTTGATGGTATCTTTTTAGAAACACATCCTAATCCTGCTGTTGCAAAATCAGATGGCGCCAATATGCTTCATCTTGATCATTTGGAAAAGTTGATGATCGATCTAATAAAAATCAGAAAAGCAATTACTTCATTATAAGATACCAATGAACAAAGTAAAACATGAACTTATAATTTTATTCCTACTAATTATTGCTTTTAGCAATAACTCTATTTCTCAAGTAAAGTTTGAACAAATACTTGGAGGTACCGGATACGACTATGGCCATTCTGTAATACAAACCAAAGATAAAGGTTACGTATTTGCAGGCTCTACAACTAGCTATGGTAATGGGAACAGCGATGTATATATTTTAAAAACGGATTCATTAGGTGTAACTCTATGGCAAAAAACCTTTGGAGATATAAATATTGATCAAGCTTATTCAATAAAAGAAACAAGTGATTCAGGCTTTGTAATAGCTGGATTCACAAATAGTTTTGGTTATGGTGGATATGATATGTACATTATGAGAACCGATAAAATAGGAAATGTAGTTTGGACTAAAACTTACGGAGGAACAAACTGGGATTTTGCCTATTCAATTGAGACAACTAGTGATGGCGGTTATATTATTGCAGGAGGCACCTATAGTTTTGGAAAAGGTGACGAAGATATGTATCTAGTAAAAATAAATTCTATTGGTGATACACTTTGGACCAAAACTTATGGTGGAACAAAGGAAGATGAAGCAAGAAGCGTTAAACAAACAAACGATGGAGGTTATATCTTAACCGGAATTACAAAAAGTCAAGGAGATATTAATGGGGATTTTTACACTATTAAAACCAATAATAACGGAGATACACTTTGGACAAAAACAATTGGTGGTAATGGAGAGGATAAAGCCAATAGTATTATTCAAACTTCTGATGGTGGATATATTACTGTTGGATATTCTGAAAATACCTTTGCCGGACGTAATGATGGATTTATTGTAAAAACAAATTCAACAGGGGATACCTTATTCACAAGAAGAAATGGAGCTCCGAATGATTGTGAAGCTTTTGATATCTGTGAATCATCAGATGGAACCTATGTTTGGGTAGGCAAAATCTTAATATCAGGGAAGTATCTGGTTTGGCTTTTTAAAATTGATATGGGCGGAGGATGGCAATTTGCAAATATGTATGGAGGATCTTTAAATAATATCGGGCAATCTTTAAAGCAAACAACCGATGGTGGGTATATTGTAGTTGCAAACTCAACCAGTTTTAATAACCATTTAGAAGATGTTTATTTGTTTAAAACAGATATTAATGGAATATCTTCTGGAACTATTGTAAATAATGCGACAGGCATTTCAGACTTTGGATCCCCAATAAAAAGTGGATCCATGCAAATAGTTCCAAATCCAACTCGTAGTGGTAGTTGTAAATTGTTTATTCCATCAAACGAAATTTCTACGGTTTTAGATTGCCAATTAAAAATTTATCAAATTAGTGGGCAACTAGTTTCAGAGAAATCATATAAAGCGATTCCTTCTTTAAATGGGTTTGAACTTAATATTGATGCAGGTAAATTAATAAACGGTTTATATTTTGTTGAACTCACTACCAGCAACGACAAATACACATGCAAGCTAATTATCAGTAATGATTAAGCATAATCACAAGTATGGAAATAAATAAAAAAAAATATTACCAACTTGTTATTCCTATTTTAATTTTAACGATTAATCTTGTTATTAAATATCTATACATAGATAATAGAGATATTGCAGGAGACGAACCCTTCAGTATTTATTGGGGACAAATGAGCATGAAATCAATTATTGATATGCTTTATAATGAAAATAATCCCCCATTACACTTCTTTATTCTTCATTTTATAATAAAATTATTTGGTGTAAGCGCTTTATCGGTGAGGATACCATCTTTGATTTTCAGTTCGTTAACAGCCGTAATAATTTATAAAATCGGTTCAAAATATTTCACTCAAATAATCGGAATAGGTGCAAGTTTGATATTTTCATTTTCAACCATGCACATCTTTTTTTCTCATGAAGCCCGTGTGTATCCATTGTTTTCATTGCTAACAGCTTGTTTGTTATACGTTTATTTAGGTATAATTAAAAACCCTTCAAATCGATCAAATTTTTACGCATTATTTGTTCTAAACGTCTTACTGATTTACAGCCATTATTTTGGAATTTTTGTTTTATTCATGGAAGTGTTTTCATTGCTTATATTAACAGAAAGGAAACAACTGCTAAAACCATTAGCTCTGGTAATGGCAGCGGTTGTAATTAGTTATATCCCTATATTATTTATTTTTATGCATCGATTAGGAGTAACCACAGGTAATGGCACATGGGTAACTACTCCGGGATTAGGTGAGATATATGGCAATTTAAACAGATTTTTAAATACTAAATACAATATGCTTGTATTAATTATTTTACTTCTTGCTGCAACTATTTCATTAACAACTCAAAATAAACTGAAACATCAGTTAACCGAATTATTAAAAAATATTTATTTTAAAACAATTTTTATTTGGTTTATAGTGCCCTATTTAACGATGTTTTTAGTTTCTTTCAAAGTTCCAATGTTCGTAGATAGATACATTTTATATACTTCGATTCCTTTCTTTTTAATAATTGCAGTTGTTCTTCACTATTTTTTTGTAAAAACAAAATTTATAGTAATTGCTCTTTCGATTTTCTTGATAAGCCAAACCATTACTATGCAGATTAATCCTGATAATAACAGACGATTAAAGGACGTTGCAAGAATTGTTTCTATTTTAAAAAAGGAACAAACTATTACCTTTCTTGCCCCTGACCATGCTTTTATGGGTTTTTGTTATTATTACAATTTGGAATATTTTATGCAGGCCCCAAACACCATTAATTTACTCAATACCGATCGTATATTTCCAATAAACAAAAAAGAAACTGCTTTAGAAATCATTTCAAAAAACACAAATCATGACAAACGTCCTTCCTGTATATATTTGCAAGCAGGAACAGAATTCATCGATCCAGAAAATGGAATTTTGAAAACCATCGAATCTCAATATAAAATTCATAAAGTGGTTCATGTGTTTGAAATTTATGATATTCACTATTTTTACAACTAATTAAAGTGTTAACCAAATTAAAAAAAGAAAGATTCATTTTTGTAACACTTTTTCTTCTTTGTGTTTTCCTTACCTTCAATAAACACAGCAAAGACAAAGCAAATACATACCATGGTGTTATCTGGGCTGATGCCGCTGGATATTATGTGTATGCTCCTATGTGGTTTATTTATGGCAATCAGGCAATTGATTTCCCGGATAGCATTGAAGTTAAAACAGGTAATGGATTTCAGCTGGATAAAATAAATAACAAAGTAAATACAAAGTACTTTTGTGGAACTGCCCTTTTAGAAACTCCATTCTTTTTAGCCAGTCATTTATTGGCAAAACCATTCGGATATAAAGCCGATGGGTTTTCAAAGATCTATTCATTCGGTATATTTTTTTCAGGTATATTTTATTGTTGTTTTGGATTATTTCTTTTAAGTAAATTTCTAACACGACATTTCTCCCCTTTCATTTCTTTTATTGCTCCCCTCCTATTTTTAGCCGGAAGTAATTTATACTATTATGCTATTGATGCTCCCGGAATGTCGCATGTTTATTCATTCTTTTTATTCAGTGCAATCATTTATCTGACACCCTATCTACTAACAAAATCAAATTTCAAATACTACCTGTTATTTTTTTGTTGCCTGATTTTAGCTGTATTAACGCGTCCAACAAATATTCTAATTGGCTTATTCCCTCTTTTTTATTCCATAAAAAACAAAAATGATTTTTTTGAGCGCATATATTATTTATTAAAAAACAAGGCGTTTATTAGTATATCACTTCTGTTATCGTTATTGCTTTTAATACCACAACTTTTATACTGGTATAGCAAAACAGGAAATCTTATAACCTATTCTTACGAAAACGAAAGTTTTATCTTCTGGAAAAATCCGAAACTTCTGGAGGTGTGGTTTAGTACAAACAATGGACTTTTCACTTATACACCCCTACTTGCGGTTTCCCTGGCCGGAATAATTCTGATGATAAAAAAGAAAGAATGGTTAGGTTATTTTACAGGAATTTTGTTTTTGATCATCAGTTATATTTTCGCCAGTTGGTGGAACTGGTGGTTTGGATGTTCCTTTGGAGCTCGTAGTTTTGTTGAGTATTATGCACTGTTTTGTATCCCGTTGGCATATCTGTTAGAATATGCTTTTAAGCATAAATTCTATCGATACATCCTAATTTTGGCTATTATTTTATGTTGCTATTTAAATATGGATATGGAATATTATTATGATGGCTGTTTTTACGGAGATACATGGGATATAACAACCTATTTAAAATTACTCAATTCATAAAGATTTTTTTAAATTTGCAGGATATAAGTAATTTCAACAATCAAAGATTCATTTATAATATATAATTTACAATTATGGGACGTGTATTCGAAAAGCGAAAGTATAAAATGTTTGCCCGCTATGATAAAATGGCAAAAGGCTTTACCCGTATGGGAAAAGAGATCGCAATTGCAATAAAACTTGGAAGTGCTGACCCTGCAGGTAATGCACGTTTACGTGTAGCCATTCAAAATGCAAAAGGTCTTAATATGCCTAAGGATCGTATTGATGCGGCCATAAAACGTGCCTCATCAAAAAGCGAAGCCAATCTGGAGGAAATAGTTTATGAAGGTAAAGGTCCTTATGGAATTGGAATTTTGGTGGAATGTGCCACAGATAATCCAACCCGTACTGTTGCCAATGTTCGAATGAACTTTAACCGTCATGGTGGTGAATTAGGAAAAACAGGTTCTTTAGATTATTTATTTGAGCGCAAAGGTGTATTTCGTTTTAAGAAAGATAATTTGAATGTTGAAGATCTGGAATTGGAATTAATTGATTTTGGCGCAGAGGAGATTGAAACGGATGAAGATGAAATTGTTGTTACTACTGCATTTACTGACTTCGGCAGTATGCAAAAAGCATTGGAAGCAAAACATATAAATATTATTAGTTCTGAATTAGAACGTATCCCCACTTCAACAGTTGAGTTAACAGATGAACAGGTTGAAGAAGTGATGATCTTAGTTGAAAAACTGGAGGAAGATGATGATATACAAAAGGTATATCACAATATGCACTAAAGTTTTCTCATAATATATAAGAGTCAGTCATTTCGACCGAAGCGGAGAAATCTTTTTACTTGTTTACAATTTCTGATAAATAAAAAGATTCCTCGACTCCGCTCGGAATGTCATCACAGTTCAATTATTTTAGAACCGGTTTTATTTCTCCCCCAAATGATATAATGTTAATGCTGCAATTGGTGTTTCTATAATAGTCTCAATATATACTCCCTTCTTTGCTGCCACAGCACGTAAAATATCACTAAAATAAAACGCGATGGAACCTACACAACTTAGTTTCACATCCTTGTATTTTTCATATTTGCAAATATGCTTATCAAAAAACTGTTCGAAACAGGCAACGAGCAAATTTATCAAATATTGATCCTCTTTATGTTGAAAAATAAATTTACAAAATGACGCTAAAAAACGATTTGGCATTGGCTTACGATAAACAGCATCTAGTATATCGTTTTTACTTAATTTGAATCGCTCCTGAAATTTAGCAGTTAATATGGGAGGCAACTCATCATTCAAATACGCTTGAATAAAGGTTTTTCCGATATGGGCGCCACTACCTTCATCTCCTAAAATATACCCGGAGGAAAATTTAGTTGAAATTATTTTTTCACCATCATAATAACAGGTATTTGAGCCGGTTCCTAAAATAGCAGCAATTCCAGCCCTTTTACCGCACAATGCACGAGCTGCACCAAGCATATCCGATTGAATTTCTATTTTTGAATTGTTAAAACATTTTGACAATGCATTTAAAACAACTTGTTTTTTATCCTCTGCACTGCAGCCTGTACCGTAATAATAAATTGAAAGTTCAACGTTTAAAGTTTTAAAGTTGAGCTGCGTAAGCAATTCTGATTTTATGATCTTAGAAATTTGTTCTTCACTCTGAAAATAAGGACTGATACCTTGTGTAGCGTATTGATGAATTTTATTCTCCTCATCGATCAATCGCCAATCTGTTTTTGTTGAACCGCTATCTGCTATTAGGATCATTTTGTAGTTATTAAAATTCAAAACGAAAGTAATAAATTCTTTTAGCAGAATACTTTATTTTTCTATCAAATAAACCGGTTGAATTACAATTATAAAAGGATGGCTTTGTAACCAAATCCTGTTTTACTATTGGCAATTTTATTGCTGCGCCTTTGAACTGGCGCATTTAATACGTTTTTTGAAATTATCGGACTTTAGTAAAAATTAAAAAAAGAACTCAAGTTTCTATTATTTTAATAAATTAGAAATTAAAGCCCACTATTAGGCGTGTCTCTGTTTTTTCGAAGTGATTCAGATCTAAACTTTCATGATTAGTATCATTGACATGTAAATTTGCCAATTGCGGTGAAACATTAAGATTTATAAAAAACTTATGTCCAAAATAAGATACCGACAATCCACCAAATAAAACAGATTGTTCCATTTCACTTTTCACAAACACATTTTGATTTCGCATTTCTAAACCTAATCCAAAATGATGAAAAAGTATTCGCATATAGGCTAAATCTATTTCAGATTTAAACTCATTTCCGATTTCCGATTCTCCATTTTCATGATGAAGTCCTTTTATATATACACCTGCTAAGTTTAATGCCAGAGCATTTTTTTCTGTTTTTTTATCTATAATAAATATTCCCTCCAACTCTAATTCATCAGGAGAATAAATTATTTTTCCGTTAAGAGCACTACCTATGGCGTTTTCGGTTGGATCAGAAAATTTTAATTTACATTCACCTGAAATCGAAAACTTAGTGGATCTGGTAATTTCATTCAGTGTAGTATCTGATTTTTCTTGTAAGATATGCCTATGGGCTCCCTTTGTAGTGTGCCTAACGTTTAAACCAATCGAGGTTTGCAATTTTCCAAAAAGCCCGTAGTCAAGTACCAATTGTTGATCTAATTGATGAAAAAGATAAATACGCCCTGATCTATGAGTGTTCCAAAGTTCAATATCCATCTCTCCTTTGGGTAAGGTCACACTTTGGTAGGTGTTCACAAATAAACGTTCTTGTGCATGGCAAAAAACAGAAGCCATTGCAAAAAAAACAATAATAAAGAGTAGTTTAGTATTCATAATTTATGATATTTATTTTTGCTAGGTGTAATGGTTGATTTATAAATGAAAATTCATTTTATTAATATAAAGTAGAACATCCTTTTTAGTAAGGGATTTATTTAAAATTCTATGATAAATTAACCTGAACAAAAATAAATCACACTAAATTTTTAAAATGAACAATTACTTACAGTTAGTAATAAAAAAAATTGAATTTATAGCTGCAATTTTAAATCTGTTGCCAAAATTAAAATTTTAAAAAGAGGGATACAATTTTTGGGTGATGCGTTTTCTCGTGTTATTATTTGCTAAATGGCATGTTAATAAAAAAAAGAAGGATCTGTTTTTGAATGATATGGTAAGGGAGGCTATAAAAAAAAGGCTATCTCAAAAATGAGACAGCCTCTTTTAATCCTTTATTGGCAAGCAGTTTGGAAATCAACGTTGTTTTGTTAAAAACAAAACGGCACCAGAAGTGCCGATAATGTTACAAAGTGTGACTCTTTTATAAAAACTAAAAATTAAACTTCACTCCTCCGTTTACTTGTCGGAAACCACCCGGCATAATTCCGGATGATAATCTGTGTAAGCGTGATGCTTTATATACCTCATCTGTAATGTTTTTTGCAGCAATGAACATTGTTAAACCATTTAAAAATTTGTTTTTACTATTTAAAAATGAATACGAGATATTTGCATCAATTGTTTTGAATGCCGGCAAACTACCAATTGCTCCTTCAGCTGTTTCATTTTCAAAGTTCAAATAATCTGTATATTGCTTAGCTACATAATTTAAATTTGCACCAATATTAAATCCCTTATAAGTATATGAAACACCTATATTTAAAATATTTCCCGGCAAATATGGAACAGTATTATCAGCTATTCCATCTTTTCCAAAAACAAAATCTAATCGTTTAATTTTACTGAATTCGCTTACAGTTAATTCCTTCGTAACTAAGCTATCTGCTCCGGTAGAGCTTGCAAAATAAACATCGAACCCACTACGCTCCGCATTAATTTTATCAATCAATTCCGCTTTTGTAGCATCGGTGTGTTTTGCTTTTAATAAATCAGAATCTTTTAACAATCCGCTTAACACTTTTCCTTTCATAAATGTGCCGGCAAAGCTAAGTACTATCTGGTGATTTTCATTATTCATCAATTTATGCAAATTCAAATTTGCAACACTTTCTAATCCGGAAATAGTAACTGCTCCAAGCACTTGAAATGCTTCATTTCTTCCTGCAGAATAATAATTAGAAATATTATTATTAAAATAGGAGGCTTGTATGCATGCGAATTCTTTTAATAAACAACCTCTGATTCCTGCTTCGTAATTCAGACTTGTTTCAGCCTCCCTGTTAATTGGCTTAGTATCAGATGGATTGGAGACTACCCCATCTTCAACATTAAAAAACCCTACTTCAGCTATTGGTGCTGTATAGCCCTTGTAAATACCGGCATATCCGGTCAATCTATTCTGACCTCGGGATAAAACTTCATAAGCAACTGTTGCGCCCGGTACAAGACTTGAATAGCTATTTTTTTGACTGCCAAAATATTTACTTCCATCGTTATCTTTCATTTTAGAAATTGCCAATCGATCATAAGAACGCATTTCTACCCATTCATATCTTAAAGAAGGAGTGAATGATATTTTTTTGAACGTTATTTTATCTTTTAACAAACCCGAATATGCTGACAATTCATAAAACTGGTCCTTATCTAAAGTTCCACTTCTTGAAAACCGGGATGAATCATTTTTAATTTCAACATTTCCAAAAGTTTCCCAGTGTCCTTTTGCAACAAGTTCTAAATTCATCTTTAAATTACCTTTTTCAAAGTTATATTTAAAGCTTTCCTGCAATCCACCAACTCTGAATAGTCTATTGCGGGCCCTTGTACTTTCTTTCCCTCCTGCAACTTTTCCCACCCTGATATAATCATCGTTACCGAATGTTTGTCCGTCAAGATAAGCGTATCTTTCATCATGAATATCATTCCCTAAATATGCTGAAGCAGTTGATGCTTTAATTAAGGTATTTTCCTGTCTCCACCAGTCGCGTTGAAATTGCGAAACATATCCTTTTGTTGAAAGTAAAATGTTTTTAGATAATTTATAGTTGTAAATTAGATCTACCGCGTAGCGTTTGGTATATAAATCATCGGCATCGAAAGGATTTTGACGAGGGTCTGTATTATAGGTATAAGGTGTTAATGCACTGTAACTCGCTTTTGATTTTTCCTGATGGTAATTTAATTTCAGATAAACTGATGAACGAGTGTTAAATTCACTATACAATTTTGCTGATGTATTGAAGATTGAAGATTGTGAGTTATCCTGAAAACCATCAAACTGTTTGTTAAGTACTTGTAACTCTGCACCAACGTTATCCCAGGTTCCGCCATAGGTGATATATTCGGAATGGTATCCGTTTTCACCTGCTGTTAAATTTATTCCCAAGGTTGGTTTTAAAGGTGGTTTTTTAGTGATATAATTTATAGCTCCATACATGGTGTTGCTTCCATATGCTAATATATCAGCGCCTTTCAAAATCTCAATCCCATCCAACCTGTCTGTTGGGGGATTATAATATGCTTCTGGGGCTAAATAAGGTGCAGGAGCAATGGGAGTTCCATCTTCTAGTAACAAAATATTACTGGATCTGCGAGGATAAGAGCCTCTGATTCCTACATTTAAACGGTTAGAAATCCCCATATCACCTGAAACATTCAAACCAGCAACTTTTTTCAAAACTTCCTCTGTGCCAATTGGTTTAGTTAATTCAATTTCTTTAGAAGATATTATGATGTTTGAACCATCATAGCGCGATGAAAAATTAGTATTGGGAGATGTTATTACAACTTCTGAAATTAAGATGGCACTTGGTTTTAGTTTCAAATCCGGTAAAACGATTATTGCATTTTCGTCAATTACCTTTACTATTATTTCATTTTTTTCATAACCTAAAAATGCATAGACTATTTTGTGTTCTCCTATCGAAACATCATTAAATTGAAAATTACCTTTTATATCGGAGTTTTTGGAAACAACACCGTCCATATTTATTGATACATAAGGCATCACTGAATTGTCCGACTCATTTTTAACAATGCCTTTGATTGTAGCATGTTGTGCCAGGCAGGCAAAAGAAGAAGATGTTAAGAGTGCAATTGTATAGATATATTTTTTCATGAAAAATTATTTAATTTTATTTAGACTAATTACCAATAACAGAACAAAAGTATTGAGAACAATATATTAGGACAATACCTTAAAAAGGGTATTTTACTAATTTGGAAAATGACGATTGAAAAAAATATAAAAAAAGCTGACACTCCTTCCAGAAATTATTTTAATAATCCGAGAAATTGGTGTCAGAAGGAAAGGAAAATTATAAATCAGTTAGGCGAAGTAAAAGCTAAATGTTCGGGACTAACCAAATTTTCGCGAACTGCAAATAATACCAAGCCGGCAGTATTATTAAGTCCCAGCTTTGCCATAATATTTTTACGGTGAGTGGTAACAGTATGTGTGCTCAAAAATAATTTATCAGCAACTTCTTTATTTGAAAGACCTTCAGCAATCAATTTAATAACTTCCATTTCTCTTTCTGAAACATTTATTCCATCACAATTGTAATCGGAAATAGTAGTTGGCTTTGTTCCATTCAAAATTGCCTCCACTATTCTACCACAAACAAATTTTTCTCCTTTTGCAGTTTTATGGATAGCCTCCATTATTTCATCCTGGTCACATTCTTTTAATAAATGACTTACAACACCCAGATGAAATGCTCTTGCAACAATCCTATTACTTTGAACCAGTGTTATGGCTAATAACTGGGATTTAGGAAATTTCTTCTTTATCAGGGCGATGCTGTCAATATTAAAATTTGCTGAAGTATAATCAATTATGATGAGGTCAGGATCAAGAATATCATCCATGGCTATCACTTCAGAAGTACTTTTCAATTCCTCAAGCAATTGAAAATCAGAACATTCATTGATTAATAATGCTAATCCTTTTCGGCTTAAAAAATTGCTGTCGGCTATAATTATCTTTATCTTTTTCACGAAATTTTATTTAGACTGATTATAAATAATAGATCAAAAGTAAAATTTCGAAAGACAGGAAACAAATTTTTGGCGCTCTTTTTTAAATGATTTGTGTCATGTTATTTAGAGCAATTTGGATTTCGGATTTTGAAATTAAGGAATAAGTATTTGAAATTATGTCGAGAATTCGATACTTGTACTTTCGCCTTCAACCGCTAAAACAGTATTTTTAAAAACACTTTGAGCCTCCACAAGTAATGGCTCCAGGTCTTTATAACGGGCAGAATAATGACCAATCATCAACTTAAGAACTCCGGCCTTTTGAGCCATTGTCGCAGCTTGTAAAGCAGTACTATGAAAGGTTTCTTTAGCACGTTCTTCCATATTATTCAAAAAAGTAGCTTCATGATAAAGCAGATCAACACCTTTAATAACATCGATTATACGTTCATCATAACAGGTGTCCGAACAATAAGCATAGCTACGCGGCATTGCTTTATTTGTAACTAAACGTTGGTTTGGAATTACTTCACCTGATGGAGTAATAAAATCGGCTCCTTTTTTTATTTCCACTATTTTCTCTACCGGGATATGATACTCGATTAATATTTCTTTGGAGATATTTGCCAGAAGCGGTTTTTCTTTAAACAAAAAGCCGCAACAGGGGATCCTGTGGTTCAAAAGGATGGTCCTTACTTCAACCCGTTCATCTTCAAAAATTAAATCGGCATTAATATATTTATGAGGATGATAAATAATATTAAATTTCAGATAGGTTTGAGAGTATTTATTTTGAATATTGATAATTTCTTCTAATTCGGCAGGACAATACAAATGCAGATCAAAGGTACGGCCAAGCAGGTGCATACTGGAAAGCAATCCCAGTAATCCAAGATAATGATCGCCATGCAGGTGACTGATAAAAATATGATTGATCCGCTGGAATTTAAGTTTGAACCTGCGTAATTGAATCTGGGTTGCTTCGCCACAATCTATTAAAAAAAACCGCTCAGCAATGTTTAATAGCTGAGCGGTTGGATTACGTTTTGAAGTAGGTGTTGCACTGCTGCAACCTAAAATAGTTAATTCAAAATTTTGCATTATTTACCGGAAACAATCATTCTTTTAGTGATCGTTTGATCTCCATTTTTCACAGAATACATATAAACTCCGGGAGCAAATAAATTTGCTTCGATATTAATGGTATTCACCCCTTTTTCTGCTTTAAATTTATTATCGTAAACAACAGAACCAAGTAAATTAAATATTTTAAAATTAATATCCGTGTTATTTACAGATGAAAAACGAATTTCAGATTTTCCTGTAAATGGATTTGGCGCATTTTGTTCTACATCAAATTTGCTTAGATCCAATGTTTCAATACTTGAAGGAGCAACAACAATACTTCTGTACTGCTTGTTGGTTTGTGGCATGGTGGTAGGACTTCCAAATACAGTTGCATGTGCAGTAGCATTAACGGTTACCTGATGGTTCCATACTTGTGTAGGTGTTCCGGTAATAATAAGGCATTGATTTGTATTACCCGGGAAAACACATGTTGAAGGGGAACAAACATAGGATAAGCCGGGAGCCAAGCTATCCACACTATTAATATCAATAGAAACAATAGTTGCAAATGAGTATCCAAAATCGGTACCATCCGGAGGAATCATAAAACTCATGGTTTGTGTATAAGGAACACCAACTGTTCCGATAGCCATACCTGTTGCACTATCAGGGCAAATACCATACGTTTTTCCGGGAGGTACACAAGAAACATTAGGAGTACATTGTGCAAAGGCACTAACAATTCCCAAATTTGTAATTAATACAAAAGATACGAGTAGTTTTTTAATCATTTTTTAAGGGTTTTAGGGTTATTAATTAATTATATATTGAAAAATTATACATGAACAGGGATCAGTTTTTTTGCTTCATCAAGCGTATTGGTAATACTTAAAATGGTATCTAACTGCGAAATAGCGATTAATTTTTTTACCGGATCCTGTAAATTACATAGCACCAATACACCATTACTATTTTTACACAATCGATTTGCCACTAAAATAGCGCTTAAACCGGAAGAATCAGAATAGCGGGTAAGAGCCATATCAATAATAATATTTTTTACACCATCCGAATTCAATATTACCAATTCAGATTTGAGAAATGGAGCAATATTGCTATCCAGCTTCTCACATAGAAGTTTAATGACGGTGTATTTTTCGGTCTTTTCTAGTTCAAAATTCATAACATGAAATGTTTTAACAAATATATAAAATTAATTTTAAAATATGCTAATTTGGAAATGAGTCAATTTGGAAATGAGTCAATTTGAAAATGGGGTAATTTGGACAATGCCTATTTGAAAAAGATTTGATCATCTTCAAATTATGGAATTAAAACCATTTACCAGTATAAACTAGTCCAATTTAAATTGCCTCGCTCGTTTCTCGACTCCGCTACCATTGACGTGTTTTATAATAGGCTCTATTTCAATTATTTAATTTCATCCCCCTGCCCCCTTCAAAGGGCAATGTCATATGATAAGGTAGAATTATTATATTTGTAAAATGGAACTAATAGAAATTACAAAAAAACTGAATA
>MEPB01000102.1 GCA_001769385.1 Bacteroidetes bacterium RIFCSPLOWO2_12_FULL_35_15 | reverse complement strand
AAAGGAGAAGAAAAAATATTTGAACTCTTCCTCTATAATGCACTACTAACAAACAAAGTTAAACCAATTGCTACCTGTTAATATGACATTGCCCCTGCAAGAGGGATAGGCAAAAGAAATTTATTGATTGCCAGTAAGCTGTCTGAAAGTACGAAGCATAATGCTCCGATCATAATCAGTTTAAAACTTTCATTGTTCACTTTCCCATAACGATTCAATGCAAATATATTCATGCTGATCAGCACAGCAGTATATATAAGCACAGGTGCTTTTAAGCCTCCCAGATTATTGTAAATCAGAGCGTAAAGCAAGATCCCATAGACAACCATTAATAAAATAAAAAGAGTTTTATTCTTTAATTTTTTTACATCAAAGGAATTGAAGGAACGAACATAATAAAAAATGTAAGATAGATGGGCAAGTAAAAACGCAACGAGTCCGCCAATAAAAAACAAAGAATTTTGTTCTTGAAAAATAAGTAATACATCTCCCACTAAGGATAATAGCAAACCGCAGATAGCAAAAATTATCGGTTTTTCTTTATGTCCATTCTCAATAAATAAATAAACTAATAAACTAATAACAAGGAGGGGCTTAAAAATAAGGGTAAGTGAAAAACTATTTGTATTGTTTGCATACAAAACAAGGGCGACAATAATGAGGAAAAGTAATGTGAAATTATTTTTTAGAATAATTTTCATTCTACGTATTTTTTTATTGTTTCAGTTCGTTAGTTCAAAACTATGCACTTTAAGTACAAGACTTTCAGTTTCTACAACTATCAAATTTACCGTTATTGCGAGGAACATTTTGCGTTGAAGCAGACATTCAATCTCAATCTATTAATGAGATTGCTTCTTCGTACCCCTTCGCAATGACGTGTAATTTTAGCATTTGTTAAAAGAATTTCATTCTTTTAATTTAAACCTCTGCAATTCAGTACAGAGTGGTTTAGTTTGAAAAAGAACAAATTATGCAATGCATCCAATGTAATTATAGTACACAAATATAATATTCTATTTAAATTGCAAATTCAAAACTTACAATATGGTTGTTTAGTCTTAAATAGATAGATTTGCCAATCAGTACGCCAGTTCAAATGGAAAGATTTCAAGTATAAAAAAGCTGCAAGAAGCCCACAGGTCTTTTTCTTTTCCGATTAAAAAATAATTCGTTTCCCTTTACTATTTTGTTTCAACCAGCTTTTCACCAGATCATCTGCATCGGGATAATAATTTACTTGCTTTATTATATTTTTAAAATCTTCTTTTGAATTTAGCAGGGCATATTCGTCAAAATAACCAAAACCGTTGTATTGACCGTTTTCAATCAGTATCAAGGAGCGTTCATCAGTTGTTCTGCCTTTATCAATAATTGCAAAGTTTGAGTGCTCAAAGATAAAGCGTTTTAAAATTTCAGTTGCACGTTTATTGTAAATTTCAATTTCTTCTTCTCCGGCACAAATCCCATTACATTTTTTTATTTGATGATTAAAGCAGATCGCCTCATCATCAGTCAATCCGCAATAACGTAAACACAAAGAGTTTTCATCAAGCAAAGTTTCCAGTCGTTCCCTTGCTGAAAAATAGGTGGTAAAACTCATTAGCGCATTTTCAGCATTTTCGTATTCAACGATTTTAAAATTGATAATTCCTTTATCATCTTTGAACCAATCGATGCTGTGGGTAAATGATTCTGCTTTTCTCCGATTGTTAAATTTAGGTTTATGCTTTTTTATTTCTTCCGATTCTAATAATAAAGCAATTAATTCACTGCCCGTTTTTACAAAATCAACATTATATAATTCATTCAACATCTTTCTGCCTTTTTGTTCTTTGGTATTAAAATGACTCATGGCACGGCTGTACATATTGGTACTTTTCCCGATGTAAATAATGTTTTGTTCCTGATCTAAGAAGTAATACACTCCACATTCTTCAGGCAGTTTATCAAGGATGTACTTTTTTATTTTATCAATTCTGCGAACCATCAATTCATCCACACCTTTTGTTTTATATTGAGGATGATCACTTTTAATTTGCATTAAAATGTCAAATAATTTTGCGGTTGCAACAGCATCTCCTTCAGCCCGGTGTCTTGCTTTATTCTCAATTCCTAATGATTCACAAAGGTTTCCAAGGCTGTATGATTTTTTTCCGGGAATTAATTTTCGGCTCAGACGAACGGTGCACAGGGTATCACGTTTGTATTTGAATCCCAGTGAAGCAAATTCTTCTTTCACAAAACCATAATCAAAACCAACATTATGGGCAACAAAAATTTTATCTTCTGTTAGTTCAAGAATTTTTTTTGCAATTTCATGAAACTTTGGTGCATCTTCCACCATTTCATTACTGATGCCGGTGAGTCCTCTGAAAAATGGAGATATATAACATTCCGGATTAATGAGTGTCGTGAATTTTTCTACCACACTTAATCCATCGTGTATTAAAATTGAAATTTCGATGATTCTTCCTTTACGGAATTCGAATTTTCCTCCACAGGTTTCTATGTCGATGATGGCGAACATTTATTGATTCAAATTTTTGACTTCATTTTTTTGGGCATTAACAATTTCTGCTAATGTAAAATTTTCAACGTAAAATCCCGAAGGGATTAAATATAAATAAATCAAATATCGATTCAATCCAAATTTGTATAAAATCCTGAAGGGATTAAATATAAATAAATCAAATATCGATTCAATAAGCAACCACGAAGTGGTTGAATATTTTTAAAGCAAATATTTTTCATTAAATGCAATTCCATGTTCCTCCAGCAGTTCAGCATATTCTTCCCTGAATATTTTTATTTTATGATGTGCTTCCTGATTTTTCACATATTCAATCAGCCTGTCTTTTTCTTTGATGGAATATGTAAAAGCGCCATAGCCTTCCTGCCAGCCTCCAAATTTTGGGAACAAATTATTTTTCTTAATATAATCCGAACTGGCCAGTTTTATATCTTTAATTAAAGATGCTAATGATACAGAAGGGTGTAGATGTGTTACTATGTGTATGTGATCTTCAACCCCATTGATTTGATATACATGACAGTTCTTTTGTTGCAGAATTCCACATATATATTTAAACAACTCCTGCCGGTTGGCAGCCGAGAGTGTTGTTTCGCGGTTCTTCGTTCCAAAAACCAGTTGGTAAATTATTTGGGTGTAAGTACTCATGGTGATTGATCTTTATTCAACCCTTTCAGGGTTGTGATGATGTTTTGTATCTACCATCGGTTTGCACCGATGGTTATTTATATTGAAGTCCTTCGGACTTGATTCACGTTGTTTGCAAATGGTGTCAATTGCTCTAAGATGTTATAGTTGGGATTCATTTATCGGATTTTATAAGAAATCTGTGAATCTGCGACATTTTTTATTGTTATAATAATGGTTTAACACATTGAAACTCTATTACAGCCTTTTATTATTTACCCATTTCCACCCTGTACGATTGTAAAAAACGGATCATGCTATCCACATTTATTTCCTGGGGTTTAAATTCCCCGATATTTATACTGCATACAAAATCCCATATTTCAAGTATATCTTCTGCTTTTACAGGATAAGGTGAATAGGCAGGATTATCTGATTGAAAAATAAAAACATCGGCTTTTTTCTTGTTTTCTCTGTAGAGTCTTTTATAAACGATGCCATCATTTTTTGTAATAATAATATAGGTTTGTCCGTCTTTTACTTCATTGAGGGATTCCACATATTTTCCAACCACAGTGGAGCCATCCTTTAATGGAGGCATGGAATCACCTTTTATTGCAAAAGCGCGGTGTTTCCCCACAATTTTAAAAGGCAAATTCATGATGGGTAAATTCTGAACAAATTCAGGATCAGCATATCCATTCAAATATCCTGCGGACGCTTTATAAGGAACAACCTCTATAATATCATTGTTATCCTTATCAACCATCACCGGAAATAAGATCCTGTTCTTTCCTATTTTCATTAATGCATCAGGATCGGTCTTTGAAAGATCACCTCTTACCAATGCATCCACGGCTACATGAAAATAGTCCGAAAATTTCACTAAGAGATCATAAGGAGGTTCGGCTCTTCCTTCTTCGTAAGAACCTAACCGTGACCGTTGAATACTCATTTCGGTAGATAACTGGTCTTGGGATAACTTTTTTAAGTTTCTCAAAACCCTGATATTTTTGGCGAATTTTGTCATTGCTAATATATTTGGAGTGTTTTTGCTAATTATGTTTTGCTTTTAAATTGTAATCTATCTGCTGATCATAGCCCACTTTGGCTAGCCATTGTTTGAAGGGTTCGGCTTTAGGCGAAGGAATGGATTGAACTAAACGAAGCAGTTGCTCTGTATCGGCAACATCGGTCATTCGCATTTTACTATCCGGTGCTTCCATTTTCAAACCGTTACAATTTGTAACGGTTTCATTTCCTTCGGCAAGTAATCGTTTTTTCAACACTCGCCAATACACTTGAGGGTTTGTACTATCGGTTAATACTTCAATAATATCTACAATACTGAAATACCATTTCTCTTCTTCTTCATTCCAGGAAGAACGAATTTTTTTGCTCTCAAATAATTTTATGTTGCTCATCTGTTAAATTTATCGCCTCCAAAGGCCAGTGTTTATTGCAGATTTTAATAATACTAAAATACTTAGCACAAATATACCAAATATATTAGTAATTTCAAAGTCTGAAATGAGCAATAATAATTTTTAATGCAATTGAGGATGATATGGGTGAGTTTTATGTGGCAAAAACAAACAAATTATCTTGAATGAAATGAATGAAAGCGTTAGGGATAGTAGCGGAAATCCTTTTGAGAGGAACGAACAAAAGATTGCAGCGGATAGCCCGGCCCGCAGGGAAACGCCCAAAAAATGACAATAAATTATCTACCTCAGAAATAAATTTATTAAGTATCGATTATCGGGGGAGCTGTTTTCAATAAAAATAAACACAGCCATGGTTATTACATAATTGAAATGCCCCCGGTAAGATACTCTACTCAACATACAAACAATGGAACGCACAATTGTACACATGGATCTGGACACTTTTTTTGTGTCGGTGGAAAGACTGCGCGACAGTTCTTTGTTTGGAAAGCCTGTTTTGATTGGCGGTATGAGTGATAGGGGAGTAGTAGCATCTTGTAGTTATGAAGCCCGTAAATTTGGGATCCATTCTGCTATGTCCATGAAAATGGCGCGAATGCTTTGTCCGCATGCCATTATAAAACGAGGTGATCACGAAGAGTACAGCCGACTTTCGAATGATGTTACCGACATTATCAGAGAGAATGTGCCGCTGTACGAAAAAACATCCATCGATGAATTTTACATTGACCTCACCGGCATGGATAAATTCTTTGGCAGTTTCAGCGTGGCTACAGAACTTCGGAAAAAAATCACCAAAGAAAGTGGATTACCTATTTCATTTGCTATGTCCACTAATAAAACCGTCTCAAAAGTAGGTACCGGTGAAGCAAAACCAAACGGACAAAAAGAAATTCCGTTTGGTACCGAAAAAACTTTTCTTGCTCCTTTATCAATAAAAAAAATTCCGATGGTAGGCGATAAAACCTATCAGTTACTGCGTGGAATGGGTATTGAAAAAGTGCGAACCGTTCAGGAAATGCCTGTTGAATTAATGCAACAGGTGCTTGGAGAAAATGGAATTGTGATCTGGAAAAAAGCAAATGGCATTGATAATTCACCTGTTGAGCCTTATTCTGAACGAAAATCCATTTCTACCGAAACTACTTTTGATAAGGATACCATTGATGTTGCCTATTTAAAAGCGGTGCTGGTTAGTATGACTGAGAAGCTTGCTTATCAACTGCGCAAGGAACAAAAATTAACATCCTGTGTAACGGTTAAAGTGCGCTACTCCGATTTTAACACCTATACCATGCAGGCACGTATCGCCTACACATCGCTCGATCATTTACTCATAGAAAAAGTAAAAGAATTGTTTGATAAACTTTTTCAGAAACGAATGCTCATCCGTTTGATCGGTATTCGTTTCAGTCATCTGGTACAAGGTAATTATCAGGGAGATCTGTTCAACGATACAGTGGAACAATTACAATTGTATCAGGCATTGGATACTATCCGTAAAAGGTTTGGTAAAGAAGCTGTGCAACGTGCGGTGGGAATGGGTTTAAAACACAAAGATTTTAATCCTTTTAACGGAAAAACAACGTAATCGCAATGTCATTACTTAAGGTGGTAATTCTAATCGTATTTGCTTACACACAGTTCTCGACTACGCTCGAACTGACATAGAATCTGCGCAGTCATTTCGAGTGGAGTCGAGAAAGTGTGATAGCGTTTTGCTTCGACATTTTATCCCTTCGCTTGACCCTAAGTGCTGTCAATTCGAGCATTCTTCCTTGAAGCAGGCGCATCGAGAATAAAGCGAGGGGTTGAGACCCTGAGTGATATTTGTTTAATACATATAGTTACCTATTTCTTATTTATTCACGATTACCTATTCTATACAAAAAATGCTACTCAACTGCCATACCTATTATAGTTTTTGTTACGGGACCTTGTCCATTGAAGCGCTGTTGAACGAAGTCATTCAAAAAGGATATAACACTTTTGTTGTAACGGATATCAATAATACTTCGGCTTGTCTGGAGACGGTACGCCAAGCCAAAGAAAAAAATATAAAAGCAATTTTGGGTATCGATTTTCGAAATGGAGTGCAGCAGGTTTATGTTGGTATTGCAAAAAATAACAGCGGTTTTCAGGAACTCAACGAACACTTAACAGAACATCTGCATCAGAATAAAATTTTTGATCCCATCGCTCCTGAATTCAAAGAAGTATATATTATTTATCCTTTGAAAAGCTATACAGGTTTTGCTTTGCGAGAAAATGAATTTGTTGGTGTGTCGATAAAAGAATTGCAACGTTTACCTTTTCTACCAGTGCGACATCAACCAAACAAATTGGTAGCATTACAACCTGTTACATTTGTAAATAAACGCGATTTCAACGCACATCGCTTATTACGGGCCATCGATAAAAACAGTTTGCTGAGCAAACTTTCGGTAAGCGAACAAACTACGCCCGATGAGGTGATGCTTCATAAGTCTGAAATGCATTCTGTTTATGCACCTTACGGCCCAATTTTAAAAAATACGGAAGAGTTGCTTGAGAATTGTCACATTCATTTTGAGTACGGAAAACTGAGCAATAAAAATTTAAAACATTATACCGACAGTGTAACCAACGACCTGGAATTGCTGCGCAGCGAATGTATAAAAGGTTTGCGATATCGGTATGGTGATCCTTCGGAAACGGTTATCCAGCGCATGGAAAAGGAATTACAGGTGATCGGAGAAATGAATTTTGCTTCGTACTTTTTAATTAACCGGGACATTGTAAACTATGCGCAACATAAAGATTATTATTATGTTGGTCGTGGAAGTGGTGCCAACAGCCTGCTTGCTTACCTCCTGCGAATTACGGATGTGGATCCGATCGATCTCGATCTGTATTTCGAACGCTTCATCAATAAGTTCCGTGCCAATGCTCCCGATTTCGATATGGATTTTTCATGGACAGATCGTGATGATATCACCCGTTATATCTTTGAACGGTTCGGGACCAAACGCACTGCATTGTTAGCAACCTATTCCACTTTCCAACATGATGCCGTGATCCGTGAATTAGGAAAAGTATTTGGTTTGCCTGCTGCCGAAATTGACAAATTACAATCCGCTCACAAGCATCATGATACGGATGAATTAGGCAGGTTGGTGTTGCGCTATAGTGCATTGATAAAAGGGTTTCCAAGTCATTTAAGTATTCATTCGAGTGGGATATTAATTTCGCAAGAGCCTATTTCTTGCTACTCTGCTACGTTTATGCCACCCAAAGGATATCCTGCAACGCAGTTCAGCATGCTGGAAGCAGAAGACATAGGTTTATATAAATTTGATATTCTGAGTCAGCGCGGATTAGGAAAAATAAAAGATTCATTGGGCATCATTAAAAAAAACAAAGGGATAGATATTGATATACACGACATAAAAAAATTCAAGAAAGACGAAAAGATAAAAGAACTGTTGATGGTAGGAAAGTGCATTGGTTGTTTTTATGTGGAGTCGCCTGCAATGCGCATGTTGCTTGCCAAACTGAGAGCTGATGATTATCTGCGTTTGGTTGCTGCAAGTTCCATCATTCGTCCGGGTGTATCAAAAAGCGGAATGATGCGCGAATATATTTTGCGATACCGTCATGAAGCGTTACGCGAAAAAGCAAGATTAGAACTTCCTGAATTTTATGAATTACTCGAGGAAACGTACGGAGTTATGGTATATCAGGAAGATGTGATAAAAGTGGCACATTATTTTGCGGACTTATCGCTGGCAGAAGCTGATTATTTACGCAGAGGTATGTCCTGGAAATTCAAACAACGTAACGAATTTGAACGGGTAAAGGAGAATTTTTTTTCGAACTGTTTGAAAAAAGGAACTGCCGAAAAAAAAATATCGGAGATCTGGATGCAAATTGAAAGTTTTGCTAATTATGCATTTTCCAAAGGACATTCGGCAAGTTATGCGGTGGAAAGTTATCAGGCTCTTTATCTGAAAGCCTATTTCCCATTGGAATACATGGTAGCTACATTGAATAATGGTGGAGGTTTTTATCGCAAGGAATTATACATACATGAAGCGCGTATGCATGGAGCAACAATTGTTTCGCCATGTGTAAACAACAGCACCGCGTTGTGTGAAATAAACGGAACAACTATTTATCTTGGTCTTTCCATGATCAATGAAATAGAAGAACACCTGATTCATCAGCTATTGAAAGAGCGCTCTGTTAATGGTGCATATAAAGGCTTGTATGATTTTGTAAAACGTGTACCTGTTTCATTAGAGCAGTTACGATTATTGGTACGGGCCAATACATTTCAATTTACCGGGAAGAATAAAAAAGAATTATTATGGGAAGCACACTCATTAATTAATCCGATTAAAAAACCACAAAGCGGAATTGAACTTTTCGATATACGACCAAAAAAATATAAATTACCGGAGCTTACCGAATCCTGGCTAGACGATGTATATGACGATATCGAACTTTTCGGATTTTCACTTTGTTCGCCATTTAAGCTTTTGAAAGAAAGATCATTTTCGCAATTAAAAGCGAAGGATATGAAAAATTTGATTGGAAAACCAATTGAAATAATGGCCTATTTAGTAACCTTGAAAGGTACCATGACATCAAAAGGGGAACGTATGTATTTTGGCACCTTCCTCGATATGGATGGCTTTTGGGTAGATACCGTACATTTTCCGCCTTCCGCAAAAGCCTATTCATTTCAGGGCCCCGGATGTTACAAATTAATTGGGAAGGTGACAGAAGAGTTTGATTTCATTTCCATTGAAGTGCAGCAGATGTTTCGGATGGCGATGCTGAACAGGGATGATGCTTAGTTGATATGGAAGTATTAAAATTTGGAGCACAAGCATTTCGCTTCGTTTGAATCATTCACCCGCTTTACATTACAAGTCCTCGCTGCGCTGCGGGCTTTTCATTACAATCGGGGCTAAAGAAATAAACACCCGATTCTATTGATATTAATGTCTCCGCTCTTATCCTAACGCATGTGTTTTCATATTTAGCAATGTCCCCCTTGTGCTTTGGTTGGTGTGTTAGAGAAGGGGGGCGTGTTTGCCTGTGTGATGCAGGGGGATGTTTTCCTGTCGTTGCAAAATAGCGCCTTTGTTAGTTTTATCACCAACAAATTAAATTCATGTTTTCGCTGCAATCTTTTGTTCGTTCCTCACAAAAGGATTTCCGCGGATTTTATCCTGAGCTTGTCGAAGGAATCCCTAACGCGTGTGTTTTGATATTTAGCAATGTCCCCCTTGTGCTTGGTTGGTGTGTTAGAGAAGGGGGGAGTGTATGCTTGCGTGAGGCAGGGGGATGTTTTCCTGTTGTTGCAAAATTGTCTTTCCCTTTTGTTAAGCGTTGCGTCCCGCTACGCTTTGTTTAACCGGCATCTTGCCGTATTTTTGAAAAACATTGACTAAAATTAACATGCCCTTGTTAAGGCTGGAAGCCTTGTTAAAAAGGACATAGCGGGACGCTATGCCCAACAGTAAATAGTTTTTAATTATGAAAAGCTACGTTAACTGGTATGACCAAATAAAATTTAAAGAATTGCTTATCTCCAAAGTAGAGGTCGGTAAGCTCTGTTAAGCGTTGCGTCCCGCTACGCTTTGTTTAACCGGCATCTTGCCGTATTTTTGAAAAATCATTGACTAAAATTAACATGCCCTTATTAAGGCTGGAAGCCTTGTTAAAAAAGACATAGCGGGACGCTATGCCCAACAATAAATAGTTTTTAATTATGACAAGCTACGTTAACTGGTATGACCAAATAAAATTTAAAGAATTGCTTATCTCCAAAGTAGAGGTCGGCCTCAGAAAAGACAATAAAACGATGGCTAAAAAAGAAACAGCCCTAACAATTCCTAAAGAGGTAATATTAAATCAAATTTATTATTTACGAGGACATAAGGTAATGTTGGATGTTCATCTTGCTGAACTCTATAATGTTGAAAACAGAGCTTTGAAACAGGCTGTTCGAAGAAATATGGAGACTTTAAATTGTTTTATCAGTAATTATACATGAAGAATAAGATATGAGAAAAAAAATATGATCCAATAATTTTTCATTTTTTCAAGATTTTATTTTTTGTGTAAGCAGCGCTTAGATGCAACAAATTACTAAGACCTCCCCACTTTCCCAACGCTTCATCTTAGCCCCTAAAGGGATTTTCCTTTAATTGAATCTCAAAAGAGTTTTTATTACCTGTGTGTGAAAAAACTTCTGACTTGCCCCGTATAAGGGTAGCGAAAAGCCCGCCTTTATTGACAAAAAATTTTACTAATTTTTTAAGAATTGGAAATAATTTGCTGTAATTCTTCCAGATGCACAGGTTTTATGCAAAAGGCTAACAAATTGGTTTTACTTGCACGCACTTTACAATCTTCATTGGAATTTCCTGTAAGGTAAATAACCGGGATATTCGAAAATTTTGAAATCTCCACCATGGTTTCAATTCCATCCATATCACCTTTTAGTCGTATATCCATCAATATAAGGTCGGGCTTGTCCCTTTTTACCGATTCAATGGCATCTTTACCATTAGTCACGGCATTTACAACAGTATGCCCCATAAGTTGCAAGTGCTTTTTATTAAGCATACTCAATAACAGATCATCTTCCACTACTAATATTTTTTTCATAGGTTTAATCAAAATGAAGAGTTGAAGTAAAACACATTCCCTTGTTTTTTTCTGAGCTAAATTGTGAGGAGCCTCTTAATTGCTGAGTAAATGTATTTATCAGGTTTAATCCAAGACTTTTATCTTTGGTAACAAGACTGAGATCAAAACCAACTCCATCGTCTTTATAGGTAAATTCAAAACCAGGATTTGCTTTTGTAAGTGAAATATAAATATTTCCATCATTGCTCTCTTTAAATGCATGTTTAAAAGAATTGGTAATAAGTTCATTTAATAATAATGAAAATGGCATCGACTGTGATAAATTGAGAGGGATGTGATCGATATTGGCATGGAAAATTATTTCCTTTTTTTCATGAGAAAATGATAGTTTTAAAAAAACAAGGAGTTCATTTATATAAGATTGTATATCTATTTTTTCAAGGTTATTGCTTTCATAAAATTTTTCGTGCAATATGGAAATGGATTTGATACGGTAAAATGATTCCTGGATAACAGAGGAGGCTTTTTCATCTTTAATATAAAAATTTTGTAATTGTAATAAACCCGAAATAAAAGCTAAGTTGTTTTTAACCCGATGGTGAACCTCTGCCATTAAAATGTCTTTTTCTTTTAATGTTTTTAATAAGTCATTTTGAGTTTTATTCTTTTCTTCAATTTTTGATTCCAGCTCTGTTTTTTTTGCTTCGAGTTTCGAATTGATATCAGTTAATAGTGTGTTATGAGAACTGTTGATGAATGCAAAATAAACGATCAGGATAAAACTTAAAATTAAACTGAAAGTAAGATTAATGGCATATAAATAACTTATTGCATCAGGATCAATTTCAGTTTCTTTTATCCAATTAAATTTGTAAACGGTAAAAATGAAAATGAAATTAAGAAGGTAACTCGATAAAGAAAGAAGAACGTTGCGTTTTTCGTTATAATCAAACAATAGATAGACAATGAGTGGAGCGGTGAACAGGTACAAATGAATACCTGAATTAAAACCCAAAAGAATATCAAAATAGAGCACAGAAAAGTTGGTGGTGAAAATCAGTACTATTTTGGCTATTTCCGTTCGATGGGTTTTATTTAGAAGTATGCAGGAATAAAATAATAAAATTAATATTGCCATTATGAAGACAGAAAAAGTATGTCCGAATTGATATAAAATAAAAATATAAGGTGAAGCAAACAACATGGTAAATGCACAAAATTGATTTATTGCTTTTGCTCTTGACTCGTTATTGTTAATATAGGTAGTAATTACAGACGACATAATCAGACTATTTTTATTTAGTCTAAAGATACATAAATTTGAATAATGTAAATTTTTTTTAAAGAAAGACATTGTAAGAATTTTAAATAAAGATAATTGGGGTATTTAATTGGCAATTGAAAAAAGAGTGCTATTTATATTTATTGAAATGGTTCAGATATTCAGAAGGGTAATGATAAATAGAGGTTATGACTTTTTAAAAGGAGAGAATGAAAACTTTTTCAGATTCAAAAATAAAATAATTGTAGCTGCCTGAATATTCAAACAGATTTTTTTTCGAAATTCAATCTTAAAGAATAATGAAAACAAGAGAAGCAATAAAAGAACATGAAAGTGTGATCCAAAATAATAAAATCTGAAGATCATTGATGGATTGAATCCTGAAGTGTGCTATTTTTTTGATTAATCGGGTCATTTGCTTTCTTGTACGGATGAGTTTAGATTTGGTTGCCAGAGTTAATAAGTTCTTATTTTGACTAAAAATACGTTTACAAATTTCCAGAAATAAGCATTTTTGTTGATTTGCAGCTATAATATAATTAGTTTTGTAAACAAGGCTGGTAATTTCAAAACATGAAAAAAAATATAAAAATTGTATTTAATTTATTGGTTATATTTTTTTTGTCTGCTTGTCATGTAACAAAAGTAACCTCTGATAATACAGGATCCACTTTATCTCAAAAAATTGAAATTTCAGGGTTCAGCAACCTTTATAAAGTGGATGCGCATTTGTACCGTTCGGAACAGCCTGATTCGAAGGGAATGATTGAACTACAGAATTTAGGAATTGGAACAGTTCTAAATGTAAGAAATTTTAAAAATGACGAGGCTGAAATAAAGGGAACAAACATGGAACTTATTCATTTACCAATGAGAGCCGCGAAAATTTCGTATGACGATATGGTTGATGCTTTAAAAACAATAAAAAGATCATCTAAAAAAGTGCTTGTGCATTGTAAGCATGGTTCAGACAGAACAGGTTGTATCGTTGCAGCATACAGGATGACATTTTGTGGCTGGACAAAAGAACAGGCAATTAATGAATTTCTTGACCCTCGATTTGGGTATCATGAAACATGGTTCCCGAATATTTTGAAACTGCTGAATACATTTGATATAGAAAAATTAAAAAAAGATGTTGCTATTTCGAATCAATAAGTGTCCTGAATAATTAGTAACATCCTGAATTAAAATATTATTTTTCAATCAGATCCCTTATAACTACTGATGCACAAACTCCGCCAAATGCAGCCGGTAAATATGAAATGGTTCCATAAGCTGATTTTTTAAAATTGCTTCCATCTGTCATCATCAATGATTCTTTAATTGGCATTTCAGGTGAAAAAACGGTTTTAATTCCAGAGTTAATATTAAATTCCCGTAATCGTTTTCTGATGTATTGAGCAAAAGGACAATTATATGTTTCAGAAATGTCAACTACTTTAAGCTGGGTTGGATCTAGTTTTGCACCTGCTCCCATCGAACTAACGATTTGTAATTTTCGTTCAAAAGCTGTTTTTATAAAAGTAATTTTTGGGGTGATGCTATCAATTGCATCTATTACGTAATCAAACTTGTTGGAAAGAATTTCTTCTGCTCTATCAGAAGTGATAAATTCTTTTATCACTTGTAAATTCAGATCGGGGTTGATCGCAAGTAATCGTTCAGCCATCACATCAGCTTTCGGAAAACCATGTGTTGTTGAAAGTGCGGGTAATTGCCTGTTTCTGTTAGTAGGGTCAACAATATCTCCATCAACAATGGTCATTGTTCCAATACCGGAGCGACAAATAAATTCAGCGGCATACGATCCTACTCCACCCATACCAACAATTAGTACATGAGAATTTTGAAGCTTCATGAGTTTTTCTTTTCCAATCAGCAACTCTGTTCTAGATAACCATTGTAAATCACTCATGTTTAAAAACTTTTTTAAAATTAATGTAAATCTGTTCTTTTAATACTTCTGTATCGATCTGCAAATATCTTGCTGCTGCTGTAAATATAGTTTTAATTGAAATGTCCGCATCATCGGTTTCTAAAAATAATTTTTCAAGAGGAATTATTGAAATAATTTTTGATGCATTGGAATTGTTTTTTAATAATGCTTTCCCAAGCGATATGTAAAATCCGTTTTTAAGTAGTTGGTTTGCAATTTGTTTATTGTTATTAAAGCCATGAAAAATCAGAGGAACCGAAAGTTTCATTTCTTTTTTTATTTTGATCACCTCATCAAAAGCCTTTACACAATGAATAATTACCGGCTTTTTATTTTCTTCAGCTATTTTTAGTTGTTCAATAAAAATACGTTCCTGAGAGCTGTATGGAACATCAATTAATTTATCAAGGCCGCATTCCCCAATAGCTAACATGTTTTTGTTTGGAATTAATTTGTTGATCAGATCAAGTTGAGCCTTTACATTTTTTTTTGTAATAAACCAAGGGTGTACTCCTGTTGTGAAAAATTTATCAATTGGTATCGTTTGAAAATCAACAGGGAGGTTTAATAAATAAAGAACATCATTTTCAAAACCATGATGGGTGTGAATATCAATGTATGAAACTGGATTCTTCAAACATTTTAAAATAAAAACTCCCGATTTTTTCGAACCGGGAGTTTAATTAAAATAATAATAAATTAATTAGTGTGATCAGCTACTTTTGGACTTGCTTTTTTCTTGCTTGTATCAGCTTTTTTTTCCGCTACAAATGCTTCCCATGTTTTTAATTGCTGAGCATTGAAAATAGGTGTTAAATCAGAATTCCATTTTTCAAGAATTTTTCTTTTTTCAGTTTCAAATTGTTTTTCATCGTTAATGAATTTTTCACGATTAGCTTTTAAAGCCTTTGCGTTTTCCAGGTTAATTAGTTGCACTTTTGCTTGTTGATCTGTAGAAAGGCCCAATTTCTCAGTCATTTTTTCAGTATTGATTTTGGCTCTTGCTTCAGGATTTTCTGTTTGATCTTTTCTTGTATCAGAAGCTGTTCTTGTTTGGTTTGCGTTTTGAGCATTAATTACCATTCCGGAAATTAGAAAAGCAGAGATCAAAATTATTTTTTTCATGGTTCTGTTTTTTGAGTTTTAATTTATGTAAAGTTGACAATTGTTTTTTCAAAAGGTTTAATGTATCATAACAAATATAGTAATTTTTACATATTTCTCCTATACTGTCCGCCAACTTCAAACAATGCATTTGTTATTTGCCCTAAAGAACAATATTTTGAAGTTTCCATAAGGCCTTCGAAAATATTTTTGTTTTGAATTGCGAGTGTTTGTATATCTCGCAACAGTTGAGCTGATTTATCTTCATTGCCTTTCTGTAACTCCTTTAACATTGTAATTTGATATTGTTTTTCTTCTTCTGTTGCCCTGATTACTTCTTGCGGTCGCATGGTAGGGGAACCTGTAGATGATAAGAAGGTATTTACACCAATGATAGGATATTCACCGCTATGTTTTAAGGTTTCATAATACAAACTTTCTTCTTGTATTTTTCCACGTTGGTACATTGTTTCCATAGCACCTAAAACTCCTCCGCGTTCATTGATTCGTTCAAATTCCAACAATACAGCCTCTTCAACGAGGTCGGTTAATTCTTCAATGATGAAAGAGCCTTGTAGTGGATTTTCATTTTTTGCTAAGCCTAATTCGCGATTTATTATTAATTGAATTGCCATTGCCCTTCGAACCGATTCTTCAGTAGGGGTCGTAATGGCTTCATCGTATGCATTTGTATGCAATGAATTGCAATTATCGTAAATCGCATACAAAGCTTGTAAGGTGGTCCGAATGTCATTAAAATCAATTTCCTGTGCATGCAATGAACGACCTGAAGTTTGAATGTGATATTTTAACATTTGCGAACGTTCATTCGCATTGTATTTTATTTTCATTGCTTTTGCCCATATTCTGCGTGAAACACGGCCTATTACCGAATATTCAGGGTCGATTCCGTTACTGAAGAAGAAGGATAAATTCGGAGCAAATTTATTTATATCCATTCCCCGGCTTGCATAATATTCCACATACGTGAAGCCGTTCGATAATGTTAATGCAAGCTGTGTGATAGGATTGGCACCTGCTTCCGCGATATGATAACCGGAAATGGAAACTGAATAAAAATTACGGATATTATTGTTTATGAAATATTCCTGCATATCTCCCATCAAACGCAATGCAAATTCGGTTGAAAAAATACAAGTGTTCTGTGCCTGATCTTCTTTTAAAATATCAGCTTGTACAGTGCCCCGAACCGCTGCAATTGTTTCGCATTTTATTTTTTCATATACCTCTTTTGGTAATACCTGATCTCCGGTAACACCTAATAACATTAATCCTAAACCGTCATTCCCTTTTGGAAGTTCTCCCTGGTATTTCGGTCGGGCAACATTTTTGGATTTGTAAATTTGCTGTATGTCAGATTCAACTTGTTTTTCTAAACCATTTTGTCTGATGTAAAATTCACACTGTTGGTCAATGGCTGCATTCATAAAAAAGCCTGTCATGATTGCTGCCGGGCCATTAATGGTCATTGATACAGATGTTTTCGGATCCGCTAAATTAAACCCGCTATATAGTTTTTTTGCATCATCCAGACAACAGATAGAAACTCCTGAATTACCTATTTTCCCATAAATATCAGGGCGAATGGCAGGATCTTGCCCATACAATGTAACACTGTCAAATGCTGTACTCAATCGGTGTGCAGGCATTCCTAAACTTACATAATGAAATCTTCTGTTAGTTCTTTCCGGTCCGCCTTCCCCGGCAAACATACGTGTTGGATCTTCTCCTTCCCGTTTGAATGGAAACACCCCAGCTGTGAATGGAAACTCTCCCGGTACATTTTCCTGTAAATTCCATTTTAAAATATCTCCCCATGCTTCATAACGTGGTGTTGAAATTTTTGGGATCTGGCTGTGAGAAAGCGATTCGTAATGGGTTTGAATTTTTAATTCTTTATCTCGCACTTTAAAAACAAAGAATTCATTTTTGTATTGTTGCACTTTTTCTGCCCAGCCCTCAATGATTTTTTTATTATGACCGTCAAAAGCTAATCTTACTCGATCGTATTCGGCTGAAAGTATTTTGATAAAATCTTTTTTGTCATTCTGAGTGGAACGAAGAATCTCTTCTACAATTGTGTCAAGATTCTTCACAGCCAGCCCTGAGCCTGAAGAAGGGTTCAGAATGACACCGGATACCGATTGCATCGTTTTAACAATGGAATATAAAGTTTGCGCAATATCTTTTTGTGCATTTACCCATTTGTCATAATTGCGGTTGTTCTCAGCTATTTCAGCCAAATAACGGGTGCGATGAGGTGGAATGATGTAGATTTTCTCACTCATTTCATCCGTCACTACAAAGTTTGATTTTAGATCAGCACCTGTTTTTTCCGCTAATTTATTTACAACAACTTTGTATAATTTATTCATTCCGGGATCATTGAATTGGGATGCAATTGTTCCATAAACAGGAACATTTTCATCATCCAGATCAAATAAATTATGATTGCGTTTATATTGTTTTTTTACATCGCGCAAAGCATCTAATGCTCCCCGTTTATCAAATTTATTCAATGCGATGACATCCGCAAAATCCAACATGTCGATTTTTTCAAGTTGTGTAGCTGCACCATATTCAGGTGTCATCACATACAAACTCATATTACAATGTTCTGTAATTTCAGTATCACTTTGTCCGATGCCGGATGTTTCCAGAATGATCAGATCATAATTTGCTGCTTTAACAATTTCAACTGCTTCTTTAACATATTTTGATAATGCTAAATTGCTTTGACGGGTTGCTAATGAACGCATATACACTCGCTCGTTACGTATGGCATTCATTCGGATTCTATCACCAAGCAATGCTCCACCGGTTTTACGTTTCGAAGGGTCAACAGAAATTATTGCGATCGTTTTATCTTTAAAATCTATTAAAAATCTTCGTACCAATTCATCTACCAGGCTTGATTTTCCGGCACCACCGGTTCCGGTAATACCAAGCACAGGCGTAATTTTTGTTTTTATTTCCTTTGTAATATCTGTGCTGAATTTTGCAAACTGTTCCGGAAAATTTTCTGCAGCAGATATTAATCGGGCAATTGATCTTACATCTTTGTTCTTTAAATTTTTTACTTCTCCATTCAGATTCGCACCTGTCGGGTAGTCGCATTTTTCAAGCATATCATTGATCATGCCTTGCAGGCCCATTGAGCGCCCATCATCCGGAGCATAAATACGCGTAATGCCATAGTTCTGAAGTTCTTCAATTTCTATTGGAAGAATTGTTCCACCACCACCTGCAAAAATTTTTATATGTGCGCAATCTTTTTCTTTTAGCAGGTCATACATATATTTCAAAAATTCCATGTGTCCTCCCTGATAGGATGTGAGGGCAATTGCATTGGCATCTTCCTGTATGGCACAGTTTACTATTTCCTCAACACTTCTGTCATGACCAAGATGAATTACTTCCGCACCACTGCTTTGAATAATTCTTCGCATAATGTTGATGGCAGCATCATGCCCATCGAATAAAGAAGCTGCTGTAACAATCCTGATTTTATTTTTTGCTTTGTAAGGTTCTGCTTTTAACATATGAACAATATCTGGGTTCGTTTTGAGAATAGCTACAAATATAATGATACATGCCTATTATACCAAATGCACTTACTCATTGTGTGATTTGTGGATTCGTTGTATATTAGTTGCTTTAAATTCAAAAAAATCTTCACATGAAAAAATACATTTACGTACTAATTATAATGTTAAGTTCATTTTATTCATTTGCCCAAATTCCAAATCCTGATTTTGAAAATTGGACTTTAACTAACACAGTACTTCCTGTTGGATGGCAACCTATCGGACTTGTTACTAAAGTAACTCCTGCTACCGAAGGCCTTTCGGCTATTCGTTTTGAACGACAAAATCTCAATTCTCCGGGAGCTATTATTTATGGTAATCCACCGCAAGGGGCAGGAGATTTTACTGGTGGTATTCCATTTGCAGATCGCCCGGATTCATTAGTTGCAAACTTTAAATATGATCTGCCTGCTGGTGATTCTGCTTGGGTTTTATTTATGTTTAAAAATAACGGAGCTTTTATTAGTCAGGATATGTATTATATTACAGGAAGTAACCCTTCGTCCTTTGTACGAAAGGCTTTTCAGGTAAATTATACTTCCGGACTAACACCGGATTCAGTAATAATAGGTTTTACCTCAACGGATCCCAACAAATCATTCGTTGGCGGATACATGATCATTGATGATGTTCATTTTACAAATACAAGTGTTGGGGTTCCCAATGGCGGATTTGAAAGTTGGCTTACCTTTCCGGATGAAGAACCGGATGATTGGTTTACTTCAAATGCAGGTTTATTGACCAACGCAACTTTACCTGTTACAAAAACTACTGATAAATATTCAGGAACTTTTGCTGCACGTATTGAAAATGTGATTACTCCTAACGGAATAGGTATGGGTTATATGCTTTCCGGACCACAAGGGCAAAATGGGCCTTTGCCGGGATTTCCTGTTTCCGAACGGAATTCAGCGTTTAATGGGTATTTTAAATTTTTACCCCAAAACAATGATACACTTACAATTGGGATCCTTATGTTTGAATCAGGAGTACAAGTTGGTGGAGGCTTTTTTCAAAATTTTGCAACTGTAAATTCATATACTCCATTCAGTACAACAATTTATTATAATGGTGGTTATACTGGTACACCTGATAGTGCAACAATTCTGTTATTGCCTTTTCAAGGGGGCTCAAATCCTCATGGAAATTCTGTTTTGTATGTGGATAGTTTAACAATAAGCCCTGCACTGCCTGTTGGTATTGCAGAATCTAATTCAGCTCAAATTTCTATTAGTAATTATCCAAACCCCTTTGGTAATTATACAATAATAAATTATTCTATATTAGAAACCGGTCCGGTAAGGATAAAATTGTTTGATGTAACAGGACGTGAAGTTGTCGTTTTGTTTAATGGAAACCAAACTGCTGGGTCACATAGTATGAAATACGATTCGAGTAATTTAGCGAATGGGATCTATCAATTGGTAATTGAAACGAATAACAGCAAACTGGATCGGAAAGTTGTAGTGCAGAAATAAATAAAAAAAGTTTTCCAGCATATTTCAATAGAAAGTGATCGTATTGTAATTAGTGTCTATCCATAGAGTGGGATTAAATTAAAAAAAAATAGAAGCCACAGATTCGCAGATTAAAAAAGGAATCCGCCTTTGGCGGATAATCCGCGAAAATCAGTATGATCTGTGGCAAAAAAATGTATAGTAGTTCAATTTTAATCTGCGAATCTGTGGCTAGTTTTTACATTATGGACAGACTATAATTGTAATTATTTAAACACCTTATTTTGCCCAGGAAGAAATCGTGTCATAACTTTGCTTCACCAGTATATTCAGGTCCTTGAAATTTGTTGGGCCTTGTTCTTTTTTGTTTTGATCTCTAAAAAATTAGAAGCAGATTCGCAGATTAAAAAGGAATCCGCCTTTGGCGGATAATCCGCGAAAATCCGCATGATCTGTGGCAAAAAAATGTGTAGTAGTTCAATTTTAATCTGCGAATCTGTGGCTAGTTTTTACATTATGGACAGACTCTAATTAAGGATACCCACATTCCCATTTCTGAAACCTACAAAAAAATATTCTTAAGTCTTATTCATCAATCAATGAACTAAATAAGATTATTCAAGTTTGAAGGATAATTGTCAATTTAATTTTTTTTTACGTTTAGCCCCCCTCCGTGCGGAGAGAGAAAGGGGTGAGGTCTTTTATAATGAAGGATATTTTTCTTTCATCGCATTCAAATATTTTTTGAGATTCGAGTTGTATTTTTCTTTGTATTCTTTTTCAAATAGATCATATTGTGAATCATAACGTGTAAATGCCATAAAGAATGCATTGCCTTCTGAAAAAGCTTGAAGGGAAAAATTAAAATAAAGTTGCTTTTTATATAATGGTAATCTATAAACCCCTACCACAATTTCATTGATTAATATTTTTTTTTCTCTCCTTGTATCCTCTTCAGAATTGCCTCTTCCCAGAAGATGGTATAAGCTATCCAATCTTGCTGCACTTTTTAGAATGTACTCATTGTATATTTTTTCATCCGTTTTGCTTTGTTCGTAATCGATATAGCTTTTCGAATTGATACCAAATTTTCGAATCAAAAATTGTTCTGCTCCTTTATCTCCAATAAAACTTGCCAGGTTTTCATTGAACGTAACATCGTTTTTTACATACAATGTTCCATGAGTTAATTCATGAATAATAAGATTGGCAAGGTCTCCTTCACTTTTTCGCAACATGTTGGAAAGTATTGGGTCCTTAAACCAACCTAATGTTGACCATCCGGAAGGGACATACACATCTACATCATAATTTTGCTCTTTCAATTTTTCAATTTCTTTTTTTGCTTCTTCTTTATTAAAAAAACCTTTATAAGAAACTGTTCCTAAAAAAGGGAATGTCCATTCTTTTGCCTTAAAGGAAAATGCCTCACAAGCCGAAATGGTCAATAATTTTGGTTGATTTGTCTGATCATAAAAAGTTGAATAATTTTCACTTGGATTAATTCCCAGGCTATCAATTGCGAACTGTTTTATTTCTGAAACAAGTTTTAATTTTTGTTTTACAGAATCGGAAATGGATGCATCATTAAAAATATTTTCAAGTGGTTTCGCATTCCAGACAATACTCAATTGTCCTTTTCCTTGCGAAATGCCATACATAACAAGGTTGTGCCAAATCAAAAGGATTAACAGGATTGAAATTAAAACAAGTTCGAACGAAATTTTAAATGCATTTTTAAGCATAGTACAAAGGTAGCTATACTTACTAAAATTTGTACATTTGGTTTTCTAAAAAGATATATTAATGTTTTTTATACTTTCTAAAATACTTGCTTTTCTTATCACTCCATTAATATGGATTCTAACCTTTGTTTTTTTTGCATTTTTCTCAAAAGACGAAATGCGAAGAAAAAAATGTTTGCGCTGGGCCCTGAGCCTGACCTTATTTTTTACAAATGGATTTATTTTTGACGAATGTGCCCGCTTATGGGAAATTCCTTCTACAAGTTATCAGAGTATGAAAACTTACGATTATGGAATTGTTTTAGGCGGCATGAGCGTTAATGATGAAGGTTTAGGCCGGGTGCAGTTTTTCAGAGGAGTCGACAGATTAATACAAACAATAGATTTGTACAAACGTGGCATCATTAAAAAAATAATTTTTACAGGAGGCTCCGGCCGTATTTCTCATCCCGAAATGAAAGAAGCAGCTTTGGTAAAACCCTATATTTTAAAAATGGGTGTTCCGGAAGAAGATCTGATCATTGAAAATGAATCAAATAATACAAGAGAAAACGCCTTATTTACAAAAAAAATAATTGAGGATAAAAAGTTACATGGGGATTTTCTGCTGATCACTTCCGCATTTCATATGCGTAGATCTTTAGCTTGTTTTAAAAAGGTTGGAATTAATGCAGACTCCTACAGTACTGATAGATATGCCGGCCCACGGAAATTTGAATTTGATTTTTTAATTATTCCTACTGTTTCTGCTATGAATGATTGGAATGTTTTACTGAAAGAATTTGTAGGTTTTGTTACTTATAAGATAATGAGGTATGCATAAAAAAAATAGGCTGTCCTTGTTTTAAAGACAGCCTATCCATTAATTTTTGATATTATAATGCATTTAGTTTTTCAACAAATTCAATCACATTATCACCCAGTTTTTCTTTTACATCCGAAAATTGTTTTTTTACTTCGCTTCTTTTTTTGAATTTTTTCGCAGCATTTACTTTTGCGATCAAATCATCAGCTAAATCAACCGCCTGATCAACTATTGCTTCTACTTCTTTTTCGTTTTTACCTTCATTACTTAATAATGAATTATAACATTCCTCAATTACATCGCCCAATAAATGGTTAATGTTTCTTTTTAATTCTCTGCGATTTGCCATTTTTCTTTTTTTTATTTATGTAAAGTTACTATAATATTTGTATGAGTGTGATACGAAAAATCTTCCTCACTCTTTCATGATATAGAGGTTTGACTCTCTAATGATTATTAACAAATTCTTTTTCGAGCTTTTTATTTCTTATTGCTCCATAATACAATTTATCTGAATTGTCAGAAAACTGAGGATGAATATTTGGTAATTCAATTTTCTGAATTTTTAAAGTTGGTGTAAGTTGTATTTTTTTGCCTTGTACTTCTATTTCAATTAGCATCACAAAATCATTTTCAACATTCTGCCATCTGTAATATAAAGTTGTGTTTGTCCAGCTAAATTCAAATATGGGGGCTTCTCTTTTGAATAAGTATTGTTTAAAAAACCAATTGAAATCTTTCCCTGTTTTTTTATTTACTAAAGCAATAAATGTTTCTGAAAATACTTGTTTTTGATTGTTTTCCACTCTAAATGTTTTCAGAATTTCAAAAAACAAGGGGTCATCCGCGATCAAAGTTCGGAGCGAATGTAAAATCCAGGAACCTTTACTATAAATATCTCCATCGTGATAATCAAAATAACGGATATCTCTTTTCCGAACAACAGGGCGTTTGTTTAAAATACTTATTCTTTGCCAATACATATAATCCAAATATGCAGCATGTCCGGATATACATTCTACATATAATGCTTCGCAATAACTTGCAAATCCTTCGTGTATCCAGCCGTCAGCAAGGTCGGCCGCTGTAACACTATTTCCCCACCATTCATGTGCTGTTTCGTGAAGTATGATATAATCAAAGGTTCCGGGATAATCATTTTTGTATCCATTTCCGTATGCTATTGCCGACTGATGTTCCATGCCTGCATAGGGCGATTCAACCAGTTTAAACCCATCCCGTTGCCAGGGATAAGCACCAAACATTTTTTCGTAAAAAGTTAAATACTTTTTTAATTGCTGAAAATGAGGTTTTGCTTTTTCATAGTTATAGGGTAAAACATAATGATTTAATTGAATAGTGTCCCCTGTGGTTGCACTGATATAGTTGTCATGTAATAATTTCAAATTTCCTATATACAAGGAAACATTGTAATTGTTAATGGGATAAGAAATATGCCAGTGAAAAGTGTTTTTCCCATTCTGATTCACACTGTCAATTAAAACACCATTACTTACAGCCATTAAATTTCCTGGAACGGTAATAATCACATCAGTACTATCGGCTTCATCACACATCATATCTTTACTTGGCCACCAGGAGCTGGAGCCTTCTGTCTCACAGGTAACACCTATCCATGGGTTTTCTTCTTTGTCTTTTTTCCATACAAATCCTCCATCCCAAGGTGGCCGTTTTGCTGAAATTGGATTTCCTTCGTAAGTGATTGTAATTTCAAATAATTCGTTGGATATTATTTTTCCTGGCATTTTCACAAATACAGCTCCCTCTTCCCGTGTATATGTTAAACTTTGATTTTTTGATTTAATATTTTTGATCTCCATATTTTTATAAAGATCGATTTGAAGTGTATCAAAATCATTCATAGCTTTTGCCTTGATCGTAACGTTGCCGGAAATGAATTTTTTTGAAGGAACAACTTCTACATTCAATTCATTGTGGTAAACATCAAAACAGCTTCTGTATTTGCTGTTGCGGCCTAATAAAGTAATTTGCTTTGTTTCTTTTGGATACACTCCCGCTTTTTTGGGATTATGTACATTAAAATGAATACCAAGCATTCCACAGGAAGAAATCACTAGTGGAAGCATTAAAAATGCTAAATAATGTATTAATTCCGTAATCGATTTCTTCATACTATTTTATTTAAAGATCCATAACAAAACTGGAGCCGCAGAGTTTCTGAGCTTAGGATCAACTGTCTTCATAAATGAATTTGCTACAGCCGGACAGCCCCATCCTTCGGGAGTACCAATTGGATAAACTTCCTTTTCGCTAACCTCTTCCCACGAATGGAAAACTATTTCTCTTTTTATAGCATTGCTGTTTGTGTTTTCCAATCCATAAAGTAAATAATTCACTTTTATTCCATAAATACTACAGCCTCGTTTTCCTACTTTGTATTTCCCAAGTGAAGTGCAATGACTATCTGGAGTATTACTGAATACTGGTTTTTCTTTTGTGTCGGTTGATTGCCAGGGATTTGACCCGCAACCATGTGCACAGAGCGCTGATGTAAGGATGCTATCGTTTTTAAAATCCCATAAAAAAGCTCTGTTCTTTCCTGATGGCAAACTCATATCAATCAAAATACAAAAATCAGTATTGTATTTATTGCTCTTGCAAAAGGAGAGTGCTTCTTTTCCTTTTTGCAAGAGCCGATTGTATTGATTGCCCGAATTGTAATTCCTCCAGGAAGAGAAAATTAAAGCAAATAGTAAAAGAAAGAATAGGAATTTGTATTTCATTTATTCTATCGCTTAAAATTTAATCTTGAAAATGATGTAAAATTATTAGTTTCGTTTAGGTAGCACTTTGCCGGTTTTCTCCCGGATATTTTTATAAAGTTTTTTGTATTAATTCTTCTTTATTACACCTGCCGGACTTATTTCATAAAAGTACTTGGAATCTTTTTCTGCATAAAAGCCCTTGTCCCGGACTTCAATAGTACTGAATTGATAAGGTGTCAGCTGCTTATGATCAGGACCGAATAAAGCGTAGTAACTTCCTCCACGTTGCATGACTACATAATAGATTTTGTTTTTTAAATTAAGCGGGGTAATTGAACCTACATCCGAAAGAGGAAACAGGATCTCGCCTTTATTGCTTATAAGCATGCCTTTCTCTTTATAGTTCACAAATAAGTGTTTTTCAATCACCACTCTTTCTGTTGTAACAGGTATATTTTTTGTTTCCAGAAAATCGCCAAGTGAATCATAAAGTTCGGTCATTTGATTTTCTGTACTCTTAACAATTATTTTAGATGGAAACGAGTCAACAACTGCGTTTTTATAACAGTCGAAAAGAAGGGGGCGATTATTTTTTATAAGCACTACCTTGCTTTTATCGTAATAGCTGAAATAGCCGTAAAAATCATCGTAGTCGGCATTTATTTTTTCAAGTTTGGAATTTAACACCATCACCATTCCATCCTTTTTCAGGGCTGTATAAATCAGGTTTTTATGCTCATCCAAAGCATAACTGATAATTGTATCAAAATCAAACGGAATTAATATTTTTCCGTACATGCTTATTAAACCATGCTTGCCGTTTTTTGAAAGAAGAAAACAAGTACTGTCCTGAAAATAAAGCTGACCATCCCAGCTAAAAGTGGAGTTATAATCCGAAACAACTTTGTATTCAATAGGCACGTATAGTTGGCCTTCATCTGAAATTATTCCAATTTTTTCATTTTTTGTGATCACAAATACATTTTTATCAACGGCTAAGCCCCATTGATCATAGTGATCATAATTATATTTTGAAGTCTCCTTACCGCTTACATCAAAGAAAAAAAAACATTTTTTGTCGGGATCCAAAGAATAGTATGCTTTTCCTGATCCGGATTCCTGAATTGTACTTCCTGGAAATGTACCGACTTGTTGTCCTTTTATATTTATAGTATAATACTTACCATCTTTGTTGCAAAGTGCAATTCCATTCCTGAACCCGGTTGTTCCGTCATAAATACAAGGAATGACCTGTTTCCCGGTACTGTCAACAAATCCTGATTTAGAGGTAACAGTATCATTAAAGATGATAAGTTGACTCATCGATGACAGAGGTAGCAATACCAACCAAAATACTGCGATTATTTTCATTCGGCTAAATAATAAATCGTTTTCTGTAATTATTTTTTTGCAATTAAATTTACAGGTTTTGCCCAACATATTTATTTTTCTTGCATAACACAAATCTGATCTAGCTTAATCCTGCCAACTGTTCTTCGATCGCTTTGATCTTTACTTCAGCATCAGCTTGTTTTTTCTTTTCATTTTCTACCATCTCCGGTTTTGCATTGGCAACAAATTTTTCGTTCGCTAATTTTGTTTGAACCGATTTTAAGAATCCGATAGTATAGTCCAGTTCTTTTTTCAAACGTTCTTTCTCTGCCTCAACATCTATGTTTTGTAAAAGAGGAACATAAAATTCAGCATGCTTCAATAAAAAAGAAATTGCGCCATCAACTTTTGTTGTTACATATTCAAAGCTGCTTAAATTACAAAGTTTGATAATGAGTGGATCGTATGTTTTTATTATTTCTCCTTGATTTACTTTCTCAAATACTTGTAATTTTTCTTTTGGAGAAATGTTTTTTTGTTTACGGATGTTTCTGATATTAGTAATCACTTCCATTACTATTTCGAAGTGTTTTATGATTTCAATATTCTCAGTTTTTGTTTTAGGCCATTCTGCAACAATGATACAATCCTTCTCATTTCGTTCCGCTATCAGGTGCCAGATTTCTTCGGTAATAAAAGGCATGAACGGATGCAACACTTTCAATATTTTTTCAAAGAAAATGATAGTTGCATCATACGTTTCTTTGTCAATCGGCAATGATTTTCCATCCACAAATTCCGGTTTGATCATCTCTAAATACCAGGCGCAGAAATCATCCCAAACCAATTTATAGGTTGTCATTAATGCTTCGCTCATTCGGTATTTCGAATAAAGATCATTGATGATTTCCAGCTGCTCATTAAATTTTGCATCAAACCATTGGATCGCTATTTTATTTCCTTCCGATTGTTTTGTGTTCGGATCTACTTCCCATCCATTTATTAATCTAAATGCATTCCAGATTTTATTTGAAAAATTTCGTCCCTGTTCACACATACTTTCATCAAAAGGTAGATCGTTTCCTGCAGGGGAGCACAATAACATTCCTACACGAACACCATCGGCACCATGTTTTTCGATCAATTCAATTGGGTCAGGGGAGTTACCAAGTGATTTACTCATTTTACGGCCTTGTTTATCACGAACAATTCCGGTTAAATAAACATTTGTAAATGGTTTTGCTCCGCGATACTCATAACCGGCAATGATCATACGGGCAACCCAGAAAAATAAAATTTCAGGTGCTGTTACCAGATCATTGGTCGGGTAATAATAATTAATGTCTTTGCCATCCGGATTTTTAAATCCATCAAAAACGCTTATCGGCCATAGCCAGGAAGAGAACCATGTATCCAATACATCTTCATCCTGGCGAATATCTTCAATTCTTAATTCTAAATTCTTACTTTTTAATTTTTCAAATGCTTCTTCTTTGGTTTTGCAAACTACGGTATTTGATTTATTATCATACCAGGCCGGAATACGTTGTCCCCACCATAATTGCCGACTAATACACCAGTCGTGAACGTTTTCCATCCAATGTTTGTATGTATTTACAAACTTTTCCGGAATTAATTTTATTTCGCCATTCAATACATGCTCTAAAGCCGGTTTTGAAATTTTATCCATTTTCAAAAACCATTGCAGGGATAATTTTGGTTCTATAACAGCATTGGTACGTTCGCTGTAACCAACTTTGTTTTTGATATCTTCCACTTTCACGATCTGTCCCATTTCTTCCAGATCTTTCACAATTTTTTTACGAACTGTAAAACGATCTTCTCCGATATAAAACTGAGCAGCCTCACTCATTTTTCCATCCGCTGCAATAGTGTCAACTATCTCTAGTTGATGTTTTACTCCTAAATTGTAGTCGTTGATATCATGAGCCGGAGTTACTTTTAATGCTCCTGTTCCAAATTCTTTATCTACATACTCATCAAAAATAATTGGAACAGAACGGTTTACCATTGGAATAATGCAATGTTTCCCTTTAAGATGCGTATAACGTTCATCATCAGGATTAACACAAACTGCAGTATCTCCTAAAATCGTTTCCGGACGGGTGGTTGCAATAGTTATCCAATCTCCATCTCCTTTGGAGAGGGCTGGGCTGAGGTCTTCAATTTTATATTTTACATAATATAATTTTGAATTTACTTCTTTATGAATTACTTCTTCGTCAGAAACTGCTGTTAACCCTTGTGGATCCCAATTAACCATCCGTACTCCCCTGTAAATGTGTCCTTTAGTATAGAGGTCGATAAATACATCAATAACAGCTTCACTCAGATCCTCTTCCATTGTAAATCGTGTACGATCCCAATCACAAGAAGCACCTAGTTTTTCTAATTGCTTAAGGATAATTCCTCCATATTTTTCTTTCCACTCCCAGGCATGTTTCAAAAAATCTTCACGGGACAGATCTGTTTTATTGATTCCTTTTTCTTTCAACAGTGCAACTACTTTTGCTTCTGTAGCAATTGAGGCATGGTCAGTGCCTGGCACCCAGCAGGCATTTTTACCTTGCATCCTTGCTCTGCGAATAAGTACATCCTGAATAGTATTATTCAACATGTGTCCCATATGAAGAACACCTGTTACATTTGGTGGTGGTATAACTATTGTATAGGGTTCACGATCATCCGGGGTTGATTGAAAGAATTTATGCTTGAGCCAATGGGCGTACCACTTATCTTCGGTAATTTTTGGATTGTAGGTTTTAGGAATTTCCATAATTATTTACGTTCTTCGTTTTTCAAAAATGAACCACAAATCTACTAAAAATTAATTTTCCTTTTTTGGGGTTTTGGCACGATTTTGGCGTTTATTTTCGATGAAATTTAAATAACATAATGATTAAATTATCAAGTATGAAAAAATTGTTTTTTACAATAAGCATTTTTGCATTGTCTTCTTTTATTTCCCGGGCACAACCTGTTCCGGCAAATGCAGCTGCAACTCCAGCAGCATCAGCTAGTCTTTCAGAAATGACCTTTGATAAGGATGTACATGATTTCGGAACAATTGAATACGGGGGCAATGGTACATACGAATTCAAATTTAAAAATACAGGTAAAGAACCATTGATTATCACAGATGCAAAAGGTTCTTGTGGTTGTACGGTTCCAACATACCCAAAAAATATACCAATTAAACCGGGTGAAATTCAGGTTATTAAAGTTACTTATGATACCAAACGTGCCGGAAATTTTAATAAAACAGTTACTATTCATTCAAATGCAAAAACACCTGAGAAGATATTAACAATAAAAGGTACTGTTCAGCCTGCAGTTGTTGAAGAAGCTTTTCCAACAAATGGGAAAAAGGATGATGGTGCAACCCCATTAGAAAAACACTAAAAACTAATAAACTAAAAATAAACTAAAAATTATCAAATAATGAAAAAAACCATCCTTTCAATCGGTTTAATGTTATGTGTTGCAATTGGAGCAAAAGCACAAGAAACAACAACACCAAACCCTGTTAATCCAAATGCTCCAAAATTTAAGTTCGATTCAGAAGTTGTTGATTACGGAACAATAGAACACAATGCAAATGGAGATAGAGAATTTAAATTTACCAATACCGGTAAAGAACCATTGATTATTTCAAATGCAGTAGGTTCATGCGGATGTACAACTCCTGTTTGGCCAAAAGAACCAATCGCTCCAGGGAAATCCGGTGTAATAAAAGTACATTACGCAACTGATAGAGTTGGTCATTTTGAAAAACAAGTTACATTGACTTCAAATGCTGACACTCCTTCAAAAGTTATTAAAATTGTAGGAACAGTTAAGCCTGATCCAACTCCTGCGCCTACCGGAGGAACTACAGCTCCTGCTCCTCCTGTTGAGCAAAAGCACTAATTTTTTGTTTTGTTTTGTTTTACTTTGTATCTCTTCAAATCCTCCCGAGTTTTCGGGGGGATTTGTTGTTAATGAAGACATATTAAATCCTTAAAGAATGTTTTGTATCAAGCCACTTAAACCAACTTTATTAATACTGTTTATCAGTATTGTTAACAGCGTTTTTTCACAGGAAATTACATGTAATAACCCTGTTTATAAATTTGGGTTTGTAACTGAAGGAGACACTGTTTCCGTTTCATACGAACTGAAAAATAGCGGGGATAAACCATTGGTCATTTCAAGCTACGAAGTAGAATGTGGTTGTACTACCATGGAAAAGGTTTATTCCGCAATTGAACCTGGCGAAACATACACAATTAAGGTGAAATTTGATACTCATGAAAAATATGATCGACAAGATCGTACAATTACACTCATTTCAAATGCAAAAAACTCTCCAACAGTATTGCGTTTTAAGGGTGTTGTTCTGAAGAAAAAGAAATAAGTTTTATTCCTCTATTTCATCTCTAAATAGTAACTTTGGCAAATTTTAAAATTAATAACAATGCCCAAAGTATCTCTAAAAGGCAGCAATATGCCTTCATCGCCAATTCGAAAATTGGTTCCTTTTTCCGAAGCCGCAAAAAAATCAGGTCGCAAAATTTATCACCTTAATATTGGACAGCCTGATATTGAAACACCTGAGGTAATGCTGAATGCAATTAAAAATGCCGATATTAAAGTGTTGGAATATTCTCATTCTGCAGGTATCGAATCGTATCGAAAAAAGTTGGCGGAATATTACAAGAGTTTTAATATTTCAATTGATCCAACTGAAATAATAATTACTACCGGAGGTTCGGAAGCTATTCAAATTGCAATGATGACTTGTTTTAATCCGGGAGATGAAATAATAATACCTGAACCGTTTTATGCTAATTACAACGGATTTTCATGTGCAAGCGATGTGAAAGTGGTGCCTGTGAAATCAACTATCGAAACAGGTTTTGCATTGCCGCCAATTTCTGAATTCGAAAAGCTGATCACTTCAAAAACAAAAGGAATTATGATCTGCAATCCGGGTAATCCTACCGGATATTTATATTCCAGAGAAGAATTAGAGTTACTAAAACAATTGGTAATAAAATACGATCTGTATTTATTAAGTGATGAAGTATATCGTGAATTTTGTTATGATGGAAAAGAATATGTTTCGGTGATGCATTTACAAGGAATTGATAATAATGTAATATTGCTTGATTCCATTTCGAAGCGTTATAGTGCATGTGGAGCACGTATCGGTGCATTAATTTCTAAAAATAAAGAAGTAATGGCAACTGCTATGAAATTTGCACAAGCACGATTGAGTCCGCCAACATTCGGACAAATAGGAGCAGAGGCTGCATTAAATACACCAAAAGAATATTTCGAAAAAGTGCAAAAAGAATATGTTGCCCGCAGAGACTTTTTAATTGAAGCACTAAATAAAATGGAAGGTGTATTTTGCCCGAAACCCAGTGGAGCATTTTATTGCATTGCTCGTTTACCAATTGATAATTCAGATAAATTTTGTCAGTGGTTATTGGAATCTTTTGAATATGAAAACCAAACAGTAATGCTAGCACCTGCTACAGGGTTTTATTCTACCCCGGGTTCAGGAATAAATGAAGTTCGTTTAGCTTATGTTTTAAATATATCTGATCTGAAAAATGCAATGATCTGTTTAGAAAAAGCTTTGAAAGTATATCCGGGAAGGACAAACTAAAAACCAAGTATTCACATTTATCAATGTCCCATCAGCATATTTTGTTGATGGGATTTGCTTTTTCTATCAAAATTGTTAATTTAGCATTCCCAAAATAAATATATTGGATCAATGAACATGTTAAGAAAGAAGCATAAGACTGTTTTACGCACTTTATTAGTGTTATATGCAATTGTGTTTTATTGTTCGGTTTCCAATGCTAACCCATTAAATTCTGGTATTGGAGACAGCCTGAATCCTGAAAGTCCTAAACCCGTTTTTAATCTTCAAACTAATTCAATACAATCAATGAATAAAGCGCAACTTACATTGTTGGTTGATTATTTATTCGAGATGGATACAATTCCATTTGATCTGGTAAATAATATTAATGCTGCTATTTCTAATTTGGTTTGTGTTGATAGTAAAAAAGAAGTATCCGGTTTATCGGATATTACCTCTTTTCCTTCTGCTGATTTTTATACCGGCTGGGAAATAAATAATTTATTTCCTGAAAAAGATATGTTGAAATTAAAGGGAGATACATCTGTAACACTCAATTTACAGGCTTTTGGTCATAATAATTATATTAATCCATTTAATGGAACGATAACATCTAATTTTGGTTGGCGCGATAGTGTTCAGCATAAGGGAATTGATTTTGATCTGAATAAAGGAGATAAAGTGGTTTCTGCATTTGATGGAATGGTTCGTATAGCTAAGCGTTATGGTGGATTTGGAAATGTTGTTATCATTCGTCATTACAATGGTTTGGAAACAGTTTATGCTCATTTATCAAAACTGAAAGTTAAACCGGGGCAATTAATTTCTGCGGGAGAGCTTATTGGATTAGGTGGAAGTACAGGGCATTCGACAGGTTCTCACTTGCATTTTGAAGTGCGTTTTAAAGGTGTTCCTGTCAATCCAAAGTATTTAATTTCTTTTGCAGATGGAAAATTATTATGTGAAGAATTGGTTATCAAGAAGACAAAATGGGGTTTAGCAGCATTTCCGAAAGATGAAAAACAATATACTATTGAAAAAGGAGATACGATCTTTGAAATTGCAAAAAGGTTTGGAACCACTACGGCATCAATAAAAGAAATGAATGGATTGACCGGCAGAGTCCGTTTAATAGCTGGTCAAACAATAAATGTGGCGCAATAATAACATATAAAATTAAGCATTATTAATTTTGTTTAAGCATCTCATAAAAGCATCTCTCATTCCTTCGTATTGGTTTTCTCTACCATAATTGTTTGTTAAATGAGCTTCGTTAATTACGTCATTGGCATGGGTGATCTGTTGATTTAACCAGTGAACCACCTCTTGTATTTGTTCTGAGTTCATGGGGATATGTATATAAATGTTCAAACTTGTACGCGAGTCCCGGAATATGGTTTCGAATTTTCCTATACAATCAATGATTTTTCGGATATTTATACCAATTTAAGACAAAAAAATATGTTCGTTCGCTTTATTGAACAAATCAAAATACGTTTAAAAGAACCCTTGCCGGGTGAGGATGCCCAGCTTTTGATGGCTCCAAGCAGGCGTCAGTTTCCTGAGGAATTTCTTGTACATCCGAATGCAAAAAAAAGCGCAGTATTAATTTTATTATTCCCTTTCAATAATAGCATCCATACGATACTTATTCAACGGCCGGTTTATGAAGGTGTACATAGCGGACAAGTCTCTTTCCCAGGAGGGAAATATGAAGAAAGCGATCTGCTCTTAAGTTTTACAGCTTTGCGTGAAGCTTCTGAAGAAGTGGGAATTAAAACAAATACTGTTGAAATAATAGGAAAACTGACGGATCTCTATATCCGGCCAAGTAATTTTTTAGTATCTCCTTTTATTGCATATACCGGACAGGTACCCGATTTTGTTATTGATAACCATGAGGTTCAAAAAATTATCTCCGTTGATCTTTTTGCTTTGGATAACAATGAAATAAGATCTGAAAAAACAATACTTCACAGCAGTGGGAGTAAAATAAAAACCCCCTATTATGAAATAGAGGGCCTAACAGTTTGGGGTGCTACAGCAATGATAATAAGTGAGTTAAATAGGATCGTTAATGAATCGAAAATTATTTCTTTTTAAAGTCGGTCATTATATTATCATAACATAAATAATAACTGCCCTTTTCAAGGTTATTTATTTTCAAATCGTTTCCAAACCCGCGTTTAATAATATTGCCGTAGGAGTCAAAAACTTCATACATGGTTTCACTGGAGAACTGGATATTATCGGCACTTTTATTTAAGGTAAAAGTAGGTTGACCAATGGTAGAAACAAAAGTAACACTAGTTGAAATTTTTGATACATCACCATAACCGACTTGCTTAATGCGAAATTTATTTTCACCGGAATGAGCAATAGTTTGAAATGAATACTTGTTATTATCCATTTTTCCTCCACCTTGCACTTCGCCAACAGGAATCCATTTATTCCATCTGTATTGCTCAACAACATAAGGTAAGGACCCCATTTCATTTTTTGTTGACCAATTGATCAATCCATCTTTATTGATAGTGATATTTACAACTTCAAAAGTAGCTCTTGGTTTTAATGCTTCCGGGTTAAGAACTTTTGGGCGACAATCATCTTTGTGTTTTATCTCAACAATAACAGGTGTACCCGGTTTTATTTGCAAAGCAGTAAAATCAATTTCAAAGGCACTTGAATTAACTTCATCTGTTGATGTTTGTCCATTAATAGTTACTTCGTAGGTACAAAAACCAACGCCATTTCCAGCATAACCGTTTTGGATAAATAAATTTTTATCCTGGTATTTACCTTCCAAAATAATAATACCAGCAAAAGCACTATTGAGAGTGACAATAATTAATGCTGATAACAGGAGTATTTTTTTCATTTTTTTTACACATATTTTATCCGATTACAAATATACAAAATTTGGCCAAACCCAATAATTTATTTTGTTTTATTTTCCAGCCTTTAAATACCTTTGTCTGCATCTGCCTGAGCGCCTTTGCGACTGTGTGATGAAATTGCTTTCATTTTAAATGTTTTTTATGTACAATGCAAAAATTACATTCGTTTTTTTCGTACATTCTTAAATTACAAATAAAATTTTTACTTTTTTTTGATTTAACGATACTTGTTAAATAAAAAAAGACAGATAAAATAAAAATGTGAAAAATACGTCCATCAATAACATTCAAAACTATTGTTAATTTTACTAAAAATTTGCTTCCCGTATGTCCGGATTAAAAACACTTTTAATTTTTAGTATAATTTTTTTTGTTAATACTGTCAATGCAACTAAATTGTCAAAAGCGTTCGAAGCTCTTCATGTGTATAATTATTTTGAAGCAAAGCACCTGTTTGAGAAATCGTTGAAGAGCGAAACAGCGGCCGCTTCCTACGGATTGAGTGTTATTTATTATAGGTCAGATAATCCCTTTTCTAATATTGATAGTGCTTATAAATATTGTATCAAATCGGCAAATGCTTTTCAATTAATTTCCGTCAAAAAAAAAGCCCTTTATTTGTCGTATCCTATTTCTGAAAAGGCAATTGACTCTTTGCAAAAAATGATAAATGAAAAAGCATTCGAAATTTATAAAAGCAAAAACACGATCGATGAATTAAATAAATTTATTGATTATTATATTTCTGCTCCTCAATGCTTTGATGCTATTGATTTACGTAATAGCATGGCATTTTTGGATGCTAAAAAAAAAGATACTCCTGTTGCCTATAAAATATTTATTGAAACCTATCCATTTGCCAGGGAGATACCGGAAGCTCAAATCCGTTATTCTGTAACTCTTTTTCATTATTTAACAGAAAATAATACCATATCAGAATTTGAACAATTCCTTATAAAGGAACCTGATAGTCCATTTATAACTGAAGCACAAAATGCAATTTATGAGTTAACTACGATTCATGGAACGATCAAAGAATATCATGATTTTATCAAAAAATATCCAAGTAACCGGAATGTTGAAACGGCCTGGAATACCATCTATTCAATTTACACAGCAGATTATAAGATTGAAACAATAAATAAATTCAGAAATGAATTTCCGGATTTCCCTTTTCCGGAAACGATCACTCAGGATCTTGAATTATCACCAAAACAATTATTTCCTGTCCGTGAATTAGGAAAATGGGGCTTTGCGGATACGTTAGGTCGTATTTCTATTCCTTGTATTTATGACTGGGTGGGGGATTTTTCTGAAGGACTTTCTGAATGTGGGCTAAATGGTAAATCGGGATTTATTGATAAATCCGGAAAATTAGTTATCCCTTTTGTTTATGAGCAAGTTGAAGCTTTTAAAAATGGCTTTTCTATTGTTCAGCAGAATGAGAACTATGGTGTTATCAATAAGATCGGAAAACTGATAAGCAAATTTGAATATGATGAAATTGCAGAATATTCTGAAGGACTCGCTTCGGTGGGGATTAAAGATAAATACGGTTATATTGATGAAACAGGCAAGTTGACTATTCCAATTAATTTTTCAAAAGCAGGCGATTTTTCTGAAGGATATGCTTCTGTCGAGTTTGGCGGACAAAGTGGTTTTATAGATAGATCAGGGAAAATTGTTATTGCTAATAAATATGACTGGGTTGATAATTTTAAGAATGGTTTAGCGAAAGTAAAATCATTGAAAAAATTTGGCATTATTAATAAAAATGGATCTACTGTATTACCATGTGAATTCGATCTGATCGGTGAATTTTCTGAGGGAGCCATCATGGTTGTGAAAGAACACAACTATGGTTTTGCTGATACAGGCGGAACCTTGTTTGTACCTGTTGAATATGATTATAGTGGCAGTCCTTTGTTATTTAAAAATGGATATGCCGTTGTAGAAAAGAATAAAAAACAAAATTTGATTGACAAATCGGGGAAATTATTTTCGACAAAAGATTTTGACCGGATAGAGCCTTTTAATGAAGGATTAGCTGCTGTATTAAAAAAAGATAAATGGGGATTTGTGGATATTAAAATGAAATTGCAAATTCCATATTCTTTTCAAGCTGTTTCAAACTTTTGTGAAGGTCTTGCAAAAGTCAGAAAAAACGATAAGTTTGGTTTTGTTAGTTACATTGGTAAAGTAGTGGTTGATTTTTTATACGATGAAGCCGAAGATTTTAATAAAGGAATTTGTATTGTTTCTCTCGAAGAAAAATTCGGACTTATTGATATTGCCGGAAATAGCCTTATTCCTGTAGAGTGCGATGCAATTAAGAAGTTTAATGAGTTTGTTATAAAGATAGAAAAGAACACTAAATTGGCTTATTACAACACTTCTACACTAAAATATATCTGGAAGGAAGAAGGATTCTAGCGCCTTTTCAAATTTTAAAAAAATCCACTGCCAAATTTTAATCCTAGGTCATTTCGAAGAGAAATCTCAATAAAATTATACCAATTCTAAATATATTATTTCCGAAATTTAGCCCAACACAATCTCGATGTGTCTGCTTCAAAGCAGAATGCTCGAAATGACAGCGCTGGTGTCATTTCGAGGGGTAATTTTTTTTCAAAAAAAGCAATATAAAAATGACGTCTATTTCATTGCTTACAGGATTATGTCCCCCTTTGAAGGGCAATGT
>MEPB01000101.1:9438-21426 GCA_001769385.1 Bacteroidetes bacterium RIFCSPLOWO2_12_FULL_35_15 | reverse complement strand
AAAATGAATTTACAACATAGTCTATGTTTAAGTTCTGCCTATGTTAATTTGCTTTTCAAACTATAAAACTATGTATCTATGCGGTTAAAAATTACAGTATGCGGTTAAAAATTATTCTTCAATGAAAACCTATCTTAGGATAAAGTTATTCCATTAGAAACATAGAAAAAAGAAATAATAAAATGAATTTATAACATAGTCTATGTTTAAGATCTGTCTATGTTAAGTTACTTTTCAAACTATAAAACTATGTATCTATGTGGTTAAAAATTAAAGTATGCGGTTAAAAATTATTCTTCAATGAAAATCTATCTTAGGATAAAATTATTCTATCGTTCGTATCCAGAATAGTATCGAAACAGAGGTAGCAAAAGGTTTTGCAACACTTGTTTGTTTCAATTATAAAACCAAAGAAAGTATTAATGTTCCTGAAAAGTGGAAAGCTAAAATGATGATCGAATAATAATGTGTCACCATATAAATCTTTAAAATAACCACATAGAGACATAGAAAAAAGAAATACATAAAATGAATTTACAACATAGTCTATGTTTAAGTTCTGCCTATGTTAATTTGCTTTTCAAACTATAAAACTATGTATCTATGCGGTTAAGAATTTCTTAAAGCAAGTTTCAAGTTTTGAATAAAGCTATTCTTCTGAATAAATTGAAATTGAATTTTTATCCTGAATCATTAAAATTCCCATTTCCAATCTAAAATTTTGAAATTCAGTAAGCGGCATTTCAAATTCTTTTTCTTCTGTCGTTTTTATATTATATGCTTTCGCTTTTCTTTCTGAAATAAAATAGATCCAATCACTAATAACTTGAAATTGCTCCATATTTTTTATGGGAATTGTTTTGTAATACGTCCCATAAATATCAAAAATTAAAATTCCGGTTGAAGGATTATTGAGATATACTTTATTATCATATTCCAATAAATTAACAGGTTGTAAATTTATATTCAAAAGCACATTCAGGTTGCCTGTTTGTTGTGTTTTTTCAAGGTTTTGATCAATTCTGACTAATTCGAAATTTTGCTGATCGTATATCCACATTCCATTGTTGTGTGAAGTACAAACCAATTGCGCCTGTTCAAATCCTATTTTATCAATACTTACAGGATCTCCTGTCGAACTTAAGGTGTTGTCTAAAAAAAGAACCTGAGAGAAATTTTTATAGAAAACCAAAATTTTAAACATGTTGGAAGCATCAACAAAATCAATATTTCCAAAATTTTTGTTGCTGAATTTATAAAGTTGTTTGCCTGTTTTATCAAATTTTGCAAGTTCATTTTCTTTTATCAAATATATATTTCCCTGATTATCGGAAGTAAATAAATTTGTATCTGATTCAATTTTAGTAATTAGTTTAAACTTGCTTTGTGAAAAGCATGCAGAAGAAAAGAGTAAAAAAATATAAAACAGTTTTTTCATTTTAGTTTTCGAAACGATTGGAAAGTTTTTTTGCTCTTTTTTTCGTATTGTAAATTAATTGTTGGGATAAATTTACGATTAATAGGCTTGCTATAATTATTTTTACGATGTCATTTCTACAAGATGTAGAAATCTCTGCAAAATCAAACTATAGCTAGATTTCTTCGTGGAGTCAGGCAAAGGGTTGAAATTTCGAAGCGGGGAGGTCATCCTGAGTTTATCGAAGGAGTGGGAAAGCCCACACACATATTTCGACAGACTCAATATGACAACACACGGTTCGGTTCTATTACACTGAGCGAAGTCCGAAGGGGTCTAAATGACATCGGGTATTATTAACCTTATTTTTTTTCGGTTTAATTCCAATGAAATAATTATACCATTAGCTTATATAAAATATACCAATTAGTCCCCTCTCTTTCGGAGAGGGATTAAGGGTGAGGTCAGAAAAAAAACTGTTTTATAGAAGCTAATGGTATTAGTTTAAATTAATCCCATTATTTCTTCCACATATTTTCTGTCATTCGATAAGCGGGGTACTTTATGCTGAGCGCCTAACTTGTTTTTCGAATCCAGCCATTTAAAAAAGATTCCTTTTGGAAGAGGTTTTACAAGTGGTAATTTTAATGCAAGGTTATGATAACGTTTTGCTTCATAATCAGAATTAATTGATTTTAAAGCATTGTCAAGCATTTCTGTAAAATATTCAATACTGTTTGGTTCTACTTCAAATTCGATGAGCCATTCATGAGCACCGGTTTTATTTTCACTCATATAAACTGGGGCTGCAGTATATTCATTTATCAGGGCCCCTGATTTTTCGCATGCAATGTTAAGTGCTTTGTCTGCATTGTCAACAATAATCTCTTCACCAAAAGCATTCATAAAATGTTTGGTACGTCCGGTTATTTTAAAACGGAACGGATGTAAGGATGTGAATTTTATGGTGTCACCTAATTTATAGCGCCATAAACCTGCATTTGTAGAAATAACTAATGCATAATTTTTGTCAAGTTCAACATTTTCTAAGGTAATAGTTGCTGCATCACATTCTCCTAATTCAAGGATAGGTATAAATTCATAAAATATTCCATAGTCAAGCATTAACAATAATTCTTCCGAATCTTTCTGATCTTGTATTCCAAAGAAGCCTTCTGATGCATTAAACAACTCCAGATAGTTCATTTTCGGCTTATTGAATATGCTTTTGAATTGTTCTTTATAGGGAGCAAAATTTACCCCTCCATGAAAATATACTTCGAGATTGGGCCAAACCTCTGCTATTGATTTTTTTTCTGAAATTTCCAAAACTCGTTTCATGGTCAATAACATCCAGGAAGGAACACCAGCAAGACTTACCACATTTTCAGCCAGGGTGGCTCTTGCTAATTTTTCTAATTTTTCATCCCATTTATCCAATAATGCAATTGACAGGTCGGGTGCCCGAAAAAATTCTGCCCATATTGGTAAATTATCAATAACAATGGCGGAAAGATCCCCGTTTTTTGATTCGTGATTTCCAAAATTATCAGTAAACAAACTTCCTGCTAAGGCAAGGTTTTTTCCGGTGAATAATTGTGTTTCGGGACAAAGTGCGCAATGTATCGCAATCATGTCACGGCCACCATTGTAATGACATTCTTCCAGCGATTCTGTACTTACAGGAATAAATTTGCTTTTGTCATTAGTGGTCCCTGATGATTTCGCGAACCATTTAATATCGGTATTCCACAGAATATTTTGTTCTCCCCTGCGGATCCTGTCAATAAATGGCTTAAGTGTTTCGTAATCCTGGATGGGAACATTGTTCTTGAATTGTTCCGCATTTTTTATGTTTTTATAATCGTGTTTTTTTCCCCATTCAGTATCTTTTGCTGATGCGATCAGTTTATTTAAACACTCATCCTGCACATCAATGGGATATTTCATAAAAAGCTCTATTTGATGCATTCGCTTTTGCATCCACCAGGTAGCTATAGAATTTAACAGTGCCATAAATGAAAATAAATTAGTTCTTTGTAAAAGTAGTTTGAATTTTCTATTTTTTTATTTGATTTAATAAAAAAAATAATTCTGTTGAGGTTGTTTTTTTATCTTTGACAACAATGAAATAGCCATGCATTGGAATATGCTTAAATACCGGCCATAATAAATGGTGAAAAGCGGGTTTGTGAATGTAATTTTAAATTTATTGAATGAACAATGCTATTTGGCAAAAAAGAACAAATTGTTTACTATGAACATAGCATATCTGATACTTGGCGGAAACAAAGGCGATAAATTAAAAAATTTGCAAGTTGCCATTGAACAGCTTGAAAAAAAGGCCGGGAGAGTTTTGAAGAAGTCGGACATTTATGTTACAGCAGCATGGGGAAATACAGATCAACCCGATTTTTTTAATCAGGTTGTGTGTCTTCAAACTGAATTGTCTGCACACGAATTATTGAACCAATTATTAAAAATTGAAGAAGAGTCAGGACGAATCCGCGATGCTCAGAAATGGATGGAACGCACCCTGGATATTGATATTTTGTTTTTCAACGATTCAATAATTAAAACTGATAATTTAACAATACCACATCCTTATATTCAGGACAGAAAATTTGTGTTGATACCAATGGCAGAAGTAGCACCTGAATTTATGCATCCGGAATTAAATAAAAATATTAAAACCCTTCTTGATGAATGTAAAGATGAATTAGAAGTTAAGAAAAAGCAACAAACTTTTTAAAACATGTAATTTTTTTATGAAATGAAGCTTCTCAGCCCTACCTATAATTTTATTGCTATTGAAGGAAACATCGGGGCAGGTAAAACAACACTTGCTACTAAGCTGTCAAGGGATTTTAATACCCGTTTAATTCTGGAACAGTTTGCAGATAACCCCTTTTTGCCAAAATTTTATGCCGAACCCGAAAAAAATGCTTTCCCATTGGAGTTGTCATTTCTGGCTGAACGTCATTACCAGCTTAAAAATGAACTCACTAAACAAAATATTTTTCAGCCCCATATTATTTCAGATTATTACTTTTTAAAGTCATTGATCTTTGCAAAAGCTAATCTTGGTGAGGATGAGTTCAATTTATATGCAAAACTTTTTCACATTATTAATGATGCTTTGCCAAAACCTGATTTGTTTGTATATCTCTTTCATAATGTGGAGCGTCTTCAGCAAAACATTAAAAAGCGGGGCAGAACTTATGAGCAAAATATTTCTGATGAATATTTGATAAAAATTCAAACAGCTTACTTCGAATATATAAAGCAATTATCAGATTTACGGGTGTTAATAATAGATGTAAATACAATTGATTTTGCAAACAACGCCCGGCACTATGAACAAATGATCGAACTCGTTAATCAGCCTTATAGTAAAGGGATTACAAGAATAAATATGTAATAAATCATAATTAATACTGATTTTGGATTTTTATTTATAGAATAAAACTTTCATTATTTGAAAATTTAATTATTTTTGCACCATTAAATAAGAAAAACAGCAAAAAATTCATAATTGAACAAAAAAAAGTAAAATGAAAAATCAATCTTTAAAAACATTCGGATTAGCCGTGATCACTGCAGTAGCTTTGGCTTCATGTAGCGGGTTAGGTAAATTGGTGAAAAATGCCGATAAAATTACTTATAAAGTAACACCTGATCCAATGGAAATGCATGGGGATAGTATTACTGTTAGCATAACAGGTACCTATCCTGCAAAAGTATTTCCTAAAAAAGCCACTGTTACAACTATTCCGTATATAAAATACAACGGAGGCGAAAAAGCATTGAAACCGGTTGTTTTAATAGGTGAGAAGGTTGAAGGTGCAGGAACAAAGATTACTAACGCTAAAGGCGGAAGTTTCTCTTACACCTCTGAAAAAGTTGCCTACATTCCTGAAATGAAGGTTGCTACTTTGGAATTGAGAGTTGCGGGCCAGGTAAAGAAAAAGGTAAAAGATCTACCGGCTAAGAAAGTAGCTGATGGAACAATTATCACCCCTTTATTAGTTAAAAGTGATGAAAAATCATTGTTCGGTAAAGATAACTTCCAAAAAGTTGTTCCTCATTCAGAAACAGCTCAAATGTTCTTCATTGTGAATCAATCACAAGTTCGTAGTTCTGAAATGAACAATGCAGAAATGAAAGCGTTGAAACAATATATCTTAAGTGCTGTTACAAACCCCAGCATTGTTTTTAAAAACATGAATGTTTCCGCTTATGCTTCACCTGATGGTGAATTAACATTGAATAGTGACCTTGCTGAAAATCGTGCTAAAGAAACCACAAAAGCAATGATGTCCTATTTCAAAGAGAAAAAAACAAAAGTGGATACAGCTTCAAAAGAAGCGTTTTATACTAAAGTGACAACTGCTGAGGATTGGGATGGATTCAAAAAAGCAATGGAAGCATCTTCTATTCCTGATAAAGATTTAATCTTACGTGTATTAACAATGTATCCTGATGGAGAAACCCGTGAAAAAGAAATCAAAAATTTATCAAAAACATATACCGAAGTTGCTGATAAAATTTTACCACAATTGCGCAGATCCGTTCTTACCTTAAATGTTGATGTAAACAGCCGTACAGATGAGCAAATTACCAAATTAGCTGCAACTGCTCCTGATAGTTTATCAGTTGAAGAAATTCTTTATGCTGCTACTTTAACTCAGGATTTAAATACAAAATTGGATATCTACAAAAAAGCAGAAGCAAAATATCCGGCCGATTGGAGAACTTCTAATAACGTTGGTTATATTTACTTAATGCAAAATAAATTAAATGATGCCGAAGCTGAATTCAAAAAAGCGGATGCTGTTTCTGCAAACAATCCGATCATCAAAAATAATTTAGGTATTTGTGCCCGTTGGAGAGGTGATCGTAAAGCAGCAATGGAGCTGTATAAATCTGCAACAAGTGCCGGACCTGAAGTTTCTTATAACATGGGAATAATTGAAATTCAAAATGGCAATTATTCAGCAGCTGTAGCTAATTTCGGATCAGATAATTCCTTCAATTCTGCATTAGCAAAATTGTTGAATGGATCTGCGGATGCTGCAATGTCAACAATTGATAATTCAACGGAAAAAGATGCTGCCTTATCATTTTATTTGAAAGCAATTGCAGGTGCGCGTCAATCAAAAGCAGATGTTTTAATTAATAACTTAAAAGCTGCAATTCAAAAAGACGCATCTTTCAAACAAATGGCAAAGGATGATGCTGAATTTATTAAATTCCGTGAAAATGCCGATTTTAAAGCATTAGTAAATTAATTAAAGATAAGCTAATCAATAAAAAAAACGTCTCGCAATATTGCGAGACGTTTTTTTATTTAACTTAGACACAGTTTTAGAGCCTGTTTAAATTTTAATAAAAGAATCTGATTACGATATTTTTAACCATTCTGTCATTTCGACCAAAGGGAGAAATCTCAATAAAATTAAGCTAAAAATGAGATTTCTCCCTCTTGTCGATTGACATATAATACATTTTAGTAAAATTTAAACAGGCTCTTAATAATAAGATGAACATTATAAATAATTTTTTTTATCGATGAAATTTAAACACAAAAATAGAATTGCTTATTTTTCTGTATTTTCTATAATGTTGACTTTGCTGATTGTTTTTTCATCGGCATCTTCAAACAATATTTCATTGGAGAACCTGCTGATTGACACTACCCTGTATAATAATTCGTATTTGGAAATGCGGGGAACTGTGCGAGAATCAAAAATTAGTGATGTTGAAACTATAATGCCCATTGATAGTGCATTAATAACAATTACCGGCTTTTGTTACCAGCAAATATATACGAATAAAAAGGGGAAATGCTCATTTAGATTGCCACTTAATAAACCCTATAAAATTGAAATTTCAAAAAAAGGGTTTGTAACAAAAATACTTGAAGTAAACACAAAAGCTCCATCTTCAAATACTAATTATGGTTTTAGTTTTGATATTGATATGCTGGAGAACATTAATAGATTAGATGTTTCTGTTCTGAAAAAACCAATTGCAAAAGTCCGATATGATAATGTAAAGGAACATTTTGAATATGATGAAGGTTATACCAGTCGTATTAATTTGGAATTAAAAAAAATGTATAAAAATTATTATGCACTTCAAAAAATACAGGATTTCAAAAACAATAGTACTGCCACTCAGCCGGTAAAAACAGATAGTGTTAGCGTTACCAGTACTAAAATTAGTACTCTGCCGGAACGTTTCAGGAAATTCGACCTGGATATCAACTCTAAAATATCTCATGCTGAAGCGGTGAATGTTATTGATTCCTTTTTTTCAGGAAACACTAAAATTAAATTGGAAGACATTATTGATTTAATTGATTTTTACTTCGAACAATAAAAACTCAATGTAATAATAATAAAAACGAGATTTCTCATGGAGTTTATCCTGAGCAAAGTTGAAGGAATCGAAATGAACATTCAAAGCATTTTGATTGAAACTAAAACAGGTTCTTATATCATTAGCCTATATAAAATATACTAATTATTTCCCTCTCTTTCGGAGAGGGATTAAGGGCGAGGTCAGAAAAAAAATGTTTTATATATGCTAATGGTATTTCATAAAAAATTACACCACCTTTTGAAACAGGTCCCACATCACAATTCCAACACTTACTGCAATATTTAATGAATGTTTTGTTCCCACTTGCGGAATTTCAATAACATCGGTACAAGCATCAATAACCTCTTGTTGAACACCTTTTACTTCATTACCAAAAATAACAGCTAATTTTTGCCTTTTACCCGGCATAAAATTGTTGAGCATAATGGCAGATTCAGCCTGTTCGATTGCATAGACATTAAAATTGTTTTCTTTCAGATCATTTACAGCATCAAGAGTCGTTTTGAAATATTTCCAGGATACACTTTCTGTTGAACCCAAAGCTGTTTTTTGAATTTCCTTATTAGGTGGGCAGCCTGTGATCCCACATAAATATACTGATTCTACCAAAAAAGCATCAGCGGTTCTGAAAACGGAACCTACGTTATTCAAACTGCGAACATTGTCAAGAACAATAATTACAGGTGTTTTTGTAGCACCTTTAAATTCCGACACCGATTTTCGTTCCAATTCTACGTTCAATAATTTTCTCATCAGCTAAAATTTATCGTGAAAATTCTGCGGCAAATCTAATAACAAATTTATCAAAAAGTGTTAAAAACTTTGCATCCGGGGTGTGATTAGGTTTTGTATTTTTACAATTAATGGCAAAGACGAAAGCATCAATAAAAACAACAGCTGCGGAATCAGAAACTCCTCTGATGAAACAATACAATACTATAAAAGCAAAATATCCCGATGCCTTACTTTTGTTTCGTGTAGGGGATTTTTATGAAACATTTGGTGCAGATGCCGTTAAAGCAGCTAATATTTTGGGTATTGTTCTGACAAAACGTGCAAATGGATATGCTTCTTATATTGAATTGGCCGGATTTCCTCATCATTCCCTGGATACCTACCTTCCTAAATTAGTCCGTGCCGGACAACGGGTTGCTATCTGTGATCAGCTGGAAGACCCTAAAATGACCAAAACCATTGTAAAGAGAGGAGTTACGGAACTTGTAACACCTGGTGTTTCATACAATGATAAAGTTCTTGAACACAGATCAAATAATTTTTTAGCAAGTATTTTTCTGAATGATAAAAATTCCGGGATCTCCTTTTTGGATATTTCAACAGGAGAGTTTTTAGTTGCTCAGGGGAACCTTGAATATATTGATAAACTTCTGCAAAGCTTTCGCCCTACTGAAGTTTTATTTCAAAAGAACAAGAAAAAATTATTTATTGAAACCTTTGGAGAAAAATTTTATACCTATGGATTAGAAGACTGGGCCTTTACTTCAGAGTATGGCAATGATCTGTTGTTAAAACATTTCGGAACAAAATCTTTAAAAGGTTTTGGAATTGAAAATCTGGAACATGGTATTATTGCTGCCGGTGCTGCTTTGCATTATTTAGCTGATACGGCTCATGATAAAGTAAAACATATCTCAACAATCTCCAGAATAGAAGAGGAAAAATATGTTTGGCTGGATAGGTTCACCATCCGGAATCTGGAATTGTTCGGTTCACAAAATGAGAATGCAAAAACATTAATAGATGTGATCGACCAGACAGTTTCACCAATGGGCTCACGTATGTTGAAACGTTGGTTGGCACTACCATTGAAAGATAAGGCACCTATTGAAGAACGATTAGATATTGTTGATTATTTTTTGTCAAATCCGGAAATTGCCGAACATATTCTTAAAAACATTGAGTTGATAGGTGATCTGGAGCGTATTACTTCAAAAGTTGCAACTGCTCGTATTTCTCCAAAAGAGATGGTACAATTGAAACGTGCATTAACTGCCATCGAACCAATAAAAGATGCCTGTGAAAATTCGAAAAACAGATCATTACAAAAAATTGCGGAACAATTAAATCCATGCAGAAAAGTAATTGAACGTATTGAAAAAGAGATCTTGCCCGACCCTCCTTACTTGGTTTCCAAAGGAAATGTGATCGCAAATGATGTAAGTGCCGAGTTGGATGAATTACGAAAGATCGCTTTTTCGGGTAAAGATTATTTGTTGCAGATACAACAGCGGGAGAGTGAACGAACAGGTATATCTTCTTTGAAAGTGGCTTTTAATAATGTTTTTGGATATTATCTGGAAGTAACCAATACCCACAAAGATAAAGTGCCGGGTGATTGGATGCGGAAGCAAACACTTACCAATGCGGAGCGTTACATTACTCCGGAACTTAAAGAATATGAAGAAAAAATATTGGGTGCTGAGGAAAAAATTGTAGCAATCGAAACAAGATTATTCAATGATCTGGTGATGGGTTTAATGGATTACATACCCGTCCTCCAGTTGAACTCTTCATTAATAGGACGTTTGGATTGTTTGTTGTCTTTCGCCACCATTGCACAAAAAAATAATTATGTTCGGCCACACATTTTTGAAAATGATGTTATAGATATTAAAGACGGCCGCCACCCGGTAATTGAAAAGCAACTGCCCATTGGCGAAGATTACATTGCCAATGATATTTATCTTGATAACGATCAACAACAGATCATTATCATTACCGGACCGAACATGTCGGGTAAATCAGCTTTATTGCGACAAACTGCTTTGATCGTGTTGATGGCTCAAATGGGAAGTTTTGTTCCTGCAAAACATGCGAATTTAGGATTGGTTGATAAAGTATTTACGCGGGTAGGAGCATCTGATAATATATCATCAGGTGAATCGACCTTTATGGTGGAGATGAATGAAACAGCAAGCATCTTGAATAACTTATCAAGCAAAAGCTTGATCATATTGGATGAAATTGGTCGAGGAACAAGCACATACGATGGCATCTCCATTGCATGGGCCATTTCCGAATATATTCATGAAAACCCTTCTGCAAGAGCGAAAACCTTATTTGCAACACATTACCATGAGCTGAATGAGATGACCAACTCCATGCATCGTATCAAAAATTTTAGTGTTTCTGTGAAAGAGATAAATAACAAAATATTATTTATGCGTAAGCTTATTCCGGGTGGAAGTGAGCACAGCTTTGGTATTCATGTTGCAAAAATGGCCGGGATGCCAAAAAAAGTTATTGATCGGGCAAATCAATTGCTTGTGGAGTTAGAAAGTCAGAGAGATAAAGGCGATACAAAGAATCAAGAATCTAGACAAAAGAATCAAGAGAAGGGTCATAAGAACCAGGAAAGCAAAAATAAGAGTCAGGAGTCAAGAATTAAGACACAAGACGGTTTTCAGCCGGCAACCAATAGCCAACAAGCATCATCTGAAAACATGCAATTAAGTTTCTTTCAATTGAATGATCCTGTTTTGGAAAATATCAAAGAGGAGCTTCAACGGACGGATATTAATACCTTAACACCGGTTGAAGCTTTGATGAAGCTAAATGAAATAAAAAAAATGATTGGAGGTTAAGCGTATTCCGATTCCCAGGCAAAAAATAATTCTTTCAAATATTTGTTTTCCTCTTCAGTGATTTTTTTATCTGCTTTAACCAATTTTACCGCAAAATTTAAAAATTCAGATCTTTCTTTAGGAGTTGAATCCTCATAAAAATCATTCATTGCATTGTTAAAATGCAAAAAATAATCTTCTTTGGGTAAAGCGCTTAAAACTTCCATTTCATTGTCTAAGTTAACCTTGAAAGGAAACATGGCTTTTAAATAATCAATAATTATTTTGCCTTCTGATTTATCGAACTCGCCATCAACTTCTGAAAGTATCATCAGCATGTGATATCCTGCTATTACGTTATTCTTCTTTTTCATGAATTTATATTAATAGCTAAATATACACACAAAGAATAAAAGGTAAAAAAAATTAAAGAAATTAAATTCAATTGATTTTTGGTAAAAAATTTTGCTGAATTAAAAAAATACTTACTTTTGCAGTCCGTTAATAAGCGAAAGTAGCTCAGTTGGTAGAGCGCGACCTTGCCAAGGTCGAGGTCGCGGGTTCGAACCCCGTCTTTCGCTCCAAGAGAAGACCTCTCTTTTT
>MEPB01000101.1:0-9426 GCA_001769385.1 Bacteroidetes bacterium RIFCSPLOWO2_12_FULL_35_15 | reverse complement strand
CTCCAAGAGAAGACCTCTCTTTTTGAGAGATTTTTTATTGATTGCCGAAATGCCCAGGTGGTGGAATTGGTAGACACGCAGGACTTAAAATCCTGACGATTTAAAAATCAGTAGATTGGCTAAACGCTACTGGTAGAGAGGAAAAGAAGGGTTTTTAAATTTTGGAATTTTTGTTTGGGTTAAACATAGGTTAAACATTTAAGGTTGAATAAAAAAGAGGATAGGATAAATTAGAGGGACACAAAATCAATATTTTTACTTTTTTAGTTGATCGAAGTTTGAATAAAAAAAAGACGTTCTTTATTTTAAGTTTGAAAATGCCCGGGTGGTGGAATTGGTAGACACGCAGGACTTAAGCAAAATTTGAGTGCTCCAGGAGAAATCCAGGAAGTAGAACTTCTCAAATTCGGGGAAACCTTCATCACAAAAAATTGTGATATGGCAATCCCGAGCCAAGCTCTAAAAGAAATTTTAGTGAAGGTGTAGAGACTAAAAGGGAAGTACCTAAATTCTGATTTATCAGAATATGGTAAAGAGATAGTCCAGACTACAAATTTCGGCAATTGCCGAAAGCAGCGAAAGTTGTAGCGAGTAAGAAAATCCTGTAATCATTGCGATTGTACGAGTTCAACTCTCGTCCCGGGTACAAAGCCTCGTAGAAATACGGGGCTTTTTTTTTGAATGTAAAAGAAATTATTTTGCTTTTACTTTTGTTTCTAAGAGAGTAATATATTTTTTAGATAGATCGGAAAGTTCTTCTTCTTTCTTTTTCAGTTCAATATTTTTGGCTTTCATAGCCTTTTCATGTTGGGCAAGGGTTTTTTTTAAATCCCCAACCTGATTTATTAGCCATTCGTTTTTGTTAGTGATAGATTCATAATATTCCTTCATTTCCCTCCGATCTTTCGGTGTTAGCCCTTTTAATATTTTCAAAGTAGTATTAATATCCCCTTTGTGATTATCTCCATTTACAACCGGCCCCTGCACAATGTTGCCTCTGTTATTGCTAATATTATTAGTATTCCCTGATCTCCCCTGGTTAATAATAAATCCCTCTCTAATTACTTTTTCTTTCTTTGCTTCCTTTTCATTTAATACAAATAAAATATTTGAATTTACTCCAAGCTCATTTACAAAACTTGAAATCATATCAATAGTTACATACCTCCGGGGATTGGCTTTAATTTTGGAGATATAGTTTTGCTTTATCTCAAGCATTGCCATCAATTTCGCTTCGGAAGAAATTCCTTCAATCCATTCCTCAGTTACAATTTTTTCAAGCAAATCGAGAAATTTAACAGTTATCTCCCTGCTAATTTCAGTTTTCGAAGATTTTTCTAAATTTCTAACCATTTGATTCATAGTTATTTGAGTTAAAAGTTCCCTTTTTGGCACTACTTATTTGGAACATAACAATAAATTATTATACATTTGTTTCCCTTTTTGGTACATAAACTTGTGCCAAATATACAACTAAAATGACAAATAGGAACTAAACTTTTACAAAAAAAAGAAAAATGTTTACACAGGACGATGTTAATATCCTTAAAAATCAGCTTCCGTCAAGCGCTGTAATGGAGATTTATAGGCGCACTCGGATCTCCCGCCCTACTATATATCGCTTTCTAAATGGCGAAAAAATACGCACTCGTTATCAGCTTAAAATTTATTCGGCAGCATTAAAAATCATTGAACGTGATAAGATCAAGACAGGTAAAATCAGGCAGGAGCGTTCCCGGATTTTCAATACAGAGCTGGATGATTAATGTTTTATCAAAGTAAATATTAAGTAAAGTTTCAACACAATGGAAATAATAGTTTTTGAAAAAGACACGTATTGGAAAATGCAAGCGGAACTGATGAAAATGTTCCGTGAAAGTCTAAAAGAAGCAAACAAACCGCAAGACGATTGGATTTCAATCGAAGAAGCAAAACAACTCTTAGGAGTGAAAAGTAAATCGAAGATGCAGCAATTAAGAAATGACAATGCTATCAAGTTTTCCAAGCATGGAAGAAGACTTATTAGATATAGCAAGTCCAGCATACTTGATTATCTGAAAAAAAATATTCCATCCTATTGAAAAAGATGAAACACACAGAAAACAAAAGTCAGATATGGTTTAAGGTTCTTACGCCTGAAGGCAGGGACTTAGATAATGAAATGAAAAAGTGGCCACTTCCTGAAGGCACAAAGAAAGGCGAGCTATTTATTTCCGGTTGTAGAATCGGAACATGGCTTGTTTCCAATCCAAAAGAGTTCATGCAAAAAACCAATCGTGTTTTTGTTGTTGAACTGGATGGTGAAGATCCAATAATAGAATTACCAGGAATTATTTGGGTGAGAAAGCTGAAGCTCGTCCGGGAGGCTACAAACCTTGATCTTAAACGTTTCGGTATTTACAGAGCTTTCAAACAAATTATTTAACACTAACCAAAGTGAGATGCCACAATACATACAACGTTCCAAAAGAAAATTTCCAGCAATCATGGATGCCTGGAAGGACATTACAACTACCTCCAACCTCACACAAAGAAGTGTTGGACCAGCACACACAAAATTTTACTGGAAATGGAAAATACTCAGGACACAAACACCAATTCGCAATTAATCACCTTATGCACATTCAACCAATACATTGGAAGTATATCGGAAAAGCAGACTGTTTGTGGTTAGGCACAACCAATGGATTGTTATCACATATAGAGATGAAAATTATTCCGGGAGAAAAAGAAAACGAATACGTGATTTTCTCAAACATTACAGGTTTTGAAAAACAAAGCTCATTAGAAATTGAGAATACAAAAAGGAAAGCCCAGGAATTATTAAACAGCTACGCATTCAGTCTAATCATTTCATAATGTCATTTAAAGGAATCGTAAATAGTTTGAAAAAAATAATTCGGAAAATACGAGGTAAAAATGTTCTGCCTGAAAAGAGCAACCTTAAAATCATTTCGTTGGGGCTTGGCCAGCAATCAAGCGCACTCTATTTAATGAGTTCTACCGGTTTTGTTGAACGAGCCGATTATGCAATCTTCTCTGATCCGGGTTCGGAAAGCAAAGCAACTTATGAGCATTTAAAATGGCTGAAAAAATGGTCAAAACAAAACAATGGAATCCCTATTATTCATACCGGCAAGAAATCAATCTACAAAGATTTAATTCACGGTACAGGCAATTCAGGAAAGCGCTTTGCTTCTATACCCGCATTCACCAAAGACGAGAACGGGAGCATCGGAATACTTAGGCGACAATGCACAGAAGAATATAAAACACACGAAATTTTCAAAGCCATACGAAAACTTTATGGTGTAAAGGCTCGCAAACGAACTCCTGATACTGAAGTATGGCTTGGAATATCCCTGGAGGAAATAGAACGAATGAAATATCCACGCACGAAGTGGATGACATTCGTTTACCCCTTTATTAATGTTAAGTCCTGGAAGACTGGCCATGAAACAATTCCATTCACAACATTATTTCGGAGATCCGATTGTATTGAGTGGCTTACGAGAAACAACTTTCTAATCCCTCCGAAAAGCGCCTGCACATTTTGTCCTTTCCAATCCGATCAGCGATGGCGTGAATTGAAACTCAATCAGCCGAAAGAATGGAATAAAGTAGTAAAGCTCGATGAGCTAATTCGGAATAGTAAACACAAAGGCGTAGAAAGGCCAATATACCTGCATCGTAGCGGGTTACCACTCAAAGAAGTGGATTTACAGGAAAACCAACTTGATATGTTCACCTCTGAATGCAGCGGTGTATGTGGAGTTTAAAAAATAAATGGATATGAACATAAGATTAGAATACTCCCCCATCGAGGGAAAATTTAACCAGGCACAGGCAACTGATTCCATCAATGTTGCAAAAGGATACCGAATGCTTTGCTGTTTTGTTAACGCTGAAAGAGCCTTGCGATTTACACAAGCAATAGAAATTAAATATCCTGAACTAATCTCCGGTAATGATAAGCCCTTCCCTCCCTTTTCAACAATGAAGGACGAACTGTATCACTTTTTTTTAGAAGATATAAAACTATTGGAGCAACACATGAACATCACTTACCAAAGACGAAAACAATTACTTAATAATCAATCTTAAAAAAATAAAACATGAAACGATTTAACGCTCTCAAAGGCTTGCTGTTCCTATTGATTTTAGGCTTATCTGTTTTGCTGACAATAGCAGAAGAAATCTACAAAGGTTTTTTCTCTCTGATAAAAAAAATAAAACTCAATTATCAACTTATGATGTTCGCAAAACAATTATCAAGATAAAATTTCATACATGATAGTAATACATTACCCAACGGCCTATAAAGCCTTAGATTGCTTTATAGACACGTTCAATGAGGCAGCAGCGAAAGGTTGCGACAAACTTCGTACCGGTGCTGTAATGACCGCAAAAGAGCTTATTAGAATTTACGGTATTTCGTTGCTGAAGTCAAATGGATATCAAGAAGTAAAAGAAGAAAACCTCCCCACGCTACAAACCAATAATAAACAGTTGGCCAAATTAGTGAAGTGCAGCTCCCGGACAATTCAAAGACACATACTCAAACTTCAATCAGCAGGAATTATTACCAGCAAGACATTTCATGGTTCTAACTCCAATTTTGAAGTGTTGATAAACCCCAAAATATTGTTAGTAAAGCAGAAATTAAATGTTGATAACGCTAAAAAAGAGTTCCGGGAGGCAATTGAACGAGCCAAGCAAAACGAAGCAAAATCAACGTTTTCAGAATTTCAAAAGACAAATTGTCCTGATACATATTCTGGAAACTTAAATAAAAAAAATAATAATATAATAATAGCTGTTCATAACTCCGAACAGACTGGAAACGATAAGCGGAGTTCGCTCTCGCTCACGTCTCAAATTGATACAGGTTACTTGACTGGAAACTCGACTGGAAACACAGGGGAAATTGCCAAGGTTCCACTTGAAAAACAAAAAATAATTGAAGAAAAAAATATTAAAGAAGCAGGGGAAATTGCTTCGCGGGTGGACAAATTGGACGACAAAAATTTTACGTCCGATCCCACTCGCGGCAATTCCCTAACTCTTTATGCTAATTTGTTTTGGATGACAGCCCGAAACCTGCTCTACAAAAATATTTTTTTAACCGACCATCAGGTTGAAACCGCAAAAAAATTAATTCAAAAATTGTATGAGCCTGCTTCTACTGAAAACCTCCAAAACATCCATCAACATTACATTGAGCGCATTGCACTTGTTGAAAAATATATAAAAAAAGATCCTGTTAATCGTTATGTACCCTTACCCTACATTTATTTTGACACCAATAATCTCAAAGGCTTTGTTGGCACAAAAAAATGGCATCAAGACGACCAAAAACGAAAGCAGGAAGTTGAAAGAGAACTTACGTTAAGTCGTGTAATCAGAAAATATCACAACAACGAAAAGAAAGATACTGCATTAAAAAAACCATCGCTCCAATTATTTCGTGAGTGTGAAAATACCATTGGGAAATTCAATGATCCTTCATTAATGCAGCGTTTTCACGCTGCGGTATTACAGCATGAAACGTACAGACAACTTCGTACCATTTAACCTTTTTCAAAATGCGAAACGAACAATTAATCAAAGTGCATGAATATTCAATAGCCATTAAACAGATGGCTATGCAGGTAGAGCCATTAACAACGGATCAACAACAAAAAATATTTGAGTATGCTGAACAAATTGAACACACTCTTGAAAAAATAATTAATCCTGAAAAAAATTTAAACCATGATAGCAACAGACGGAAAAGTTACGGTGGTTGATAATAACGATTACAACCTTTCAATGGATGAAGCTGCTGAACGGCTGAAAAATAAAAAAAATGTGTTAGCTGTGGGCTTCCCTGATTTCAGCCAGGAGTATTTGGAATCCGTTTACCAGGAACCAGTGGTACTGAAATGGCAGGATTACTTTGACCTGGAGAAAGAGCAGATAATAGAGGACATCAGAATTTATGAGCAATTTGGATTTTATGAATAACACTATCCAAAATATCAATCAGGGACCCAATAAAGTCGTACCGGATGTACGCTTGGTGATATACAGGTTTTCTCATGCTTTTACAAGTTGTGATTGCGGAAAAGACCTGGTACTGGCTCAACACTTTTTCGGAGATCCAAAGTACACAGGAAGCTGTTCTTCGTGTAATAAGAATTTCATTTTACTAAATAACAAATTAATAACTAAATAAAAATAAATCATGCTTGACTTTTTCAACCTTGAAAAGCAGACGAACAAAAGAGTTCAACGCTTCCTGCTTCACAAATCAACAGAAGAAAATATCGAAGCTAAAAATGCAAAACTTCTCATTGCGAGTAAGGAAAAAGCAATTTTAGTTCTCCTTCTAAATCAAAACACTATTGTTAAACCCCTTAAGCTGAAAGATATTGCAGCCTTTTTCGGAAAAGACTTTGATGAAAGTAATGAACAAGCTGTTATGGCTTATTTGGTAAAACTCTCGAAAGAGAACCAGGTAGAGCTTTCCAAACTGAATGTAGTGATTTGCGAAACCAAAGGCGAGCTGGGCGCACATCTCTACGAGGAAACCAAATACAAAAAGAAAATATCAACGCTCGATTTATTAACGCACTTTAATCCCAATAAATAATGGCATGGAAACTTGGACAGGATTCATTTACAGTATGTAGAGTAAAATGGATTGATGGTAAAAAGGGAACTTTTTATTCATACGATTGGGTACATCGGTTCTCCAAACAAAGGGACCGGGAAAAAGGAATACGTGGATTACGAAAACTCATTGCTGAGTGGGGTGCAAGGGCTGAAATAGCCGGAATTTTTGAAAACGATGGCAAGAAAACTAAGCCTTTTGAATATTACGAATATGGAACTAAAATTTACTAACTATGAAAACATTAAAAGACCTTAACTGGCGTTTAGAAACGTCCAAAAAATTCAATGAAAAATATCCAAACTTCAATGCAGAGGATAAGAAAATTCATGTGCTTTTTCTTTCTCCCTGTATGAACGAAACTGGTTACTACCGGATGATATTACCTGCGTTAGAATTAAACCGTACAGACACGCATTCTGCAATTATAGCAGCTATTCATAAGTGGGATTTTAATAAAATGTTTGATGACTACGATAATCCTATTGACTTTCGATTGGTGGAATGGGCGCATTATGTGGTTATTCCAACTATGTTTTCAGATGCAGATTATATCATCAAAAGTATGCGTGAAATCAATGATGACATTGAGTTCGTTATGGACATTGATGTTAATTATCACGAGCTGCCGGAATATCACCCGGATTTTAAAAAGCTAAGACCGGAATTAAAAGAGATGTTGATAAGCAATTTGTCTAAGGTTGATATCCTTACCTCTCCCAATAATCAGATATTGAATTTTTATCACGACCTGGTACAGAAACGTGATGAGGAATTTCTGCTTTATTTTGAGCGCTTTCACAACCTTCTATCCAATTTTACTTACGAGGAAAGAAATCAAATAAATCAGAATCAAGGTACTAAAGTTCGCATAGGTATTATTCTCGATGCAAGCCAGGGAAATGACCTTAAAACCATTGAAAAGCCGCTTGCAAGCCTTTTAGAAAAGCACAAGGATAAAATTGAAATTATCCTTTTTGGCTGGTCAAGGAAAGTAGCCGAGCAATACGAAGTATTAAATGATTTAAGGATTACCTATGAAAAGCCTGTCCCTTTCCAGGAATACCATAGCCGGTTAAACAGGCTGGCATTCGATATAGGCTTGCTGCCATTTGTCAATAACAGCTTTAATGTTTCAGGAAAGGCACTTAACCGGTATCTTGATTTCTCAGCCAATATGATCCCGGTGGTTGCTCCCAAGATGATGCCCTATGAGAAAGTAATTAAGGATGGAGAAAACGGCTTTATAGCAGCAAATGACGATGAATGGATAAGCAAGGCCGAGCAATTAATAACTAACGCTCAAATGCGAAAAGACATGGGAAATTATGCCCATAAATTTGTGTGGGAGAGCTTCAGCTATACACCTAATGTAATTCAAAGACTAAGGAGCATATTTATTTAATGGAGCAATGATTATTAAGAGCAGATTGTTTTGAATAAAAACTTGTTCATTTTAAATCATTCCTGCACCCAATGCAAGAGAAATAATAATGAGCATAACGGCTACAAGAATTTGTATGAATTTCAGAGTTATTTTCTTCAATAATTTATTTCCGATAAATGCTCCTGTTATAGCAGAAAGAGTGGCTATTGCAACCAAAATTATATTTTCATCCAGTCCGGCTTTAGTGAATCTTGTAGCATAGACAGTGAGCCGGGTAAAATCCACAAAACAGGAAATTACAACGGTGGTGGCAATAAATGATTCTTTTGAAAGTCCTGCTTTTATCAAAAATGCGCTGCGTAAAGCTCCCTGGTTACCTGAAAGGCCACCAAAAAATCCACTTAATGCTCCACCAAGCGGCATTTGTTTTTTCCCGAATTGGAGTTTATTTAGAAAAGGTACAAGATCAAGTATCGCAAAGAAAATAAGCAGGATGGAAATAATGAATTTTACAGGATAAACTTCAAATGTTTTACCAAACGCATTATAACTGAATAAAGGTTTAACATCAGGGATCTGCAATAGTAACCATGCTCCGGCAATAGCAGCTATAACAGCAGTGATACCAAAGCGTATTAAAACTGTTTTATCGGCTCCTTTGCCAACTAAAGCGAGTTTAAAAATGTTATTTAAAAAATGTACTATTCCTGTGAGGCCAATGGCTAAATCCACCGGAAAGAAAATCATAAAGACAGGCGTGAGTATCGTCCCTAATCCAAAGCCTGAAAAAAAAGTGAGGATTGCTGTAATGAATGCTGCAAGTGATATAATAACTATTTCCATACTTTATTATTTACTGATTGATAATTTTGTTTTTGTTTTCTATCCACATATAAATCGTTATTGTAAAATAGCTTATTAAAACGCCTATAATTATTCCTGCAATAACATCTGCCGGATAATGAACACCAAGAGCCATTCGAGAATAAGCCACGAAAGATGCCCATATAAAAACAGGAACAATAAATTTTCTTCGGGGAAATAAAGTTGAAAATGCCAAAGCAATTGCAAAAGCTTCAATGGTATGACCTGAAGGGAAAGAAGAAGAACCTGCTTCAGAGAGTTTAACTATATCGGGATAATTTACAAATGGACGCTCCCTGAATATTGAGTTTTTTAAAGTTAAACTTAAAGTTGCAGAGACAAGTAATACGGTAAGGATTTTAAAAAACTTATTTCTTATTTCTGTTGATTTTAATTTTATGGAAGTTGACAGTATGCCGATCAATAAAGCAATGCTTACAAATGAAGTAGTAAACGAGATTAAATAAAGTACATCATCCAATAGGCTAAAGCGATTATGATGAATCAGCCGAAGTAATGA
>MEPB01000100.1 GCA_001769385.1 Bacteroidetes bacterium RIFCSPLOWO2_12_FULL_35_15 | reverse complement strand
GGAGTAACGGGAGCCACAGGAATTGATGGAGCCACCGGATCTCAGGGTATTCAAGGTATAGCCGGAGTAACGGGTTCACAAGGTATTCAGGGAGTAACGGGAGCAACAGGAATTGATGGAGCCACCGGATCTCAAGGTATTCAGGGTATAGCCGGAGTAACAGGTTCACAAGGTATTCAGGGAGTAACCGGAGCAACAGGAATTGATGGAGCTACCGGATCTCAGGGTATTCAAGGTATAGCCGGAGTAACGGGTTCACAAGGTATTCAGGGAGTGACGGGAGCCACCGGAATTGATGGAGCCACCGGATCTCAAGGTATTCAAGGTATAGCAGGAGTAACGGGTTCACAAGGTATTCAGGGAGTAACGGGAGCCACTGGAATTGATGGAACAACCGGAGCTACCGGAACTTTTGGTGTTATTGGTACTACAGGACAAACTATTTACCACGATGGAACAGATTGGACAGCAACAAGTAATTTGTATAACGATGGAACTAAAATTGGCATTGGGACAGTTCCAGCTTCTTTACTTCATGTTTATGGAACGACTGATCCCATTGAGGTTACTGTTCAAAATGGCGGAGGTAACTTTAAGACGGGTTACCGTTTAAAAACCGGACTAAGCGAATGGTTTATTGGTCAGGATGGAAATTCATCAACCGGATTTACAATTAAGGATATCTATAATGGGAATAGGAATGTAATGAATATTTCTACTAATGGTAATGTTAGTATCGGTATTGCAGCACCGGATGTCAGTGCAATGCTGGATGTTCAATCAGCTACAAAAGGTTTATTGACTCCCCGAATGAATGGGACTCAAATGGCTGCCATCGCGACACCTGCCACCGGATTATTGATATATAATACGGACAGTCTTGCCTTTTGTTATTTTAATGGAGCCATATGGAAAAAAATTATTTCTTCGAGTGGAACCTCAAATACATGGTCAATTTTTGGTAATTCAGGTATTAATCCTGCAACAAATTTTTTAGGAAATACGGATGCACAGCCATTAATATTCAGAACAACGAATTTAGAGAGAATGAGACTTGACGCTGCAGGTAATATTGGTATTGGAACTAATGCTCCTTCTTCAAAATTACATATTGCAGGAAATAATCCGGTTTCTTTGACGGTTCAGGTTGCGGAAGATATTACTTCAAATATTCAAAGCGGAATTGGAATGATGAGGTCGAGAGGCACTGTATTACTTCCTACTGCTGTATTGGTTGGGGATAATCTTGGTGCTTTTGTACTTTCTGGTTACGATGGAGCCGCATTTAGTTCAAATGGGCCAAATGCAGGAATGATGGCTACTGCTACTGAAAACTTTTCAGGGATTGCCCATGGAACAGCATTAACATTTGTCACTACAGATAACGGATCAATTAGTGCAACAGGCAGAATGACTATTTCTCCTGATGGTAGGGTAGCAATAGGAACTTCATCTCCTGATGTATCTTCGATATTGGATTTAACTTCTACTTCCAAAGGGTTCTTAGTTCCAAGAATGACTCTTGCAAATAAAACAGCAATAGTAACACCTGCAACAGGTTTAATGATTTACCAGACTGATGGCACAGCTGGTTTTTACTATAACAGCGGTACACCTGCTGTCCCTGTCTGGACCTTGGTTTCCAGTGCGGCAGGAACTGTAACAAATGTAACAGGTAGCGGTAATATAGCTTCCAGCGGAGGAACAACACCCAATATTACTTTTACCGGAATATTACCAATTGCGAATGGAGGTACAGGTTCATCCACTCAAAACTTTGTGGATTTAACAAATGCACAAACTGCTGCAGGTGCTAAAACATGGTCGGCTGCTGCTGCATTTAGTAGCTCAGTAACTATAACTGGTGCATCTAATATCAATACCAGTGGTTCAGCAGTAACAAATATTAATACAGGCGCTGCTACAGGAGCGGTTGCAATTGGTGGTGCAAGTAATACTGTTTCTTTCCCTAAATTAACAACAGCGGGAATTATTACTAACAGTGCCGCAGGTACTATTGGAACGGTTGCGACAATACCTCTTGCCAATGGCGGAACAAATACAAACCTTACTGCTGTTAATGGAGGTGCTGTATATTCTACAGCTAGTGGAATGGGTATTACAGCCGTAGGAACATCAGGGCAAGTGCTTACCTCCAATGGAGCGGGTGCGCCAACATGGAATACTCCCGCTGCAGGAACAGTTACAGGAAGCGGTACTTTAAATTATGTGCCAAAATGGACGCCAAATGGTACTACTCTTGGTAACTCCCTTATTTTTGATGGTGGAACAAATGTGGGTATTGGAACAGGTTCACCTTCTACCTTATTATCTATTTCAAATGGATTCGCTCCTACTTTTTCTGCTGTTCTAAATACACCTGCTGCTACGGTAAACACTATTCTTGGTGCAATATATTTTGCTGATTCACAAGATGCGGGTACTGCACAAGGGGGCATTTTTTGCAAAAGAGATGCTGCATCAGGTGGTGCTGGCGATTTACCGACTCGTCTTGAATTTATTACCACAGCTGACGGATCTATTGCTGGCAATGTGAATATGGTTATCAAAAATACCGGTAACATTGGAATTGGGACAACAACTCCGGGAGATAAATTTGTTGTTGCCGGTGGTGGAATATTATTACGTGATCAAACAAATGTAATAGATGCTGTAAATATTTCAGCAGGAACAGGAGCCGGAGCATCAGGCTCAATTGGAATAAAAAATAGTGGGACAAATACTATCCTTTTGTCAGGTGGAACTGGTAGCAGTTATATTAATACAGGTGGAAATATTGGTATTGGAACCAGTTCGCCGGAAGCATCTTCTTTATTGGATTTAACTTCCACTACCAAAGGATTCTTAGTTCCTCGGATGACACTTGCCAATAAAACAGCAATAGCTTCCCCTGCAACAGGTTTAATAATATATCAAACAGATGGTACTGCAGGTTTTTATTATAATAGCGGAACACCCGCAATACCAAATTGGACATTAGTTTCTTCCGGTGGTTCCGGATGGTTACTAACCGGTAATTCTTTATCTGGTTCCGAATTCATAGGTTCCACCAATACTCAACCATTAGTATTTAAGACAGCAAATACAGAAAGAATGAGAATTGATGCCAATACTGGTAATATGAATATTGGTGATGCGTCATCAGGTATTAACACGGCCATTACAATAGTTTTAACTAACAATACAGGTGGAGTTTGTACTGTAGGTGATATAGTTATAATTGGCAGTATAAATAATTCATTTACCACAACCGCTACTGCCGGTAACTATTCTGCAATGGGTGTTGTAACCGAATCTGTTGCCAGCGGTGCACTTGCAAAAGTGGCCGTAGCTGGTGTTGTTACAGTTAATGTTGATGCAGGGGGAGCAGTAAGAGGCCAACATTGTATTACAGGTAATGTATCAGCCGGTAAAGCTGGAAGTGTAGCTATCCCTTCGGCTGGTACCAGCATTGGTGTTTATTTAGAATCAGTGGCGGGTGCTGGTACTGCAAAAGTTTTATTGAAATAATTCTTTAATAAATATGAAAAGAAAATTATTATTTATTCTAGGTTTCACCACTTGTTTTTTGTCTTCAGAAGCACAGGTTGAAATCAGTTCTGGTGGAACACCTACGGAATATACACTAACGATACCGGGAGCATTTACTCTTAAGGCCGGTATCCAGATAACCTTTAAAGCCAATATAGCATGTGCCGCAGCGGTAACTATGAATGTTAATGGGACTCTCCCAAAAACTATTAAAAAAGAAGGTGGTGCAACAGATTTAGTGTCAGGTGATATTATTGCAAATCAGGTTGTGAATTTAGTGTATGATGGAACTTATTGGCAAATGTTAAGTGCTTCCGGTATTGCCCTTGCTTCAGCGAATAGTGTATGGTCGCTTAAGGGAAACACTGGAATTAATGTAGCTACAAATTTTTTAGGAACTACAGATGCTCTTCCTTTATTATTTAGGACTAACAATACAGAGAGAATGAGAATTAATGCCAGTGGAAATATAGGTATTGGTACAAATACTCCTACCGAGAGATTATCTGTCGTTGATACCGGTGCACAAGCTATGCTAGGAATTGATGGAACAGCAAACACAGGCATCAAATTTAAAACAAGCGGTTCTGAAAATTGGGCTCAATATTACAACAATGCTCAACAAGGGATGTTCTTCTATAGTAACGCCTTACTTGGTGCCCCATTGGTTCTGAAAGATAGTGGTAGTATTGGGATGGGAACAATTGCACCAAATGCTTCGGCTTTATTGGATTTAACTTCAACTTCTAAAGGTGTTTTAGTTCCACGTATGACTTTGGCTCAAAGGAATGCAATTTCTACGCCAGCCACCGGTCTGTTAGTTTATAATACCGGAAGTGATAAATTCAATTATTATAATGGTACAGCCTGGAAGGTATTTGATGTAATACCTGCAAACCCGGATTGGTCAACGGTAGGTAATTCAGGAACCAATCCTGCTACTGATTATATTGGAACTTCTGATGCTCAGGATTTAGTATTTAAGACTTCAGATGTACAAAGAATGAGAATAAATACAACTGGAAAAATCGGTATCAATGGAACAACACCAAATGCTAAATATGATTTATATAACGAGAGTCCTATAGCGGATTTTGGTCCGGATCATACAGGGATTTTATCATATAGAGATGGTAGTAATGTACCTGCAAATGGGGGAACAGGTTGGGGAGAAACAGTTGTAGATGCAGCAATAAAAGGTGCAAGTAATTGGGGTAATAATTACTCCGTTGCAGTGGCAGGATATAATTATCAGGATTTTCCAAATTCAGCAGGGGTAATTGGTTCTGATTGGAACGCAACTATTTTTGGTGCATTGTCCTATAAAGATGCATCAAGTATCCAATGGGGGGTATATACTCCTAATAACACATTCATTGGAGGAAATTTAACTATGCCAACCGGTGCGGCAGCAAATTATATTTTAAAATCAGATGCAACAGGATTGGCTTCCTGGGCTGATCCAAACTCCGTTGGTCCTTGGACAAAATCAGGATCTAATATTTTTCAAACGACATTAACCGATAATGTCGGTATTGGAACAAACACTCCATCTGCCCTTTTCTCCGTTGGATCTGGTGCTTCATCACCATTTCAGGTGAACTCTTCAGGTAACATCATAAAATTAAACGGAGCTGCTACAACTTTCCCTGCCGCGAATACGAGTGGCTTTTTAAGTAATAATGGTTCAGGTACACTAACCTGGTCAACTGCAGGCATATTAAGTGGAGGTGTTATTAACACGATTCCTAAATGGACTGCTGCCAATGCTTTAGGAAATTCAAGCATTACGGATAATGGGACTACTATCACGATGACTCAGGCAGCTGCAAGTTTTCCGCAAGTTGTCCATGTGAGTAATACTGCCAGTGCTTATGGGGGAAATATAAATTTAATGACCGGGGTGCCGGTGGCCGGTGCAGGTGGTACTCTGGGTATGTTAGGGTTTGGTGCAAACGGTGGAATGTATGATGAAGCCGCCATACGGGGAATGCGAGATGCCGCTAGCGGTGGAGGAGCCGACTTGCCAACCGCTCTTGTTTTTTATACTACAAAGGATGCTACCGCTGCAAATGCTGAACGTATGCGTATTGATAATGCAGGTAATGTGGGTATTGGAATAAGTACCCCTTTAAGCAAACTGAATGTTGCAGGTATAAGCCAATATGAGGCTGCATTTTTACTTCAGAATTTTGCTGCCAACAATACAGAGCCAAGAATAATGATGACAAAAAGTCGAAATCCGGCTATAGGAAGCAATACCATCGTCAATCTCAATGATATTACAGGTCAAATAGGGGGATGGGGAGCAGATGGTGCATCATCAACATCTTATTGGCCTACCGGAACAATAGAGTTTGAAGTGGATGGGACACCCGGGATAAATAACATGCCAGGTAGAATAACTTTTAATACAACACCCAGCGGTACCAATATACAATCTGAAAAAATGAGAATTACGAATGCAGGTTTTGTAGGTATTGGAACTACTGCACCTCCTGCAAATTTAACTATTCATAACCCGAATGACGCAAATATTGCTTTATCTACACAAGGAGCTGCAGCTGGCGATGATATTGCTTTTAATTTAGTTACATTAAATAATGCCGCTGGTTCTTTACAAATGGGCGCAGTAAGTACTAAAGGTTGGGCTTTTGGGGCAAGAGGAAATGCCTGGGCTACTGTTGCTGAAAGAAATATGGCTTATTTAGCATATTTTGATGGCGCCTCCTGGATTCAGCCTTTAAATTATTTACCTAACGGCAATGTTGGTATTGCAACAGCTGCACCCTCCCAAAAACTTCATATTTTTCAATCTACAGGATCACCAAAGTTACTGATAGAAAGTAATGGGGCAGGAGCCACTGATGCCCCGGGAATAATACTTGATGCAAACGGACAAAATACAGGTAATTCCACTATTACTTTCAATGAAAATGGTGTTTATAAGGCATCTACCGGATGGTCAACCACCTCTACTCAACAATACTGGTTTGTATATGATGGAGGGACTGGTCAAAATATTGTTTACAAAGCAGGTGATTTTGGAATTGGGACAAACGCTCCTGCATCAAAGTTATCTATGGTTTCTCTTGCTGCCGATGGTGCAGGAACTTTCAGTAACGGCCTTACTTTTCTGAACAATTCCTGGGGACATGCTGGTATCTGGTCCGATGGCTATGCAGGATATAACGGGGATATGATTTTTGGCACCGATGGCGATGGTGTTAGCAATGTCAACATAACTGAAAAAATGAGAATAAAAGGAAACGGCAATGTAGGTATTGGTACTAACAATCCAACTGAACTTCTTACAATTTCTTCTAATACCTCAGGTTTTATTTCTCAGACAATTAAAAACTATTCTAGCTTTGCTCTTGGTACCAGTTTAGCTTTTCAAAAAGGACGTGGCACTGCAACGGCTCCGCTTGCTGTAGCTTCGGGTGATGATTTGGGTGCAATTGATTTTTTTGGATATAATTCAGCTAACGCATCTATGCAATGGGGAGCAACAATATATGCAGAAGCTTCTCAGGCATTTACTACTAGTGCCTATGCAGGTAGCAGATTAGTATTTTCTACTGCACCACTAAACACAAATACGCCAACAGAACGAATGACAATATTAAATAATGGAAATATAGGTATGGGGACATCTGCACCTGGAACGCACAGGTTAAGTGTTGTAGGAACAGCTGGTTTATCTACAGGTACTGCCTGGACAAATACTTCTGACATCAGGCTTAAAGATGTTCGCTCCAATTATGAATATGGGCTTAAAGAAATAATACAACTACGCACAATACGCTTTAATTATAAAAAGGATAATGTTCTCGGGCTTCCTTCCGATAAAGAAATTATTGGTTTTGTAGCTCAGGAAGTACAAGTTGTAATTCCGGATGCCATAAATGTACGTCCGGATGGTTACTTAGAACTCAATGCGGATCCTATTCACTGGGCTGCAATTAATGCAATAAAAGAATTAAATGTTAAAGTGGAATCTCAGCAAAAGCAAATTGAATCGCTGAAAGCGGAAAACGGGAATAAAGATGAGGAGATAAATAAAATAAAAAGTGATAATGCTGTTATGAAAGCCGAAATAGAAAAAATCAGAACAGTATTGGGATTAGAGGCAAAAGCAAGGAAATAAGGTATTTTTAATATTACATATGTTTAAAATAAAATTTATCAAAATGATAAATAAAAAAATAATAACACGAATCTTTTTTCTGCTGTTCATAACAGCGAATATTACTGTTAATGCACAGGTAGAAATCAGTTCAGGTGGAGTAGGCTCGGCTTATACTCTGGATGTACCTGGTGAATTTACTTTAAAATCAGGTATCCAGGTAACTTTTAAAGCGAATGTTGTATGTGATTCCTTCCCAACAATTAATGTGAATTCAACCGGAGCTATCTTAATTAAAAAAGAAGGTGGTACAACTAATTTATTGGACAAGGATATTAGAGGAGGACAGGTTGTGAATTTAGTGTATGATGGAACCTATTGGCAAATGTTAAGTGCTTCCGGTAATTCGGTTGCAGGCAGTGCATGGTCTCTTACAGGAAATACAGGCACAGTGGATGGTACCAATTTTATCGGCACTTCAGATAATATACCTTTTAATATACGTGTAAACAACCAAAAAGCAGGAAGAATAGATCCAACTTTATTCAACACTTTTTTTGGATATCAGGCAGGTAATGCCAACACAACAGGATTACAAAATATCGCAAGTGGAGGTTCTTCACTTCTTAACAATACTACTGCAAGTAGAAATATTGCCATCGGATTTAAAGCTTTAAATACGCAGTCCTTTAACAATGCCGGTACTGCCTGGAACACCGATAATATTGCAATTGGGGTTGAAGCTCTTTTCTTAAACCAGCCAACTTCAACTGTAAATGGTATTCAGAATACCGCAATTGGAAATTATGTACTGCGTTTCAATACTACCGGAAACTATAATTCCGCTATCGGAATGAATGCGCTCCGTTTTAATACAACAGGAAACGAAAATATTGCCATTGGAGGTTATGCGCTTTATTTAAACAATACCGGAAATTCTAATACTGCCAACGGAGTGAATGCATTGTATAGTAATACTTCCGGTACAGGTAATATGGCATTGGGTTTTCAGGCTGGTTATACAGCAACCCCGGCCAACGCCAATACCATCGGAAGTTATAATGTTTTTCTAGGTTATAATTCAGGCCCCGGTGTTGCTTCGGCCTCAAATCTGCAAAATGCAATCGCTATTGGTAAAAATGCCTTGGTAAATGCAAGCAATAGCATGGTTCTTGGAGGCACTGGAGGAGATGCCGTGAATGTGGGCGTTGGTACTGCTTCCCCGGGAAAATACACAGGCGCATCTCATTATGTAACCATAGCTCAGGGAGATGCATACAACAACGAAAATATATCTTTGGAATTACAAGGATCAACAAATACGGGCATAGATGGAAATGTGGCAAGAATTGATTTTGGAAATTATACAGCCAGTTCAAATCTGATTGCCAGAATTGAATCTAAAACAGATGGAAGTGGTAATATGGGGAATATTATTTTTTCCACACATAATGGTACTGCTTTGAGTGAAGCCATGAGAGTTGATAATAGTGGCCAGGTAGGTATTGGAACAAAACCATCTCAAAAATTTGAATTAAAGGACGGTAATTTTTTAGTATCTAACAGCAGTGCTGCAGGGGAAATACGATTAGCCGAGCCAGCAGCAAGTGGCACAAATTATACAGCTTTCAAAGCTCCTGTTCAGGCTGCCAATATTACTTATACTTTGCCGGCTTCACTGACTGCAGGAAATTTCCTGTCAACGGATGCTTCCGGAAATTTAAGTTGGGCTGCTCTTCCGGCTTCTCCAACAGCATCAAATGGTTTGACTAAAGTTGTTAATGATATTCAATTAGGTGGAACACTAACTGCCAATACAACAATTTCTCAAGCTAATTTTAACATGATATATAATTTAGCAGGGACTGGTAATTTTGATATACAGGATGCCGGTACATCTAAATTTTATGTGAAGAATACCGGTTTTGTAGGCATTAATAATAGTGCCCCTTCATTTGCATTGGATGTTATTGGCAGTGGAAATGGTACTACTATTGCTGCGCAGGATAATAACCTGACAAATGGACAAGTCCTTTATTTGTCTTCAGCTTCAACAACAGGAACCGGAGGTAGTGCAAGTAAAATAATAACAATACAACGCAGTGGGGCTAATTCAATTGCGAGTCACACGGCTTATGGTATTAATTCTTCTGTTACAAATACAGGATCAACCAGCACCAATATATCTGGATACTTTTTCGCAAGTGGTGCAACCAATAACTATGCAATTGTAGTTCCTTCAGGTGGTGGAAAAGTGGGTATCGGAACAACTTCACCCATTGCAGCACTTGATGTGGTTGGGCAGATATACAGTCATGGATATATAGTCGCTGCCGGCAGTGCGATTGATTGGAACAATGGTAATAATCAAGTATTGCAGGCGGTTGGGGGGGGAGCTGTTACTTTTGTAAATATGCAGGATGGAGGAAACTATACCGCAATTATTACGGATGCCACATCGCGTACTTATACTTTCTCACAGGCCGGACTTACTTTCTATTTTACTCCTCCAAATGGTCCAACGGTGGCTGCTCAAAGCACGCTTTACCGCTTTAACCGTATAGGGACATCGGTATATGTTGATTGGAAAACGGTTGGAAATCCTTTACCCACAACATGGGGTTTAACAGGTAATAGTGGAACGGTTGATGGCACAAACTTTATCGGTACCAGCGACAATATTTCTTTAAATTTTAGGGTAAACAATCTGAAGGCAGGGAGAATTGAGCCGAATAGTCTGGGTTCTGTAGCCTTTGGTTATTTAGCTGGTATTTCTACAAACGCAGGAACTCTGAATACAGCCATTGGAGCCGAAGCGCTTTATAGCAATACATCTGGTCTATTCAATACCGCTATCGGACAGGGGGCTCTTTCTGCCAATGTAACAGGAAGCTCAAATACCGCGAATGGAGTACAAGCACTAACGAATAGTACAGGATCCAATAATACAGCCATTGGAGAATCTTCACTTTATAATAATATTGGAGGAGGAAACAATACTGCTATAGGTTACCACGCTGGATACACTAGTTCAACAGGCTCAAATAATACTTTTATTGGATATGGTGCCGACCTTTATTCGGCAACTCAACATAGTAAAGCAGCGGCAATTGGTTATAATGCAAAAGTAGATGCGGATAATGCCATAGTTCTTGGCGGAACCGGTGCAGATGCAGTGAATGTTGGGATTGGAACAACCATCCCTACATCTAAGTTGGAGGTTTCGGGAGAAATTACAGTCGGTACCGGAATATATAGCAATATTAGGTCACACAATGAGACATCACAGTTCGGCCTTTATTCCTCTAAAACCTCCTACAAAGGAGCATATTTTATTTTAAATTCAGCAGGTCATTTCGACACTCCAGGTAGTATGGTATTCACGCATGGAGACTATACTGCTCCGGCACCTGCAAGCTCCATCCTTTTCAGATACGCAAATAACGGTGGAATTTCCAATGACTTTGCAATTGTGTCTTCAGGTAACGTTGGTATAGGTACAATAACTCCTCCATCAAGGTTAGCTATAGTTTCTTTTGCAGCAGATGGGGCTGGAGTTCCAAGTACCGGTATTAATTTATTAAATAATAGTAATGGCCTTGGACCTTGGGGCCAAGGTGGTATCTGGGCAGATGGTTCTGCAGGTTATAACGGTGATCTGATTTTTGGTACCGATGGTGATGGAATTAACAATGTTAACATTACTGAAAAAATGAGAATCAAAACGGATGGAAGGGTGATAATTGGAACTTGTGCAACACCTCCGACTATCGGCACAGCACGTTTATATGTTGCTGGCGCAATCAGGGCTTCTACTTTAATAACAACTACTGCATTGGCTTGCTCGGACTTACGTTTTAAAAAAGAAATTAAACCACTGCATAATTCTTTGGAAAAGGTATTAAGAATGCAGGGAGTCAATTACTATTGGAAAAAAGATGAATTTCCCGATTGGGAATTTGGCAATAAAAAACAGATTGGCTTCATTGCTCAGGATGTTGAAAAAATATTTCCTGAATTAGTAAACACGGATGAAGACAGCCTTGGGTACAAAAGTGTTGATTACTCTAAACTCACTCCTGTACTTGTGGAGGCATTAAAAGAATTGAATGTTAAAATGGAAACACAACAACAGGTAATTCAAAGTTTAACACAGTCTGTTGGGGTTTTAAAGGAGGAGAATGTAAATCTGAAAAAATCTAATATTCAACTTGAATCCGATTTCGAAAAAATAAAAGCTCAATTAGGAATAAATTTTGAAGTGAAAAAATAATTAGATTAATAAGGAGACTTTTTAGCCATGGCAGGTGTTATTTCACCGGCAAGGTTTAATAATAAAAACAGAATTTATCATCATGATAAATATAAAAAATAAAATAGTATTCCTTTATCTGCTAATGTTCGCATTAGTAAGTTCTGGATTTGCTCAAGTGCAAACTAATCCACCTATGCAACAGGTATTAGGTACTTCCGGTAATACAGGTACAACAGCTGCCGGTAATAAAATTGATTATACTATTGGTGAAGTTATGGTTCAAACGTATTCACCTGCAACTGCACCTTTTACAATAAAAACAATAACACAAGGTTTTCATCAACCTACATCAATAAATAATTTCCTTTCTGTTGATGGCATGAGTGTAAATTCAACCTGTATCGGTGCAAACAATGGTAGTGCATCATTAGCGGTGCTTACAAGCACAGGGCCGGTTACCTATTTCTGGGGGCCACCATTAAATTCGACAAACAGTATCGTTACCAATCTTGCACCCGGTACTTATTATTACATCATTACAGATACTACTTATACTATCAGCGATTCGGTAATTATTACCGAAGATCAGGTAGAATGTGGTGCTGAACTCGTTTTTTACAAAGGTATCACACCTAATGGTGATGGTAATAATGATAAATGGATAATTGACGGGATTGAAAACATTGGGGAGAATAAAGTTTCATTTTATAATCGCTGGGGAGATCTGGTATGGAACCGGAAAAATTATGATAATGTAACGGTTGTGTGGGATGGAAAAAATAATGCTGGAAACCCATTACAGGATGCAACTTATTTTTATTTAGTGGAAGCAGGTGGTAAAACATATAAAGGATATGTGGAAGTAACACATTAAAATTTTGATTAATGATTTTGCATTTGAAATTTATATAAGATGAAAAAAGTAATTATTATTCCGGCACTTATTTTCCTTTTACCTTTCCTTTGGAAAGGTTCCGGTGGAGAAATATTTGCACAACAAGATCCGCAATATAGCCAGTACATGTTTAACCAAATGGCTATTAATCCCGGATTCGCGGGGAGCAGGGAAGCATTAAGTGCTGCCATGTTTTTACGAAGCCAGTGGACAGGAATTGATGGTGCCCCTAAAACTGAATCAATAACAGCAAATGCACCATTAAGAAAAAAGAAAGTAGGTTTAGGATTTGCAATTATTGCTGATCAGATAGGTCCAAAGAAAAGTATTGGTGCAATGGGTTCTTATGCGTATCGTATTCCGATTCAAAATGGAAAATTAGCTTTTGGTTTGAGGGTCGGAATTTATAAATTTACTTATAACTGGACAGATGTAACTCACAAAGACCCTAATGACAATGTTTATGATAACAATGTCACTTCAAAAATTGTTCCTACTGCAGATGCCGGAGTTTATTATAATACGAATTCGATGTATGCAGGTTTTAGCGTAACGCATTTATATAATGGCCGATTGACTAGTGTTTCCAACCAAAATGGGGATGATGCGCAATTTTCTCCACATGTCTTTTTTACACTCGGAAAAGCATGGGCAATATCCGATAAGTTGACTTTTAATCCTTCCTGTATGCTGAAAGCCGCTAAACATTCGCCACCAACTGCCGATGTTAATTTAAGCTTTTTGTTGGATCAGAAATTATGGTTCGGTGTATCCATTCGATCTAGTTATGGTATTGTTGCCTATACTCAATTTAATATTACAGATAAGTTTAAGTTAGGCTATTCGTATGATTTTGGATTAAACAAAATTGGAAAAGCTGCAGGAGGAAGTCATGAAATAATGATTAGTTATGATTTTAATATTTATAAAAACAAAATGCTTTCGCCACGCTATCTGTAAGAAATAAATTAAGAATTCCAGTCAAGGATTAAGAATTAGAATTTAGTAGTTTTATAATTTATGAGAATAACATTCATTTGCTTCACATTTATATTTTCACTTTTTGTTACGTCTTCATTTGCGCAATTAAAACGCGCCAATAAGTACTATGATAATTATGATTATGCAAAAGCTATACAGCTGTATAAAAAAATAATAAAAAAGAATGACAATGCTGAGGCGCTTGAAAAAATTGCCAATTCCTATCGTTTAACAAAAAACTATCAACAGGCCGAAACGTATTATGCACGGTTGATGAAGCAAGATACTATTGCACCGGTAAATCATTTTTTTTACGGAATGGTTTTAAAAAATATAAATAAAATTGATGAAGCGAAAGAACAATTTAAAATATATTCCAATGTTGTCCCTAATGATAAACAAGTTGAAATTTCTGTACAATCCTGTGATGATATAAAAATCTGGATCTCGAAAACACGGCAAATGGATATTACTTTCGTTGATGAAATAAATACTATTCATTCGGAGTTCGGGCCTTCATTTTATAAAAATCAATTGGTTTTTGTTTCTGACAGAACAAAAGATATGGTGAATGATAATACGTATTCATGGAACAAGCAACCATTTTTAAATGTCTATTCCTCGGAAATAAAAACAGATCAAACAGGTGCTGTTTTATTGTCAAAAAAGGTAAAAGCTCTTTCCTGGCAAATAAATTCAATTTACCACGATGGACCGGTTTGTTATAACTCTACCCAAAATACGATGTATCTTACGCGTGTTGGTTACGAAACAAGTAAAAAAGATAAAAATTTTGTGAATCGTGCCAAGTTGTTTTATTCTGCAAAAAGTGAAAAATCCTGGAATAAAGTAAAACCATTTCAATACAATAGTGATGATTATTCAGTTGCACATCCAAGTCTTTCAGGAGATGACCAGTATTTGTTTTTTGCATCAGATATGCCCGGAGGCTTTGGAGGAATGGATATTTATTTTTGTAAAAAAGAGGGTGATAATTGGGCGCAACCACAAAATCTTGGCTCAAATGTTAATACCGCAGGATCAGAAGTATTTCCATACATCCGTAAAGATGGTATGTTATTCTTCTCTTCAGATGGGCATTCAGGATTTGGTGGACTGGATGTATTTTCAGCAACAAAAATTGATGATAAATATTCGGCAATAAAAAATTTCGGATCTCCATTAAACTCCTCAACAGACGATTTTGGAATTGTTTTTTCGGATGATAATACTGCCGGTTATTTTTCTTCCGATAGAACAAGCGGAAAAGGAGCTGATGATATTTACAGTTTTATTACACTTAATAACTTTCTTACGGTGTCGGGAAAAATATTGTTCAGTCAAAATCTGAATGATCCGGCAAGGAATGCTAAAGTAATGCTTATTGCCGAAGATGGAAGTATTCTCAATGTTTCTATTACTGATAGTACAGGTTTTTTTAAGTTTGACAAACTTGATCCCGATTCAAAATATTTAGTAAAGTTAGATGAAAATGATCCGGCAATTGCTGCAAAAAATAGATATTACCTGTCAGATGAAAAAGGGAAAATTATTCGTGTAACAGTTATAAATGACAAAGGCGGAAAGTTTGTTTTCCAAAATCTACCTGCTGATCCAAATTCATTGCCTGAGATTGGAGGAGCTGAAGATGTGACGATTGCGGGTAATTTATTGTTTGGTGAAAACCCGTCAAAACCACTTGCAAATACCAAAGTTAACCTGGTGAATGATAAAGGTGAAATCCTTCAGACTGTTACTACCAATGCTGTTGGAGCATTTGTTTTTGTTAATTTACCTTCGGACCAAAATTTTATGGTTAAGGTGGATGAAGGTGATACTGAACTAGCGCCAAACACGAAAATTAGTATCACCAATAAAAATGGTAAAGAAATGCAATCCACTACCTCCGGTAAAAATGGTGCTTTCAATTTTTCTTTACTCTCTGCAGATTCCAATACGCTGGTTGAGATGGATGCAGGAGATGATGTTTCGATAGCAGGAAATTTATTATTTGGTGAAAATCCATCAAAGCCCTTAGCAAATAAAAAAGTTAATTTAGTGAATGAAAAAGGTGAAATAATAAAAACGGTTTTCACTGATGCTTCCGGTGGATTTAATTTTACAGATTTGCCTGCGGATCAAAAATATTTAGTGAAGGTAGATGAGAGTGATCCTGATTTAGCACCAAACACAAAAATAACAATCACCAACAAAAGTGGAAAAGAAATGTTAGCAACCACTACCGGAAATAAAGGTGATTTCAAATTTGCATTTCTTGCAGCTGATAAAAATACTTTAAAATCAATGTCGATAGAAGATAGTGAATTGCGTTTTGATTTGAGAGGAAAGTTAATTACTGAAAATAAATCCCCGTTGATCAACTCTATAATAAACCTGATAAACGACAAAGATGCAATTTTACAATCCACAAAAACTGACAAGGAAGGTAAATTTCTGTTTGCAAATTTACACGCTGACCAAACCTTTTCTTTTACACTTGATGAAAACGATCCCGAGCTAAAAAAATATAATAAATTGTTGTTAACGAATGAAAAAGGAGTAGTAGTGAAGGAATTTACCCGTACGAATGGAAAATTCAGATTTACTATTTTACCAAGTGATCAGGTAAAATTAGGCGCTTTATATGTGGAAGATACGCAGCTTAAAGAACTTATTGTAAAAAACAAGATTACCCCGATCACATCCGACACAAATGATGGGACTTCAGAAGTCGTAAAAAATACAAATCAAAACGATAGTTCGAAAACAAATAACACAAAAATAATTCCTATCGAAGTAGTAAAAAACACGACTGTTAATAATGCAGAAGTTGTAAAAAATTCAACTCTCATTGATAACTCAATGGTTATCGGAACTATTTATTTTAATTATGGCGATTATAAAATTTTGCCTGAAGCTAAAAAAACAATGGATAAATTAATTGATAGCATGAAAAATGATAAGAAATTAAAAATTATAATCTCTTCACATACTGATTCACGTTCATCTGCCGGATTTAACTTTTTGCTTTCTCAGAAGCGTAATAATTCGGTTATTGACTATTTTGTTTCTAAAGGCATTAGGGAAGAACGTTTAACCGGAAAACGTTACGGGGAAACAAAACTTGTTAATAACTGTTATGAGAATGTGGAATGTAGCGAAGAGGAGCATGCAAAAAACAGGAGAACCGAATTTAAAATTTCAAACAAATAAAAAATTAATAAATTTATTTGTAAAAAAGCCGGACTTTGTTTGGCTTTTTTAGCAAATAAATTGCACGGCATAATTTATGTATTCCATTTCCAAATTGATAATTATCTTAAAATGAAAAAAATACTTACAATTCTTGTTTCTGCATTAATTCTCTTATCTATTGAACATTCAACAGCTCAAACGAATCATCCATTTGAATTAGGGCTGAATTTTGGTGCTTCCTGGTTAAAGAGTGATGTTAAGATGAAAAAACTTGGTGGTGCCGGAGGATTAACATTCGGACAGATGTATTGTCAAAATAAAACCAGTCCTGTTGATTGGGGATGGCGCCTTCGTTATTTGAGCGCAACCGCTTACGGACAAGATTCAAAAAAATCGTTTGGTATAGCCAAAAATAATGTGTTTAACGGAACTAATGATACCACATTAAACTATTATTCAAATGGAGGATATGTTTATCAGAATTATAAAACAAGCATCTCAGAATTTTCACTGGAACTAATTTTAGGTGCAAATAAATTAAGAGAAAAAACTAAGATCTATCCCTATATATTTGGCGGAGTTGGTTTAACGAAAGCTATTGCTAAAACAGACCAGTTGAATGCAAATAATAAACGTTATGATTATGCGAAAATTGATTCAGCCGGAACCGCAGGTTCTTCCGCTAACATTGGACAATTGAATGATCTTCTGGATGGAAATTATGAAACCATATCAGAAGGAAGCCTAAATCCACAATGGAAATTTATGCCATCAGTTGGTGTCGGTATCGGTTATCAATTCACCAAAGGGTTTTCTATGGGGTTGGAACATAAAATTACCTGGGCTTTAAATGATGTTTTGGATGGACAACAATGGTTAAATACAAATGTGCCTACAGGGACTAACGATATGTATCATTATTCATCCATTTGGCTTAAGTTCAGTTTTGGCAGAAAAGTAAAACCGGCAGCCACAACAACAACTACCACCACAACAAATAATTATACACCACCTGTAACTCCTCAAAAACCTATTGTAGTAATTACAAATCCTCAGGGTGCTTCAGCTACTTCTCAACAAAAAAACTTTTCATTTGCTGCGAATGTTAAAAATGTGGCTTCAAAAAATGACATAAATATTATTTACAATGGAATAACTGTTACGAACTTCTCTTTTGATCCAAATACTCATTCTGTAACATTTCCTGTTCTTCTTAATAATGGAAGTAATTCAGTTATTGTTACAGCAACTAATTCTTCAGGAAGTATAAGCGCATCAGCCAATGTGTTTTTTAATGAAACAGTTGTAAATGCAATTCCGTCCCCTATTGTAACTATTGCTTATCCTGGACAGAGTCCATTTTCAACTAATCAGGGAGCAATTACAATTACCGGAAGCGTTCAAAATGTAACTTCAAAAAATCAGATCCAGATTTCTGTGAATGGCTCTTCAAATAGTAATTTTACATTCAATCCAACTTCTAAAACATTTAGTTTAAATACTAGTTTAATTCAAGGTGCAAATACATTTTTAATTTCCGCAAATAATCAAAGTGGAAATGATTCTAAATCAATTACTGTAATTTTTAAACAGGATATCACAAACTACAGCACTCCTATTCCCATTATTACTATTTCCAGTCCGAATACAAATCCATATAATTGTTCAGTTAATACAATGGCCATTTCGGCAAGTATTCAAAACATTACTTCTCCCGGTCAAATTGCTATAACTATTAATAATGGACCGCTTCCTTCCAGTAAATACAATTATAATTTAGTTTCAAAACAATTAACATTTAATGCGGATATGATTCAGGGTGCAAACAGTATTATTATTTCAGCAACTAATGTTAGTGGTGCCGATTCAGAAACCCAAACCATTATTTATACCCCGGTTGTTGCATTGCCAAAACCAATTGTAACGATTACTTCACCGACAACAAATCCTTTTTCTACAAATCAAAATAATGCAACAGTAAAAGCAAGTGTACAAAATGTAAATTCTAAAAATGATATTTCAATTATTGTAAATGGAATTTCAACACCGAATTTTTCATATAATTCAGTAACTAAAACGTTAAGTATTTCTACTAATTTAATACCGGGTTCAAATGCATTTGTGATTACGGCAACAAACCAAAGTGGAAATGATTCTAAAAATCAATCAATTTTATACCAGACCGATGTTCATTTGCCAAAACCTGTGATCACATTCATAACTCCTTCTGCAAATCCATTTTCTACGACCCATTCTCCAGTTAATTTTTTAGCAAAAGTAATTGGAGTAAATTCTAAAAATGATATTACACTAAAAGTGAATGGAACTGTTCAGGTAAATTTTACTTATAATACTTCAACAAAAGAACTTGCCATAACCCAAGCATTGTTTTTAGGTGCAAATACATTTGTAATTTCAGCATCAAACGCAAGTGGGAGTGTTTCGGAAACCCAGTTGATAAATTATTCCAGACCTGTTATTACTCCTCAAGAAATTGCGCCAGTAGTTAGTTTTATTGCCCCTTCAACAGCAAATTCAACTTCCAATGCTTTACTTTACTCTGTAACTGCCAAGGTATTAAATGTGCAAAGCGCAAGTAATATTTTGGTAAAATTAAATGGAGTACCGCTGACCAATTTTTCCTATCAGGTTGGTACAAATAAATTGACGTTCAAAGTTTCTTTAATTCTAGGCAATAATTCTATTGTGGTTTCAGCAACAAATTCAGCCGGAACAGATAGTAAAACGGTATCGATTACTCGAACTGCTATAACAAATACCGGAACTGTGATTTCGAATGATCAAATAGATGTAAAGCCTTTTGTAACTAATTCCGACAATGTTTCTGCAGGATCAGATTCTGCTGCTTCAACAGGAAGAGTTTCACCTGTGATAAAATTAATTTCTCCAGGCACACGTTCCGAAACAACAACAAATAGCCTTTATACAATAACTTTAAAACTTGAAAATGTATTAACTGCTGCAGGAATAAGTGTAAAAATTAATGGTGCCGCTTTTACAGGATTTTCATTTAATAATAAAACAAAAAATTTAAGCATTCCTGCAAATTTAAATATGGGTATTAATACTATTGTTATCATTGCAACTAATAGTGCCGGAAGTAAAACAGAAACATATACCATCACCAGACAATAAGAGTTTTATTGATGAAGTTGGTGGTGTATGTCGATGAGAAATAGAATCTTAGTTTGTGTTTTCGAGAATAACCTTGGTAAATTATTAACACATTTTTACTCAGGTTTAGGACCAATTCCAATTGAAATATAAAATAGGAGTCCAATCATCCTCTCTCCAGGTTCCAAATATTTGGAATCAATAATGTTTAATTTTATAAAAAAAGTTTGTTAGTTTGATGTGTGCGAGCTATGAGCAAACGCGATGTCGTTTCGCGGTGAACTCAATTTTTCTTGAAGGTCTTGGTGAGAGCTTTAGCTGCTCTCATAGACATTCAAAAAAATTGGGAGAGGAGTGGAGCAATCGTTTGCTCTTGATTTTTTGTTTCTTTTTCATTAAGGAAAAAGAAAAAGAGTGCAAAGAAAAAGATTGTTTTGTGTTTATGTTTGCATTAAACACATACGAAATTTCTTGAAAGAGCCTATATTATTCTTTTTCGTAATGATTGAGTGAACCCTAAATATACATTCTAAAAATTGGTATATATTCTCTCTTTATTGGAGAATGATTTTACCTGTTCCCTTAATTTTTTCTTTGTCTTTGAATTTGTAAAAATAGATGCCACCTGGCAGATCTAAATGAATTTCATATTTCGTACTATTAATTTGTGATTGAAAAACTTTCTGTCCATATACATCATAAATTTCAATGTTGCCATTTTGCAGGGATTTTTTATCCACAGTTTTAAGTTGTTGTAAAACAAAATTTCCGTTTGAGGGATTTGGATAAATGATTAGTTCGGGTGATGAATCGGAAGAAGTAGAATTTTCAATAGTCGTTACAACACTATTATCCATAGTGAGTATGGAAGTTTGCCCGAAATATTCGTTCAGAAAAATTAAGTTGTCTTTACAATACAGATCGGTCAGTGGCCAAATGTCAGTATATCCTTTTAAGTCCAAGCCTGTCCGATACCAGCTTTTTTGAGTCATTGTTTGTTTATTATATGCATACAATCCGAATTTTGTATATCCAATATACAATCCAAATTGGTCAACAGCCATTGCTTGGGGTGTTCCCAATGAGCCAAGTGAAACAGTTGTACTTTCTGTAATGGTGTTAAGAGTACTGTTGTAAATATAACGCACGAGTCCTTTCCAGGTCACATAAGCGAAAATAGTGTCGTTGATAACAGCTATTTTCTTTCCATCTTGTATTCCTGAAAATAAGTGGCTGGCAAGAAGGGAAGGAGTTCCGGTTGTAACATCATAAACAAATATTCCTTCATTATTGCAGATGAAAAGTTTTCCATTGTCACTTATCTTCATATCATTTTCTTTCAGGGGGAGTTTTGAAACAAGGAATGGTGAGGCAGGATTTGTAACATCCATTACTTGGATAGAATCATTTCCGCCTGTATTTCCATTAAAAAAAATCTTGTTTCCCCATACCTGCATATCGGTGTTCCCATAGCTTACTCCGCCTATGTTCGGGATTTTTCCGACCAGAGAGAGTGTATTTTTATCATAAATCCTGAATTGGTAAACTGTCTGGAATAAACCATAAATATAATTACCATTGCCTGAGAATTTTACATTTTGGCAGAACCCAATAGTATCTGAAACAAAAGTGGCAGTTCCTGTTAGTATGGGCTGAAATGGATTAGTAATATCAAATTTTTTTATTCCATAACCTTCATTCGCCAGAACCATCGTATTTCCGAATTTATCACCCTTCATTGCCCATCCTCCTGTGAGTGTGTTCCCTAGATCTACTTCATTATAAATATTTGAAATATTAAGCGTTTTAATACCATACCATTCTGAAGCAACATACATGTTTTGGTTATGGACCTCCGCATCAAAATGCCAGAGACCCGCATAAATATTCGTAAGCAAATTTACATTGGAAATAGTTGTTGCGTCATACGCATATACCTGTCCATAGGCTGGTGAAAGTATTGTCCACCCGGTTTCCAGTGCAGCATTGGTTGCAACATAGATAGTGTCGTTAATATTTACCGCGTTTTGTGGAGAAGCAACTGCAAGCCCCATCACAACATCCGTAATTGTATCGGAAAAAGCAACCTGCGGAGAGTTGATGTTTGATATATCCAGGGAATAAAAAAGTCCTCTTGCATCAAAAGGATTATAGGTATTTTGTGTGCCTCCCAACACATGAATCAGAGAAGTATTCTTTCCGAAAATAACTCCTTCCGGTGCAGCAAAAGTTTGTTGGTAAAAAGAAACAGGAGCAAAAGTTTGTGCATTCCGAAAATACACTCCATCGGGAGCAGCTCCTGTATAGCCGTTCCTTCCTACCGTATATGCATAAACATTGTTTTTTAAATCTCCTCCGGCAATATATCCGTTTCCGGTGATGTGACCGAAAGTACTTAGTTTTTGAAAAGAATTTCCGTTATCGTAAAACACGCCTACTTTTTTAAAGTAGGCTACAAAAATAGTGTCGCCATAAAAAGAAATATGATAAGCAGCTTCGTTCAGGCTATCCGGAACATAGTTGTATAATTTCGTTGGGGTGGAAGGGGAGGTGATATCCCATTTGGAAATGCCATCATGATTTGCGGCAACATAAAGAAAATTATTTTTTATTTTTAGATCGAGTATGATCGATCTGAACCTGTATTCATAAAGCATTTGAAAAGGAGGATTTCCGCTTGCATCATAAACCCGCAATGTAGTACCGGTTCCCGCAAAAAGAAAATTATTATAATATTCCACACGGTAACAACCTGCACCTGTTGTTGCTGAAAGAAATCGTAAACTATCCTGAGCTTTTACTGTTTGAATAAAAAGAATCAGGCAGAAGAAAAAATGTTTTGGTTTCATTCTTGTTCTTTTTTTGCGATGTTACAATGAGCTATCTTTAGCAAATGGCATTAAAATCAACCGGAGACTTGATAATATATACCCTTACGTTTAATTTAAAAGGTTCCAAATCATTAATTCAGAATAAAAAAACATCGTTAAAAAAAAAGGTTTATTATTTATCGCGTAAGTTGGAATGGCCCTTTTTCAAAATATTCTTTCCCGTTATATGCTTTTGCCTTGATAATGTAATAATAAGTGCCATCACTTGCTTGTACACCACTTGCTGTTCTTCCATCCCAGCCTCCGTTTACAGTATGCCATTCATACATTTTCAATCCCCAGCGGTCGTATATTTCAGCATCTAAGGTTTTTATTCCTTTCGAAAGGATAGTATAAACATCATTTGTATTATCATCGTTCGGTGTAAAAATGTTTGGTATTACAATATATGAATCTCCATCATAAATTACATTTATGTAAGCGGTATCCATACATCCTGTTGTGGTTTCTGTAATAATAAGCATTACATTAAAATTGCCGCCACTGTTATAGGTATTGCTTGAATTATAGGTGTTTGCCGAATTGCCATCACCAAACAACCAAAGGAAATTATCACCGGCATCAACCCCGGTACTTAAATTTGTGAAGTTAACACTCATCGGAACAAACCCGGTAGTATCACTTGCAATAGCAGCAGCATTAATGTTTGCATTGCTGGCAGTTACTGCGGATGTTGTACTTATACATCCGTTATTAGAAACTGTAACATAATAGGTTGCAATTGTTCCTGATGGAATACCTGGTGAATAGGTGGAACTATTTGCCTGAACCAAAGTTGTTAATGCGATATCGCTATACCAATTTATGGTTCCTGTTCCGCTTGCCGTTAATATCAAAGTGTCTCCTGCACAAGTTGCAACATCTGAGGTTATAGCTGCAGGTGGTGTTTGGCTAACAAGGATGTTTACTGTGGCCGTATCTAAACAGCCTGATGCATTAGCAACTACAACAGTATAGGTTCCGGTTGCAAGTGCTGAAGAATTTGTAATAGTTTCATTGGCATTGCCGGATGAAAAACCATTTGGCCCATTCCATGTATAGGTTCCACCGCCTGTGCTTAATAAGTAAATGGTATCTCCCGAACAAAGTGCAGTTGTACTTGAACTAGCCGTTGCTATTGGATTTGTATTAACAGTAATAGCTATTGAAATAGCTGCACTCGAACAATTATTCAAGGAGGCGATCACCGAATAATTTCCGGAATTTAAAATGGTAACAGGATTGATACCTGGATTTTGAACTGAAGTAGAAAAACCATTTGGCCCTGTCCATGCGTAGGTACTTCCCAGTGTCGAATTACTATTTAATTGTAAACTATCTCCCTTACATAAGTTATTTGCATTAGCTGTCACTATTGGTGTAGAAGGGCTTTGGTTTACTGCGATACTAACTGTAGCAGTATCTTTGCAGCCTGCTGAATTAGTAATAACAACGGTATAGGTGCCTGATGCAGCAATTGTGGAAGTAGGAATCGAATCAATTCCATTGCTTGATGCGAAACCATTTGGCCCTGTCCAGCTATAGGTTCCACCACCGGTACTATTTAAATTAATTGTATTTCCTGAACAAATAGTTGTAGTTGTTGAACTTACTGTGGCTATTGGATTTGCCGAAACAGTAATGTTAACAATAGTTGCCGGTCCTGTACAACCATTTGAAGTAACCGAAACAGCATATGGTCCTGAATCCGCTAAAGTAGCCGAAGGTATTGTTAATGTGGCTAAATTACCGGTTGCATTTGGTCCGGTCCAATTAAAAATCGGATTTGGAAAAACTGATGAAGCACTTAGTAATATAGGATTTCCAACACAAACTGAATTGTTGTTTGCTGTTACTGTTGGTGCTGTTGGTGCTCCGGGATTAATAATACTGTAAGGTCCAAAAATTGACGAACAACCATTGGCATCAGTAACAGTTAAATTATAAGTGCCGGCTGGTTGGTTGGATAGATCCGAAGATGTGCCAACTACGCTGTTAGATGCATCAGTCCATGAATAGGACAAGATTCCACTTCCACTCACAATTGCTCCGGTTAATGATCCTGTTGCCTGACCGCAATTGCTGGGAGCAGAAGTAGGAACAGTAGTTATTGTCGGAAGAGTATTTAATGTGATGGTTACCTGGCTTGATGAAGCCACACATGGAGCATTACTGATTGTCCATTGAAAAACATTTGCTCCTGTTGCTAAACCCGTAACTCCGGAGTTAGGTGAAGTTGGCGAGGTGATAGTTCCGCTTCCGCTGATTAGTGTCCATAAACCTGTGCCAACTGTTGGTATATTCCCATTTAATGTAGCAGTTGCCACGCAAACATTTTGATTAGCTCCGGCAATAGAAGTTGTTGGTCCACCGGTATTAGTAATTGTAACTGTGCTGGAAGAAGAAGAACAGGGTGAATTGGAGATGGTCCACTGAAATACATTGGCTCCGGTTCCCAAACCGGTAACTCCCGAATTTGGTGAAGACGATGTTGTGATAGTTCCGCTTCCACTTACTAAGGTCCAGGATCCTGTTCCTGTTGTCGGTGTATTTCCGGCAAGTGTGGCAGAAGTACTGCAAATAGTTTGATTTGATCCGGCAGCTGAAACAGTAGGATTTGCAATTCCTGTAATAGTTACCTGACTGGATGAAGGTGTACAAGGAGCATTGCTGATCGTCCATTGAAACACATTCGCTCCTGTGCCTAAACCTGTAACTCCTGAGTTAGGTGAAGTTGGAGAGGTGATGGTTCCGCTTCCGCTGATCAATGACCACAATCCTGTTCCGACTGTTGGTGAATTTCCATTTAATGTTGCAGTAGTTGCACAAACACTTTGATCCGATCCTGCAACTGAAGTAGTAGGGCCATCTGTATTCGTAATTGTAACTGTACTTTGCGAAGAAGAACAAGGCGAATTTGAAATGGTCCATTGAAAAACATTTGCTCCTGTGCCTAATCCAATAACAAGAGAGTTGGGTGAAGAAGGTGAAATTAGTATCCCAAATCCACTCACTAATGACCATGTTCCAGTGCCAACGATTGGTGTATTTCCAGCAAGTGTAGCTGAGCTGCTACATATTGTTTGATTTGATCCGGCAACTGAAACTGTTGGCGCAGCAACACCGGTAATTGTTACCTGGCTTGTTGATGGTGTACAAGGACCATTACTGATTGTCCATTGAAACACATTTGCACCGGTTCCTAATCCGGTAACTCCTGAGTTAGGTGAAGCCGGAGAAGTGATTGTTCCGCTTCCGCTAACCAATGACCATAAACCTGTTCCTACTAAGGGTGAATTTCCATTTAAGGTTGCAGTGGTTGCACACACATTTTGAGTTGCACCGGCATTAGAAGTTGTTGGTCCTCCAGTGTTTGTAATTGTAACTGTACTTTGCGAAGAAGAACAAGGTGAATTTGAAATTGTCCATTGAAATACATTTGCTCCTGCTCCCAATCCTGTTACTCCCGAATTTGGTGAAGAAGGCGATGTGATGGTTCCTGTCCCGCTTACTAATGTCCATAAACCTGTTCCGGCAGCAGGAGTATTTCCGGTAAGTGTAGCCGAAGTACTGCAAATGGATTGATCAGATCCGGCTGCAGAAACAGTTGGATTTGCAACACCGGTAATAGTTACCTGGCTTGTTGAAGCTGTACAGGGAGCATTGCTGATCGTCCACTGAAATATATTTGCTCCTGTTCCTAAACCGGTAACTCCGGAGTTAGGTGAAGCTGGAGAAGTGATCGTTCCGCTTCCGCTGATCAATGACCACAAACCAGTTCCTACTAGGGGTGAATTTCCATTTAAGGTTGCAGTGGTTGCACACACATTTTGAGTTGCACCGGCATTGGCAGTTGTTGGTCCACCGGTATTTGTAATTGTAACTGTACTTTGCGAAGAAGAACAAGGCGAATTTGAAATTGTCCATTGAAAAACATTTGTTCCTGCTCCCAATCCGGTTACTCCTGAATTTGGAGAAGAAGGCGATGTGATTGATCCGCTACCACTTACTAATGTCCATAAACCTGATCCGGCAGCAGGAGTATTTCCGGCAAGTGTGGCAGAAGTACTGCAAATGGATTGATCAGATCCGGCTGCAGAAACAGTTGGATTTGCAACACCGGTAATAGTTACCTGACTTGATGAAGGTGTGCAGGGAGCATTGCTGATCGTCCACTGAAACACATTTGCTCCGGTGCCTAAACCGGTAACTCCTGAGTTGGGTGAAGTTGGAGAGGTGATACTTCCGCTTCCGCTAACAAGCGTCCATAAACCTGTCCCTACCACTGGTGGATTTCCGCTTAAGGTTGCAGTTGTTGCACACACATTTTGAGCTGATCCTGCAGCAGCAGTTGTTGGAGGACCACCTGTATTTGTTATGGTTACCTGGCTGGATGAAGATAAGCAAGGAGAATTGGAGATTGTCCATTGAAAAACATTTGCTCCAATACCTAATCCTGTTACTCCGGAGGTAGCTGAGGAAGGTGTGGTGATACTTCCACTTCCACTAACTAATGTCCATAATCCAGAACCGGTAGTTGCATTGTTGCCTGCAAGTGTAGCAAAAGTGGTACACACTGTCTGGTTTGATCCTGCTGCAGATACAGTTGGATTAGCAACTCGTGTAATTGTTACCTGACTTGTAGAAGGAGTACAAGGTGAATTGGAGATGGCCCATTGAAAAACATTTGCTCCCGTTCCCAAACCGGTAACTCCTGAATTTGGGGAAGTAGGAGAAGTGATAACCCCGCTTCCGCTAATAAGTGTCCATGCTCCAGTACCTACTGTTGGTGTATTTCCGGCTAACGTAGCAGTAGTTGCACAAACACTTTGAGCTGATCCGGCAGCAGAAACCGTTGGAGTTGGATTAACAGTTACACTAACTGTTTGAGGCGTACCGGGACAAGATCCAACAGTTGATGTTGGAGTTACTGTATAGGATACTACTTGCGGAGAAGTGGAAGAACTGGTTATTGTATTACTTAACGTACTTGAACTTTGAGTGGTAAGACTCTCTCCAAGTGTACTTCCATTATTCGCAGCGATCCAGGTAAAGCTGGAGGCAGGACTGGCAGACAAAGGAACACTAACTGTTCCACCACTGCATATAGCAGCGGGTGATGCCGTACTTGTCATGGAAGGCAATTGATTTACAGTAATTGTTTTGGTTAATGTTTGTTTGGATCCACAAACACCGGATACAATACAAGTGTAGGTTGTTGTCGATGATGGAGTAGGAACAATACTTTGAGTTATTTCTCCTCCTGGTGACCAAAGATAACTTGTTGCTCCGTTTGGAGCCGTTAATGTTGTACTGCTTCCTGCACATACGGCTGACGGAGAAGCAGTAATTGCAGGAAATAGAACTCCTGAATTGGCTGTTATCGTATAGTTACAAATATCGCCTGCATAGCCATCGACCATTAAGTAATAATCATTTCCAATGGTTAGTCCGTTTGCAGTGATAGTAAATCCTGTCGAGTTTTCTTCGAAATTAGAAACAGGAGTAAAGCTGGTGCAATTAGTACCGGAAAATATTTGCATTTGGATTCCTCCGGAAGGATAAGCTCCTACCCAGCAATTTCCTATTGTAACGCTTAATACCGCAGAAGTTGCAGATGCCGTGAATCTGATCCAGGAATTATTATTGATATTTACATCATAAAAAGCAGATCCGGTCCCCCATGCGCCACCCTGACCAAAAATTCCACCGGTATTTGTTCCATTCGGTTGATCAACACCAGCTGCTGTTTCATTATTACCGAACATATTACCGGGTCGGTCCGGAGTATATGCCGCACTGGTAGAAGCACTGTATCCATTTAAATCACAGATATATAATGCTGTTGAACAAAAATCGTTGGTAGGAGATGAAATGCAAATTCCAAAATTTCCGAAGCTGGTGCCCCATCCGAAATACCTTATGTAATAAGTAGTTCCCGGAGTTAATCCCGTTCTTGAAATATAAGGTTTAAGATCATTCGGAGCACCGGGATAATTATTGTCATCTGAACAGGCAATTTGTACCAGGGCTCCGCAGGTTCCGCTATACAAAACCATAACACCATCATTGATTCCATAACCCGGTTGAGGTGTTATGGTTAATTGTCCGTTTGCAGGAGCAATTACCTTAAACCATACATCATGACTTGTTGCAACAAAACCTCCTTGTTGCGGAGCAGAACCTCCAACACAAGCAGATGGAATAGGAGTAGCACCAACTGATGCGGTAGCACCGGTTGTTGTGAATTGCAAATAATTACAATCGGATGTAACAGCAGGTAAAGCAATAGCATTACAAGGTTCATCATTGGTAGGTATTCCTGATGCTGCAGGACCAGACACACAAATATTAAATGTTCCACCACCATTTCCACCATAGTAATCATAAACCCTGACGTAATAGGTGTTTCCTGCAACTAAACCAACAGCACTAATTACTTCATTACCATTCGTAAATCCAACATCCTGACAATCCATTGAATTTAAAGTGGCACATGCTCCTGAATACATTTCAGCAACAGCATCCATGGTGTTGGAGGGATCAACAGTGATAGTTGCAGTAGAATTAGTAGCTACGAATTTATACCACACATCATCATCGGCTGTTCCTGCACATCCTACATAAGATTGTGTTGCGCCAACTGTGGTTCCAGCTGTATTAACGCAAGCTAAGTTGACAGGCAAACTTACTGCGCCACCACAAAAATCATTGCCGGGGGCAGCAGGAGGATTAGTAACACAAATAGTAAATGTTCCGGAGCCGGCACCTGCTGCATAATTATAAACCCGAACGGTATAAGTTGCTCCAATTGTTAATCCGGTTGAATAAATGGTTTCAGCTCCTCCTGAAAATCCAACATCTTCACAATACAATGAAATAAGTGTAGAACAGGTTCCTGAAAATAGTTGAACAACAGGATCCATGGTTGCACTTGGACTTACAGTAATTACCTGGCTGGTACTTGTCGCGACAAATTTATACCATACATCGTCATCCGCATTACCAACACAACCCGCTATACTTGCTGTTGCCCCAATGGTAGTCCCATTTGTAGGTGAAGAACAATTTGCGGTAACACCTATTAATGTTGCGGTGGAGCAATTGTCGGATTGGGCGAAAATAGTTTTACACTGAATAGAAAAGAGTAAAAAAATTAGTATTAATTTTTTCATAGTTTGGAGAGTATTTGCAAAAAACAATAAAAATGTCTTATTCGATGGGTAATGATTCCATTGTTAATTCAAGGGGAGCATATCCATGTTTTATTAAAATCTTTTTTAGATCTGTAATTTCAAATAATTTATCCCCTTCAGATGTTCTCTCCTTTTCTTTAACTATAACAATTATTTGTGCCGCGTTTTTTTCGAATTTAAAGATTGGTTTAAATTCCGTAACGCCTTTCAATGCGAATAGTTCATCCTTCAGAACTTCAACATCCGAAAGAGATTTAGCTCCTTCAAAGGAATAATAATAGGCAGTTTTTGTGATCTTCGGATTCTGTTTTGATGATTGTCCTTTTGAAACAGAACAAATAAAAAAACACGAGAAAGCAAGAAATGTCAGTTTAAGATATTTCATAATAATTGGAGTATTAGTTTTATCCTAACAAATATAGAAAAAAAACTCTAAATCAGGAGGACACAAAATAGATGTTAAAAAAGGATTTAAGGTTGCTTTGGAGTAATTAATTTATTTTTTCATAAAAAGATAATTAAAATTGAAGAACTGACAGATTTTTTTGCACTTAGTTTCATAGTAGAAATTTTTTTTATAAAGTAACAAGATTCCTCCTAAGGTCGGAATGACAATGTACGTGTGATTATGAATATCTAATGGCTACTAATTATAATTACTAAACTACTAATCTACGAAATACGAAATTTTACGAATATACGAATCTGCGTGTTGTCATCTCGACCGCAGCGGAGAGATCTTTATACTTATTAAGACAAATGATTGTCTAACAATAATAATATTTTCATTTCGTTAATTCATTACCATTCGTTTATTAGTAACCTTTATTCCTTCACAAATTTCTCCCCCACTCTTATTTTTCCATCTTTATTAATTGCGGTAATAAAATAAATGCCTGAAGCAAATTGAGAAATATTTATAATCGAATTTTGCACTTCTGTTTTTTGTAATTCCCCTAACACATTTCTAATTTCAATTACATAATCTGTAATTGTTGAATTGCTTAGTTCAACTGTAATTTCAATTTTTGCTGGGTTTGGGCAAATCTGCAATTTATAATTTTCATTTTTAAATTCATTTATTCCTACATTACAATTAGCAACTTCACAACCGTTGCTGTCGACTTTTACTACCCAGGCATCCTGCCCTGTAACATTACCAGAACCCGTCAATATAAATCCATTGTCACTGGTATGTTTTACATCATAAACATAATTGGCATTACTTGGATTCGCATAATAGGTACGTAACCATTGTTGGTTACCCAAACTATCTGTTTTAATTAATAATCCGAAGGGTTTGCCGCCTACCATTTGTTGACCACCAGCAATTATACTTCCATCATTTAATATGATTGGTTTTGAATAAAACCAATCATCAGTACTTCCTCCATAATTTTTTTGCCAAATAAAATTTCCAAGCTTATTCACTTTTAAAATAGTAGCCTGATATCCCATTCCTATAATGCTTTGCGCTCCAGTAAGCAGATAGCTGCTGTCTGCTAATTGTTTAATAAAACAAATTCCATTAGAAGTAGTGTAAGATTTTTGCCATTGCAGATTCCCCATAAAATCTGTTTTTACAATGTAAAAGTTACTTGTAGTACTGTTGATTGATTTACTTCCGGATAAAATATACCCTCCATCCAATGTAATTTGACCTGAAACACAATCTTCTGCTGCTGTTGTTCCATAAACCTTTTGCCATTGGAAAATTCCGTTTTTGTCCGTTTTAATTAAATAAAAATCGGAAGATGGACCATTGCTGTAACTTTGCGTTACTCCCATTAATACAAAACCACTATCAGGGGTTTGACATACAATGTTCGCATTATCAAAATTTGCACCTCCATAGGTTTTTGTCCACAAAGTATCTCCATCCTCGGTGAGTTTTATTAATAAGGCATCTGGGTAAGTGTTACTGCTATCAATATATGCACCTGCCTGAGCTAAATTACCATCAGAACATTTTATTAATGAGTTGGATGCACCTGTATAATAGGAACAATTTGCCTTAGGGTAGCGCTTTGTATAAACAGTATCTCCATTAGCGTTTGTCCTAATGAAAAACAAAGCACCAAATGAAAAAGAATAATATTTTTGTCCGGTAATTAAGTAATCGCCATTGTTGTATTCATAAGATGTTCCTGCAGCATTATTATAGATTGAAGCCCGATCATAATCATACAAATTATTAAAATAAATTTGTGCATTTGCTTGCAAAGCAAATGCGCAAATTAGCAGAGCTATATTAATAAAAAATTTCATTAATTGTTATTTGATAATAAATCTACACAAAAATAATCTTACATCATTCTTGTTCTCTTCAAAAGGTAAGGGAGTAACACTTTTTCAAAGCCTTCGTTGATATCGGCTTCCACAAAATCAATTTTATATTGTCCGCATTTCAGAATTAAATTTTTTCTGAAATCAGCCATGGAGTGTTGGTAGGTTTCTTTGATCTCGTTAGGATGTAATTTTACTTCTTCTCCTGTTTCCATATCCACAAATCGGTAGGGTCGATTATCAAAATCGAAATCCAGTTCTTTTTGTTTGTCGGTAACATGAAATAAGATCACTTCATGTTTGTTGTGTTTTAAATGCTGTAAGGCAGAAAATAATTCTTCAGAATTGGCTTTTGAATCCATCATATCGCTGAATATTATTACCAACGAACGTTTGTGAATGGCTTCGGCTATTTGATGTAAGGCTTCAATGGCTGAAGTCTTTTTGTGAGTTTTTACATCATGTGGTTGAATTAGTTTTTCCAATTCATGGAACAACATTTTGTGATGTAATGAACTTGATTTTGCAGGTGTATGTACTTCGATCTTTTCAGAAAAAATACTTAATCCAACTGCATCACGTTGGCGCTTCAATAGTTCAATTAATGCAGCCGCGCAGTATGCAGAAAAGGTGATCTTATTTACCTCACCCCGGCCCTCTCCGAAGGAGAGGGAGTTGTTAGCGACAACAGGGAAATACATAGAGGACGAATCATCAATGATAATTTGACAACGTAAATTGGTTTCTTCTTCGAATCGTTTTACAAATAATTTATCCGTTCGTCCGAATAATTTCCAATCAATATGTTTTGTTGCTTCCCCTTTGTTATAAAGACGATGCTCCGCAAATTCAACACTAAAGCCATGGAAGGGACTTTTGTGAAGACCTGTTATAAAGCCCTCTACCACTTTTTTTGCAATTAACTCCAGATGGGTAAACTGCTGTAAGGGTTGTTGATTGATTGAGTTCAAAACAGTGGACAATAAAAAATAATAGACAATAATACCAACTTGAAATAAAAAATAGCCCAAAAAGCTATCTCTTTTTTCAAGGAGAGGGCATTGGGTGAGGTTTTAAAATATTTTATTTTATATTTCAATTGGTATAAATAATAAAAAATGAACAACATACAGCATTTGTTTACTGCATATTGTTCATTTGTTTGCTTTTTTTAAAAAAGTGCTTTCAATTTCGCTTCCAACACTGATTTTGGAACAGCTCCAACTTGTTTGTCAACGACTTCTCCTCCTTTGAAAAATAGAATTGTTGGAATATTACGAATACCAAACATTGCTGAAATGTTTGCGTTATTATCAACGTTTACTTTGCCAATAACGGCTTGGCCTTCATATTCTTTTGATAACTCTTCAACTACCGGTCCTACCATGCGACATGGTCCGCACCATTCTGCCCAAAAGTCAAGTAATACCGGTTTTCCTGAATTTTTTACCAACTCATCAAAGTTAGCGTCTGTGATTTCTACTGCCATAATTTTATTTATTTTATTATTTTATTTATGATTGATTATTTAATGTGCTTCAAATTTTTATAAAGATAAAAATGCTTATTGATTAGTCAAATCATTTGCCAAAATGTTTTTTGTGACATGATGACATTTTTTTTAGTTCAAAGTTTGAAAATTAAGTTTTTTTCTGTTTCTCACAAATACACCCCTCTCTTGTGGAGAGGGGATTAAAGGCTGAGGTTTTTAATTAAATTTATATTCCAGTTTATTCAAATCTAACAACTCAAGCAACTCATTATTGGGATTTACCTTTATTTTTTTTGAAGGTAATTCAACCGAAATATTTTCCTCTGAATCATATACTTTAAAACGTAATAAGCAATTGCGAGGCTGTGTTGCACTATTCGTGCTTAATATTTCGTTGATCTTGGTAATGAACTCTTCGTCCAATTGTTTTAAGGACACATTTACAGTAATACTCCTTGCTAATTTATCGCGTAGCTCGGATAACAATTGGATGTTTGACACTTTGAATTCGAAATTTCCTGAGTTACGGAATCGTTCAGCGATCTTTCCTTTTATGTATAAGAATAAACCCGTTACCATATATTGTTTAAACTTCACATAATCTTCTCCAAAGAACGCTAATTCACTTGATTCATAATAATCTTCAATGGTAATTTTTCCCCAGGGATTTCCGGTTTTTGTAACTCCATTGTGTACATTGGTTACAATACCACCAAATACCAAATCTTTATTTTTATTTTCTTCGATTTTTTTTGTGTCACCAATAGTATGAATACAAAAATTATCCATCTCTAATTTGTAGGTATCCAGCGGATGTCCGGAAATAAAGAATCCGACCACATCTTTTTCATTTTTCAATTGTTCCAGATTGTTCCAGACTTCACAAACCGGAATTTTTGGTTCGGGCATATCCACCGCTGTATCTTCACCAAAGAGTGATACCTGAGCTGAGTTTACTCCATCCTGATGAGAACTGCCGTAACGAATTACGCGCTCCAGAAAATTTCCTGTGTCATTTCCCTCCGTAAAAAAATAAGTTGCACGATGAATTCCGAATGAATCTAAACCTCCTGAATTTGCAAGACTTTCAAATGTTTTTTTATTTGCTGCACGTAAATTTATTCTTCTTACAAAATCAAAAATGCTTTTATAAGGGCCGTTTTCCTTGCGTTCTTCCACAATCGAATTTACGGCCGATTCTCCAACACCTTTAACAGCACCCATTCCAAAGCGAATTTGTCCGTTCTTATTTACCGAAAATTGATACTGACTTTCATTTACATCAGGCCCAAGCACCGGAACACCCATGCGCTTGCACTCATCCATAAAGAAGGTGATCTTATCAATATTGCTTAGGTTGTGTGTTAATACCGATGACATGTATTCACCGGGATAATGTGCTTTTAAGTAGGCAGTTTGAAAAGCCACCATCGCGTAACAAGTCGAATGTGATTTGTTAAATGCATATTGAGCAAACTTTTCCCAGTCGGTCCAGATCTTTTCAAGTTTATCAGCAGGTAATCCTTTTTCAGTAGCACCCGAAATAAATTTGCTCTTCATTTTATCAAGAGTTCCTCTGTCTTTTTTACCCATTGCTTTTCGCAATACATCGGCATCCCCTTTTGAAAAACCTGCTAATTTCTGAGACAGCAACATTACCTGTTCCTGATACACAGTGATACCATAGGTATCCGCTAGGTATTCTTCCATTTCAGGAAGGTCGTATTCAATGGGTTCTCTTCCGTGTTTACGAGCAATAAATTTTGGAATGTATTCAATAGGACCCGGACGATACAAGGCGTTCATGGCAATGAGATCAGCAAATTTATCAGGCTTTAAACTGATCAGATGCTTTTGCATTCCGGCACTTTCAAACTGAAATGTACCGTTGGTATCGCCATGTTGATAAAGATCAAATGTTTTTGCATCATCTAATGGAACATCATCAATCACGAGATCGATTCCGTGATTTTCTTTTATCAATCGTAATGCATCCCGAAGAATAGTGAGTGTTTTCAGACCTAAGAAGTCCATCTTAATTACTCCGGCATCTTCAATTACTCTGCCATCATATTGTGTAATGTATAATTCAGTTTCTTTGGATGCAGCGATGGGAACTATTTCTGTCAGATCTTTTGGGGCAATGATGATGGCCGATGCGTGAATGCCGGTGCCACGTACAGAGCCTTCCAGTATCAACGCTTCTTTCAAAACTTTTGATTGAATATCATTTCCGGCAAGTACTGCGCGTAATTTTTTTACATCTTCCAGATCTTCTTTTGATAAGCCTTCTTTTTCTTCTAAACTTGCATCGCCCGTCATTGGTGCCAATAACACACGTTTTAATTCGATACCCGGGCGGTCAGGAACCAATTTCGCAAGCATATTCGAATCCTGCAAAGGGAGGTCCAATACTCTGGCAACATCTTTAATGCTCATCTTTGCAGCCATTGTACCATAGGTAACAATTTGTGCTACTTGATTTTTTCCATATTTTTCAACAACATAATCGATCACTTTTTGACGACCTTCATCATCAAAATCAGTATCAATATCGGGCATTGTTTTCCGGTCAGGATTTAAGAAACGCTCGAACAGTAAATTGTATTTTATGGGATCGATATTTGTAATTCCTATACAATAAGCAACAGCAGAACCCGCAGCTGAACCACGTCCCGGACCAATAAAAACTCCTATGTCACGACCGGCTTTTATAAAATCGGCAACAATTAAAAAGTAACCGGCAAAGCCCATGATCCGAATTGTATTCAACTCGAAATTCAATCGTTCTTCCACTTCCGGAGTAATATCGCGGTAACGTTCTTTTGCACCGGTAAATGTTAAATGATGCAGGTAATCATCTTGTGTTAAAAAGGTTGTCGGGATTACAAAGTTCGGCAACATGATGTCCTGCTTCAGTTTCAGAGGAACAATCTTGTCAACGATCTCATTCGTATTATCAATTGCCTGAGGAATATCGCTGAACAACTGTGTCATTTCAGCAGTTGTTTTAAAATAGAACTGATCATTATAAAAAGCAAAACGTTTCCCTTTTGATGACATGGAATCATCATCTCCATAATCTTTCATGATAGGAGTACTTTGTTTTTCTCCTGTGTTAATGCACAGTAAAATATCATGTGCATTTGAATCAGCCTGGTCAACGTAATGCGAATCGTTTGACGCGATCACTTTAACATTGTACTTTTTAGCGAACTTCAATAATACTTCATTCACCGTATTTTGATCAGCAATGCTATGGCGTTGTAGTTCGATATAATAATCTTCACCAAAAATATCTAACCACCATTTGAATTCTTTTTCACCTTCTTCTTCTCCTTTTTTAAGAATAGTACGAGGTACAGAAGCTCCCAAACAACAGGTAGTTGCAATTAAACCTTCATGATATTGTAAGATCAGCTCTTTATCGATGCGTGGATATTTACCATACAAACCTTCCATATAGCCCAAAGAACAAAGCTTTACAAGGTTTTTGTATCCTTCCGGATTTTTTGCTAAAAGTAATTGATGGTACCTGACATCTTTATCTTCTTTTGTAAATTGGCGCTTGTGGCGGTTTTCAACCAGATAAAATTCACAACCAACAATTGGTTTTATTTTATTAGGATTATCCTGCGTATTATGTTTTGCTGCTTCCGCAACAAATTTAAATACGCCAAACATATTACCATGATCTGTAATTGCAAGTCCACGCATACCGTCATTAACGGCCTTTTTGTACATCGATGAAATATCAGCAGCTCCATCGAGTAATGAAAATTGAGTATGTACGTGTAAATGTGAAAAGTTCATTTTATAAATTCAAAATTAAATGTGTGACCGAAAATTTTACAGGAAAATTGGATTGTAAATTTAGGTATTAAAAGGAGTAGATTTTTTCGATGTTGAAAAGTAGCTAAAAAGTAAAAATAACTTTATTGAAGTAATTCGTTGCAGTTCTGTTGCAGGATGAAAAACAGCCACAGATTCACAGATTTTTTATGCCTGAAATTATATTAATTGTGGATATTGAAGAAAAGAGGAATGGGGAATAAAATATTCGAAATAATAAACTTTAAAATCTGTGAATCTGTGGCTATCTTTTTTATTAGTAAGTTGTGCAGGTGATTTGTATTATAATGAGTGGGCGGATTGAAAATTAACATAAAAAAAGCCCTGCAAAAATGCAGAGCTTAAATTGTTTTGTTATTTTCTTATTAATAAGGTGTGGTAAATCTGGTTGTATCTTTTCGAACCATTGGTCTAAAGCTTAGAACCGGAATATCACTTTCATTAATGATACGTTGTGCAACAGTTCCGATAAAAAATTCTTTCATACTTAATTCTGCTTTACTCATAATTAAGATGATGTCAGCCTCCACCTCATGTCCGTAATCTAATATCATTTGAGGGATATCATGGCCGCGAAGTGTTTTTATTGTACAACGGATGCCTTCTTCTTTAATATATTTCCAAACTTGGTTGGAGTAGGAGATCAATTTATTTTCAGCATCCTCATCTTTTTGTGTTAAAATAGAAATAACACGAATATCAGCATTGAATATTTTTGCTAACTCAACAGCTTTTCTCACTTTTTCGCGGGTTTCCTTTGTTAAGTCAAGTGGTAATAATATGGTTTTGCATCCATCACGATGTTCTTTCCCTCTGATCGTAATAACAGGATGTTTCGATTCACGAACCATTTTGAAGGCATTTTGCCCGATAAGTTTACCCAAAGTTATTTTTGAAACCAATCCGATCATTACGAATAACGGATTTAACACATCAGCAACTTTATTTATCTCTTCGTAAACATTTCCTTGACGGATCATTGTTTCAACCGGCATTCCCGATTTTACAGATGCTTCCTTCGCTAATTCATCTAATTTTTTCTGTACAAGAGGACCATTCCCCTCATCAACACTTAACAAAATTATTTTGGAGTTTGTAAGTCTTGCTAAATTGTACGATTGACTTAAAGCAATAACTGTTTGTTCAGTAGAATCTATTGGTACTAAAATGCAATTTTCTGGACTTGTTGACATAGAAATTTTGATTTGTTTTTTTGCAAAAGTAAGAATAATAGTTTGAAATCGAAATATTTGTCATTAATAATACGCAATTCATCTATTAATTAACTATGTAGAGTCTGTCCATAATGTAAAAATTAGCCGCAGATTCGCAGATTAAAATTGAACTACTACACACTTTTTTGCCACAGATCATGCTGATTTTCGCGGATTATCCGCCAAAGGCGGATTCCTTTTTAATCTGCGAATCTGCGGCTTCTATTTTTTTGTTTTAATTTAATCGCACTCTATGGACAGACACTATATAAATAAACAAAAAAAATTGTAATAATGCCCTAAAATGTGCTTGAAAACTCAAATTAGGGAAAGAAATTTTTGGTTGTAATATTATTTTCGTACTTTCGCAAACCCAAATTAAAGATGGGACTAATATTAATCTTAAAAAAACAAAAAAATGTCAGTAAAAATTAGATTACAACGTCATGGTAAAAAAGCAAGTGCTTTTTATCATATTGTAATTGCGGATGGTCGTGCACCTCGAGACGGAAAATTCATTGAGAAAATTGGCACCTACAACCCAACTACAAATCCAGCAACCATTCTTTTAGACAACGACAAAGCGTTAGCTTGGTTAAAAAATGGAGCTCAACCAACAGATACTTGCCGTGCAATCCTTTCTTACAAAGGAGTAATGTTCAGAAATCACTTAGAAGGTGGTATCGCAAAAGGAGCATTAACACAAGAACAGGCTGATGCAAAATATGCAAAATGGCAATCTGAAAAAGAAGGTAAAATAGAAACAAAAGTATCTAAATTGAGCAACACTCAAAAGGATGCTTACAAAAATCGTATGGCTGCCGAAGCTGCTGCAAAAGAAGCAAAAGCTGCAAAAATTGTTGTTAAAAATACACCTCCTGTAGTTGAAGAACCTGTTGTTGAGGAGTCAGCTCCGGCAACACCGGAAGCTGAAACACAAGCAGAAGCTTAATTAGTATAAATATATTTGTTTAATTGGGCAGTTGATCAACATCAACTGCTCTTTTTATTTTAAATAGTATGGTTAAAAATGATTGTTTTATTTTAGGATATATTGCCAGGCGAGTTGGTAATCATGGCGAATTGGCATTTATTTTCGATGTTGATAATCCTTCAGCGTACCAAAAATTAGAATCTGTTTTCGTTGAAATAAACAATACACTTGTTCCTTTTTTTATTAAAAAAAATCAGATCAAAGGAAATATTGCAACTGTTACAATTGATGGAATTGACTCAATTGATAAGGCAGAAAAATTGGTAAAGTCAACCCTTTATTTACCCTTGAGTTTTTTACCTCCTTTAAAAGGGAAAAAGTTTTATTTCCATGAAATGCCGGGATTTACTGCATTTGACAAAAAATATGGTGAGATAGGCATTGTAACCGAAGTTCTGGATTTTCCTCAACAAGCTATATTTAGTATCAAGCAGGGAAAAAATGAAATTTTAATTCCGGCCAAAGAAGAGTTTATTGTAAGCATCAACCGCGAAAGTAAACGACTTGACTTAGATGCTCCCGAAGGTTTGATCGATCTTTATATTTCCACCAAAGAATTTGACGAGTCAGAAAAGGAAACCGATCTTGAGTAAATTGATTGACGCCAAAGGTATTTTGTTTGTTGATTATATTTCCGTCCTTTTGTAAGTAAAAGGTCTTTTTTCAATTTCTCCCGATAGTCTCCTCATGGAAAACTTATTTTGTTTCTATGTAATTCAAGAATTTATTATAACTTTATTCTACGATTATACTATACATTGACATTAGGAAAACAATTTTCTACTTCAGCAATGAACATTTATGTCGAATCAATCATTTGCTTTTAAACAGTTCAGGATCAATCAGGACAAGTGTGCTATGAAAGTAGGCACCGATGCTGTTTTATTAGGTTCATGGGTAAATGCTCTCAACTCAAAAACTATTTTAGATATTGGAACAGGTACCGGCATTATTGCGTTGATGCTTGCACAAAAATCAGGTGCACGAATTGATGCGATCGATATTGATAATAATGCTTTTGAACAAGCCCGGGAAAATATAAATAGTTGTAACTGGAAAGATCGAATTACTGCTCATCATATTTCCCTGCAACAATTTGCATTAGAAAATTCCCAAAAATATGATCTGATTGTTAGCAATCCTCCATACTTTGTTGATTCATCCAAAGCAATAGAAGAGTCCCGTTCGAATGCAAGACATACTGATCAGTTAGGTTACAGCGAATTGTTAGACGGGGTGTTAAAATTATTAAATCCGAATGGAAAATTTCATATAATTCTTCCAACAAAAGAAGGAGAGTCTTTTCGTGAACTTGCAGAAGAAAATAAATTTTATCTGACAAAACTTACCCGGGTAATAACAAGAGCTGATAAGCCTGAAAAAAGATTATTGATGCGGTTCGAATTTATCCGGAGAACTTTTTCTGAAAGTTCAATTGTTATTGAAAAGGATGAACGACATTCCTATACTGACGAGTACAAAGAGTTAACCAAAGATTATTATTTAGCATTCTGAAAATTTTGCTGACCTTCGACTTGGCTCAGGATGACTCAAACGAATCGTGTGCGGTCATGTTGAGTTTGTCGAAACATGTGAGTGGGCTTTCCCACCCCTTCGACAAACTCAGGGTGACCTCCACACTTCGACATTTTGCGCCTCCGCCTGAACTCCAGCGCAAAGACTCAAAGATTTTTTCTTAATAAATTTTTTATAAAAAGAATTTATGCAATCAATACTTAGATTTCTTTTTCTTCAAACTTTACTCCAAAGCTTTCTAATTCAGCTAATACCGGTTCATAAATTTCTTTGATGGTTGGTATTACAACGCCACGCGCATTTATTTTCCCTTGCAAAATTAATTTAGTGGTAATGGCCAATGGCAATCCAACTGTTTTTGCCATTGCTGTATAGGTTTGATCTTCACCTTTTACTACAAGGGATGAAATTATTTTTTTTGATTTCCCATTTGTTGAAAAATCAAATTGATGTTGCATCACGATCATATCTTTATCATGTTCTTGCAATTTCCATTTCTCTTCTAACAGATCCTGAAGAATTTGTGCAGGAGAAGCATTTGCTAATTTTATTTTAGTGTCCTCAAAAATCCCTACCCATTCTAATTTGCTAAGAATATCGGCATGCATTTCATTACCCATAAATGCAATTAACTTATCCTTTGTTGGTTGTTTGGAGGCTGGTAAAAAGGCGTCTAATAGTTGCCGGTATGTTAATTTATCGGACGCTTCTATTTTATACGTGTCATCTGTCAATCCTAATTTAACAAAAACATTCCATGCTTTGCAATACCCCGGCATACGCAAGGTTCCGCGCAGCATAGTTGGGATGTTTTGGATATTATAAAATTTACGGTACGATAAAGAATCGCGATTTGCATAGGCATCGAACTTTCCTAAAGCATCAATTTCAATCGTATTTATTTGAGTGAACAATCTATTATAAGGAATGTATTTATATTCTCCGTTTTCGATATACTGCGCTGTTCCTTGTCCTGCTAATATTACATTACGAGGGTTCCATGAAAACTTGTAACCCCACGGATTATCATTGCTTTCGGGAGCAACCAAGCCCCCACAATACGATTTGAAAGAAGTTAATTCCCCTCCCTGAGCATGAATATGGTCAATCACTTTCATCGCGGAAGCATGATCTATGCCCGGATCTAAACCAATTTCATTCATCAAAATAATTCCTGCTGCTTTTGCTTCTGCATCCAATTCAGCCATTTCTTTGGAAACATAAGAAGCTGTTGCCAGATGTTTTTTGAAACGAACACAATCTTTGGCTACGTTCAAATGCAGGGATGCAGGTAACATGGAGATAACAATATCGGCACGTTTTATTTCTTCCTCTCTTTGTGCATCATTATTTATATCAAAAACAATTGCTCTTGCATTTGTATGATTTGCAGTTTTTTGCTTAACCAGGTCGATTGAAATATCACCAATTGTTACATTCCAGTTTTCGGTAATAGAATGATCTAAAATATATTTTATCAGGGATGATGCTGAACGTCCCGCTCCGATTATTAATATGTTTTTCATAGGTAAAAAAATTGAATGTGCGAAGTTAATACTTTTTATACCAAAATTATTTTATTTGTCCAACAACCTTCGCTGCTTTATAAGATGGATTTGTGTCTTATAGATACCGTTTCATAACCTGGTTTGTTTCTGTTACAAATCCATAAATTTTAATGCAATACAAAATGAAATCAATCATTCATTCTCCACGGCTTTTTTATCTTTAAAAAGAATTTATTTGCATAATTTAGCATCTTAAATTATAAGATGCCTGAAATCAATCCAAACGCTCAATTATTAGAATTGGTAAAAATGAAAATGCCTTTCGGAAAATACAAAGGAACAGTTTTGTGTTATTTGCCTGTTTCTTATCTGGAATGGTTTCAACGAAAAGGGTTTCCGGATGGTAAATTGGGAATACTTTTACAGACTTTGCTCGAAATAAAAATGAATGGGTTGGAGTATTTATTAGAACCCCTCAAAAAAATGTGAATCAAATCGCTTTGTTTTTAACTTGTTAAAATAATGAAAATATTTAAAATAGCAACCTTACTTATCCTGTTCCTGAATACTTCAATAATAAGCGCTCAGGAAAATACTGATAACGAGATTCCGGTTAAATCGAAAGGATTTCATTTTGGATTGTATGTAGGTTCTTACTTCGCAAATAAATATACAGCGAATCTTTATGATGGCTATGGATATGATATTGATGGGAAAAGAAATAATTTTATTAATAGTTTTATGTATAATAAAATAATTTTGGAATATGGCGGGGGCTATTCTGGAACTGTTGATCAGGTGGCACAAGCATTGAATGTTGATCCCGGGGCATGGACATTTAATGAAAGTGATATGCCGACAAATCTGAAATATACACCCGCTTTTTTACTTGGATTGCAAAGCAGATATACAGTAGATAAAAAAAATGCAATTTTAATTAATGTGAATGCAACAAAACTTAATGTTAGCGCTAATTTTACTATTACAACAACTCCTCCAACCGGTTCAACTCAAATAAACAAAAGTATCAGAACATTTGCCATCAGGGGCGAGGAGCAGAGATTGATGTTTCAGTTTGGTTATAACAGAATTTTAGGTGATAATGAAAAAGTTAACTTTTATGTGGAAGGCGGGCTGAATATTACCTTAGCTAAATTTAGTAAAAATGATATTTTAATAAATAACGAAACAACACCTACCGTTTTACATATTGATCTGACTGAATCCTATTCTTCGATAAACGGATATAATGCATATGTTACGAAAAAGCCTATTGGTACAGGTTTTGGTTTGTTCTCAGGGCTTGGTATAAACTTTAGTATGAGCCCAAGCTGGACAGTTCAACTTGGATACAATCCTTCTTTCGAACGTATTAATATTGGCGAAAATCCAAGACTTAAATTTCAACACGCTATAGGAATCAGAGCATATTATAAATTTTAGTTTTTTTATATCCTCTTTTATTAATATGTTTTTCAATACATTCGTGTAAATAAATAAACATAAATTCAAAACCATGAAAAAAAAATTACTCTTTTCAATTCTTTATTTAACTATTGGTTTTAACTTTTCAAAGGCTCAAAACCTTGTTCCAAACCCTGGCTTTGAAGTTCAGGATACATGTCCCGCAGTGAGTCAAATATTTAAAGCTCCACCTTGGATTTCGGCAACAATGGGTACCCCCGATTTATTTAACAGTACCTGTACAACACAAAATCTTTCTGCAAGAACCGGGATTGGAAGTTCAGGCGTTTATTTATATAACACTTTTGCTAATAATCGTGAGTATATGGAAGCTCCTTTGTCAGCAACATTGAGTGCAGGGCAAAACTACTGTGTTAGTTTTTATGTAAAACGTTCCAATTATCGGTATGCATGCAATAGAATTGGAGCCTATTTTTCAACTACTTTGGTGAATCAATCAACTACAAGCAACCTCTCTTTTACTCCACAGGTTCAAAATAATGCCGGGAATATGCTTTCCGCTACTGGATGGTTATTGATTTCAGGGTCTTTTACAGCGTCCGGAGGAGAAAAATATATATTAATTGGGAATTTTAGCAATGATTTAAATACAGATACTGTTATTGTAAATAGTGCAAACACTAGTAAGGTTTGTTTTTATGCGATTGACGATATTTCTGTAACAGCTTGTAATGTTGGGATTGACGAGAATTCGTTGGATGCAAATGTGAGCCTTTTTCCAAATCCTGCGTCTGATATGTTAACTATCAAGCTTCCTTCAACTGTCATTGTTAAATCAATTATGATGTATAACAATGTTGGGCAAGAAATCAAGAACCTGAAGAAACCTGAAAGCATAAATGGTTCAATTGTTTTCAATGATCTGGAGATGCCTTCCGGCATTTATTTTATTTCTGTTTTAACAAATGAAGGGTTGGTAAATAAAAAAATGATAATACAAAAATAGTATTCATTTTTATCAAAAAAATAATAAACCCAAGATGAACAGTTCATTTTGGGTTTATCTTTTTAATACATTAATATTAGCGAAGAGTCAAGACTTATAGTACAAACGGGAGTTCGATTAATAGTTTGTGCAAAGCATAACTCTTTCAATAATAATATCCTTTCTAAGATATTTTGAGAAAGATTTATTAATCATTTTTTTTCAACTCTTTTGGGAAATCTGATTTAACAATATAAACACCATTCATTGGGTTTTCCATTGGTATCGCATCACGCAAATAAAAATACAAATGTGTGTCATTTGTTTTTTCATCCACTATTTTTTCGGTTTTCTTTAATAGCTTTTTTGATACAGCAAATTGCATTTGATTTCCGCTTTCAGTCAAGCAATCAACAATAGTAGTATCCCAAATTTCAAAACTGAAAGGCTTATCATCCGGAAAATATCCTGCTAATGTATAGATCGCATTGTTTTTTATTTTGAATTCTTTTACCGGTTCAGAAACCAGCAATTCATCTTCCCATAAATGTTTGATGTTATCTTCGGATTCTTGTCCTTCATTCAGATCATCGGCTAAACCTTGATTGAATTCTGAATTGACAAGTATAAAATGTAGGTATAAGTTCATGTGTTTTCAATTGTTATTTTTGATTTATTTTAAGGATGCACCTTTTGCAGAGTAAAAAGGATGTACTTCTATGATCAGTCGTCCGGCAATTACAGCAGGATCTTGTTTTGCTAATTGTTCTGCTTCATCAGCAGAGGAAACATTATAAATACAAATTCCTTTTATATCTGAATCATCAAGAAGCGGTCCTACAATATCCATTTTGCTGTCATTTACCATTTTTGTTAAATGTGCAATATGTTGTTCCTGGAGTTTTTCAACAGTTAATGAATCCTGATCTCTATTCGGGCCTGATTTCAAAAACACCAGGTAATAGGTTTTCATTTCATGTTGTTTCTCGAATTCATTTTTTTCTTCTGCACTCATCTGATAATTTTAAAACAATCTATTTAAGTCTTTAGTCATTTCTTGCGGAGTAGAGAAATCATTTTACTCGTTTACAATTATGTGAATAAATAAAGATTCCTCCACAGAGTTTATACTAAGCAAAGCCGAAGTAGTCGGAATGACATTCTAAATAATGTTAAACTATTTTTAGAAATCTAAACATACTCTAAGATTTTGTTTTATTCCATGTTTTATAAATATTTTGTTGTTGCGGCCTGTTAGGTTCTACTTCTCTTAAAGGTTCGCAAGGTTTTAAGGTTGCTTTACAATCTTTTGGTAATTGCTGATATAGTTTTGTCCCTTTTGTTTTCCATTCGATCATTTCATCGCTTACTTCTTTTACGATCTTTCCGGGATTTCCCACAACTACTTTTCTATCAGGAATTATGGTATCAGCGATTATTAAAGTCAATGCACCAATGATACAATTATCACCAATCACAACATTATCCATCACAACAGAATTCATTCCCACTAACACATTTTTACCAATTGTTCCGCCATGAATAATGGCACCATGTCCGATATGTGCTGCTTCTTTTAATAAAACCGTTGTCCCCGGAAACATATGAATGGTGCAGTTTTCCTGGATGTTACAACCGTCTTCAATTATTATTTGTCCCCAGTCGCCACGTATAGCAGCACCCGGACCAACATACACATCCTTTCCAATAATTACATTTCCTGTAACAGTTGCATTGGGATGAATAAAAGCACTTTCGTGAATGACCGGCTTGTAGCCATTAAATTCGTAAATCATTTTATCATTAAGGAATTAGGAATTAGGATTTTTTGATTTTATAGTTCTTATTGAGGATGAAAAGATAGCAACAAGCTCATCAGATTCTTTCATTAAATATTCCAATTCTTTATTGTCGCATTCAATTTCTAAATCTTTTATGAATTCTAACCAAAATAGAGTTTCATCAGCTTCTTCGTCAACAATTTTTAATTTATTTAAAAAATCAGCAGTTGATTTCCCTCTACATACAGCCCGATAATTAGCAGCAACGGATGAAGATGATTTAAAAATTTGATAAGAAACAACATCCGTAGATTTACTTTTTGGTAATGTATTTACGAATTTAAATGTGCGAATTGCAAATAATTTTGTCCTTTTTTTAAGTTCCTCTTTTGTCATACTACAAATCCTAAATCCTGAATAAATAAATCCTAAATTTTTTCTATAATAACAGCATATCCTTGTCCAACACCAATACAAAGTGTTACAAGTGCATAGCGTTTATTTTGTTCCTGTAATTCAATAGCAGCTGAATTTAATATTCGTGCTCCACTCATGCCTAATGGATGCCCTAATGCAATGGCTCCACCATTTGGATTTATTCGTGGATCATTATCTGCCAAACCAAATGCTCGTGTACAAGCTAATGATTGTGCTGCAAATGCTTCATTCAATTCAAGGATGTCCATGTCTTTCATGGTTAATCCTGCACGTTTTAATGCTAAATTACTCGCTTCAACAGGGCCGATTCCCATGATGCGCGGCTCAACACCGGCTACACCGCTTGAAACAATTCTTGCTTTCGGTTTTAAATTGTATTTTTTTACTCCTTCATCTGAAGCAAATAAGAGTGCAATAGCTCCATCATTTAAACCTGATGCATTGCCCGCAGTAACAGTGCCACCTTCTTTTTTAAAGGATCCTTTTAGTTTTGATAAACCTTCCAATGTGGTGTCCGGTTTCATGAATTCATCTTTATCAAAAAGTTTTGGATCACCTTTGCGTTGAGGAATTGAAACACCTATAATTTCTTTTGCAAATCGTCCTTTAGCTTGGGCTGCAGCAGCTTTTTGCTGACTCCACAAAGCAAAATTATCCTGATCCATACGATTTATTTTATCTCTGTCGGCAAGGTTTTCAGCTGTTTCCCCCATTCCATCAGTGCCATACATTTCTTTCATTTTAGGATTGATGAATCTCCATCCGAATGATGAATCAAAGATCTGTTGATCACGTGCAAATGCTGAGGTTGCTTTCGAAAGTACCAAAGGGCCACGTGTCATATTTTCGACACCTCCTGCAATAAATAAATCACCTTCTCCGATCATAATACTACGAGCTGCATTCATACATGCTGATAAACCGGAAGCGCATAAACGGTTTACCGTTTCGCCCGGAACCTGATAAGGCAGACCGGCTAACAACAAAGCCATACGAGCTACATTACGATTATCTTCTCCGGCTTGATTGGCACAACCTAAAATAACATCTGCTATTTGTTTGGTGTCAATACTTGAATTTCTTTTGATCAATTCCTTGATTACAAATGCTGCTAAATCATCTGTACGAACTGTTGATAATGTTCCACCGAGATTTCCGATTGGTGTTCTTACTCCATCAATAATAAATGCGTTTTTCATTTTAGTTAATTAAGTAAATGGTTAAATAAGTTATTAAGGCTGTGTAGGTACTCTTCCTTTTTTTTCTCAAATATGAAATATATCCGTTCAGTATTTTTAAAATATGACTTACTTTTTCTCTGTATAAATTTAATTCATTCTCATTAATATAATTACAATCATAAGCACAGATCAAATGATCCAAAACTTCTGTTAGTGAGCCGCGTGAATGTCGGCAAAATTGAATGTTTTCCTGGTAATGAAAACGGCCATAACCCAACAAAGCAATTTCATTTCTAAGTTGTCTGGATAATTTCCATGATTCTAAATCCTCAAAATTTTTCATCCTATTTGACTAAATTAACTATTAACCAACTAAAATTTAATCAATTAACCATTCCTTGCTGGTACGATATACTGTCCCTTTAAACAAAGCTACAGTTTTATCATGTTGGTTTTTTATTGTAATTTGATAGATGCCAATTTTATTGCTTAGACTTATTTCTTCGGCACTGGCTGTAATTACATCACCTTCTTTTAAGGATTCTGTATGTGAAATACTTGTTTCGATTGAAACACTTTTTTTTCCTTGCGTATTTGATGAAAAAGCCAAAGCTGTATCAGCTAATGAATAAGTTATTCCTCCATGTGCAATTGCAAACCCATTCAACATTTCTTTTCGAATGGTCATTTGCAACATACAACTTCCTTGTTTTACTTCTATGATTTCAATTCCCAACCATTGTGTAAAAGCATCCTTTTCGTATAGTATGCTGACAATATTTTCTGGTGATGAATTATTTTTCATTTCGATATTAATAAAATGTTTTTCCTTCTCTAAGCATTTGTTTTAATAATACACTTGGTCGATAACGGTCTTCTGCATATTCAATATATAATTCATTTAAAGTATCTAAAACACTTTGTAGTCCGAGATCATCGGCCCACTTCAATAAACCTTTCGGATAATTTACTCCCTTTGTTATTGCCAGATCAAGATCATCTTTACTTGCGATCTTTAGGTATAACGAATCAATGGCTTCATTGATAAGCATTACCAGAATACGTTTAAAAATATATCTGCCGGTTACTTCATCCTTATCCGGTTCCGGAATAAATGCACCTTCGGCATAATTATAATAACCTCTTCCTGTTTTACGTCCATACCATTTGGCTTCGTATAAACGCTTTTGAGTTAAGGATGGTTTAAAGCGAGGCTCATAAAAAAATTGTTCCCATACACTTTCTGTTACTTTGTAATTAATATCATTACCAATAAAATCCATCAATTCAAAAGGCCCCATCTTAAATTCACCAAAAGTTTTCATTGCCCAATCAATAGTTACAAAGTCAGCAATCCCTTCTTCATAGATACGAATTGCTTCACCATAATAGGAGCGAGCCACCCGATTAACAATAAAGCCGGGAGTATCTTTTGTAAGAACTGTTACCTTTCCCCAGGTGTCAATTAATTTTTTTGTTTTTTCAGTTATGTTTGGTGCGGTTGTAAGTGCAGGGATAATTTCAACCAATGGCATTACTGGCGCAGGGTTAAAAAAATGTATCCCGATCACACGCTTCGGATCTTTACATGCTGATGCGATGGAGGTAATGGATAGGGAGGAGGTATTACTGGCTAAAATGCAATCTTCAGAAACAATAGTTTCTAATTCGATAAATAATTTTTGCTTTATTTCAAGATTTTCAACGATGGCTTCGATCACTAATCCGCAATTTTTGAACTCTTTTATATCGCTGATAAAATGTGTGCGTTGAAAAATCTCACTTGCTGTTTCATCAGTATGTTTTTGTTTCTCCACTAACTTCTTTAATGTAGTTTCTAAATTAATTTTTGCTTTATCAAGTGCAGCTTTGTTAGTATCATATACAAATACCTGGTGTCCTGCAGTTGCTGCTACCTGAGCTATCCCTGAGCCCATGGCTCCTGATCCGATTATTCCTATTTGTTTCATCTTTAAAATTTTTCTTCGCGCTTCGCGCCTTTGCGGCAAATTTTTACTCCCCTTTAAAAACAGGTTTTCTTTTTTCCAAAAACGCGTTTACTCCTTCATTATAGTCGTAACTTTTAGCTGCATTAGTTTGTTCTTTTGCTTCAGCATCCAATTGAGCGGTTAAGTTATTTGTCATTGATTGGTTCAACAAACGTTTAGTCAAACCGATTCCGATCGTTGGCATATCCGCTAATGTTTTTGCTATTGCAAAGGCATCAGCTTGCAATTTTTCATCTTCAATAACTTTGTAGATCATTCCCATTTTTTCTGCATCATGTGCCGAAATTTTATCGCCCAGCATCATCAAAGCAGAAGCTTTTCCAAACCCAATTAAGCGAGGAAGAAAAAATGTTCCTCCGCTATCCGGTATCAAACCAATTTTACTGAATGCCTGAATAAATGCAACAGAACTACCGGCAATCACCACATCACAAGCCAACGCAATGTTTGCTCCGGCTCCTGCAGCAACACCATTGACAGCACAAATTACCGGCTTTTCAATATTTCTGATCTTTTCGATCATAGGGTTGTAATGCTCGGTAACAATTCTATCCAGCCCTATTCCATTTGGATCAACAACTTCCGATAGATCTTGTCCGGCACAAAATGCTTTTCCTTCTCCGGTGATGTAAATAGCGCGAATTGTTTTTTCTGTAGCTGCGTTATCTAATGCGGCTTGCATTTGTAAAGCCATTTCACGATTAAAACTATTGAATTTATCAGGACGGTTAAGTGTAATTTTCAAAACACTTCCATCCATTTGGGTTTTAATAAAAGTCATAATTATTCAATTTGAAATTTAAGAATTCAAAGATAATCTTTTGGAGGTAATTTACGAATACGAATCAGTATGAATATACGAATGTTGGTTTTACAAACTCAGGGATAATTCGAGCTTACTCGATGGATTCAGCAAAGGCTACCCAATCAACAATAGATCAAATGCATTTGAAATAATCAAATGGCTCTTTGCAATCTTTGCAGCGATAAAGTGCTTTACAGGCAGTAGATCCAAATTGGGAGATCATTTCGGTATTTTTCGAATTACACAATGGACATTTTAATTCTTTGGCTTTTCCTGTAAGTGCACCTTTATCTAGACTTGAATGTTCGGGAGGAGCGATTCCATAAATACGAAGTTTTTCTTTTGCTTCATCACTGATCCAATCAGTGGTCCAGGCAGGAGAATAAATTAAATTTACTTTGATAGTTGTGATCTGATAAGGTGCTAAAGCTTCTTGAATTTGGTCTTCGATCATCTTCATTGCCGGGCAGCCTGAATAGGTTGGTGTAATAAATATTTCGCATGTATTACCTGTTACTTCCACACGTTGCAGTATTCCCAGATCTTTGATCGTTATAACAGGGATTTCAGGATCGGGAATTTCAGAAAGAATATCGAATATCTCTTTTTCGGTTAGCATCTGTTTTTATTTGAAAAAGATTTCTCCCTTTGGTCGAAATTGACAAAATATTAAAAAGCCTCCCTTGTGGGGAGGTTGGAGGGGTATTACCATTTCGCATCCGGATAGGCCCGTTGTAAATATTGCATTTCTGCAATGATATATCCTAAATATTCAGAATGGATCCCTTGTCTGCTTCCTGTTTGCATGAATGTACTTGTCGGAACAATTAATGTGGCCTCTAAAATAACTTCATTAATTCTTTTTTCCCAGTTCGTTTTCAAAGTAGTCAGGTCAACAGCTATACCTTCTTTAATAAGGATCTCATCCACTTCATTCATTTCAAATAATTCATCACTGAACATCCAAAGATCGTTCAAGGCATTTTGCACGCGAAGATGACTTTCAGGAGTTCCATCACCTAAACGCAGCATCCAGTCTGTTGCATGGCGCAGATGGTATTTTATTTCTTTGATCGTTTTTGCAGCAATACCTGCGATAGTTGCATCTTTACTTTTTGTCAATTCTTCATACAACAGAAATTCAAAAGTTGAATTGAAAAACTGGCGAACAATGGTTACAGCAAAATCACCATTCGGTTGTTCCACTAATAAGTTATTATAAAATTTACGTTCAGGACGTCTGTATGCCAGATCATCTTCGCTATGACCTTTGCCTTCTGCTTCCGCAGCATATTTTAGTAATGCTACCGAACGACCGATTAAGTCGAGTGCCATATTTGTTAATGCTAAATCTTCTTCAATAATTGGTGCTTTGCTGCTCCACTCCGATAAGCGATGGCCAAGGATCAAAGAGTTGTCGCCCAAGCGAAGACAATAGTTAAATAATGCTTCTTGTTTTGTCATGATAGTATTAAATATTTTTTGAGCCTTCAGGCATTACATAAAAAGTCGGATGACGATACACTTTATCGTTGGATGGCTCAAATAACATATCGCTGTCATCAGGATTGGATGCGACTATTGCTTCAGCAGGTACTACCCAAATGCTGATTCCTTCGCTTCTGCGTGTGTATAGATCGCGGGCATTTTGCATCGCCATTTGTTTATCGGGTGCATGAACACTGCCAACATGTTTGTGTGGGATACCCGGACTAGCCTGTACAAATACTTCCCATAATGGCCATTGTGAATCTTTTACATTACTCATCTTTTCTTTATTTTTTATTATTAAGTATCTACGAATACGAATCCCGATAGCTATCGGGACGAATCTACGAATTAGGAATATTTACTGTTTATGAAACCCTTATACACCCAATCCCCAAATTAACTAATCAACTAATCACCCAACAACCTCTTCCTTCACTTGCTTTGCTGCATACGCTGTTGCTGCTTCACGCACCCAGGCTCCTTCATTATGTGCTTTCAGGTGATTATCCATTCGCTTTTTATTACATGGACCATCACCATTTACAACACGTTTAAATTCTTCCCAATCAATTTTACCGTGATCATACTTATTCTTTTCAGCGTTCCATTTCAATTCCGGGTCAGGAACTGTAAGGCCAATGATCTCAGCTTGTTGAACTGTTTTGTCAATAAAGCGCTGACGCAATTCATCATTCGTTTCGCGTTTTATTTTCCATTTCATTGCTTTTCCGGTATGTGCAGAGTCCGCATCATGAGGTCCGAACATCATTAATGTTGGCCACCACAAACGATTTATCGCATCTTGAGCCATCTCTTTTTGTTCGGCTGTTCCTTTTGCTAATTTGCCCATGATCTCATAACCCTGACGCTGATGAAAACTTTCTTCTTTACAGATCCGAACCATAGCACGTGAATACGGACCATACGAAGTCCGTTGTAAGGAAATCTGATTGACGATAGCTGCACCGTCCACCAACCAACCGATAGCACCAACATCGGCCCATGTTAAAACCGGGTAATTAAAAATGGTGGAATATTTTGCTTTCCCTGTATGTAATTGTTCGATCAACTCTTCACGTGAAATACCAAGTGTTTCGCACGAACTGTATAAATACAAACCATGTCCGGCTTCATCCTGAATTTTGGCTAACAAAATTAATTTAGCACGTAAGCTCGGGGAACGTGTGATCCAATTCCCTTCGGGTTGCATCCCGATAATTTCGGAATGAGCATGTTGTGATATCTGACGAATAAGGTGTTTGCGATAATCTTCAGGCATCCAGTCTTTCGGCTCAATTTTGCTATCGGCATTAATTTTTGCTTCAAATTGCTCCAGCTGTTTTTCGTTTTCCATGATTTTTTCTCTCTATTATTTTTTTTGGCGTTCCCCTGCGGGTCGTGTTAGGCGTTTATCCTCCGCGAAGTTCAAGGACTGTAATTCCTCGCTACGCTGCGGGATTTCCGCGGATTTTATCCTGAGCTTGTCGAAGGAATCCCTAACGCAAATTAGTTAAATATTTCAGCTTTTGTAGATTTTATTTTCCTTATTACCTCCTAAAATCTTCATTTTTTAAGAAGTAAATTTATGACATTAATCATAGTTTTCAAAATTAGAAATTTATTTAATACGGAAACAGTGATTTTGTTCTTGATAAGATGAAGGAAATTAGGTGGCCCTCTTAAGATCGAACTCGAAGAGACTGTAATGCCAATTCTTCTGTGTGGTCAGTTCGAGTATTTTTCTTTTTTGAAAAATATATCGAGAACGTGTGAATGGCTCGGATATTAATAAATTTGCGAAATTAACTTTCAAACTTAGGTTAATAAGTTCCCCTACTACATTCCTCTATCATAATTAACCACAACATTAGGAGTTGTTACATGGCTTTGGCAAGTCAGGATATATCCTTTTTCGACCTCTGCAGCCGATAATGCGTAATTTACAGTCATCTTCACTTTGCCTTCCTCAAGTAAAGCACGACAAGTGCAGCAGGAGCCTCCCTGGCAAGCATATGGTGCATCCAAGCCAATTCGTAATGCCGCTTGTAAAATGGTTTCGTTAGGTAACAGCTCTACATTGTATTCGTCTCCATCTTTTATAATCAGTGCTTTTGCACCGGTCACATTTTCAATAATTTCCTGCTCCGGTTCATTGCTTTTTGGTGCAGAAAAATATTCGATATGAACATTCGATTCCGGAGCTTTCATCTCTTTTAATGCCGCAACAGCATTATCCATCATTGCTCCTGGACCACAAATAAAAAATTCATTATCAAGAGCAAAATTCACATTGGCTTTAATAAGTTCTAAACACTTTTCTTTGGTCAACATTCCACGTAATAAATGAGGATAAGATAGTGGTGCATTATTTAAAATATGGAAAACTTTTAATCTTTCTGAATAAGTTGAAGCCAGTGTATCAAGGTGTTTTTTAAAGATGATGGAAGCTTCATCATTATTACCATAAAATAAAGTGATGGTACTAAACGGTTCTGATTTTAATACTGTTTTTAAAATAGAAAGAATAGGTGTAATTCCACTTCCTCCTGCAAACAAAACATAATTTTTTTTATGTTCCGGATCCATTTCTGTATAAAAATTCCCCATGGGGATCATCACTTCAATCCGATCGCCAATTTTTATTACATCGTTTATATAAGTAGATATTTTTCCATCCTTTACTTTTTTTATGGCAATACGTAATTCATGTTCCTCAACAGGGCTGCTGCATATAGAGTAGGCGCGTCTGGACTCTTCACCATCAATAATAAATTTTAAGGTTAAATATTGTCCTTGCTTGTATTGATAGTGTTGCTTTAATTCAGTAGGAATATCAAATGCTAATGAAACTGTATCGGCTGTTTCACGAACGATATCACTAACTTTAAGTATATGGAATTGAGACATTTTAAATTTTTGTTTGAATTGGCGAATTTACAATTAATATGCAAGGAAATAATACACATTTTTGAATTTTATTCATCAATTAAAATCCATTTTCCCTCTTTTAAATTTGTTTTTAATCTATAAATTATATTTTTTTGAAAAAAATTTGATTTTAATCATAAGTATCTGTATTATTGGCAATATTATATAAAACATGATAGTAATCATATAATATAAATAACTCAAGATAAATTACTAATCTTTCAAAAATTATCAAAATGAAAAAAACAATTACTCTTTCATTGGCATCTATACTGGCTTTAGGATTCATGTCATTTGGTGTTATAAGTTCAACAGGTATTACCGGTAAAACAACAACAGGTTGTACCTGCCATTCTTCAGTAGCAAATGCTGGTGTAACTGTTTCATTAACTTCCGCAACAAGTACTTTGTTTTCTGTTGGTTATACTCCCGGTAATACCTATACGCTTAATCTTCTGGTTCAGGAAACAGGCCAGGTTAAGTTTGGTTTGGATGTGAAGGCTTCTTCCGGAACATTGGCGGCAGGTCCAAATGGCGACACACAAAAATCAGGTACAGAAATCACCCATACTGGTACCGGAAATTCGGCCACAAGTTCTCACACATTTGATTTTTTATGGACTGCACCGGCTTCAGGATCGGTAACCTTTACTTTTGCAGGGAATGCAACAAATGGAAATGGTACAGATGACACAGGTGATCATTGGAACAAAGGCTCTGTTGTTGTTTCATCTGCAACAGGCATTTCAGAAAATAGTGATCCAACAATAAATCTGTCTGTTTTCCCTAATCCTGTTTCTGAATCAATAAACATTTCTTATGAACTAGCTTCAAACTCAATCGTTTCAGCAAGCTTAATTAATATGCAAGGTCAGGCAGTTACCACTTTTTTTAACAACGAAGAACAAACTGCAGGAATTCAAGATAGGTCTTTAACCATCGAACCCTCCATGGCAAAAGGAATTTATTTTGTTGCAATGAATGTAAATGGAAAAATCAGGTATAAGAAAATAGCTGTTCAATAGCTATTTATATAGCAAAATGTCTTATGTTATTTTAGTAGAAGGGCTTTTGTTTTTTTTGCTTTAATTTATTTTGAAAGACAATTTTGTTAAAAGTGAGTAAAATCATTGTTTTGTATTTAATATACTCTGTACTTTTGGTAAAAATTAATATTAACTCTATCTAAAACATACAACTATGAAAAAAACAATTACTCTTTCTTTGGCATCATTAGTAGCTTTAGGATTAATGTCCTTTGGAGTTCTAAATAACAATGGTAAGGCAGGTAAAACAACCACCGGTTGTAGTTGCCATGGTTCAGCTGCAACAGCTAATGTTAATGTTTCGTTATCTTTTAATCCTGCTATGGGAAATAGTTATGTGCCAAATACAACTTATACTGTAACTGCAACAGTTGCATATACAGGAGAAACAAATGCAGGAATTGATCTTGCGGCAAGTGCTGGAACTTTAACTGCAGGGACAAATACTAAAATTTTGACTAATGAAATTGTTCAGACAGGTACCGGAAATACAACAACTACCGGTAGCGTAGATTTTAATTTTACATGGACAGCGCCTGCTTCCGGAAGCGTTACATTTAATTATTGTGGATTAGCTGCAAATTCTAACAGTGGTACATCTGGAGATTTTTGGAACTTAGGAACAAAAACAGTAACACTTTCTGCTGTTGGTATTGCTGAACAAAAAGCAACAAACATCAATCTTTCTGTATTCCCAAATCCTGTTTCCGAATCAGCTAACATTTCTTACGAATTAGGAGCAAACTCAACAGTTTCTGCTACCTTAATTAATGTTACCGGACAAGTTGTAACTACTTTCTTTAATAAAGAAGAACAAACTGCCGGAAAACAAAACAGAAAATTAATGATGGAACCATCAATTGCAAAAGGAATTTATTTTGTTGCAATCAATGTAAATGGTAAAAACAGCTACAAGAAAATAGTTGTAGAATAATTACCAAATTTATTTTTGAAAATAAAAAGAGGCTGTCTCAAAAGGGCAGCCTCTTTTTTTTGCAATATAAATTAAGTTTTCAATAGGACTAAAAATTTGTAAAA
>MEPB01000099.1 GCA_001769385.1 Bacteroidetes bacterium RIFCSPLOWO2_12_FULL_35_15 | reverse complement strand
AGCACCAACAGGAGGTAACACCCCATATACTTATTCCTGGACAGGAGGCGGCCAAACTACGCAAACCGCAACAGGTCTTGCTCTAGGAGGTTATACCGTTACAGTTACAGATAACAAAGGCTGTACAGCAACAGGCAATACCAGTATTGCAGCCATAACCCTGCCAACTGAAATGTGTATGGTATCAGTAGATCCACTATCCACACACAATATAGTTTATTGGGAAAAGCCGGTAGTAACAAACATTGACAGCTTTAAAGTTTATCGTGAAGATGCAACCAATATCTATTCCTACATCGGATCAGTAGCATATGATAGTTTGAGCGAATACCATGATTATGGTGTGGACCCAAATACAACCACAAAACGATATAAAATAAGTACCCTTGATAATTGCGGACAAGAAAGTGTAAAAAGCAATTATCATAATACCATTTATATTGTTGATAATGGCAGTGGGCAGTTTACCTGGAATCCTTTATACACCATAGAAAACAGTGGGAATCCGGTAACTAATTATTTGTTAATGCGTGATGATAACAGTACAGGAGCCTGGGCACAAGTAGCAAGTACCGCAGGGACTCAAAACACATTGGTAGATCCTGCATATGCAAGCTATTCAAATGGAAACTGGCGGGTAGAAACAGCATGGGGAATAACATGTACTCCAACACGCGCATCAATAAATACTACACGTTCAAATATTAAACACACATCGGTTGTTTCAGGGATCAACTCACAGCAAGATCTGGATGCAACAAACATTTACCCGAATCCGGCAAATGAAAATGTTAGTATTGAATTAAAGGAATCCATTCTGAATGCGAACATCAGAATAATGAATTCAATTGGACAACTTGTTTATGAACAAACAATTATAGCCACAGGAAATTCAAAAACAATCAAACAAATTAATACCGGCAATTATGCGAAAGGTATCTATACCATTGTTATAGAAACCAATAAAGCAAAAGTGTTTAAAAAATTAGTTGTGAATTAAATTTTACTATTCATTTAATATTAAAAGAGCCCATCTACCTGACGTGGATGGGTTTTTTTATAAAAGCAGATTAGCTTAATTTATAAAAAAATTATTTTTATGAAATATTTTACAGATTAATTATTGGAAACAAAGACAATAATAACAATGAAAAAAACAAAACTATTTATAATAACCTTAATTCTTAATTCAACATTACTAATTCTTAATTGCTCCGCACAGTACACCAAACTCTTCGATTTTGCAGGCATTTCAAACGGGAGTAATCCTAACAGCACTCTTATTTCGGATGGAACATTTTTGTATGGAATGACAAACCAGGGAGGTGCAAATAATCTCGGAATACTATTTAAAATAATGCCTGATGGAACCGGCTATATAAAACTGCTCGATTTTGATGGCACAAATGGAAGTAGTCCCGCAGGATCTCTTATTTCAGATGGAACGTTTCTATATGGAATGACAAGGTATGGTGGCACAAACAATCTCGGAGTAATTTTTAAAATAATGCCTGATGGAAGCGGGTATTTTAAACTGCTCGATTTTGATGGCACAAATGGAAGTAATCCGGGTGGCTCTCTTTTTTCTGATGGAACATTTTTGTATGGAATGACAAGATACGGAGGCACAAATAATCTTGGAGTACTATTTAAAATAATGCCCAACGGTAGCGGATATGTTGACGTATTAGATTTTGCAGGGGCTGCAAATGGTAGTGGACCTTTAGGCACTCTGATTTCTGACGGGACATTTTTGTATGGAACAACCTTTCAGGGAGGCACATACGGTTATGGAACCCTCTTTAAAATAATGCCTGATGGAACCGGATATGCTCAAATGATAGATTTTAATGGCACTTCCTATGGAAGTTATCCTGGCAGTTTAATGTTTGATGGATATTACCTTTATGGAATGACCCAAACCGGAGGGGCAAATGACTATGGAGTTATCTATAAAGTAATGACCGATGGAACCGGCTATATCAAACTCCTCGATTTTTCAAGCAATTCAAATGGAATTTATACAACAGGTTCTCTTATTTCTGATGGATACTATCTTTATGGAATGACCTATGTTGGTGGCACATACGGTGCCGGTGTTCTTTTTAAAGTAAGTTTCGATGGAAGTGGATATACCAAACTCATCGATTTTAGTGGAACTACAAACGGAAGTACTCCTTATGGCTCTCTAATTCTTGGAGGAGGAATTCTGTATGGAATGACATCTGCTGGTGGCACAAACAATCTGGGAACAATATTTAAATACGATCCAATTAGTGTTTGGGCAGATGTGGTTGGTGGCGATCCTATTTGCAGTAATCAATGTACAGGATCTGCAAGCACAAGTGTATTAAATGGTGCACCTCCATACACCTATTTATGGAGCAGTGGAGAAACAACTCCGACAGCAACAGGATTATGCGCAGGAACAAATACAATAACTGTTACAGATAATATTGGCGGCAGTGTGTCAACCACAGTAACTATTGCCTCCCTTCCACAACCAGTTGCTCCTGCCATTTGTTTGGTTACAGTAGATGATAGCAGTACACACAATATTGTGATTTGGGAAAAACCAACCAGTACTTCGATAACAAATTTTAAAATTTACAGAGAAGATGTTACAAATATTTATACTCCAATTGGCATAGTGCCTTATGATAGTTTAAGCGAATATCATGATTATGGCGCCGACCCTAATATAACAACCAAACGCTATAAACTATCTATCGTTGATACTTGTGGCAATGAGTCGGCATTAAGCCCTTATCACAATACTATTTACATTACCTCAAGCGGATCAGGTCAATATAACTGGAACTTATACAGCATCGAAGGAGCTGCTAACCCTGTAAACAATTATGTTTTGTATCGCGATAACACCAGCACAGGCGTATGGAACGTGGTATCCATCACTGCAGGTACACAACAAACCTTAAATGATCCCGGTTATGCATCCTATCCCAACGGCAGTTGGAGGGTAGAAACATTATGGAATATTACTTGTACTCCAACACGTGTAGCAGTAAATACAACACGTTCAAACATAAAACATCCATCAATTACAATCGGAATCAATTCTCAGGCAGCTATTGATGCAACAAGTATTTATCCAAATCCGGCAAACGATTATGTAAGTATTGAATTAATGGAATCAGTTCAAAATGCAAACATTCGAATAATGAATTCAATTGGACAAATTGTATATGAACAAACAGTAGTATCATCAGGCAATTCAAAAACAATCAAAGAAATAAAAACAACCAATTTTGAAAAAGGGATATATACGATAGTTATTGAAACAAGTAAAGCAAAAGCATTTAAAAAATTAGTTGTGAACTAATATTAAATACTTTTAAAAAAAATAAACAACTAAATTTAATTGAAGATAAAAAATTAGAATAGTAAAATTATTTCAAAACAATGGAAAGAAAACCAATACTGAATAAAATTTACTTAAGAGCAATTGTTTCAATTACCCTTGTTTTTGCAACGGTTTTTGCAAGTGCCCAAACCAATCGTAGAAACACCAAAAGATCCGTTGCATATAAAGCAAATCATCAACGCATGTCGGCTGGGGATGAACATGCGCTGGAATTAAGAGATGGTGCATTATGGGCTTGGGGAAGAAATCAGTATGGACAAGTAGGAAATGGTACAAGTGTAACACAAACAAGTCCGGTGCAAATCGGTACAGCTACAACATGGGTCTCTGTTTCTGCAGGTGGTTTACATAGTCTTGCATTGAAAGCCGATGGAACATTGTGGGTTTGGGGCGGAAATACTTGGGGATCATTGGGTGACGGAACCACAACTAGTAGAAACTTTCCAGTACAAATTGGTGCTGCAAATAATTGGATCGCTGTTTCAGCTGCGGATAAAACTTCGTATGCTATAAAATCGGATGGAACACTTTGGGCATGGGGATATAATGGAACCGGACAAGTTGGTGATGGAACTACTACTCAACGGAATGCTCCGGTTCAGGTTGGCGTTGCTACTAATTGGGTAACTATATCAGGAGGTTATGGACACGCCATCGCTTTAAAATCGGATGGAACAATCTGGACATGGGGTTCAAATACTTATGGTCAAATAGGTGATGGAACAACTACACAACGGAATAGTCCTGTTCAAGTTGGTGTTGCTACGAATTATACGCAAATAGTTGCTGGTAATTCATGGTGTTCTGTATTAAGATCGGATGGAACATTGTGGGCATGGGGCGATAATGGTGGCGGTTCATTAGGTGATGGAACAACTATTCAAAGAAATTCTCCTGTACAAATTGGAACCTCAACGGATTGGGCAAATATTCAAGCTTCCGATTTTACCTCTTTAGGACTTAAATCGGATGGAACATATTGGGCTTGGGGTGATAATACTTTTGGATCATTCGGAGATGGAACTGTAACAGCAAGCTTAAGCCCAGCACAAGTTGGAATTGAAAATGATTGGGTTAGTTTTGAAGGTGGAGGCTTTTTTGCGATGGGACAAAAATCAAATGGAACAATTCGAACCTGGGGAAGAAATAATTTTGGTCAAATTGGGAACGGAACAATTACCGCTCAGGAAAATAATCAAATAGCAATTAGTGTTGCTTCTAATGGATGGCTTGCATTGGCTTCTGGTTGGAAACATACACTAGCTGTAAAAGAAAATGGAACATTGTGGGCATGGGGAAGAAATTCATTGGGTCAATTGGGAGATGGAACAAATACACAACGTACTAGTCCGGTTCAAATTGGAACAGGAACAACATGGGTAAGTGTTGCTGGGGGATATACTTCAAGCTATGCAATAAAGTCGGATGGAACATTATGGTCTTGGGGTGAAAATACATACGGACAGCTTGGCGATGGAACAGTTGTTTCACACAATGTTCCAGTTCAGGTTGGTGTTGCAAATGATTGGGTGAGCATTTCTGGTGCGCAATTTCAAGCCTTCGCTTTAAAATCGAATGGTACACTTTGGGGTTGGGGAAGAAATCAATTCAGTTCATTAGGAGATGGAACTTCCACACAAAGAAATAGTCCGGTTCAATTAGGAGTCTCTAATTTATGGACAAGCATTAGTGCAGGAGCAATGCACTGTTTGGCTCTTCGAGCCAATGGTACACTATGGGCCTGGGGATATAATTTTTATTATCCGCTTGGAAGTGGTTTAAGCAGCGATAGTAATATTCCAATTCAAATCGGAGTCTTAACTACATGGGTAAGTATTTCTGCAAGTGAAGCACATTCACATGGAATCAAAGCAGATGGAACACTTTGGTCATGGGGACAAAATACCAATGGGCAAGTGGGTGACGGAACAACCACACATCGTATAGCGCCGGTACAAATAGGTGCATTGAATACCTGGATGAGTGTTGCTGCCGGATGGGCACAAGCCATCGCATTAAAAACCGATGGAACACTTTGGGGTTGGGGAAGAAATGATATCGGACAATTAGGTGATGGCACATTTACTCAAAGACCAAGTCCAATTCAAATCGGAGCAATTACAAATTGGGTTTTTATTGCACAAGGACAAGGACATTCGCATTCTCTTGCAATTAAAGCAGAAAGAAATCAATATTGTTATTCTGGTTATAATACGGATGGAGAATTAGGAGATTGTACCATAACTAATCGAAATGTATTTAATTGCATTGATATGGGTGCAATGGTTACAAGCAATCCTATCAACGTTGCAATTTGTCCAGGAGCCAACGCAACATTCACCATCGCTGCCGATAATGCAACAAATTATCAATGGCAAGAGAACGGTGTGAATATTACTACAGGCGCTTATGCCGGATTTACAACCAATACACTTACTGTGATAAGTGCAGGACTTGTTTTAAACGGAAAAACATACAGTTGTATTGTCAGTGTAAGTGGTGGGTGTCCACCACCCGATACATCTTCAGCAGCAATATTAACCGTAAATTCATTGCCAGGTGTAAGCGCAAATGCATCCCCTTCCAGTTCGGTTTGTGCTGGACAAAATGTTACGCTCAGCGGTGGAGGAGCAAGCGCATACACCTGGAGTGGTGGTGTGACAAACGGAGTTTCATTTATTCCCGGTACAACTACAACATATACCGTTACAGGTATAGATGTAAATGGTTGTCAAAACACTTCTAATATTATTGTTACTGTAAACTCTTTACCAACTATAGGTTCGAGTGTGTCGCCATCCGGTAGTGTATGCAGTGGCACCGGTACTTTGTTGAATGGAACAGGGGGAGTGAGTTATACCTGGACAGGGGGAGTAATAAATGCAGTAGCTTTTTTTCCAACTGCCTCAATGACTTATACTGTCATCGGTACTGATGGAAACGGTTGTCAGAATACAGCAACCAAAACAATAACTGTAAATCCTTTACCAACAGTTACTGCAAATGCTTCACCATCCGCTTCAATTTGTTATGGACAAATTGTTACACTTAATGGCGGAGGTGCCGGCAGTTACATATGGACCGGTGGTGCCGGTGGAATATTTAATGGGATTGGTTTTCAGCCTTTAACAACTGCAACTTATTCTGTAACCGGCACAGATGGAAACGGATGTCAGAATACAAATACAATTACTGTCACAGTTAATCCATTACCAACAGTGTCTTCAACAGCTTCTCCTTCTGCAACTATATGCGCAGGAGAAAATGTAACGCTTAATGGGACAGGTGCAAACACATACACCTGGTCAGGCGGGGTTTTTAACGGAGCATCATTTACTCCGGCTTCAAGTGTAACTTACACCGTTACCGGTACCGATGTAAATGGTTGCCAGAATACAAGCACCCGAACTGTAATTGTTAACTCTTTACCTCTGGTTTCTGCAGGTGCAGTACCGTCCAATGTTATTTGTTTCGGACAAAATCTTACACTAAGTGGAAGCGGGGCAAGTACATATAGCTGGACTGGTGGAGCAATAAACGGAATAGCTTTTTCACCAAGTGCAAGCGGAACATATACTGTTACAGGAACAGATGGAAATGGTTGTCAGAATACTGCCACAAAATCTATTACAGTTAACCTTTTACCTGTTGTTACAGCAAGCGTTACCAATGATACTATTTGTTTGGGAAGCAGCACTGTTTTAACTGCGGCCGGAGCAAATAATTACAGTTGGAGTGCAAACGCAGGAAGCGCTGTTACTGCTTCGGTAAGTGTGAGTCCAGCGGCTACCGAAACGTTTACAGTTACAGGCACTGATTTAAATTCCTGTTCCAACACTACATCATTATCAGTGAATGTACTGCTTGTTCCAACACCTTCCATATGCATGGTAACAGTTGATGACGCATCAATCAATAATATTATTTATTGGGATAAAACATCCTACACCAACGCTGATTCATTTATTGTTTATCGTGAAGTATCCACTTTAATATACAAAAGAATAGGAACTGTTTCAGTTGATTCGTTAAGTGAGTATGTAGATACTGCAAGAAGCGTTGGACCGGCAAACGGAAACCCAAATGTTGGATCGTACCGATATAAATTGCAAATGCGTGATACTTGCGGAAATTATGGCAGTCTGAGTCCATACCATAATACCATATACATCATTGATGCAGGATCGGGTCAGTTTACCTGGAGTATTCCTTACACCATTGAAGGTTCGCCAAATCCTGTTGCTAACTATGTTTTATTATGTGATACGGCCAACGTTGATGTTTGGACACCTGTAGGAACAGTAGCAGGAACCCAGTCATCTGCCACTGATCCGGGATTTTCAAATCATGCAACAATTGCAAACTGGCGGGTTGAAACAGCATGGAGTATTTCATGTACTCCCACACGCGTAGTGGTAAATACCACACGTTCAAACATTAAACATCCATCAATTACAATCGGAACTAATTCTCAGTTGGCTATAGATGCAACAAGTATTTATCCAAATCCGGCAACCGATTACGTCAGCATTGAATTACCGGAATCTATTCTGAATGCAAACATTCGAATAATGAATTCGATCGGACAAATTGTAGTTGAACAAACCATAACAGCATCAGGTAATTCAAAAACAAAAAAACAAATCAACACAAGCAATTTTGCAAAAGGCATTTATACTGTAGCAATAGAAAGCAACAAGGCAAAAACTTTTAAGAAGTTGGTGATAAATTAATAGTATTAAAAAAAAGAATTTAGAACAATAGTCAGCAAAAAAAACACAATGAAAAAGTCAAAACTAGTTAGCGCGGTACTTGCATTACAATTTACAATCTGTAATATGCAAACTGTAACATGCTTCGCACAAGTACAATTGGTAAAAGATGTAAATAGTACCACTTCTATCAATAGTTCTGCTCCAGGCGAATTTATTAACATAAACGGTACTTTCTTTTTTACTGCGGATGATGGAACTAATGGGATGGAATTATGGAAAACAGATGGTACCAACGGTGGTACTGTAATGGTCAAAGATATCTATCCCGGTGTTAGTAGCTCCTTTCCAATGGGTTTGGCAAATCAAAATGGAGTTTTATTTTTTCAGGCAAGCGATGGCAGCCATGGATTTGAACTCTGGAAAAGCGATGGCACTCCCGCTGGTACTGTTATGGTGAAAGATGTAAGCCCCGGTTCCGGAAGCGGATTTGGCGGCTTTATTGGTGTGATGGCTGTGGGAAACACTGTTTTCTTTAAGGGAAATGACGGAGTGAATGGATCTGAACTTTGGAAAAGCGATGGTACACCGGGTGGAACAGTGATGGTAAAAGATATTTTTCCCGGTACAACTTCCGGTGATCCTAACAAAATGACAGGTATAGGCAATACAATGTTCTTTACAGCTACCGATGCAACCAATGGCATAGAACTTTGGAAGACAGATGGTACAGACTTGGGGACTTCATTAATAAAAGATATCCGGCCAGGTACCACTGGTTCGAATCCTAACGACCTGATAAATGTAAACGGCACTTTGTTTTTTACCGCTAATGATGGTACAACGAGTGTTGAATTATGGAAATCAGATGGAACTACACTGGGGACGGTACTCGTAAAAGATATTTATCCCGGAAACAATCCTTCTGTTACATCTAACAGTCTGGTTAATTTTAATGGCACATTGGTATTTGTTGCCAATAATGGAACCAATGGCGCTGAACTCTGGAAAAGCAATGGTACTTCGGCCGGTACTATTATGGTAACAGATATTTATCCGGGAGCCACAAATTCTTCTACTTCCTATCTAACAGTTGTAGATAATGTTCTTTTTTTCAGAGCGACAGATGGAGCAACAGCAGGCTCCGAACTTTGGATCAGTGATGGAACAAATAGCAGTTTATTAAAAGATATTTATCCCGGTGCAAGTACATCCAACCTTAATAATCTTACAAATATAAATGGGATTTTATATTTCCAGGCAAATGATGGAACTAATGGCGCTGAACTTTGGAGAAGCAATGGAACATCCGGAGGTACCGCTATGATAAAGGATATTTATTCAGGCTCTTCAGGTTCTGGCCCCCAAAATTTTATTGCCGGGAGCAATTTTGCCCTTTTCACGGCACAGGACGTATCCAGCGGGGTCGAACTTTGGAAAAGCGATGGAACCAATGGTGGTACCATACTGCTGAAAAACATTTACCCTGATATTTCAAATTCAAGTATCGATCATTTAATATCAGTGAATAACACCTTATTATTTCAGGCAGATGAAGGGATAAACGGACAGGAGCTTTGGAAAAGTGATGGCACAACTGCAGGAACTACAATGGTAAAAGATATTAATTCGGGATCCGGAGGTTCCGGAACTTATTCAATCGCGGCAGCAAACAATCTATTGTTTTTTAATCCATCCGATGCAACGGGTGGAAACGAGCTTTGGAAAAGCGATGGAACGAATGGAGGAACTGTAATGGTAAAAGATATTAATCCCGGTGGAGCAGGCAGCTATCCGAGCTATATTACCAATATAAACGGCACTGTGTATTTTTCAGCAGACAATGGAACCAATGGACAAGAACTTTGGAAAAGTGATGGAACAAGCGGAGGAACAGTTTTGGTAAAAGATATCTGGCCGGGTGGCGGCAGTCCTTCTCTTTGGGCCTTATCAAATATGAATGGAACGTTGTACTTTTATGCAAATGATGGTACCAACGGGATAGAGTTATGGAAAAGCGATGGAACAACAGGTGGCACTGCAATGATAAAGGATATCTGGCCGGGAGGAAATGGCAGCGAACCCGAAGCTTTTACCTATATGAATGGAGAAGTATTTTTTATTGCAACAGAGCTAACTAATGGAACCGAACTTTGGAAAAGTGATGGGACAGCGGGAGGAACGGTATTGGTAAAAGATATTCTTTCAGGATCTTTAAGTTCGGGTGTAGGTAATTTGATAAACAATAACGGTGTTTTATTTTTTACAGCTAATGAAGGCACCAATGGAAATGAGTTATGGAAAAGTGATGGGACTACCGGTGGTACAGTTATGGTGAAAGATATTTTTTCAGGTAACGCCTCCTCCAATCCTGGTAATTTAATAATTATTAGTGGAGTATTGTATTTTACTGCAGATGACGGTATAAATGGAAAGGAATTATGGAAAAGTGACGGTACGGTAGGCGGTACGGTAATGGTGAAAGATATATATCCCGGAAGTGCCGGTTCTTCCCCTTCTTCATTGGTTAATTTTCACGACACACTTTTTTTCACCGCGGCAGATAATATTTATGGTTCCGAGCTGTGGGTCAGCACGGGGAGTGCTTCGGGAACAGCAAGAGTTTCTGATATTTATCCCGGTGCAGGTTCCTCCACTCCTGATTTTCCGGTAGTTGCAGGGAACTCCTTGTTCTTTCGTGCTGATAATGGAGTTATCGGGAAAGAACTTTGGAAACTTGATATGCCTTCAGCATTGAATTGTTCATCCCTAACCTCAAATATATCCTGCAATGGATTATCCAATGGGTTTATTAATCTTACACTTACAGGAGGAACTCCTCCCTTTACATTTCTGTGGTCAAACGGAGTAACTACTGAAGACCTCAGTAGTATTCCTGCAGATACTTTTTCGGTGGTGATAACCGATTCATGGGGCTGGACACTTTCTGATACATTCATTGTTACAGAACCAACCGCATTAATTATAAATTCTACATCGCATACAAATGTTACCTGCTATGGCGGTAATAATGGCACAGCAATAGTTTCAGCATCCGGAGGAACAGGAACATTAAATTATCTTTGGGCACCTGCAGGTGATACAGCAGCAATTGCAACCGGATTAACTGCCGGCACCTATACCTGTACCATCACAGATGTGAACTCCTGTTCCACCACACAAATAGTAACGATCACCCAACCAAATGCAACTCCAATACCTTCCATTTGTATGGTAACAGTTGATGATGCATCCATCAATAATATTATTTATTGGGATAAAACATCCTACACCAATGCCGATTCGTTTATTGTTTATCGTGAAGTATCCACTTCAATTTACAAAAGAATAGGTGCGGTATCAGTTGATTCCATGAGTGAATATGTGGATACAGCAAGAAGCGTTGGCCCGGCAAACGGGAATCCGAATGTTGGATCGTACCGATATAAATTGCAGGTCCGCGACACATGTGGAAATTACGGTAGTTTGAGTCCGTATCATAACACTATATACATTATTGATGCCGGCTCCGGACAATTCACCTGGAACATCCCTTACACCATTGAAGGTTCATCCAACCCGGTGTCAAATTATGTTTTATTATGTGATACAGCTAATGTAAATGTTTGGACACCTGTTGGAACCGTTGCCGGAACCCAGTCATCCGCTACTGACCCGGGGTTTTCAAATCATGCAACCGTTGCAAACTGGCGGGTTAAAACAGCTTGGAGCATCAGTTGCAATCCAACACGTGCATCGGTAAATACCACACGTTCAAACATAAAACATCCATCAATTACAATCGGAACTAATTCTCAGGCAGCTATAGATGCAACAAGTATTTATCCAAACCCGGCAAGCGATTATCTAAGTGTTGAATTACCGGAATCTATTCAAAAAGCGAACATAAAAATTATGAACTCGATCGGACAAATTGTAGTTGAACAAACCGTAACATCAACAGGTAATTCAAAAACAAAAAAACAGATCAACACAAGCAATTTTGCAAAAGGCATTTATACTATAGTAATAGAAAGCAACAATGCAAAAACGTTTAAGAAATTGGTAATAAATTAGGATTGATTAAAGGATCGATTTTTACTCGATCCTTTTATTCTTTCAATATAGAAGGATTGACAGGATTTGATTTTACGAACCGCAAAAAATAAAATTTTAGATCCACCCTTTTCGGATAGCCATTGTAATCATTTCTGAAGTGTTTCTTGCTTTGGTTTTTCGCAAAAGATTTTTGCGGTGAGTGCTTACTGTTTCCTTAGTAATAAATAATGGTATAATAGCAAAAAATAGTTGGTAAAACAACCTATAATCTAATATAGGTAAAGGATTGAAGGAAGGATATTGAAAGTGGTTTCAATATCCTTTT
>MEPB01000098.1 GCA_001769385.1 Bacteroidetes bacterium RIFCSPLOWO2_12_FULL_35_15 | reverse complement strand
CCGTTATCGAATTAGCAGTAGCACCTGTACTCCATAAATACGTTGTTCCTCCTGATGCTGTCAAGGTGGCTGTTGCTCCGGTACAAATTGTTGGAGAATTTACTGTAATTATCGGAAGTGGATTCACTATAACAGTCGCCACCGCAGTATTGGAACAACCGGCTGCATCCGTTCCTGTAACAGTATATGAAGTTGTAGTAACTGGTGTAACTGTTATTGGATTACTAGTTGCACCGTTACTCCATGAATAGCTTGTGCCTCCTGATGCTGTTAATGTTGCTGTTGCTCCGGTACAAATTGCTGGAGAATTTACTGTAATTATTGGAAGTGGATTCACAGTAACAGTCGCAAAAGCGGTATTAGTACAACCTGATACATCTGTTCCGGTTACCGTATAAGAGGTTGTTGCTGTTGGAGTAACACTTAAGGGATTACTTGTTGAACCGGTGTTCCAGGAATACGTTGTTCCTCCACTTGCTGTTAAGGTGGCTGTTGCTCCGGTACAAATTGTTGGAGAGTTAACTGTAATTGTTGGAAGTGGATTCACAGTTACAGTCGCCACCGCAGTATTTGAACAACCTGATGCATCTGTTCCGGTTACCGTATAAGATGTTGTTGCTGTTGGTGTAACGCTTAGCGGATTACTTGTTGAACCGGTATTCCAGGAATAGCTTGTTCCTCCTGCTGCTGTTAATATTGCTGTTGCTCCGGTACAAATTGTTGGAGAATTTACTGTAATAATTGGAAGCGGATTTACCATAACAGTCGCAATAGCCGTTCCACTGCAACCTGATGCATCTATTCCTGTAACAGTATAAGATGTTGTTGAACTTGGTGTAACGCTTAGCGGATTACTTGTTGAACCGGTATTCCAGGAATAGCTTGTTCCTCCTGCTGCTGTTAATATTGCTGTTGCTCCCGAACAAACGGTCGGAGAGTTAACTGTAATTATTGGAAGAGGATTCACAGTAACAGTCGCTACAGCGGTTTTTGAGCAACCTGATGTAGTTCCAGTAACAGTATAAGAAGTTGTACCAGCAAGTGTAACCGTTATCGAATTAGCAGTAGCACCTGTACTCCATAAATAAGTTGTTCCTCCACTTGCTGTTAAGGTAGTTGCTCCTGCACAAATAGTTGGAGAATTAACTGTAACGTTTGGAAACGGGGCTACAGTAACGGTCGCCACAGCGGTTTTTGAGCAGCCTGATGTAGTTCCTGTAACAGTATAAGATGTTGTACTCGCAGGTGTAACTGTTATTGGGTTAGTGGTAGATCCAGTTGACCATAAATAATTTGTCCCTCCTGCAGCTGTTAATGTAGCAGTTTGTCCCGCACAAATAGTTAGGGAATTAACTGTGATTGTTGGATACGGAACCACAGTAACAGTTGCTACAGCGGTGCCTGGACAGCCAGCATTAGTTCCGGTTACTGTATAAGAAGTTGTAGTAGCAGGAGTAACTATTATTGAATTAGCTATAGCACCTGTACTCCATAAATAAGTGGTGCCTCCAGAGGCTGTCAAAGTAACGCTTTGTCCAATACATATTGTAGGTGAGTTAACCGTAATTGAATGACTTATAACAGTTATGTTAAATGAAACAGGAGTTCCGGAACAACCATTGGCTGTTGGTGTAACAGTAATAGTTCCCGTCCGAGGAATAGGACTTGGACCGTTCGCATTGAAAGAAGGGAGATTCCCACTGCCACTGCCTCCAAGTCCAATTGCAGTATTTGAATTTATCCAGGTGAAAGTTGTACCTGGAAGACTGCTGGTCCAAGGTGCAACAGAAACTATAGCTCCATCACAAACTGAAATGCTTGGAGGCGTTGTCATAACAGGGATTGGCTTTACAGTTACATTTGCGCTAGCAGTGTTTGAACAACCTGATTTAGTTCCTGTAACAGTATATGAAGTGGTAGCACCTGGAGTAATTGTTATCGGATTAGTAGTAGATCCTGTACTCCATAAATAGGTGGTACCTCCTCCTGCTGTTAATGTTGCAATTTGGCCCGCGCAAATAGAAGGAGAATTAACTGTGATTATTGGAAGGGGAATTACTGTAACAGTTGAAACAGCGGTTCCCGAACAGCTAAATTTAGTTCCAATAACAGTATAAGAAGTAGTAGTGGTGGGAGTAACCGTTATAGAATTTGAAGAAGCACCTGTGGACCATAAATAATTTGTCCCTCCAGATGCAATTAATGAAGTAGTTTGCCCTGCACAAATAGAAGAAGAATTTACAGTTACAACTATAGTTTGGTCAACGGTAACGGTTGATACAGCTGTTCCCGAACAGGCTCCGGAAGAACCAGTGACAGTATAAGAAGTTGTAGTGGTAGGTGACACGTCAGCTGTATTAATGCCTGTAGCATTAGCTCCCGCACTCCAGGTATAACTAGTTGCACCATTTGCTATTAAGTTCGCAGTTTCTCCTGCACAGATCCTTTTAGAATTTACTGTGATACTTAAAGCAGGAGCAACAGTAACCGTTGATACAGCAGTTCGTGAGCAGCCTGCAGCAGTTCCGGTAACAGAATAAGAGGTTGTCGCGGCAGGAGTAACCGTTATTGGATTTGAAGCAGTACCTGTCGACCATGAATAGGTCGTACCTCCTGAAGCTGTTAATATAGCAGTTGCTCCGGCACAAATGGTAGGAGAATTAACTGTGATTATTGGAAGCGGATTTACAGTAACCGTTGCTATAGCAGTATTTGAGCAGCTACCTGCAGTTCCTGTAACTGTAAAAGAAGTTGTATTGGCAGGTGAGATCGATATCGAATTTGAAGTAGAACCTGTCGACCAGGAATAAGTTGTACCTCCTGCAGCTGTTAATATAGCTGTTTGTCCTGCACAAATGGTAGGAGAATTTACCGTAACATTTGGAGCAGGAGCTACAGTCACAGTCGCTATAGCTGTATTTGAACAGCCAAATGAAGTTCCTGTAACCGTATAGGAAGTTGTGATGGCGGGTGAAACAGCTATCGGATTTGAAGTAGAACCTGTGGACCATGAATAAGATGCACCTCCTGAAGCCGTTAATGTAGCGGTTTGTCCTGCACAAATAGTAGGAGAGTTAACTGTGATTATTCCACGAGGAGCAACAGTTATATTAAAAAAAACAGGTGCTCCGCTACAACCATTGACTGTCGGGATAACCGTAATAGTTCCTGTCCTAGGCGAAGGACTTGCATTGACAGCAATGAAAGAGGGAAGATTCCCAATGCCGCTACCTCCAAGTCCAATCGTTGGATTTGAATTTAACCAGTTATAAGTAGTACTTGAAATGTTGCTACTAAAGCCTGAAATAAAAACAGTGGCACCATCACAAACAATAATGCTTGGAGGAGTGGCCATAATAGGGATGGGCTTTACTGTAACAGTTGTTATAGCAGTATTTGAACAGCCTGATGCATCGGCTCCTGTTACCGTATAAGATGTTGTTGAACTTGGTATAATGCTTAGCGGATTACTTATTGAACCCGTGTTCCAGGAATACGTGGCGCCTCCAGCAGCTGTTAATGTTGCAGTTGCTCCTGCACAAATAGTCGGTGAGTTAACTGTAATTGTTGGAAGAGGAGTCACAGTAACAGTTGCCACCGCAGTTCCCGAACAGCCAGATATCGTTCCCATCACACTATAAGTTGTTGTAGTGGTAGGTATAATGCTTAGCGGATTACTTATTGAACCAGTGTTCCAGGAATACGTGGCGCCTCCTGTAGCTGTTAATGTTGCAGTTGCTCCTGCACAAATACTCGGTGAATTAACTGTAATTGTTGGAAGAGGAGTCACAGTAATAGTTGCGAACGCAGTTCCCGAACAGCCAGATGTAGTTCCTGTAACAGTATAAGATGTTGTAGTGGTAGGTGTGACTGTTATCGGATTACTTGTTGAACCCGTGTTCCAGGAATACGTGGCGCCTCCTGCAGCTGTTAATGTTGCAGTTGCTCCAGCACAAATAGTCGGTGAGTTAACTATGATTGTTGGAAGAGGAGACACAGTAACAGTTGCGAACGCAGTTCCCGAACAGCCAGATGAAGTTCCTGTAACAGTATAAGATATTGTATTGGTAGGACTTACATCAGCAGTATTAATACCTGTAGAAATAGCACCTGCGCTCCATGTATAAGTTGTTGCACCACTTGCTGATAAGTTTGCAGTTTCTCCTACACAAATGGAAGGAGAATTAACAGTAATAATTGGAATGGGATTTACTGTCACATTCAACGTATCCACAGCGATACATCCCGAACTATCTGCTACTGTAAGAGTATATGAAAATACAACTGATGTCGTTCCTGTATTTATTAATGTTACTATAGGATTAGAAGATATATTGCTGCTTAACCCTGTGATTGGAGACCAAGTATATGTCAAGCCATATACTGCTGGACTCCCAATAGTAGTATTGCTTCCTGAACAAATCTCAACATCGGGACCTGCATTGGCAGCACAGGATTGCGCATTTCCCTGCAAAAAAGTAAGTACTAATATCAGATTAATTAGAAATGCTTTCATGACAGATATTTTAAAGATCATCAGTAAAATACCTGCCGCATCTTATATCAAAAAAAAAATTACGTACGTAATAGTTAAACATTGTATTTCTTTTAATCGCTGCCCCCAATATGAAATTATGATATGTTTGTTTGCTAAACTCGAAACATCAATGAAATAATTCAATCAGAATATTTTACTTCAAGATTAAGAACGGCTTCTTAGCAATTGTTTTATAATTTTTTTCATATCACAAGTTTAATTTTTTAATCAAAAAAATATTTTCATAAAAAAAAGTCTTAACAAATTTATTTTTACAAAGATATTTTTCATAAAAGGGAAGAGGAATGATTTGGTTCAAGGAAAGAATTGATTTTAAGCAACAATAAGATAATCAAGAAAGCCTGAAAATTTCATAGACTCAGTCATAGAAGATCGCTAATTTCAGAACTCTCGACTTAACTGAAGAATGATTTATAAAATCAATATTTTTGAAGTATATTCAGAGGACAATTTTTTCGGTCCTTGAGAACTCCTAGTGAAATTTATTCTCACATGGCAAAAATTCCAATACAGAATAAAATAAATGAATAATAGAATGCAGCAAAATGTAATAACGAATTTTAATAAAAATTTGCTACGTTCTGGAAGTAAAATAGTAGTTCTTTACTAAGTGCTTTTAGGATTTCGTTAATTTTTTTTATTATTAGTTGTAGATTTCATTAAAATAAATATCATTTGTCGATGTAAAAATTGAATAAAATATGTTTACAAAACACAAGCAAATTGCAAAAAAACAATACTTTATTTTCACAAAATCCATTTCAATATAACCAGCACACAACAATGCATAACAGAGCAAACCATTTACCAATTAAACAAAAAAAACAGAAACATATTTTGTGTAAAAGGTTAGTCAGAATAATGATGTAAAGATCAAATAACATTATATTTTTGTCCCAGACGGAAAGTAAAGTGATTTTGATTGTTTTTCAACTTTTCATCATAACAGCGAAAAATTGAAAGTTACGAACAAGCAAAATTTTAAAGTTTTAACTAGCAGCATAAAAATTCTGCCATACAAGCCGGGATGGATTTCTGGATCCTGACAGCGCTAAGTACTGCAAATGTTGAATTTTTAAAAATTGTATCGGAAAATAAATAATTCAAAACTGATCACAACCAAAGTCTCATTCACACATACCTTTCTTGATTAAACAAACCGGCCTTTACATTTTTTGTAAAGGCCGGTTTATGAATTTATAAATTGTTTAAATAAAATTAATTCACCACTAATTTTTTATACTTTTTAACACCCTTATTTTCAACAACCACCGTGTAAATTCCTTTTGAATAAAGACTTACATTGATTTCCTTTACTGTTTTTGCTGTTGATGGAGAAAATTCATTTTCTTCCATTACCTGACCAAGCACATTAATTATTTTTATATTGGTTGTTTCAGGTGCCTGTTCAAATTCCAATGTCATACTTTCAGTAGCAGGATTTGGATAGATACTAACTTCCGGGAATGTTTTTTCATTTGTTTGAATCCCTGCAAATATTGTTTGATGCTTAATATTTGAACGGGTTGTATTTACAGAAACACGGGTTGGATCACAAGTAATACCCCAGACAACGTCAACCCTGTAATTTGCATTTGGAAAAGAAGTATAATTAACATCGGTAAAAGTAGAATTTCCACCAGGAATGGTAGAACTGATTGGTGAAAAATTTCCGGTACTATTATCATCACGATATATACGGTAATACGTCACCGGATTTCCTGCATTTTCGATTCCATAAAGGGACCATTGCAAATTTCCTGATCCTAATGTTTGAAGATGAATTGTGTTATGATACTCACTCAGCACCGATTCATTACCGCAGGTATCCTTCAATGCTATTTTATATTTATAAGAAGTTGAATTAGGATTAGCTGCATAATCGTGGAACTCACTTAATGAATCATAAGATATCGAACCAATCAATGCATAATTATTTAATGTTATCTCACGGTAGATTAAAAAGCTATCAATACCTGATATTACAGGTTTTTCCCAATAAATTATAGTGTGTGTCGATACAGAATCAACTGTCACCATGCAAATGGATTGCTGTGTATATAACGAACAAAAATTGGTATGCGTTTCACATGCTGTACTTGAACCGCAAGCATTGGCGGCAGTCAAGCATACGTTGAACAATCCGGAATTTGAATACGTGTAAACCGGACTAATAGAATTAGAAGCATTCGCGTCACCAAATGTCCAGTAATAATTTGTTCCATTGGTACTGGTATTTGTAAAAGTTGTTGTTAGTGTGGATGAGGATGATACAAAATGAGCAACTGGTGGAGCACAAACAAAAACTGTCTGACAAAAGTTATTTGTATCACAACCATTTATAGCAGTAAGACAAACACTATATGTCCCGGTAGTAGGATAAGTATGACTTACGAATGGAAGTATGGAAAGCGGACTTCCATCACCAAAATTCCATCTGACCGTTGCAGCATTTGTAGCTGTTGAAACAAATCCAACAGTAAGACTTTGCGGATTAAAATTAAACGAAGCAGCCGGTATGGTGCATGTCGGAGCGACTGAATGAGAGACAGAATCACTGCCGCAACCATTTGAAACCACCAGTTCAATGTAGTAAATACCCTGGAAATTATAAACATGTGATGGATTTTCTAAACCTGATGTTTGACCATCTCCAAACTTCCAGAGAGAAGCCCCTGCATTTGTGGAAGTATTCGCAAGAGTAACCGTCATACCACTGGTATTTGACGAATAAGAAACTACCGGAGGCACACAGGTAACAGATACTGTCTGGCATGTTGTAGCAGTACCGCAACCATTATTTATAGTTAAACAGGCCGTATAAATACCACTGTTAAAATAAGTATGGGTAACATTTAAGGAAGTAGAAGTTGTTCCATCACCAAAATCCCAAAGAACATTTGCAGAATTAGTGCTTGTATTACTAAAATTAACCATCAAACCACTTATGCTTTTTGTAAAAGATGCCACCGGAGGAAGACAAACAACCGTAACATTGTTATAGCTGGTATCACTGCCACAGGTACCAGTTGAGATAAGGCTAATGGTATAGTTGCCTCCAAAATTATAGGTATAAACCGGATTTTGAAGTGTTGATGAATTACCATCTCCAAACTTCCATAAATAGGATGCTGCACCTGCAGAAGTATTCGTGCAGGTGGCTGTTAACCCATTTGTGGCAAAAGTAAATGATGAGGAAAGAATTGCAGGTTCAGTAATTGTTACTGAATCAATCTTTGAATTTCCCAGATTGTCGGTAACTGTTAACGTATATGTTCCGGCAGATAAGTTTGAAATGGAACTTAATGAATCTCCATTGGACCAGGCATAGGTGTATGGTGAATTACCGCAACTTGCAAGTACCAATGCACTGCCATCGCTACCTCCATTGCAGGTTACATTGTTTTTTGTAATAATTAATCCTACGGATGATGAAGGACAATTAGCAAAGTTCCAACCTGTATTATTTCCTGTACCGGTGCTGCTTCCTGCATAAAAAGATGCACCACCGGCAGCATTTACATTTGATAAATTCAAATAACTGCAACAAAGCATACACAAATCTTTACTAATGATCGCAGGAGTAGAATTAGTTGAACTTATTGTGATGACCGATCCCGGAGCACCATCTGCTTTGAAATAGTTATTAATGGTTTGTGTTTTATTAGCTTCAAGAGTATAAGTATTTCCGGCAGTAAAAATTAAGGAATCATAATTATTATTTCCATCAATAGAACCATTTTCCAGGAATTCAACTTTGATAAATGCATTATTGCTTCCATTAATTGTTCCTGCTTTTAAAAAGTTCAATGAATTGAATGATGCGCCATTCGTGGTAGTATTACCCACTCCATTAAATGTTACGTTGTTATAAGAGTATGCACCGATCATGCTTACATTAGTTGCAGCGGCATCCTGAAAAATTACATTAAAGTAAGTATCATAGTTTCCTGAAAAAAGTCCCGGATAGCTTGGAGACGTTAATTTTATAGTGGATGTACCGGCATCGAATGAATAATTAGTTCCGGCAAGACACCAACCTCCATAACCGAATCCTGAAAAATAGGCATAACTACTTACTGTTACTAATGAAGAACCTAAAAGAAGTCCACGAACATTGTTGTTACTGGATTGAAAGGTATTACATGTAAAATTTCTGCCATTGGTATTCAAAACCCCATTGTTTAAAAAAACTTCTGAAGTTCCGGTATTAAAAGCATCCTGCAGAATCCATTCTCCATCTACTCCTTCAAAATAAACATCATTTAAAAGTGTTTTTGTTGCAAGCGAAATGGTATTGCCGCCATTATTTGATTTAAAATAAATTTTTCCGGTAAAACTGTTGATCATTGTTGATGCAAAATGTAAGGATCCATAAATGTTCAGATCGGCAGCACCTGTTAATGTTGTTGAGGTTACCACTGTTGATGTGAAGGTCATACTTTCGCATGATGCAGAAACATTGATATTGACAGCCTTAGAAGCCGAAGTGAATGAACTGTCATCAAAAATTACATTATCATACCGGGTAGGAATACATCCACCAATTGCCCCCCCGCTGGTATTTGACCAATGGTTTGGGTCATTCCAGTTTCCTGATCCGCCAATCCAATATAAAGTTTGCGGGCCGGGTGCATTTATTGTCCATCCTGTATTGTTACCCAGATCGGTACTATTATTAGCTATAAATCCGGTTCCTGTAGCACTTATATCTTTCATATGAACATAATTAATTGCGATGTTAGTTAATGAACTGCTAATATTCGCTTGTGTTCCGGCTATTGAAGAAGAGAGAAAAAGTGGTTGGCCGCAAGTTCCATCTGCGATAAAATATTTATTGATTGTTTGAGTAGTATTACTTCCTAAGCTATAAGTTTTCCCTACAGCAAACAATAAAGTGTCAAAGTTGTTATTGCCGCCAATGGTAGCATTTTGGGAAAAAGTAGCTTTCCTGATGGTTTGACTTCCTGAACCAATTGTTCCTGTTTGCATAAATGTAACAACCGGGAAAGAATTGTTTGTACCGCTAACTGTACCGTTTAAAGTAAAATAAACATTTTGGAATGAATTGTAACTTCCACTAATCGTTCCATTTTGCGGGAAGTTTAGAACAGGAAAAATATTATTGTTACCGCTTATGGATCCATCTTTCATAAATGTTAAGGAGTTAAAAGAGGCTTGAGTGGTGTTGGTACTTCCAATGCCATTAAAGATCACGGAAGTATAATAGTTCCCTCCCACCAGACTAACTGAAGTTGCAGATGCATCCTGAAAGACTACATTATAATAGGTGTCCGCGTTTCCTGCGAAAAGACCTTCATAGTTTGGAGCTGTTGACTTAATAGTAGATGTACCTGCATCTAAGGAATAATTGCTTCCTGCCAGGCACCAACCACCGTATCCAAATCCAGAAAAATAATCATAACCGGTGATTGTAATCTGCGAAGAACCTAAAATAATTCCACGTATATTATTATTACTTGATTTGAAAGCAAAGCAGGTAATATTTTTATTATTGGTATTTAATATTCCATTAGAAAGAAACAGGTCGCCCGAAGTTGTATTTAAATCATCCTGAAGTGTCCAGTAACCACTTACACCATCAATAGATACACTATTTGAAAATGTTTTACCGGCCGATGTAATGGTATAATTACCACCACTATTTGACTTAAAATATAATAGTCCGTTATAACTAATATTCATGGTCGAATTAAAAGTAAGCGATCCATAAATGTTTAGATCTGAAGAACCGGTTATTGTACTGGATGAGGTAGCTCCGGTCCAGTCCATGTTTGCGCAATAAGCCACCACATTAATATTCACCGCTTTTGATGAAGTAGTGAAAGAGTTAGCATCAAAAAATACATTATCCCATTGGGTAGGTACACATAGTCCGGGTGCTCCACCACTGGTGTTCGACCAATGTACAGGATCATTCCAGTTCCCTGAACCTCCTACCCAATATAAGTCCTGGCCGGTAGGAAAATTGATGATAATACCTGAATTATTACCTTGGTTTAAGCTATTGTTGGCAGTGAATACTCCACCGCCCGTTGCATTGATATCCTTAAAACGAATATAATTTACAGTATTATTGATGGAAGAACTGATATTTGCCTGTGTGCCTGCTGTAGAAGATAGTAGCACTATAGGCTGACTACACGTCCCATCCGAAAGAATATATTCATTGATAGTTTGGGTTGAACTGCTTCCAAGTGTATATGTTTTTCCTACTGTAAACAATAATGAATCAAAATAATTATTTCCATTAATTGTACTATTTTGCAAAAACGTTGCTTTGCCAATGTTCTGACTGCCACTGTTGATAGTTCCTGTTTGATTAAACTTAACTTCTGTAAATGAATTATTTGTTCCTCCTATACTTCCGTTTGCAGTAAAATTAACCAGTGGAAAGGAATTATTATTCCCGCTAATAGTTCCACTTTGTGGAAAGTTAAGTGTTGGAAAATTATTATAGTTTCCGTTAATTGTTCCATCTTTAAAAAATGTTAATGTGTTGAAAGTTGCCTGAGTAGTATTTGTTGATCCAACCCCATTAAATATTACAGAATTATAGAAGTTCCCTCCATTAAGACTGACTGCGGTTGTGGACGGATCCTGAAATACCACATTGTAATAAGTATCGTTATTTCCTGTAAAAAGACCTGCATAACTGGTGGCCGCTAATTTAATGGTAGAAGTTGCAGCATCCAACGAATAGTTACTCCCCGCTAAAAGCCAGCCTCCGTAGCCAAATCCTGAAAAATAAGCATAATTTGTAAGCGTAAATAAGGAAGTTCCTAATTGCAGACCACGAACGTTACTGTTGTTTGATTGGAATGTATTACATGTAACATTATTATTATTCGTTTTTAAGATCCCGTTAGTAAGGAATAAATCTCCTGTTGTGGTATTCAACGCATCTTGCAAGGTCCAAGCGCCATTGATGCCATCAAAATAAACATCGTTAGTAAATAATTTTCCTGCAGAAGTAATGGTATTGGTTCCGTTAGTGGATTTAAAATATACTACTCCTGTAAAACTATTATTCATTACAGAATTGAAAGTAAGTGATCCGTAAATATTTAACGTTGAAGTCCCTGTCAATGTGCAGGCTGATACGGCTCCTGTCCAGTCCATATTCGCACAGGAAGCTGCAACATTAATGTTTACAGCCTTTGAAGCGGCCGTAAAAGAATTGCCATCAAAAAAAACATTGGAAGCTGCAGTTGGAGTACAGGAACATGCAGCTCCTCCACTTGTTAATGACCAATGGGCAGGGTCGTTCCAATTTCCTGAACCATTTATCCAATAGAGGTTGTTGGACAATAAATTTCCTGATAATAGTATAAAACTCAAAAGAAGTTTGAATCCGAGATGGGAATTTTGAATTTTTTTAGCGATACGATTTGTAATTTTTTTCATCTTATTGAATTATATGTGATAACTATAATAAATATTTTTTTATCAGGAATTCTGAAAAAAAGCAATTGTTTCAATAAAAACAAAAACCACCTACTGTATTTAATAGAAGATGAATTCATTATTTTTATCGATTAATAATATAATTATCAAAAATATAAAAAAAAGTATTAAAAAAAACCAAATGAATAATTTTTACATTTCTTCGGTGTTTAACCAATGCTTAATATGAAAGGTTCATTGTTTTGACCTCAGCCTTAATCGCTTCACAGGAGAGGGGAACCTTGATTAATACCAATTGAAATATAAAATAGTCCATTTTTAAAACCTCACCCAAACTCTCTCCTTGAAAAAAGGAGAAGATGATTGGAATCCTATTTTATATTTCAATTGGCATAATTCATATGAAACATTGGTTTTAGTTGAATTGAGTAGTTTTCTTCAAAAAGAAAAAAGAATGTATCGACTGATTGAATTGAGATTTGTTACAATTAATGCATACTTCCGGAAAACTTCGTTTCAGAATTAAGAATTACTAAAGGATGTAATTTTGAATTTTAAACTGAATTTAATCTGTTACCACATTTGGATGATGTATTGTCAGTTTTTTATTTTTCAGATCATAGTTATCACCTAAGGCCATTACATGAACAATTAGATTTTCAATGGAAACAGGCGCTCCCATTTCAACATCCGTGATGCTGGTATCGCGCATATGCGTTCCATCCACCAACATAATAAGCCCGGAACCTATTGCTTCCATATTGTTCCCATTGGTGATCAATAAGCCGGTATCTTCCCCCAAACCAATTCCTAAATTTATTGGATTACTTGCACAGGCATATAATAAACGTCCTATGCGTCCGCGTTGCACAAAATGGGTATCAATAATTACATTATTAATAAAACCAAGTCCCCCTGTAATTTTCACTTCTCCTTTTAACAATGCTTCCTGGCTACTTCCCTGGTAGATCATATTATTAGAGCTTGCAGCTGCTCCTGCAGATGTTCCCGAAATAATAAAATCTTCTCTTTCATATTTATCCAATAATAAATGATGAAAGGTAGTACCGCCAAATATGGATGTCAGGCGTAATTGATCACCGCCTGTAAACACAACCACATCAGCAATTTTCAACCTTTCTAAATTTTCAGGAGAATTCGCTTCGTCACGTGTTTTAATATTTAACACATCCACATTTAACACATCCAATTGTGCAAAAGCTTTAATATACTCCCCTCCTACTTCTTCAGGAATGCTAGATGCTGTTGTGATGATCTCTATTTTCGATAATTTATTTTTTACCGATTCGGTTGTAATACGTTTTAAAATTCCTTTTTCGAAGAACTTTAAATTTCTTTGCAGATCAGCCGGACTTTCTGAAAAACTACCTCTATCAACAGAACCACCAATAATAACTAATTTTCCCTTTGGGTTATTCATATTCTTTTTTAAATAAATTAGAGCACAATAAATTAGAGCACAAATTTAACGTTTATACCCCTTACAAATTCCGCTTCGCCTAACCAATTATAATTTTTTTTAAACATTTATAGTATTTATATGAAAAACAAAGGCTATATTGATGAAAATTCCTCCTGAAAGCAATAGCTAAAGGAATAAAAAATCATAAAATTTACGAATGAAAATACTTGAAATTAAAACCCTCAGAGGCCCTAACTATTGGTCTAATTACAGAAAAAAGTTAATTGTCATGAAGCTTGACCTGGGAGCATTGGAAGAGCGTCCAACGGATAAAATAGATGGTTTTGCTGAACGTTTAGCACAATTATTTCCTTCCATGCTAAAGCACCGATGTTCTAAAGATCATGAAGGTGGTTTTTTTGAGCGTGTTAAGGATGGTACCTGGATGGGACATGTAATTGAACACATCGCCTTGGAGATCCAAACGTTAGCAGGCATGGAATGTGGATTCGGGCGCACAAGAGGATCGGGAACAAAAGGAATGTACAATGTTGTATTTTCCTACATGGAAGAAACAGTTGGTGTATATGCAGCAAAAGCATCTGTTAAAATCGCAGAAGCCTTAATTGAAGGAAGTGCATATGATCTTGATGAAGATATTAAAGTAATGCGCCAAATGCGTGAAAAGGAACGTTTTGGACCAAGTACCGGAAGTATTGTTGATGAAGCTGTTGCCCGCGATATTCCTTTTATTCGCTTAAATAAAGAATCATTGGTGCAATTAGGTTATGGAAAAAATCAGGTACGTTTTCGTGCTACCATGACAGACAGAACCAGTTCCATTGCAGTTGATCTGGCAAGTAATAAAGATGAAACAAAACGTATGCTGGAAGATGCCGCAATACCTGTTGCGAAAGGAATGTGTATTGCTTATGAATCGGAAGTAGAGGAAGTTATTTCGAAAGTTGGTTTCCCATTGGTGTTTAAACCGTTGGATGGTAACCATGGAAAAGGAGCATCAATCAATGTAAAAACACTTGATGAAGCAAAAGCTGCATTTGAACATGCTAAGAAATTCTCCCGCAAAATAATTGTTGAACGATTTATTTCGGGATACGATTTTCGAATATTAGTAATCAATAATCGTTTTATTGCAGCTGCTTTACGTGAACCGGCAAATGTGATTGGCGATGGCGTTTCTACCATTCAACTTTTAATTGAAACTGAAAATAAAGATCCGAGAAGAGGTTACGGTCATGAAAATGTACTAACTGAAATTAGCATTGACCGGGAAACTCAGGATCAACTTGCAAAACTTAATTATACTCTTGAAACAATTTTAAAAAAGGGCGAAAAGTGTTATTTAAAAGGAACTGCTAATTTAAGTACCGGAGGCACTTCTACCGACATAACTGACATTGTGCATCCACATAATATTTTTATTTGTGAACGTATTTCACGTGTAATAGGTTTAGATATTTGTGGTATTGATATTATGGCCACAAACTTAAGTGAGCCACTGGAATCAACAGGAGGTGTTGTTCTGGAAGTAAATGCTGCTCCGGGTTTCAGGATGCATCTTGCTCCTGCAAAAGGATTACCTCGCAATGTTGCCGCTCCTGTTATTGATATGTTATATCCTCCGGGAAAATCATGCAGAATTCCTATTATAGCCGTTACAGGCACCAATGGCAAAACAACTACTACCCGTTTAATTGCACACATTGTAAAAAACAATGGGTTCCGCGTTGGCTTTACAACATCTGATGGTATCTATGTTCAGAACTCTATGCTAACCAAAGGTGATACAACAGGCCCTGTTAGTGCTGAATTTATTTTAAAAGATCCTACTGTTGAATTTGCAGTGTTAGAAACCGCTCGTGGTGGTATATTGCGTGCCGGTTTGGGATTCGGGAAATGTGATGTTGCTGTTGTAACTAACATTCAGGAAGATCACATGGGCTTGTCGGATATCAATACGTTAAAAGACATGGCCAATGTTAAAGGCGTTGTTGCAAGGGCAGTAAAGCGTGATGGGTATGTTGTTTTAAATGCAGACAATGAATATTGTGCCGCTATTTCAAAAACAACCGACTGCAAAGTAGCTTATTTCAGTATCAACGAAAACAATCCTATCATCGTTGAACATTGTAAAACAGGTGGTATTGCTGCTATCTGCGAGAATGGATACATCACCATAAAAAAAGGAGACTGGAAATTCAGGGTTGACAAAATATCTCATATTCCATTAACGTTTGGTGGCAAAGTAACATTTATGACATATAATGTTTTGGCTGCTACACTTGCTTCTTATGTTTATGGCTTTACCATCGAAGATATTAAATTAAGTCTGGAAACATTTATTCCTTCTGCAGCCCAAACACCTGGGCGCATGAATATCTTTGATTTCAAGGAATATAAAGTAATGATCGATTTCGCCCATAATGCTGATGGTTTCAGAGGCATTAAAGAATTCTTATCTACTATTGAATCTCCACATAAGATTGGAATCATTACCGGAACAGGCGACAGGAGAGATGAAGACATCCGGGATATGGGAAGAATTTCTGCACAAATGTTTGATCATATTATAATCAGACAGGATAAATTTTTGAGAGGCCGGCTTGCGGATGACATTGTAAAATTATTGGTAGAAGGTATTAAAGAAGTGAATCCAAAACAATCCTACGAATACATTCCGAAGGAAGTTGAAGCGTTAAAACACGCATTGTCCATCGCGAAACCAGGAACATTTATTACCGCATTAAGCGATGTAATTGATAATGCTATTGATGTTGTTGAATCGTATTTGGATAAGGAAAGAGGACAATAATTTTGAATTAATAAGAGCGGGTTTTAAAAATGCTTTGGTTAAAATGCTATTTAGCACGTGGTCAATTCGAGGGGTAATTTTTTTCAAAAAAAGCAATATAAAATGACGTCTATTTCATTGCTTACAGGATTATGTCCCCCTTTGTCCGAAGGACTCCTTTAGAGAAGTTGGGCAGGGGGATGAAATTAAATAATTGAAATAGAGCCAATTATAAAATACGTCAATGGTAATGCGACCCCTTCGACTTTGCTCAGGATAAACTCCGGGAGCGTATCGAGAAGAGGGACGAAACAATCCCCATTGTTCTCGATATGCCTTCCGAAGAAGGAAAGCTACTCGAACTGACAGACATTATTGCAATAACAAAAATTCAAACAAAATTTAAACATGCTCATAATGAATTTTATTTAAATTCGGGATTAAAAAAACAGCAAACAAATGCCTGAGCAACTTCATTCATTGAACATTAATGAGATCAATTCTTTTCAGGAAAAAGAATTGAAAAAAGCATTGAACTATATAAATACGAATTCTCCATTTTATAAAAAACTTTTTTCTGAAAACAACATTTCCATTGATGAAATAAATTCGCTTGATGATCTGCAAAAAATTCCTTTTACAACAAAAGAAGATCTGCAGGAATTCAATAACGATTTCATTTGTGTTCCTCCCGGAAAAATAATTGATTATGTTACTACATCAGGTACCATGGGTGATCCTGTTACCATAGCACTTACCGATAAAGACCTGGACCGCTTAGCTTTTAATGAATGTAATTCTTTCAAAATTACCGGTGGCACTAACCTGGATATTTATCAGTTAATGACCACTATCGACAAGCGTTTTATGGCCGGACTTGCGTATTTTTTAGGTGCACGAAAATTAGGAGCAGGAATAGTTCGTGTTGGCAATGGTATTCCGGAATTACAATGGGACACCATCAAACGGATTTCTCCAACAGTACTGATTTGTGTTCCTTCCTTTATTTTGAAATTGATTGAATATGCAGAAAATAATGGAATTGATTTCAAAAACAGTTCGATAAAAAAAGCAATTTGTATTGGCGAACCATTACGAAATGAAGATTTTTCTTTAAACACATTGGGACAAAAAATTGCTGAGAAATGGGAGCTGCAATTATATTCCACGTATGCTTCCAGTGAGATGGGAGCAGCATTTACTGAATGTCCGGAAGGGAAAGGCGGACATTTGCAACCCGAACTTTTGATCATGGAAATTATTGATGACAACGGGAAACCTGTTAAAACAGGAGAATCCGGTGAATTAGTAATTACCACTCTTGGAGTTGAAGGTATGCCTTTATTGCGTTTTAAAACAGGCGATATTTGTAAAGTCGATGATTCAAACTGTGCTTGTGGAAGAACAACACCTCGTATTGGCCCTGTTTTAGGAAGAAAAAAACAAATGATAAAATACAAAGGCACCACGCTTTATCCAAGTGCCTTGTACACTATTTTGGATACGATGGATGAGGTTTCGAATTATCAGGTGGAGATTTTCAGCAATGAAATTGGAACAGATGAGATCCTTATTAAAATTGGCTGTAAAAGTATTTCCGAAAATTTAGAAGAAAAGATCAAAGATCATTTCAGAGCCAAATTAAGAGTGGCACCCAAAATAAAATTTGAGAACCCCGAGATTTTAAACAAATCCTTATTCACAGATTTAACGCGTAAACCAATCAAATTGATTGACAAACGAAGAAATTCAAAATAAAATTTAATTAAAAAATCTTTGGTAAAAAAATAATCATTCCAATTGCCACTGCGGCCAAAGAAGCAATCAGTACAGCAGCCGCAGAAACATCTTTTACTTTTTTTATCTGAGGATGAATTTCAGGTGAAACAAAATCACATAAAAATTCAATGGCCGTATTTAACATTTCAGTAATAAAAACCATTGAAATAGCAACGATCAGCCAACACCATTCGGTGCTGCTAACTTTAAAAACAAATCCAAAAATAAATACAATCAAAGCTGAAACAGCATGGATCCAGGCATTGTGCTGGGTTTTGAAAAAAACTTTTAATCCCTGGAAAGCAAAATAAAAACTTTTGAATCGTGCCTTTGTGCTAAATTTTTTATTCGGAATCATTTTGTTTATGTTGAATAAAAATTGATAAGGTTAAATAACTGACCATCAAAAATAAGGAAAAGAAAAATGTAACACCTACCATTCTCGTATTGTTTAATGGATGGATCAGCAAATTAAAAATGTTTGAAAACAGATCAATAGGATCATTAACGATATCCCAGGTATTCCAACGTGGATAACGTCCCAGATAAATACCAAAACCGGATAAGATCATGATGCCGGTAATGAAACACCAAACAGTTCCTTTTTTAAAAAACTTATTTAAGAAAGCATGAACTTCAAAAAGTGAAGTATAACCTAATATCAATCCATTCCATGCAAATGACAGGATCAATACCAAATCAAACCAAAGTGGAACATCCACTTTCGGAGTAAGATGAAAAAGATCAGTTAAAATATAAGGTGAGTTAGGAAAGAACACCAACCATAGACAGAACAGCAGGAGCAATACATATTTTGAGTTTGCTCCTTTCTGTAATTCTGTTAATGCCAATGCACACAAAAAAGGGATCCATGCTAAAAATAAATTCCAGACCAGAAAAGCAAAATGAAGATTCCCGCTCCATTGGATCCGAAAGTATAATAACAGTATGCTCATAATGGAAGAGATGGCCATTATTTTAATTAAATTGTTTTTCATAGTTTTTATTTTATAAGAAAATGAATCCTGTTTCAATTTGGTTTAAATTATTTACTTACACTGCGCGTTGTCAGTTCGAGTGTTTTTCTTTTCGAAAAACGTATCGAGAACGTGTCTGGACTTATTTTTTCTCTCGCTCATTCTCGATACGCTCCATTCTGTCGCACTCGAATTGACCCACACGCTACTATACGTTTTGTCAGTTCGAGTGTTTTTCTTTTCGAAAAACGTATCGAGAACGTGTGCAAGCGTTTCCAGTCTATTTCTCGATACTCTCCCGGAGTTTATCCTGAGCAAAGTCGAAGGGGCCGAACCGCCATTGAAGCATTTTATAATTGGCTCCATTTCAATTATTTAATTTCATCCCCCTGCCCCCTTCTCCAAAGGAGTCCTTCGGACAAAGGGGGACATAGTCCTGCAAGCAAAGAAATAGACGTCATTTTTATATTACTTTTTTTGAAAAAAATTATCCCTCGATTGACTTTTATATCAGTTCAAGTGACAATAATATCTAGTAATTCAATAAGATGCTATCATCAGAAATTTTAGACATATCAGAAACCTTTTTATTTTCTTTTACATTTACCTTCGCTAAAATTGATTCTAAAAGAGGTAACATATTATTCAAGCCTTTTGTTTTGATCAAAAAATTCCAAACAGGTTCAAACTTTTTCCAACCTCCGGAATAGAATAAATGTTTTAGTTTATGCTTGTTTGATTCATGATTTAAGCTTGACCTGAAAATATTTGACCAGCTGTAAAATTCTTTATACGCCCAATTATAGCCATTCTTTAACTCATCAGCAGTCAGGTTGGTAGTTTTGTAAACCACATTACGGGTATCGTACAGATTCCAATTACGTGTAAGTATTCGTCCTTGTTCTTCCATGTCTTTGAAAAGCCGAGTTCCGGGATATGGTGTTAATACATGGTAAGTAGAAGTGGTTATTGAATTTTTAACACCCCAATCAACAGTTCTTCTGAATACATCTTTATTATCTTCGTCAAGTCCAAACACAAAACTTCCGTTGATCATAATACCTAATGAATGAAGTCGATTTACAGCTTTGACATAATCTTTTTCTAAATTTTGTTTTTTATTGCTTTGCTTGAGATTTGCAGGATCAAATGTTTCGAATCCGACAAACACACTTCTTAAACCTGCTTCAGCAGCTTTTTCGATCAGGTTACCTTTAAGAATAGAATCAATAGTTGCAGCACCCTGAAAAACCCGATTCATACCTTTCATTCCTTCAAACAATTGACTTGCAAATTTTGCATTGCCTAAAAGATGATCGTCCAGAAAATACAGATGCCTTCCTGGAAGTCTGTCGATCTCTGTTAATGCATCGTCAACTGCTTGTGTATAAAAAGATTTCCCTCCTTCAAAAAAAGCATCTTTGTAACAAAAATTGCAATGATGCGGACAACCTCTTGAAACAACAATAGAGTTAGGCACCAGATAACGATTTCTTTTTATAAGATCTCTTCGAACAGGTGGAATTTTATCCAAAGTTCTGATACCTGATCGATATACTTTTTTGGGAACTTTATTTTTAAAGTCTCTTAAAAATTGAGGGAACGTTTCTTCACCCGGACCAATAAAAATACTATCTGCATGTGGTGCAGCTTCTTCGGGCAACGAAGTAACATGCAAGCCGCCTAATAAAACATAAGCACCTTTGCTTTTGTAATGATCTGCAATTTTATAGGCCCTGTAAGCATTCGTAATATAAACCTGGATGATCACAAGGTCGGGATCATCAGTAAGATCAAGCACTTCCACATGTTGATCCTGCAGATCAATTTCATCATCAGGAGAAAGATAGGATGCCAATGTTGCCAATCCCAAAGGAGGGAAAAGTGAATATTTTATTGGTCTCCAAAAAGGACTTTCTGCCTCGGTGAGTGCAGGCAATATCATTTTAACTTTCATAGATTTTTTTTTCTTTAGTTAAAGATTGCTTCGGTCGTTCCTCCCTCGCCATGAAATTAAGCGTCATTGCTAGAAACATTCTGCGTTGAAGCCGACATTCAAGCTCCGAGTGTACGACAAATCCCTCTTTTCTGTAAAAACCTCACCCCTTAATCCCCTCTCCGAAGGAGAGGTGGCGAAACTTTAAAAACACAAAGTGCCTGACTGTAGTCACTCCTCTCCTTCGGAGAGGTGTTGGGGGTGAGGTTTTTAAAAGGGTACATAACTTTTTCTCAATCTTCTTACCATAAGAAAAATCGCAAACAGGATCATCCCCTCTCCTATTCCAAATAGCCACCAATTAAAATGTTGTGGAATATAATGTTTAACCTCATCAAACATTTCCGTATTGCTTGATAATGTCCAAACAGCTTTGTCTTTTCCAGCTTGAGATAAATAAATAATATAATCCCACATGAACGAAACAACAGAAGTGATACTACCGAAAATAAAAAGTACCCATTCGAAAAAAGCTATGTGAAAAGGTGTTTCTTTTTCCTGATAATAAACAATTATCATTGTTAGTACGATCATTGTTAAAGAAGTAATACAAGGTGCTATAACAGGCCCAACCCAGGGAACAGGAATCAGAAATAAAATATCCCAATCAAATAATGACCCCGGCCAATTGAGTAATACTTTTAAAAACACATAATAAAAAATATCCCAGATGGCAAAACTGAAAATAAAAAAAGCAAAACGCTGAAGTGTATTTTTTCCGACCATCACTCCTACTCCAACCAACATAATAATAGTTGCTACTTCCCGAAAAAACTCTGTAATAGCAATATCGGGTGAGACAGGCACCAAAGGAAATTTAAACCCGCCCGGATAATAGATTTTTCGTAAATAAACGACTACTGCTGATTCCATGTAGCCCATGGCTATGCTAAAAACAGTGAGCCAGATTATTGTTTTGAATATTGGTTTCATCTTTTAAAAATTATTTGTTATAATATTTGCTTCAATTTTTACATGAGGAAAAGTTCGTTGTACTTCTTTTAATTCTTCCGGAGTGATCTTTCCGATGTATAATACCTTCAATTTTTTTAATGCTAATAAAGGTGCATAATTTTTAAAACGATTGTTCTGTCCGGATATATCTAAAACCTCCAGGTTTTTTAATTTCTGTAAAGGAGTTAGATCAGTAATGTTATTATTACCTAAATCCAGTTCCCGTAAGGATTTGAATGAAGGCATTTCAACAAGTGTATCGATTTGAGAACCTCTAAGATTTAATTTTTCGAGTTTAGGAAATAACTTCAAATCAGAGAGATCCGTCAGGTTCGAATTTTGAATATTCAATGAACGTAAATTATTAAATATTTTCAAGGGTTGTAATGTCTGGATATAATTATATTTAAATTCAAGTGATTCCACTTTATCTTTTATTGCAAGAATGTCTGTGTATGTCCTCGTTTTTTCATAACAAAATGATTGCCATTCCAGTTGCTCATATCCTTTCATAAAGTCGTAAAGCTTTTTGGCTAAACCAGTTTTAAAATCATTATAATAAGTTCCCCGCGAAAAATTATAGTAATCGCGTGCATTATAATCATCTTTGTTGGCAGCTGAATCAGGCAAGGTAAGAAGCTGAGGAAGGTTTTTATAACTTAAATCAAGCAATAAATATTTTTCGAGTTTTTTATGTTTGTCGGTATATTTTTTAATATTAAAGTCAGTAATGATCACATCCCAATTAAAAAAACAAGAAACAACCAAAAAATAATAGTAAACCGAAGCATTCATTCTAAACAAATACCAGTTTGTTTTTAATTTTACTACTTTTAATAATGTTGTGATTAATCCTATCAAAGCAAGAAAAAGGTAAACATATACTCCGATTTTTTTGTATGAAATACCCGATTCTTCGATGTATAAATTATTACGATAGGAAGTAGAAAATATCATAAACACATTTTGGATGATCCAACATATTGCCATAATCTTTAGCCACTTACTCTGCTTATAATAATTCAATTCTCCTCTAAAATAAAACAAAATGATGCTGATGGCAACAACAATTGAAGTAATCAGTGTTCCAATTCCATCATGAACAAATGCTTTATGATTAATGCCTTTTGGCAATTTACCATCGAATAAAAAATAATTTACATCCAGGATATTTACAATTAGCAAAAGACTATTCAACATAAGAAATAAAATAATTCCTGAGAGGTTTTCATTGTCAATACGCAACAGTCCATTTAAAAAGTTTTTTCGGGAAGCTATTTCTGGACTTAGATTTAAAGAAGCTAATTCATCTTTATCGGAAATGCCGGATAAAACTCGGTTGTGAAAGAAACCATAAAGCAATAACAAGCCTCCTAAAGTGAATAGTATCCACCCAATTGAAATAAAATCAAGATTTATTTTTTTTGTAAAATCGTAAAAAAGGGGATTTGAACTTTGGTAAAAAAAGAAAAAAAGAATCGCAATAAAAAATGGAATAATTATTAAAAACATTTTCACATAAAAAGGACGGTGATATACTCCGACAATCTGTGAACTCTTGCGTTTGACCCAATCAATAAACATAAAAACACATGAAGAGCTTGTTGAGCAGCTGGTTAAGAATATACCGGTAAGAAAAGATGTTTTCGGATTAATACTTAAAGCCGATAAAATAAGGAGCGAAAATACATTTGCCCAAATCGCCAATGCACTTCCATACATAAAAATAAAAAAGGAAGACGCGATGGCACCTAATGCAACGGACAGCCAGACTTTGTTTTTTATCAGGTCCTTATTTCGATAAAGTAAAATACTAACTAAAGAAAGATTAAATATTAAAAAATTAATTCCGGCTGTTTGATCGTAAAATAGAATACTATACAACATAACGGAAATGATTATTGCCCAATCGTTTTTTTTCATTTTTCTTAGTTTTTAGATAGATTTTTTTTATTTTGATGCACAATTCAAACGGTTATTCTTACTTTATATTTTGCTTTCTAATATTCGAATATTTTTATAAATGATGTAAAGTGGTATGATCCCCAATACCCCGAAGGAGCAGTCGATCAGCTGCCAATAAAAGGGAATATGACGAATGGATCCCGCAATAAATGCCAAAGGAAAAACCATAAAACAAGCGATTATTCCAAATTGGATCACCCAAACATTTTTAATTGGATCTATTAAAGGACCAATGAAAACAGTTGCAATTACAATATGAGCAAATGCCAGCCAATCGGTTCCGTATGATAAATAAGGGAATTTGGAATTCGTTTCTTTTACAGCATCATAAATAATCGTTATCCAATTTCTTAGAATATCAGGAAATGCTGAAGAATGATCTGTTAAAAACGAAAGTTCTGTTTCTATTGGGAATGCAGTGATTCCGCTTAGTATTAAAAACACTACGAAAAGAATTATCCAAATTCTGATCTTCGATCTTACTTGTTTTTCTGTGTATGTTTTCATAATTTTATTTATTTAAAAGTACTTTGTGCTTCAAAGTTTAAAAGCAAAAAAATATAGCTACCTTCCTTTCAGTAATTTTTCCAAGGCATCCAAATGTTCATTAAACGCTTTCTTTCCCAACTTAGTAACCGCATAAGTGGTATTGGGTTTTTTACCGATAAATTGTTTTTTTACTTCCACGTATTCTAATTTTTCCAAGGCTGAAATATGAGAAGCTAAATTTCCGTCAGTAATATCTAATGTCTCTTTAAGGGAACTAAACTCCACCCAATCATTCACCATCAGAATAGACATAATGCCTAACCGAATGCGATTTTCAAAAGCTTTATTTAAATGTTGTATATAATTTTTCAAGTCTATTAATCTACGAAATACGAATTATTACGAATTTACGAATCTGTGTTTGTTTTTTATTATTTTTTTGCCACTAAGACGCGAAGGCGCAAAGTTTTTATTGTTTCAAAACTCCCTGCCTAATGGGCAGGTTGATAAATTGTTGAATTTTCAAATTCATTTTCTTTCATATTTAAAATACATCACCGTTCCATAAACTATGTGCAATACTCCAAAACCAATTGCCCAGAATAATAACCCGTATCCAATAAACAATGAGCCCGCTAAGCCTAATACAATTTCACATAACCCTAAATAACGAATATCATCAAATGTATATTTACTGGCATTTACCAATGCCAAACCATAAAATATTAATGTTGCAGGAGCCACCAACCCAACTATTGAATGATATAACAGCACCATACAAAACACACCCCCTGCAAGCAAAGGAATTGCCAAATTGATCACTAACCGTTTTGCCGAATTATCCCAAATTTTTAATCCTTTGCGTTTCGAATTACGAATAGTTAATAAAGTTCCAACCGTTAAGGAGGCAACTAAAACAAAAGCTGCATCCAGCACTAAATAAACTATTACATCTGCAAAGGATTCGCCTTCTAATAATCTATAAGATTCGCCAAACGAAAAAAGCTTTAAATAAGCCAGATATGCACCTATTAATGCAAAAATTCCGGCAAATACACCTGATAAACCGGATAATGAAATGCAACGTGATGATCGCTCCATCATGGAACGGATCTCTGTTATTGCCTGCAAATGGTCTTTTGAATCTGTCATATTTAGATGTAATAAAAGTACTTTGTACTGCAAAGTAAATGTTAATTTTTAGATCCTGCAAATTTATTTTCAAAAAAATTCAAAATGATTTTAAACATGCATAGCAATTTACAGTAATTTTATATCAATCAGTGTTTTTCAATGCCACAATATGGAGTATTTTAAAGACAATAAAATAGTAGTAAATACTGGCTCAAAGAAAACATAAATTGCAAATGTTTTAATTAAATTTTAATTGATCACAATGAAAAAATACAATTTATTTATTTTAACCCTACTTCTATCAATTACTTATTATACTCCTTCTCTTGCTCAAACTAAATACAATATATCCTTTTATTTAATTGATATAAAATCGGATTTTGTTTTTGATGAATCAGACAAAAAACGCGTTGATTCTTTGCTGACTATTTATCACAAAACAAACGATCAGGTATTAAAACTAGGCATTATAAAGGACTTCTCAGAACAACTCAGGAGTGAATACTTATGGATAAGTTATAATGATTATCTTTTTAAAATTACCGAAAACAAAAACGATACACTCTCCAAACAATTTCATGCCACATCTTTAAATAATTTGGGGTATGAATATCAGTATTTGAAAAATGATCTGGTTGGTGCAAAAAAATATTACGCGTCAGCAATGGAAATTTATAAATCAATTGGAGCAAATGATGGTGTTGCAACAATGCTTAATAATTTAGCATATATCTATCAGCACGAAGGTAACATTGAAAAATGTGTAGAACTATATACAGAGGCAGGAAAACTTTTTCAAGCATTGGATCAACCTTTAGGCCTCACAAGCATTTATATAAATCTGGGATATATTTATTTTAATAATAATGACATGGAGAAAGCTGAGGATTTTTTTAAAAAAGCTTTAGTATATGCCTTAAAAACAAATCAGGAATCAGTTATTGCTAATGCTTACAATCAACTTGGCACTATTCAAAACAATAAAAATAATACGAAGGAAGCAATAAACTATTTTAATAAAGCAATTACTATTTATCAGAAAAATAAAAATTACAGCCGAGTTGCGTTGATAAGCCTGGGATTATCAAATGTTTATAATAAAATAAATGATAGCACCTCGTACCGGAAGCATATTTTTACTGCCTATTCAAATGCTCAATTGTCTTCTGATATGGAAGTTAAAGCAAAAGTGTATGATCATGTCGCTTTTTTCTACCTTTCAAAAAAAGACTATGCAAATGCATTGGTCTTTGCTGATTCATCCTATTCATTTGCAAAAAAAATCGCCTATCCGCAATTAATTTTTAATGCGGCCCAAAAATTAAGTACTATTTATAAGCAGAAAGGCAATTATGATTTAGCTTATACTTATTTAAACGAAGCTTCAGTTATGAAAGACAGTTTAAATAATGATGCAGCTAAAAAATCAATAATCAAAAGCCAATATAAATTTGAATATGATAAAAAAGAACTTCAATTAAAAACAGAAGAAGAGAAAAAAGAAATTATTAGGAAAACAGAAAAACAAAAGCAACAATTAATTTTAGTGAGCACCATTATAGCTTTATTGTTAACATTTGGAGTTTTATATTATGTGTATAGAAATTACAGAGTAAAACAAAAACTGACAATTAGCCTCGAAGAAAAAAACAAAATTATTAATTCTCAAAAAAATCTTGTTGAGGCAAAACAAAAAGAAATTTTAGATAGTATTAATTATGCAAAACGTATCCAAAGGGCATTATTAGCATCGGATACGTTATTAAAAAACAATTTACCTGAACATTTTGTATTATATAAACCTAAAGATATTGTTAGCGGAGATTTTTATTGGGCAACAAAAATTGAAGAAACAGATAAGAAAGAATCAAACACATTTATCCTGGCTACTTGTGATTGCACCGGACATGGTGTTCCCGGGGCATTTATGAGTTTGCTCAACATTTCAAAACTAAATGAAACGGTTAATGAAAAAAAGATAAGCCAGCCCGATCTTATTTTTAATCATGTAAGAGAAGAAATTATTAGTGCCTTAAATTCGGATGAAACAAAAGAAAAGTCACGGGATGGAATGGATGCAATACTTTGCGCCTTTGATTTTAATAACTTAAAATTGAAATTTGCTGCTGCAAATAATCCGCTGATCATTATTCGGGACAATAGTATAATTGAATATAAAGCTGACAAATTCCCTGTAGGTGAGCATCAAGGAGAGTTAAAGCCATTTACCTTACAAACGCTTGAACTTCAAAAAGGAGATTGTATTTATACTTTTACAGATGGTTATGCGGATCAGTTTGGTGGCAAGAAAGGGAAAAAATTAATGAGTAAAAACTTCAAAGCTTTTCTATTGTCCATTTCACACAAACCAATGAATGTGCAGCAAACAGAATTAGAAAACACGTTTACTGATTGGCGCGGCAACATGGAGCAAGTTGACGACCTTCTCGTTATTGGTATAAGAGTATAACACACCGATTTTTTTTCTTTTATAAAATAAAAATCTTATCCAACAAAAGAAATAAAATACGAAAAGAATGAATTTTTTTATATATTCATTACTTCACATATTATTTTAAAATTCTTATACTTGCAGTATGTTAAACTTGTTTATACTTACATTTATTCAGGTCCGCTGGATTGATGTAGTGGATATTTTATTAGTTGCTGCACTTATCTATCAGATCTACTATTTAGTTAAAGGGACTGTCGCAATTAATATTTTCCTGGGTATTATTCTTTTTTACTTGTTATGGCTGATCGTAAAAGCTCTTAACATGCAGCTTTTTGGAAGCATCCTGAGTAAATTCATTGATGTAGGTTTCATCGCTTTACTTATCGTTTTTCAACCCGAATTAAGACGCTTTCTATTATTCATTGGGACTTCTGATTTTTTTACAAAAGGGAAATTAGGAAAAGGACTTTTTGATTTTAAATGGCAAGTTGAAAAAACACAGAACCTGGATATTAATGCCATTGTAAAAGCCTGCAAATACATGAGTGAAAGCAAAACCGGAGCAATCATAATAATTACAAAAAATCACGAATTGAAATTTTATGCCAATACTGGTGATGCCATTGATGCAAAAGTTTCTGTAAGAATGATAGAGAGCATTTTTTATAAAAACTCACCTTTGCATGATGGTGCAATTATCATTTCTGATAACATAATTGTTGCTGCACGATGTGTGCTTCCGGTTACCGAACATTCCGACTTTCCGGCTCACCTGGGAATGCGTCACCGTGCTGCTGTCGGTATAACAGAAAACACGGATGCCATTGCTATTGTTGTTTCGGAACAAACCGGAGAAATTTCTTATTCACAGGATGGAGAACTCAAGCATGCCATCACTCCTGAACGATTACGGGAATTGTTGGAAAAGGAATTCAATAAAAACTAAATAAGAATTCTACTGTTGATGGGCGACTTTCAGCTCTCTTTTAAAAAATACAAAACCATTTTTACGATATATTTCTTTTAAATCCGGATTTTCTTTTTTTGTACTTTCAACAGAAGTAATCTTACCTGCAAAATAAACGGGTTTGTCAATTTCGCCTTTCAGAAGCCAATTCATATCATATGAGTTCTTATTAGCTTGCTCTTTTTTCCCTGAATAAAATAAGTGCGCATAACTCTTAAAACCAATTGTTTCCACATAACAATCTTTACCTTGCAGATACTGATAAAACTCAATAGCAGCTCCCTGAGAGTATTGTTCAATACGCGGAGCAATGATCCAGGAAGTTAGATTGATAGAAAAAAGACTTAGTATGAAAATCCCGATAATTCCCTGTTTTATCTTTTTTCGACTTATTAAAAACAACATTACTCCTACTCCAACAATCAGGAAAAGTCCAAATAAACTTTCATAACCCGACCAATAAACCGTTGCCCTCAAATTTTCCACTGCAAAATTATCTTTGATCAACCCGGATGCAATAACATCTTCTTTATATTTATCAATAAGAGGCAATACCGCTAGTGTCAGGCCAATGATACCTGCAACGAATCCCAATAAATAGCTTGTGTATTTTTTCCATTGCATTTCCGATATCATAAACTTATAAACAGTGTAGGCACCTAAAAAACTTAATGGAAAATAACATAAGGAAGAATAATGTACAATTTTGGTTTTTACAATGCTGAATAAAAGGAGAACAACCCAAAACAAGATAAGCATCCATAATTTATAATGTTTTTGAAAGGGCGTATCAAATGTATTTTTTTTAAATCCTCTTAATGCAAATACTGACACAGGGAAACATCCAATTAACAAAACAATCCAGTGATAGAAAAAAGGTCCTCCATGGCCGGCATCCTGAGTATTGAATAAACGGATCTGGTATAAAAAAAATTCTTTTATAATAGATGAATTTCCAGTCAATAGCAGCATAAGAAACCACAATCCAGCAACAGATAGAAAAGCAATTGCATAAATAATAATTTGTTTAATACTTATAATTGGCTGAAAACGTTTTATTATCCAATAGATCCCAAAACATAAAGCAAAGATCAGAAATGCAACCGGTCCTTTTGTTAAAACACCTAAACCAATCAACAGAGCAGAAAATATTAAATACCGGGTTGATTTAACATTATTTTTCACTGAATTATTATTACTGAATAAAATGAAAAAATAGATCCCGGAAAAAATAAATAAGTTGAACCATGGATCGATGATTCCTGATTTAAAATAAAAATGCGGCAAAAATGATCCGGCATAAACCAGCACCCAGATCAAACCAAATTTTTCGTCATAGAGTTTTCTGCCAATATTAAATAATACCAATAATGAAATAACACCACAAATGGCATTCGGAAAACGAGCGGCAAACTCATTAACTCCAAAAAGAGTCATTGATAAAGCCTGCATCCAAATAAAAACGGGAGGTTTTTCCCAAAAAGGCTGAAAATTTATTTTCACAGAAAAATAATCACCGGTAGCGATCATTTCACGGGCACATTCAGCAAAATTTATCTCATCCCAATCAAATAAATGAACCGCACCCAAAAAAGGAACAAAAAGCACTAATGCAGCTGTTGCAATTAAAACATTATACTTTAAAACAGTTGATCTCATTATATTTTTGTTCGGGAAACAAGTGATTTCTCCATCCAGTTTTTATTTATTTTGGTACTAACCAGATAAACGACCAGGGTAATCAAAACACCAATGATTGAGCCTGCATAAATATCTTCAAAAAAATGTTGTGATAAATATACTCTTGAGATTCCAACCATTAAAGCCGTACTAAAAAATAAAAACTTCAGGATCTTATTTTCTACAATAATGGACAGAGCAAAATATAATGCGAATGCACATGTGCTATGTCCGGAAGGGAAACTATTATATAAATAATTTTCTACTCCGGGAACCAAATAAAGGTCATGAATTCCTTCAAAAAATTTGCGGGGGCGAACCATATCTTCGAACAAAGTATGTTTTAATATCTGAGCAATTAAGGATGCAATAATATTTGAAACCCCAACAATAAATGCATATCGGAATTTCACTGCCATAAGCATGACCACAACTAATAGAGCAGCAACACCATCACCTAAAAAGGTAATGTAATAGAAAAGTATGTCAAAAAAAGCTGAATGAAAGGTATTAAATTCCAGATGTGTATCTGTCTTTGAGTTAGCAAATAACAAAATCCCGCCCAAGATGATAAAAATCAGGTACGGGATTAAAAATATCGAATTATTTCTGAAAATAGCTTTCACATCAAAAAGATTGTCCAGCAAAAATAGCAGTATTATCTAATTGAGAAGTAAAATAATTAGTAAGATCCAATTACATGTAACAATTTGGTAACCTGACTATCCCAAAGAAGTTTAGATGTAAGCATATCGGTAGCTTCATCTGCAAAATCAATCACTATAAGAGAAATATCACCTGTAAGTTCATCTTTTTCAATGCGAAATTCAAAATAAGTTCCATCCGGTTTATCAAACCACTGAAAACGAACAAATTTTTCTTCTTTAAAACTAAGTAATCTTGCCTTTTGTTCACTTCCATCCCAGAAAAAAGTAAATATTCCATCCTGAATATTCACATCATCAGCGAACCATTCAGACAAACCACTAGGAGTTGTTAAAAACTCGAAAAGAATACCTGCAGAAGTATGTGCAACATACTCTAATTCATATTTCCCTTTAGGTTCTTTTTTAGGTAATGCACTTTTTTTATTATCCTTTAAAACAACAGCTAACGAAGCTCTTGGATTAGTAAAGGTTTGGATAAATTTCGGTTTTTTAGGTTGGCGTAATTTTTTTGTTGATCTGATAAGCTGTTCAACCAATTCATCATGAATAATTTCGGGTTCATCATCATCCCCACTACCTTTAGGTTTTCTACCGCCTTTTTTACGAGAAGGCTTCACTTTCACTTTTTCAACAAAATCAAAATCATCGTCATCGTTTTTTGACCCTGATTTCTCAACTTTTTTAAGTAATACTTTGGCTTTCTTCTCTTCTTTAATCGGTTTTTCCGGCTTCGAAATTATTTTTTTTATTTCCTTCTTAACTGACTTTTTTTCAATTTCCTGGGTCTTTTTAAGAAGTATAATTGGTTTAACTGCAATTGCTTTTTTCGAAGCAATTTTTTTAACCACTTTCAGTTTCTTAGCCGCAGGTGTTTTTGTTGCAACAGCCTTTTTGACAGGCTTAGCAGTTTTCTTTATAATTGGTTTTTTCTTCACAATAGCTTTAGCTACCTTTTTAACAATGTTTTTTTTAACCACTTTGGTAACTTTTTTGTTTTTAACGTTTTTCGCTGGCTTCACAGGCATTGCTTTTTTAGCAGCAGGCTTGTTTTTAGTAGGTTTCGCAGCTTTATTAACCTTTTTGGCTTTAATTTGTTTCTTGCTCATTTCGTTTGCATTTTAAAACAAAACTCTCGCAATATATAAAAAATTATTAATCCCTGACAAGAGTAAAGAACTAAATTATTTAAAAGTGCTTTTAAAAATAAAAAAATAAACACTATATTTGCGCCCTCAAAAAAAAATGGCGAGGTAGCTCAGATGGTTAGAGCGCAGGATTCATAACCCTGAGGTCAGGGGTTCAACTCCCCTTTTCGCTACTCAGAAACCTCTTGATAATCAAGGGGTTTTGTTTTTATGAATATTTGAATTGGTGAAATTTATCTCTTGGAGTCGGGTTTGGAGTCGGGTTTTTTTTCAAAAATTTTAATTTTTTTTTATCATAAAATGGACTCGAATAATGATCCCAATAATTCTTGTTTTTTTCTTTTGATTTGTTTACAAACCAAACAATCCAAAATCCATTGCAACTTCAGCAATCACTTTTTCATCAATATAATGGTTCAACATGACTTCCTCTCCAGAATGTTTCGTGATAATACGCGCCTTCTCACCATGAGCTGCATATAGATGAGAAATATATGTTTTTCGAAGGTCATAGAAGGTTAAATCCTTACCAGTATTCAATTGTTTGTAGTAATGGGAAAACGATTTGCTAATAAAATTCATCATAGTTTTGCGTTCCATTGTTTCTTCAGGAGCAAGAATGTATATCTCTTTCCCTTTGTTTTCCTTATATCCTAACTCAAATAACAACTTCTTAAGAGGAGAAATTACCGGAACATAAACTACTTTTACAGATTCTTTTGCAGATAAATCATTGCTACGATTGACTTTAAAATCTTCGATGCAGATAGTAATAGGATCACCAGTTTCATTCTCAAGGATCCTGCTAAATTTCATATTTACAATTTCTTCTCTCCTCCTTCCGGTCAATAATGCGAGTAACATAGCATCTTTCAACCATGGGCGGTAACGATTCTTTTTATATTTCTTTTTTGACTTACGTTCTTCATAAATCTGTGTTCCATTCTCCAGTTTGATTACTTCCAAAAGAGCATGAAATTCTATACTTGAAATAGTATTAATATTGATCTCAGAGTGCAATCTTTTAAAACCCTTGAAAGGATTTTTAATTCTGAAATCAAATTCTTCCACCAAGAAGTTTACAAACACTCTCATAAGTCCAATGTATTTATTATATGTTTTGGGAGCGTAGTTCCTTGTTTTCAGAAGATATGATTTTAATTTACCAACAACATTTTTATCGAGTTTTTCAAATGGAAAAATAGACGGATCTATGTCCATTGTTTGTAAATATTCCGTAAAGTAATTGAAGTATCTACTTACTTCATCTAAATGCGCTTTTGTACGTTGCTTGTGCTCTTGTTCATGAGGTGTATCATTATTCAAAAATGCAATGTAATAAGCCATTGCATCCAATATAGTTTTTGGGACTGTTGTTTTTGTTGCAACTAATTTAGTTGAATAATTACATTTTTCAAGTTCTGCTCGATATGCAAAAGCTTGTAAAATTGCTTCATTTTCATCTCTTGTATCAAGCAACTTTGTTTTTACAGCATTATCACTTCCTGGAATATAAGCAATGACCTTGTATTTATGTTTGTCCTTATAAGTACAAGAGCCGATTCTTTTTCCGGAAGAACCACATTTACCAGCCACTTTGATTTTACATTTGGTACAATAAACACAAAGCCCTTTGATTTTGTTATTCTTTAATAATTTTGCTTCGTCCATTTTCCTTTAATTTTTGTTTTATTTTTTTTATAAAACTGTTTGCTACTTCTCCTTTTACTTCAAATTTCGTCTTTATAGTTGGTTCCGATTGAAACATTTGTTCTGTAATTGCAATGTAATCATTCTTCTTATAGGCTGAATAAATTTCCTTCCAATTTTCAGGGTGCTTCACTTTTAATGACTCTATAAATGGTCTATCAATCGCTAACTCAAAATCAATCAGATTAGCATACCTCTCCTTGCCAAATTTTAAAACCAAAATACTTTTTTTTTTGCACCATCGCATTGCTGCTCTGACATCAGCAACATGAAGTGTTGCCATAATATCTTTTATGTTTATTTTGTCTGATAGTATGTTTTTAACATCCCTTTCTTTTTCAATTAAATCTAACATTTACCGGAGTATATTGCATTTGAGCTAGTGCTTAGGTCAAATGCTTGTTTTTCGCCAGAGCCGATATTATCGGGTCGTACTACTTATAATCTAGTTTTATTTTTAAAATATAAATGTTTGTCGTTTCTATACTTGATTGTTACCTCCGAATATTCGTTCAAACCTAAAATACGTTTGACTTCCTTCGCCTTTTGATCCATTATTGCTCCATCCTTTTCCACTTCTATAATTATTGATTCCTCTTTGCTGTCTTGTTTAATAATAATTTCCTTAAAATCCTTTTTACGGATAGCTTCTATTACCTTTTTCTCTTTTAAATTCAATAATTCGAAGCTATCAACAAATTTTTCACTTTTAGGATCATCAAAAAAATCTTCAATTAATTTCCTAATGGGTATTTGGATACATGGCAACTCTAATAAAGGGAAAACTATTTTTTGAAATTCCATCATTGATTTAAATGAAAAATATCCAATTTCAAATCGGCTTGCGTTTTTAGTAATAATAATTGCCCCCCTATCATTTCTTATTAATAGATCAGACACGATTGACCCAAGTAGAGTTGTGTAAATTTCATACTCTTCTGGAACATTTAAGATGTCTTCAGTCAGCAAATCAACCAATTTTTTTATTGAATTTATTTTTTCAATTGACATATCACTTTCCTTCTCAAGAAAATTTAAATACCCTTCTTTTTCATCAATTAATATTTTTAATGTATTTGAAAATAACAACACCTTCGCTTCTTTTATTGTTTCGAACGGGACACCAAAATCACGCATAGTCTGGATTATTTTTATCCATACATATTCAATTAAATTTAGACGGACCCACTCTCCTTCTTTTTTCGTAGCAGAAGGAGCTAGTAAATTGGATTTTTTCCAATAGAAATATGTCCGAGGAGAAACTCCTGTTATGGAAAGGGGGATAAACGACTCACAAATTTTCGGATATACCCTCTCTATGTCTTTTAATGAAGTTCCTGCCTTATTTAAATTATCTTCCAAATGTTCATACTTCTCACTATTCATATATTTTTTTGTTTTTATCGTACAAATGTAATATATATTTTATATATTTGCAAAGATAATAAAAAAATTTATAAATGAATTAGCTGAAGCAACATGATCTTGATACACATCCAAATGCTTCAGATCAAAATTTGTTTTTCAGTAAAAAAATAAAAAAATGAGGATAAAAGTTAAGCCTATTGACTTTGATGATATTGATTGGTATGAAAAGCAATGCGAATATACGCAATGCTCAATTCCTACATTTTTCACAGATAATATTCTTGCGAAATTTTGCTGCGATAAACACCGGTTCAAAGAAAATCAACTTAAAAACAAATCAAAAAATGATCAGCTCAGGTTCTTTGCACAACAATTCAAAGCCAATTATCTTGGTCTGAAAAAATTATATGAAAAAGGAATAATTCACCCGACTAAACAAGAACTTAGGATCGTAGATTTTAGCTTAAAAACAAGAAAACCTTCAATTAAAATTGAAGAGGGTTTAGGATACCAATATTTTGACTATATTTTATTAATCAATAAAGACGATACTTTTAGAATAATTAAAGAAAAAAAACAACATGATGTTCAAACAGGTCTCAGCTTTCGAAGAAGTAAAAATGTTTCATCTCTTCAAAGAATTTGAAGCTTTTCAACAAGGAAAACCTTCAACTTCTTCTCCAACACAGGCATTCGCAAACATTGGAACACTTCTATCTTCACAAACAAAAACAATAGCTAGTCCGACACCGATATGTCCTGCACCAGCATCTGCATCTCTCCAGGTTCCAATAATGCTTTCAGAATCAATACCATCCTCTTCATCCTCAGTAACGGGGAAAATTACTCCCCCCTTTCCGTGGGCAATGTCCTATGATAAGGTAGAATTATTATATTTGTAAAATGGAACTAATAGAAATTACAAAAAAGTTGAATACACAAAAGCGTTGTATCAACTACTTGGAGAAAGCAAGATGGCAAGAAAAGCCAGTATGCCCATATTGCCAATCCGATAAGGTATCAGCAATGAAGAAACAATTACGACATCATTGCAACAGTTGTAATACAAGCTTCAGTGTTTTGGTAGGAACTATATTTGAAGCTTCTAATTTGCCTTTATCAAAATGGTTTATTGCCATAAGTCTTGTAATGCATGCAAAAAAAGGAATATCATCAAGACAATTGGCCCGTCATATAGATGTAACAAAAGATACAGCGTGGTACGTTCAAAAAAGGCTGCGTGATGCAATGCAAAATACGGATAAAAAGCTACTGAAAGGAATCGTTGAAGTTGACGAAACATATGTAGGAGGTCAAACAAAGAACAAACATAAAAAAGTAAGAGAAGCATTGCATACTCAAGGTAAAGTAGCCACTGGCGCAATGCACAAAGTTCCTGTGTTTGGATTGTTATCCAGATCAGGAAGGGTGAGTACTCAAGTTGTTGAGCATGCAGATGGTAAATCACTTAAACCAATTATCAATAATCGAGTAGACAGAAAATCAGTCATTGTCAGCGATGGTTTTGGAGCCTATTCCGGATTAAATAAAAAGTATCGAGGTCACGAAGTTGTGAATCATGAAAAAGACGAATACGTAAGAGGAGCATACCATACAAATAATATTGAAGGTTTTTGGAGCCTTGTAAAAAGAGGAATTGTTGGGCAGTATCATAAAATCACAAGAAAATATTTGCAAAATTATTTGGATGAGTTCTGCTTCAAATACAATTTTAAAGGAGAAGAAAAAATATTTGAATTATTCCTTTACAACGCACTAATAACAAATAAAGTCAAACCAATTGCTACCTGTTAATAGGACATTGCCTTTCCGTGGGGGAAAGTCATCACTGGGGTTTTCATTGTTGGAGGGATAGGGTTAATATGTTATGGCATTCATTTGTATCTGGAGGAGAAGAAAACTGTGTAAAAGAAGAGCCTAATAGTTTTTATAACCTGTCTAACCCTGAATATTTTAATACCTTATAAACCGGCTCTAAATCCCTTTTTATTTTTACTATTTTTCTGCAAATAATATAAATATCATATTCAGTCCTAAGATGCGATTTCCTGTTTTCAAAAAAAATTGTGTACGTACAAACTTCACTCACACTATAAAACGAATTAGTAAACTCGTTTTTGAAAAACGCAAAGCAGCATGACTTTTTTCAATTGGAATCATAAAACATCTTTCGTGATTTTCATGATTTTTTAATTCGAAAAAACATACACGCTTAATTCATTTGGTCAAGCTAATTTCTTTAAATGACCTAAGGATGTAATTATCTTTTGTTCGTTATATAACATGAAACAACATGTTTTACCGTTATAACACGAGATATAACGGTAATTGACGATATTTTATAATTAAGGATATATGAAACATCGAAAAAATTAACCCTAAGTTTATAGGTAGAAAGGATTTAATTAACGGTTGTTGGTCAATATGAATGATGACCACTTTTCTTATTGTCGAGCAATTTAATAATCCGTTTTGAAGCGAAATAATTTTTTTCTCCTTTTCTGCTATTATCGTTTTTAGTCCTTGATTGTCTTTTAACAGATCATTTTTATTTTTCCCAATTAACACCAATTCAAAATGAAATTACCCCACCGCACATTTTTACACCCAATGAAAAAAGAAACGGGGCGTTTTGGCTATCACACATTGCAGCACATTTACAAACCCGCTCAAAAGCCAACCGCACTGCCAAAGGCTTGTAAAAAAAGCTGTAATCTTCCACCCTCTCTAATAATAACGTTTTTCATCCTATTATCATTCATTTAAAATTCTCTCCATTATACTGCCTCTAATTTTATATCTTTGATGTATTATAATTTTTAAACTAAAATTTATTTCTCATGCCGAAACCAGAACAAAAATTCAAAATTCTAATTGATCAAAAAACATTTGAGGTTGAAGAACAATTTATTACAGGAGCAAAAATTAAAGCTTTAGTTGCAGCACCAGCAAATTATGGGGTATGGCTTAAAGTGAGCGGCCCTAATCAGGATAAAGAAATCGCTGATAACGAACAAATAGATTTAGCACAACCCGGTAGAGAACATTTTTTTACAGGAGCTAAAACTACAACTGAAGGATAATGTTTTTACCTGAATTCGACAGAGATTATTTATTAGAGAAGGGCTATCAATTTGAAGAAAAAATTGATGCTAACAGGAATGGTTTAATTATAAGAAACTGGTTTTTACCAACTGGAAAATCTGCAATCATCCGATTTATTAATCATACTACCAAACGGCTATCCTGAAGTAAGGCCTGATATGTGGTATTTCAATCCGGATATATTATTGGCTCCTTCAAATAGACCGGCCAGACAAACACAAACAAAAGTGCTTTTTGAAGGGAAACAATGGCAACGATGGTCAAGACATTATCCTGCTAATGAATGGAGGAGTGGCGTGGATGGAATTCATACTTATTTAAAAAAAGTACAAGTAGCTCTTGAAATAGCATCATGAAATATTCAATCACTATACAGGAAGAACATTATTCGAATCTTAAAAATCACCTGTTACAAGAGGATGGTAAGGAACGAGTTGCTTTTATTATTTGTGGCCGCTCCTTGGTTATTGATAATGAAGATAGGCTGCTTACAAAAGAGATACACATTTTGTCTGAGAATGACCTTCTATCATCTGAGTGCTATCAAGTAAGCTGGAACAATAATCATTTTATTAAGGTTTTAGCAAAAGCGGAATCTAAAAATTTTGCTGTAATATTAATTCACAATCATCCAAAAGGTGTTAATCATTTTTCATCAGTGGATGATATTGGGGAGCATCACCTTTTTAAATTAGCATTTAACCGTAATGGGGGCAATAGACCTCATGCCAGTCTTATTATGATGCCCGATGGTTCATTGATTGGGAGAGTTTGGAAACCTGATTTATCACATGAACCTATTTCCAAAATTAGAATTATTGGGGAATCTTTTAGAATTAATTATCCAGACAGGACTTCAAGCTTCAAATCACCGGAAGCATTTAACAGGCAGCAATTGGCATTCGGCAACTCACTTGTGCAGGATTTATCAAAATTGAAAATATCAATTGTTGGTGCCGGGGCAACAGGTTCAGTAACCGCTTTGTTATTAACACGTTTGGGGGTTGGGGAATTATGTCTTATTGATAAAGATACTATTGAAGAATCGAACCTTAACCGGTTACATGGCGCAAAATTGAAGGATGTTGGTAAATATAAGGTAGATGTTCTTAAAAAATATATTAAGGAAATTGGATTGGGCACCAAAATCTCCGTAGAAAAAAGTTGGATTAATGATAGAAAATCTATTAATCATTTGAAAACAAGTGATATTATTTTCGGTTGCACTGACGATCATTCAGGAAGAATATTATTGAATCGTTTTGCTTATTTTTATCTTACACCCGTAGATTCAGCCAATACTAAATCAATAATTAAGAATCTTATCCATAATTAAGGTATTCCCCTTAGTGTTTTTACAGTAATCGCCCGATTGCAGCT
>MEPB01000097.1 GCA_001769385.1 Bacteroidetes bacterium RIFCSPLOWO2_12_FULL_35_15 | reverse complement strand
GTGTATTCAGTTTTTTTGTAATTTCTATTAGTTCCATTTTACAAATATAATAATTCTACCTTATCATATGACATTGCCCTTGCAGGAGGATGGATAATGATTACGTATTCTGCTGCTCAATATTTTATTACAAAAGGAGTGTTAAGTAAAAAACATTAAAAAAAGATGGAAAATAGTTTAACAGAAAACATGCGGGTTAATTTCAATCGGATTTTTGAAGCGCAAAAAAATAATCATCTTGCTGTTAAGCTTGGCTCTGTGGATGCTCGTAAAACAAAATTAAAAAAGCTAAAAACTGCTATCAAAGAAAAAGAGAATGAGATTTTTGAAGCCTTGAAAAAAGATCTGCGAAAGCCTGTTTTTGAATCGGCTGTATTTGAAGTGTTTTTTATTTATGCTGAAATAGATTTTGCAATCAGGAATTTATATAGTTGGACAAGGCCACAGAGAGTATCTTCCAATCTATTAAACCTAATGACCAAATCCAGAATCAGATACGAACCCAAAGGTGTTTGTTTAATTATTGCCCCATGGAATTATCCATTCCAGTTACTAATTTCACCTTTAGTTTCAGCAATCGCAGCAGGGAACTGTTGCATTCTTAAACCTTCCGAATTAGCACCTGCTACAAGTAGCGTTCTATCGAACCTGATAAAAGAAACTTTTAGCGAAAATGAAATTGCAGTGATAGAAGGGAATGTGAGTATTTCAACCGGATTATTGACTTTGCCATTCAATCATATTTTTTTTACGGGCAGCACTCCCATTGGAAAGATTGTAATGGAAGCCGCCTCTAAACATCTTTCTTCTGTTACATTGGAACTAGGTGGCAAATCGCCTGCAATTATTGATGAAGGTGCCGATTTGAAAACAGCTGCAGATAAAATAAGCTGGGGTTCATTCGCAAATGCCGGTCAAACTTGTATTGCTCCTGACTATGTTTTTGTTCATGAAAATCAACAAGAAAAATTCATTGAATTACTGAAATCAAGTATTGAGAAAAAATATTTCAAAAACGATCACCTGAATAAAGAAGACTATGGAAAAATAATATCCGACAGTCATTTTAAACGAATAAGCATTTTGTTAGAGGAAGCCATCAGTAAAGGTGCAAAGATCAAAATTGGAGGAGCCTTCGAAGAATCTGAAAGGACAATTTATCCAACGGTAATAACGAATGTATCATTTGATTCCTTAATTATGAAAGAAGAAATTTTTGGTCCTGTATTGCCAATATTAACATATAAAAATATTACAGAAGTAATTGAATATATAAATGTGAATGACAAACCTTTGGCATTATATGTATTCAGCAATAATAATAGTAATGTTGAACATATTTTAAAACAAACATCTTCCGGAGGTGCATGCATCAATGATGTAATGATTCATATTTCAAACCCACACTTATCTTTTGGTGGAATAAATACCAGCGGAATTGGCGGCTCACATGGATTTCATGGATTTAAAGCTTTTTCTCATGAACGCTCTGTGATGTACCAATCTCAACTAGTTGATTTTGGTAAACTTATTTATCCACCTTATGGTGGTAAAGAATTTATTTTAAAATGGATTAGAAAACTAATGTAATTCAAACATTAAAAAAAGTAAAAAAATCGTGTTTTAAGAAATTGATTTCCTTCTAAACCCAATATTTGAATGTTAATTTTCAATCAGAAACTATAACCCATACAGAGTCTGCTGTTAAAGCCAAAACCGATATGATCACTTTCTATAGTAAATAAAGGCCCCACTTGTCCTCTAAACATAAAACCTTTTTTGCCACTGTAATTATAACCGGCATAAAGTTCAAGTATGGAGCCTAATGTTTCGCCACCACTTTTTAATTTCAAAGGATGGTTATCGGGATTGGTTCTTACCTTTGCAGCAACTAAAAAGCTATGCTTAAAACTAATATTCTTTTTACCATAAAAATAATACGTTGCACCAACTCCGAGCATACTGTTAAATATTACAATTCCATAATCGGCATCCAGACTTATTTTCCGGTTTATATAACATCCCAGATTAGCATTAAGAAATTCGGGGAACCCAATCCCCGTTAATAAATAAACTCTTCTGAATTTTGGAGCTAACGTGTCATTATTATTGCTCTGAGCCAGCCCCTCATTAAAAACAACACCTGCTAAAAAAAGGAGGAAAATATAGTTAAACTTGAAATGAGATCTCATTTAAACTTTGGGTTACAGACCAAACACATAAATAAAAAAAATCTTTATGTTTTTTTAATACTATCCTTTTTCATACTTCAACAAATTTAAACTTGTTGTTATAGAAATACAATGAGCTTCGTCAAAGCGGCAGATATTAAAGAAAGTTGGGGTAAGACAGAAAACTATTTTGGGTTTGTGTTTTTATTGAATTATCATTTTTTTGCGATCGATCATTTTATCGGCTTGATACAAGGAATAAAAATAAATGCCCGAACTAAGTTTTTCATTAAAAATAAATTCACCAAAGGTCTTACTAAGATTGTATTCAAAAAGTGTTTTGCCTAACACATCTGTTACTACAAGTTTACCATCAGGCGTACCCAGGTTGTATTTAATAGTTGTTATACCAACAACCGGGTTAGGATAGTTTTGAGATAATGGTTGCGTTTCTTCCTGATTCAAACTTGCAATATCAGCCGTTGATATAGCATGATACCGGTATGTAAGTGTATCAGCATTTGAAGGATTGCCTGATTCGTAAACTCTAAATTTAATTTCCCCTGATCCTACTATTCCATAAAAGCACACATGTAAATCGAAGTATCCGCTTGCGCCAATTGCTATTGTACCTAAGGAACCTGCTGAAGGGACATAAGCACTGCAACCTAAGTTCGTACATAATAAATTACTCCATCCTATAGGATCAATTGTATTTACAAGTGTCTGATAGCTCAGATCCAGCGACACACCTGAAGTGTTGTTTAAATATATATAATCCGATACACACTCATTAAAATCATAAGTTGCTTCGATGAAATCTGTCGGAGAAGTTGTAAAAGTCTGACCGTTTGAAACCGCAACAACAAACATTGACGAAATTAAAATTGTAATTTTTTTCATGCATTTTGATTTAAAAAGGTTACACTTAATTTTTGCAACAGCATTTTTACCTTCAACTCCTGAATCAGCGAATAGGAAACAGATCCGTAAGAGCAATAAACGCAACAAATTCAATAGTTAAGCAAATGTATTAAATTTTTATGATTTAAGTAAAACACAGAGCAAGTTTAAATTTTAATAAAAGAATCTGATTACGATATTTTCTATCATTCTGTCATTGACAAATAATTGCATTTTGAATAAAATTTAAACAGGGCTCTTACCTACAAATTTAAAATTAAAACGTTGACTCTAAAATATGTTCTATTGCTATTTTTAATAAGTCATTAGGTACTTTTTCGAAAGATCCCGCTAGAAGTTGAAAACGCTACAACCATTATCTATCAATAATTTCAAAGAATTTTAATTTAAAACGTCAGGATACTTATGAAAATTTTATTTCAAATTTATTTCACCTTTATCCACAAAACAGTAGTGCTTTGAGTTAGATGAATATAAAACTGTATTACTATTTAGTTTTTGCGAAACACATTCGTTTATCTAAAAGTTTCGATCAAAAATTTTTTTACGAAAATTAAAAAAAACAACAAAAAACTTGCGATTATTCAACTAAGTTGTAAATTGCATATAATTAACTGTTTTTCTCAATAAACTAATCTGTATGCCCATGAAAAAAATAATTACCCTTACGGCTATTTTCATTGTTGTAACAAACAATTTGGTTATTAGTAATCCTAAAGTTTCTCTTCCTTTTAACACAGAACCACATTTAAAGCAATTATATTTTATAGTTGAAAGAGGGTTGGAAATACGTTATTACGTTCTAAACTCTCCCTCAGATGTAATCCCAACAGTAATTAATATAGAGAACATAAATTATGACGTGTACAAAACTAAAACAGAAGCAATAAATGCTATTCAGAATGCATCTATAAAAAAAGATTATTGTATCGTTTATGTTATTAGCGAACAGGCAAAAGAAACTGAATATGTTGTTATTGATTAATAAAAAATAAATAAAAATATGAAAATTCATTCCTCTTTTTTAAAAAATGTCATTTCGTTAATTACACTGTTTTTTATTGTGGTTAATGCTTATGCGCAACCAAATCCAACAACATTACCATGTGGTGTGTCAGGCTCTCAAAGTCTCACAGCCAATGGTTACACCGGTTCTAATGCTACTGCAGCAACCGGTTCATGCGGGCAGTGTTGTTACCAGGGTTCCGATCTTGACGGTGATGGCGATCAGGAGGTATCATTTTCTGTTGAAAATTCAAAATGGTACAGATACTGTAATCCCAGTGGAACGGCAATAACAATCGACTTTATTGTGGACGAAGTAAACAATGATTGTAATATACAGGGGGCTGTATTTGTTACAGCAGGAACTTCTTCTTCAGGTGCAACAGATGCCTTAGATATTGATTGTTCAAATCAGGAATATCAGGAATTTGGTAGTAATGTAAGCGGTAATGCAGATGGGTTTTCATTTACCGGTATTACTATACCTGTTGGTGGTTGCGCATGGATTATGGTGGATGGTTATGGCGGTGCTACCTGTGGAGCATTTACAATAAATACCGTATGTCCTCCTGCTTGTACTGTTCCAACAACATTTACTGCCGGCCTCGACATTACAATTTGTGAAGGTTCTTCCGGAACAATTAATTCTACTGTAAGTGGCGGTTTAATATCCGGCCCAGGATTGGTTTACAGCTGGTTGCCAACAACAGGACTAAGTAGTCCAACAGTTGCTGACCCTGTTGCATCACCAACATCAACTACAACTTATACCATGACTGCCTGTAACGGAGGCACAGGGTTTTGCTGCGTTACTGATCAGGTAACAGTAACAGTTACTCCCAACTTTGTTGCAAATGCAGGATCGGATATCACTGCCTGTGCGCCAAGCACATTAACCATCGGAGGTTCCACCACAGGACCAGCCGGTTCTACTTATTCCTGGGTGGAAACAACTACAAATTCAGGTATTGCCATTTCGGGTTCTTCAAGTGTCGCTAATCCAACAGTTGCAATAAGTGCCGGAGCCACGGGTTCCGCTGTCTATACCGTTACAGTTGTCAATGGTGCCTGTACACGTACTGATGCAGTAACCGTTACAGTAGGTCCTTTAGCAGTAAGTGCAGGATCCGCTCAGGATGTTTGTGCCGGATCGTCAATAACAATAGGAGGCGCTCCTACTGCACCCGCCGGATCAACCTACGCATGGACCTGTTCAGGAGCAGCATGTGTTAACTTAACATTAAACTCTACCACTACAGCTAATCCGACAGTTACAGCAAATGCTGCCGCCACAGGAACTGCTACATATACTGTTACCGCTACATTGGGAACATGTACAAATACAAGTACTGTTGTTGTTACTGTAAATCCATTACCGGCAACACCAACTGCCACCCCCTCTGTTTCACCTATTTGTGCAGGTACTTCAGTTACACTAACTGCTGCCGGTGGGGCAGGTGCAGGAACTTATTCATGGTGGACAGCCGCTACAGGTGGAACTCAACTGGGAACAGGAAATACATTAGCTGTATCTCCAACAACCACAACCACTTATTATATCCAGTCAATTAATGCGACAACAGGCTGTATTAGTGCCAGAGGAACTGTAACCATAACAGTAAATCTTACACCTGTTGCCAATGCCGGAAGTGATATTACAGTTTGTGCAGGTTTCCCCGTAAATATCCTTGGAACAATTGCCAATCCTGCAGTATGTTCTCCGGCACAAACATGGACTGTTACATCCGGTACAGGTACTTTTGGAAATGCAAATAACTTAAATACAACCTTTACACCTACTTCATCAGGCACGATCCAATTAACATTAACACCCTGCACATCAGGTGGATGTACAGCAATAGCTGATAATATGATAATCACTATAACACCTGCGCCAACAGTAACAGCATCTGTTACCAGCTCTCCTGTTTGTTCAGGCCTGATTACAGATTTAAATGCGGTTGCATCAGGTGGTACTCCAAATCCACCAACAATCACTACCAACTCTTTTTCATCTGCAGCCGGCCCTTTTAATATTCCGAATAACGATTGTACAACAGGGGTATCTATACCGATTTCTGTAACAGGAGTTTCTAACCCGACTGTTGGAACAACAACAGTTTCCGTTTGTGTGAATATTAACCACAATCAACTTGGCAATGTAAGTTTAATCTTGTGTGCCCCTGGTGGTAGTCCATGCATTACTCTTGTTCCCGATCCTCCTGGAAATGGAGGCCCTCCGGGTGGATCAAACTATACAAACACCTGCTTTACCGGAACAGCAACCACAGATATTGCTTCCGGAGCGGCTCCTTATACAGGTTCGTTCAATCCTTATGGAACTGTTTCCATGACAGACTTAAATGGTGCATCAACCAATGGTACCTGGACCCTCTCCGTTTTAGACTGCAATGGAGGAAGTTCCGGGACTGCCGGTCAATGGACCATCAATTTCAGTACACCAGTTGCTTCTAATCCGTACACTTTTTCATGGTCCCCTACAATTGGATTAAGTTCACCGGCCTTGGATAATACATCTTTTTTTACATCTTCTTTTTCAGCCCCCGCAACAGTGACTGAAACAGTAACAGTTACCGATGCAAATGGATGTATAGGAACGTCCAGTGTTAATATAGATATAATAACGACTCCTCTGACAGATGCCGGGCCGGTTCAAACCATATGTGGCACCTCAGCAACCTTTGCTGCAAATGCTCTTGGTGTTGGCGAAACAGGTGTTTGGTCGGTAGTTAGCGGATCAGGAATAATTACAACCCCCGACTCACCTACTTCAACAATAACAGGACTTGGAACCGGTGCCAACATTTTTCAATGGACGGTGACAAATACCTGTGGATCAACTTCAGACCAGGTACAAATAACATCGGGTCCGGATGCGACAATTGCCTTATCATCTGCCGCAGGCACAGATGTCCAATCAGTTTGTGCATCAGCTTCAATTACCACGATCACTTACCTGATTGGTGGCGGAGGAACAAGTGCAGGTGGAACAGGTTTACCTGCAGGCGTTACAGGTTCTTTTGCCGGAGGTGTTTTTACAATCAGCGGAACACCTACTGCCAACGGAACATTTAATTATACCGTAACTACGACCGGCACTTGTACTCAAACTACTGCTACCGGGACTATTATTGTCAGCGCATTGCCAGCTATACCTACGGCCAGTGTTACAGTTCAACCTACCTGTACTACTCCTGCAGGAACCATTGTAATTACAGCACCATCAGGTGGAACTATTGAATATAGTGTTGGAGGAGCGTATCAGGCCAGCGGAACTTTTGCAGGATTAAACCCGGGAGTTTACAATGTTACAGCCATGGATAATACCACGGGATGTATTTCTTCAATCACTCCCTTAACTGTTAATCCAATTCCTGCAAATCCTGCCGCCCCTACTGCAAGTGTAACTGTTCAGCCTACTTGTATAAATACAGGTACCATTGTGGTTACGGCACCAACAGGTGGAACTATCGAATATAGCATCGGAGGAGCTTATCAGACCAGCGGAACATTTACAGGATTAACCCCAGGAATTTATGATGTTACTGCTCAGGATATGAGTACCGGTTGTATTTCGGTTAATACCTCATTAACTGTTAATGCACCCCCGGGAGCACCGGCTACACCTACCGCCAGTGTTACCTTTCAACCTACCTGTACTACTCCAACAGGAACCATTGTAATTACAGCACCATCAGGTGGAACTATTGAATATAGTGTTGGAGGCGCATATCAGGTAAGTGGCACATTCTCCGGTTTAGCTCCGGGCACATACAATGTAACTGCTCAGGATATGAGTACAGGTTGCATTTCAGTTTTTTTATCTTTAACAATTAATATACTTCCTGCAAATCCTGCTGCCCCTACTGCCAGCGTTACCGTGCAACCTACCTGTACTACTCCTGCAGGAACCATTGTAATTACCGCACCAACAGGTGGAACTATTGAATATAGTATTGGAGGAGCGTATCAGGCCAGCGGAACTTTTGCAGGATTAAACCCGGGAGTTTACAATGTTACAGCCATGGATAATGCCACAGGGTGTATTTCTTCAATCACTCCCTTAACAGTTAATCCTGTTCCTGCAAATCCTGCTGCCCCTACTGCTCCAAGTCCTTCAGCTTATTGCCAGGGTGCAGCTATTGCTGATTTAACAGCAACAGGTACAGGCGGAACGTTGACATGGTATTCAAATTCAGGTTTAACCACTCAGGTAGGAACAGGAAGTCCATTTGCTTCCGGAGCCACAAGTACCAGCACTTTTTATGTGACAGAAACAATATCCGGATGCCAGAGTTTGGCAACAACAGTAATTATTACCATCAATTCAACCCCATTGGCTCCAACGGCTCCAAGCCCTTCAGCTTATTGCCAGGGTGCAGCTATTGCTGATTTAACTGCAACAGGTTCTGGTGGAACATTCACATGGTACTCAAATTCAGCTTTAACCGTTCAGGTTGGAACAGGAAGTCCTTTTGCATCCGGAGCCACAACTACCAGTACTTTTTATGTTACAGAAACCGTATCCGGTTGCCAGAGCTTGGCTACTGCGGTAACTATTACGGTTAATCCTACACCATCCGCACCTATAGCTACCAGCCCTTCAGCTTATTGTCAGGGTGCAGTTATTGCTGATTTAACAGCAACAGGTACAGGCGGAACATTGACATGGTATTCAAATTCAGGTTTAACCATTCAGGTAGGAACAGGAAGTCCGTTTGCGTCCGGAGCCACAACTACAAGCACTTTTTATGTGACAGAAACAATATCCGGATGCCAGAGTTTGGCAACAGCCGTAATTGTTACTTTTGATGCATCGCCTCCTACCCCGACTGCAAGTGTTACACTTCAACCCGATTGCTTAGTAGGTGGAACAATTGTTGTAACATCACCTTCAGGTGGAAATATTCAATATAGTATTGGCGGAGCCTACCAGTCCAGCGGTACATTCTCCGGATTATCTGCGTCAACCTATTATATTACTGCTCAAAACACTACCACTACCTGCATCTCTGATGATACGGCACTAATTGTGAATTCTCCTCCGGGAGCGCCTGCAGCTCCAACGGCTTCAAGCCCTTCAGCATACTGCCAGGGTGATATTATTGCTGATTTAACAGCAAGCGGTACAGGAGGAACACTAACATGGTATTCTGATGCAGGCTTAACAACTCAAATAGCTACAGGTAGCCCTTTTGCATCAGGAGCTGCTGTAACCACTACTTTTTATGTTACTGAAACTACCAGCGGATGCCAGAGTTCACCAACAATTGTAACCATTACAATTACTCCGACACCACCCCCACCAACAGCTCCAAGTCCTTCAGCATACTGCCAGGGTGATACAATAGGAGATTTAACAGCCACAGGTACAGGAGGAACTTTAACATGGTTTGGAGACATTGGCCTGACAAATCAATTGGCAACAGGAAGCCCGTATGTAACAGGAGCTACAAGTACCAGCACTTTTTATGTTATAGAAACAGTTTCCGGATGCCAAAGTTTGGCTACAGCTGTTACTATTACTATTAATTCATTACCTGATATTGATTCAATACCGTTTACCAATGAAAGTGCCTGTGGTACACCGGATGGAACAATTACAATTTATGCAACGGGAATTGGATTGTTATATTCAATTGATGGAGGGCTTACCTTTGTTTCATCAAATGCTTTTACAGGATTAGACATTGGAAACTATACGGTGATAGTTGAAAATTCTGCCGGATGTACAACAAACGGAGGGGTAATTTCAATTAGCTATACTGGTAATCCCTTAATGCCAACGGCTATTGCAAATCCAAACCCTACTATCTGTGTGGATTCAACTTTAACTCTTTCTGTTGCTTCTCCTGTTGGAGGAGAAACCTATACCTGGTATGGCCCCGGAGCTTATTTAGCAACTGGGACATCCGTGAGTATTCCAACTATTACTCCTGCCATGGGTGGGACTTACAGTGTAACAGCAACGAATGGTAATTGTATTAGCCCGGCCGGAACAATACTTATAACCGTTAATCCCAATGCTGTTGTTAATTTAACATCAGCTGCAGGAACCGATTCACAAACAGCATGTATTAACACACCGATTAATACAATTACTTATTCGATTACCGGAGGAGGAACCGGTGCCGGAGTAACAGGTTTACCGGCAGGCGTTACAGGTTCAATTTCAGGAGGTGTTTTTACTATCAGTGGAACACCAACGGCTACAGGCACATTTAATTATACACTGACAACTACCGGAACTTGTGTTCAGGCAATAGCATCAGGAAGCATAACAGTAAATCCAAATGCAGCAATTGCATTAACATCGGCTGCAGGAACCAATGGACAAGTATTGTGTGTTAATACGGCTATTACTTCTATTACCTATTCCATAACAGGTGGCGGAACAGGTGCAGGAGTAACAGGATTACCGGCCGGTGTAACAGGGACTTTTTCCGGAGGAGTGTTTACGATCAATGGTACACCAACTACATCCGGAACATTTAATTATACAGTAACCACTACTGGCACATGTACCCAGGCAATAGCAACAGGAAGTATAAATGTGAATCCGAATGCTACTATTGCATTAACTTCAGCAGTCGGAACAAACACACAAACTATATGTATCAATAATGCAATCACTACAATTGCATATTCAATAACTTCTGGTGGAACGGGTGCGGGAGCAACCGGTTTGCCTGCAGGTGTTACAGGTTCATTTGCCGGAGGTGTATTTACCATTAGCGGTGCAGCAACAACAGCAGGTACATTTCCTTATACAATTACAACTACAGGAACTTGTGTCCAGGCAACAGCAACCGGAACAATAATTATTAATTCTATCCCTTTAACTCCTAATGCCTCAAGCAATAGCCCGATATGCGAGGGTTCTGCATTAAATTTAACTACTAATACAGTACCCGGGGCAACCTATAGCTGGACAGGTCCGAACGGATTTACTTCTTCTACAGAAGACCCAATAGTTAGCAGCAATGCAACAGCAGCAATGTCTGGAACATATTCAGTTACAGTAACAGTGGCAGGTTGTACCAGTCCGGCAGGAACAACTTCCGTACTTGTGAATCCGGTACCGGTTGCAAGTGCCGGAACTGATGCAATGATCATATCCGGAAGTTCCATAACATTAACAGCCAGCGGTGGTGGGACGTATTTGTGGAGCACTGGCGAAGCTACTAATCCTATTACAGTTTCACCTACCGTTACTACTGAATATTGCGTAACAGTGATGGATGTAAATTCCTGTTCAGACAGCGATTGTGTAAGAATAACAGTTGAAATACCTTGCGGTAATTTATTTGTACCCCTGGCCTTTTCACCCAATGGCGATAATGAAAATGATGTGTTGTCTGTTTATGGAGATTGTATTACGTATCTTGAATTTGCAATTTTTGACCGCTGGGGCGAAAGAGTATTTGAAACTAAGGATCCTGCAAACAGTTGGGATGGTACCTACAAAGGAAAAAAATTAGATCCTGCTGTTTTTGTTTATTATTTGAAGGCAACAATAAAAGGCGAATCAGTCAAAAAACATGGGAATATTACCTTAACGAAATAAATGGCTATGAAAGAGTTTATACAAATTGATGGATAAAGTCAGGTAGTTTTTAGCAGATAATCAGGAAAAAAAACAAATTATTTACCTGACATGGGGGATGATCAGATGCTGAAGGATTCCTACAGAACGGAGGAATTTATAACGCGAAATCTTAACAATTTTAGGTCTTTTGGGAGGAGAAAATCATCAAATTTGAAAATACCAAACCCAAATACCGCACCCAAGCAAAAAAGCCTCTCATTTCTGAGAGGCTTTTCGGCTTCTTTATTCTTGCTAAAACCCGCTTTGGGCGTGCGTTTTAGCGTTGTACCCGGGATCGGACTTGAACCGATACGTCCGCAATGGACACAGGATTTTAAGTCCTGCAAAAGCGGTTTTTAATGGTTTCTATTGAACCTTGTTGGTTTTTATAATATTGAATACCAGCATTATAGTGTTTTTTAGGAACTTATAGAAATAGCAGTAAATAGCAATTTGTTTGACCTATGTTTGACCTAATTTTGTATATTTGTATCAAATAAAAAAACATGGCCAGCGTAAATGTACTAATAAGATTGAATAAGCAAAGGACAGATGGAACTTGTCCTATAATTATTCGAATTACAAATAATAGGAGTGTCACAGAAAAATTTATTGGATATGCCGTAAAACCTGAAGAGTGGGATGAAATTGATTCAAAAGTCATAAAATCGCACCCCAATTCTACACTTATAAACCATCTTATTCTTAAGAAAAGGACGGAAGCGAGCGCAATAGTTTTAGAAGCGGACAGCAATGATATACATCTAACAAAAAAACAGATCAAACATAAAATAAAGCATCATAATAAATCATCATTTAATACAGTTGCTGATGAACACTTGTCCGATTTATTGAAACTGAAAAAATTCAATCAGCATAGTGGTGAGATTCCAAGAGTTAATCATTTTAAAAAATTCCTGGATGAAAATGATATCAGTTTTCAGCACATCACTATTCCTCTTCTTAAAAAATTTATGATTTATTTAAAAGCTGAAAAGGATTTAGGCGAGAGGTCTATTATGAATTGTTTAGTTGTAATTCGTACGATATTTAATAAGGCAATTAATGAAGGATTGGTGGAATCGAAATTTTATCCGTTTGGTCCCGGGAAAATTCAAATAAAATTTGGAGAAACGACAAAGATCGGGTTGAATGAAAAGGAAGTAAAAATGTTTGAAGGAATTAATCTCAAAAAGAATCAAGAACTTTCAGATGCGCGTAATATATGGCTAACCTCATTTTATCTTGCGGGTATACGGATTTCAGACATCATTAAATTGAAATGGAGAGACATCAATGATGGAAGGCTCACATACATAATGGATAAAAATGGGAAAGTTGTTTCCTTGAAAATGCCGGGAAAAGTGAATCTCATTATTGAACAATATAAGAAAAACAAAAAAGATAGTTCTTATGTATTCCCCTATTTAAAAGATGAATACGGAAAAGATGAAAAGATCATCAACTCAAAAACAAGATCAGCAAATTCTTTGATCAATAAACGACTAAAGAAAATAACCAAGGAATTGAAAATAGATAAAAAATTGACGATGCATATTTCCAGGCATACGTTTGGTCAGATTGCAGGAGACAAAATTGCTCCGCAATTATTGCAAAAGTTATATCGACATTCAGATTTAAAAACAACCATTGGGTATCAATCAAATTTCATTCATAAGGATGTCGATGGAGCTTTGTCGGATGTGCTAAATTTTTAGTAACCTATCTATTCATTGCAATTATCTACATGTGGAAATTTTTCATTTTTATTAATTCTCTTTTTAACGGTGGTAAAATAGAAAGACAGCATCTGCTTATCATCGATGACTTTGGGATACAGCCCCTTGACGCACAAAGCCGTTCAGCGCTCATGGAAATCATTGAAGATCGTCACGGAAAATGTTCAACTATTATCACCTCTCATATTCCGGTAAGTAAATGGCATGAGCTCATTGGCCAACAAATAATCGCAGATGCTTAGATAGAATTGTTCATAATGCACAGAGTTGAAATGAAAGGAGAGTCTTTAAGAAAAAAAAGACAACAAAAAAAAAGAAGAAATTGTATTGGAAAACTAAAAAAACTAACTTAGCAGAAGAATGATAAATAATTTTATTGCCTACTCTTTTTTCCGTTTTCGGCTACTCGGCACTCATGAAATAACTATGTTTTCAAATTTAATATTCTTATTTATCTTATTTTCTAGCACAGCCAAGTGCTTTTTTACAATTTAAATTTAAATTCATATTTATTTTCTCCACAGAAAACATTAAAATAAAAAAAGAACAATAAATATAAATTTTTGTAAGAATTAGATTATTTATCTGTTGATGATTATTTTTTTCGAAACTCCCCCTTTCTCCGTTTTTATATTTATAAAATAAATACCATTAGGCTGATTGGATAAATCAATTTCAGATGTCAGATTGTTGGGTTCAAATATTTTTTCTCCTATTAAATTATAAACTACAATGCCAGATACTTTATTATTACTGGCTAAAATTTTGAATATTCCATTGTTTGGGTTAGGAAAAATTGAAACTTTCGTTTCAACATAGTTTGTCTGATCAAATATTCCTGCATTAATTACAGAAACTGTTTGATTGGATAAGTTGCTACCACAGGCGTTACTTACTGTTAGTTTCACCATGTAATTTCCTGATACCAAATAGGTATGAGATGGATTTTGGAGTGAGGATGTAAACCCATCACCAAAGTCCCAGAGATATGTTAAACCATTTGAAGGACAAACATAATTGAATATTAGTCCCGTATGGGTGAATGTGAAACTTGATACTGGAGAAAAAGAATTCACATTGTATTCGGAGATAGCTTCACAACCTGCAAGATCCATTGCATTTATTGTATAAATATCCGGTGTGGTAACTGTAACCGTTTGAGTTGTAGAAATTAAGCCTGCATTATCTCCTATCCAATTATACAAGTAATAACCTGGACCGGCATTAAGAGTTGCACCTGAACTATTGCATGTTATCGTTGCATTTACTTGTTTTGCATAAACATTAATTGAGTCTGAATTTGAGCATCCAAAACTATTTTTTACGGTAACCCAAATAATATTTGGAATTCCAAAGCGTCCACCAAAATCAGAATAAGTGCTTCCGGTAGAACCACCCGTCCAATTATAACTTGAATAACTACCCGGACTCAATGTAAGAGACGCATTAGCGCAAATGGTTGTATCATTACCTAAATGAACAGTTGGTAGCGGATGACTGCCAATCGTAATGGTATCTTTACTGATACATGAATTATTTGCATAGCCAGTTACCCAATAAACATTTCCGGGTAAGGCATTAATAGTTTGAGTTGTAGACCCTGTTGACCACATGTAAGAAATAAAATCTGTTCCTGCATTTAACATTATTGTATCATTAACACAAATAGATGTATCGTTTCGAAAATTTGCTATAGGAATAGTAATATGAATTGAATCGGAAGATGAACAACTATTGGAATCGATTACAACAACAGAATAATTTCCCGCTACATTTGCATTAATAGTCTGCGATACACTCCCATTTGACCATAAATAGCTTACGAAATTTCCAGCATCAAGAGTCATGGAATTTCCTTCGCAAAGAGTAGTATCATTTCCAATTTGAACAGGAGAATTAACAAAGGATGATCTTGTTAATGTATCGTTTGCTCCATTCGGATCACTAAAACCATTTGGAGTTGATATCCACACTTTTATTGAATTGATTCCTCCATTGAAAAAATAATTACCTATTGTAAAAACAGTTGATGTGTCATGAATTGGAACAACGCCACTCCAAGTATAGTTTGGTTGGTTGATTCCATTTATTTCCCATTTAATTATTGCATAAGTAAGTGTAATACTATTTTCATTATTATATATTTTTAATTTAATGGGTTGATTTCCATAACAAATGTTAGTACTCATTACCAGTTCATTCATTGCAGCATCAAAAGTTCCTGTTAAGGTTGCAAACTCATCAGCCCCTGCTTTTGGTGTTGCAGAAATTCGCATGTCTCCATCAATATCGTCTGTGCAAAATGGATAAGATGGCATAGAAGAAATACCACCGCCCGGATTATATACATGTAAATTTGTTGCTGAAACAAAATGAGGGTTTTGATTTATTGAATTCATTTCATTTCCACTAGCGGTCTTATAACCTGCAAGGGTATATGCGGAGCCTTGCCAATAAATATAATTAGTATTTAGAGGTGAATAAAAATCATTCCAATTGGAATTAATACTATTATAACCAGACGGCAATCCACAATCAAAAATTACCCCTACACTAGTGCTACTAAAAATATTGTTCCGAACATAAGAAGAATCTAAAATATAAACCATAGGATAAGTAGAACCAGAAGGAGGTGCCCATCCGCTCACTGTATTGTGTACAAACCAGGTATTTCGTCCACTAATTTTAACCCCCCAATAATAAGTGGATGTAGGGGCAAGGAAGTTTATAAAATTATTAAATACCTTAAGATCTTTACCTTCGAAAGTTGCCATTCTATTAAATACACTATTATTATTAAATGTAGAACTATCTGATAAAATATCTGCACCAGCGTTGTTAAGAATATTATTCGATATTGTATCATTCACTTCATGTGATATTAGCACTCCTCTAAGTGTCCAACTATTTCCCCAAGTCAATTTAATATAATTATTTTTTATTTTTGTTCCTCGATTAGGTATTAAATATGATGGAGCTACCGATTTTAAAGCCGTTTGTTGGCCATTACCCAAAATATTATTCCCAATATATGAGTTGTAATTGCATCCTCCTCCTATTACACTAATAATTGGATCGGTATTATAAATGGCAGAAGACACTATTTGACACCCAATAAACGAATTGTAGCAAGCAAAATTCTTTATTATAACGTTTCCATTAATAAATAGATGTTTAAAAGTAAAATAGCTCCCTCCATCAAGTACAACTATTCCGGGGGTTCCGTTATTGATATCCACACTTGTGCTATCTGAATTTTCGGATTGAAAAGTAATAGTATTAATATCAGAGGCTCCAGCAACTGAGGGAAAAGATACTCCGAATGAGTAAGTTCCCGGCCTAATATTAAATATTACAGATCCACAAACACCTCGGCTCAACAGATTGGATGCAGCAAGTGATAAGGTGGCAAAATCGGGTGAACTACCTCCAACCGTATAAATACCAGACATGGCATTAGTTATAAAGGTGTAGGTAAGAGTATCGTTTTCAGGATACGAATCAGTTCCGGTATTTAAGTTACTTGGCCAAACTTTAATTATATGAGTGGTGTTTACGGAAAAATTGTAACTACCAATATTGATTCCTGAATTAGAATTATTCGATAACAGAAAACCAGCCCAATTGTAAGGAGTTTGCATCAAATTATCAACTGACCAATTGATAACCGCACTAGTTAAATCCAATTGTCCACCATTATGAATTTTCACTAGCACAGGATGTAATCCTCCACATTTTATAGAAGAGGTGTCGATTGAAGAGATACTGGCATTGCTCACTGGAAGGGGAAACTCATCGGCACCAATACATGGATAAGGATTACGAGCGTCTCCATCAATATCACTTGGAACTGCCGCATTCCAGAAACCATGACCAAATAATTCAGCACTATATGGCACGTGTAAATCATACGGAGGAGCAACGAAAGTTACACTCGAATTGAAAGAGCTTGCATCATTGCCTGTAGCTGCTGTCCAGAGCGAAAGAGTAGGATATAAAACATTGGTATAGTTGGATACAAGATTTACACCGTTTGAATAAAATAAATTGTTGTTAGAAATAAAATTTGGGTTGCCCATACTATTTGTAAATTTTATTGCCGGAGAAGTTGATACGGAATAAAATATATTATTAAATATTACAATATTGTTACCTTTATCTTGATGATATGGACTAAAAGTTATACCGGTTGTATAAATACTGTTAAAAAGAAATTTAACATTATTAGTGTTATTTAATTCAACTCCTCCACCTGTGGAATGAATAAAATTATTAGCAATTAAAAGTACATATGTCCCAGAAGTATTATAAGTAGTTACCTTTAAACCGGCTAAACTAATATTAGTCATTTTATTCGCGATTATTTGTGAATTTCCCCCTCCACCACCAAATGTTATCCCATAAGGAGAATTTGAAATAGTATTATGCCTAATCATAAAACTATTGGAAGGGCTAACATAAATTGCTGAATTACCTTGGTTGATAAAAATATTACTATCAACGACAAAAGGTGAGACTCCTATATAAAGGTCTAAGTATAACCCAGAAGTACCTCTTTCAAATTTGTTTGCAATAATGTCCAATCCATTAATATCTATTGCATTAATAAGCTTAGCGAAGGCTCCTGCGGTTGTATTACTTTTAAAGTAATTTTTTCTAAATACAAGAGAATCGCTATTGTTTTTAATGTCAATAACTATCGCATAGTTTAATGCTCCTGTTCTTGAAATAGTCATATTTTCAAAATGAATATAATCACCACCATTCAAAAAAACAACAAAATTATTTGTGCTACTTGATGAAGATGGGAAAGTTAAAATAACAGAAGCACTATCGCCATTTTCGGATTGAAATGTAATTGTATTTATCCCGGATGTTCCTGTGATATCAGGTATTGTTATCTGTTCTGAATAGGTTCCATTTCGAACATTAAAAACTACCGGACCACAAACTCCATTGGTTACAAGTGAGGAAATTGCTGAACTAAAACTTGAATAGTCAGGAGAGGTTCCACCTATTGTGTAGGTACCAGAAAGACATACCGCATTAGAATATGAACAAGTCAGAAACAAAATAAATAAAAAAATATATTTTTTCATGAGTATAAAATTATTGGTACAACATTCAAATAATATCGCATAAGATAGATTGATTGATTGAAATTAAACTATAACAATTCAGCTATTTGGTAACTTTTGTGAACGTTTCATTATTTTTCTATTGATTTTATATGTATTCTTTTAATTCATAAATAAACTCCTTTTCAATTAAAGAAAAACCTTTCGATTCAGGATTAAAATCTCGTAATTTAAGAAGCGAATCATCAATACTTCCTTCTAATTCAATTATCCTTCCAATTTTTAAAGAAATTTGCATTGGCAATCCATATTCATCCAGAGGAACAACATAAGGAGATGTAAAGTAGCACTCAACCATGCTTGCAAAGTAAGAAAAATCGCCAGCAGGAAATCCTCTCTTTGTTAATACATAATTTGCTATGGAATTTAAAGCCATTAAATAACGAGGAAACTGAAAATTTATCCAATGCCTTTGAATGTCAAAAGCAAGCTCAATGCCGTTATTTATTCCATCTAATGTAGTCTCACTATCTGTAAAATCTGAAATAAAGTTTCTTAAACTGCCAGCTTCTCTGAATTGATTAATTCGAAAATGCAATTGGTTTCCTGAACTAACACCGTAAACTCGCTTATTTGAATCGACAAAATAATCCCAAATCAAATTACATATAACTTTGAGTTGATTATTTAATGGCACACTATTCCAATTCAGATAATTCTCTAATTGTTGACAATTATTTTCAATGTATGCAGCTATTTTCAATTGAGAATCTAGTTCAATGAATGAATTTTGTCTTAATATATCCCTAGATAAAAGTGTTTGATCTGTATATTTTTGCAATTTCTTTTTAGACTCTTCTTTTAAATCTTCATCATTAATATTAATCAGTAATTTTTCAGGAACATCGCTATTTTGTGTGAAAATTGGAAAATCCACTAACGGTAATTCTGCCACTGGCGGTTCGTGGAAAAGATAAATATTTCCAATAAAATGAGAAAACATGCGACCCGAACGACCACAAATATTGTTAAAGGTAAAATAATCAAATTTTGTTCTTGCAATTTTATTATCGAAGATAATTACATTCTTTGCTTTTGTATTAACACCTTCAATGATTGTAGATGTACATATTAAATAGTTGATTTTTCCTTCATTGAATAGTTTTATACATTTTTGAGCAATTGCCCTAGGAATTTTCCCATGATGTATGCCAATTCCTTTACTTAAACAATTTGGGAGAATCCATTCAGAATGATAATTATCCTGTAACCATTCTACTATATTTTTGTTGTCTTGCGCAAGTGGAAACACTCCACTTTGAAGAAAAGCACTTGCAACTTTATTTGCACTAGCCGGAGATTGACAATAAATTAATGTTTGTTCCTTTAACGAAGATGCCAAAGAAATTAGTTTATCAATTGCATTTTGTCCTTCAGCAACTTTTACAATGTGTCGCTCAGAAACAACGGTTTTATAATCTGTTTTTATAAACCGGAACGAAACGTTTTCTAATAATTCTGTTGTAACTTGCTCAATATTTGGACCCAGTAAATAAAACTGAGCACCTTTTTTAACTAATAGATAAAAAACTTGATTTAAAATATAACATCTTTCCTCGTCTGATTTATTTGGACTAAGTTTATAAAACTCATCTATTACAAAAAAATCAACATTAACTTTTTTTATTATATCAATTGCTCTTTCTTGGGTTAGTATAAAAATATTTCGAATTTTTTGTTCCTGACTTGGATGAGTTATAATCTTATAATCTCCTTTAAATTTGGAAAGCCGTTTTCTAGTTTCATCAATTAGCGCAATAGTCGGAACGATAACTACTATATTGTTGTGCCTTTTTGACGCTACAACGGCATCTATTATTAAACTTTTCCCAAAACTAGTAGGAGCACTAATCACTATATTTTCACCTCTCATCAACGAATAATAAACTTCTGCTTGTGCATGATGAAAAACTATGTTTTCATCCAAGCCTTCTGGCTTATGAAGTTCATATGCAATCGAATCCCTCAAAGATAAATCGTCCTGCTCAACATAAGGAAATAAACCAACTTGTCTGACCAACGAATCAATGACAATATCATATGCCTTAAATTCTAATCTACGAGATAAAAGTCTTAAAATGAACTCCTGTCCAATTGTTCGATTTTTTGAGACTAAATCTGAAATTGATTTTACTAATTCGAATTTATTTAAATCGGGTGCAAAATCTTTTTTTAGAATACCCCTAATTTCACTTTGAGTTAAATCTTTTGCCATATCCTAAGTTTTTCTTCAAGACTTTTTATCAATTCATCCTTTGTATTAAGTGGGACTATAAACAGATGTATTGTCAGTGGGAATTTACCTAAATCATCGCAGAATTTTTTGTGAAATTTCAATAGTTCAGTTTCCATTTCAGCAATGTATGCGATACTCTTTGTAGTATATTTTTGAAAAACTTTAGAATCATATGTTAATAAAACAGGAATACAGGTTGTCTCAAATATGTCGTCCAAAGAAGTATTTGGGTCCAATAAGGCTTTAAGTTTTTCTGCATGATTCCAAGTTTTATCAATTTTATTACTAATTGCAATAAACTCGTTTTTTGCATACCTTAATTTAATGTGGGCATGCAATTCAATAATTACATCTCGTATTGCACTATGAATATCTTGATAAAATTTAACCTCACCTAACCACAATTCCAATTTACTTCCTTTTTCTACCACATGAACTGCATCAAATCCTTTAACAGTTTCATTTGGTCCATCTTTGTAAAATAGTTTACTAATAGCAGGGATAGTACTATGTGTTTCTCTGATAATGGCATGTAATAGTAATTCACCAAACTCTCCTCTATTTCTAAATTTTTCCGACTGATACACATTACCTGCGGCAACTCTTAGCTTTGGAATAATATTATCTCCATTTAATTCCTTAAATTCAGAATAGGTTAATGCAAATTCTGGTAAGTAATTAAATAAATGGTCAACTAGTTGGTCTTTTCTCCAACTAGCATTTTCAAAACCAGCACATAAGCCTAGTAAGTCTGGAAGCTCATCATCTTTATGAACAATTAAATTAAAAAAAGGTATTATCATTTCATTATTTTATGTAAATACTTTTCCATATTCAGTATAGAGCCACAGATTACAATAACATTACTTAATATTTCCTTAATCATTAGCTTTCGAAAGTCAAGAAAATATCTATCGAATTTCCTTTTACCAGCCAATCCTGCCAGTGTTTTTCATCATTTTAACTATTCACAATTTTTTACAATTTTATAATTTCAAGATTTAGAATTTGATACTTGAATTTTTACGGTAGTTTATCTTTAAAAACTACACCTCTATTGTGACATGTGTTTTTCCAGCATTACCAATTGAGACCAAAGCCGTGGATGTAAACTTTGTAGTGTTTTTAATCGTTAGCATAACATTTTTAGCACGAGCTGCATTTGCCATTGATACTAAAGCAGTAGAAGTATATCCATTGCCATCAACGATAACATTTGTTCCTGAATTGATTACACTAATTATTGCGGTAGAAGTTTTATTTGCCATGATTTCAAATTTTTAAGTTTATTATTCCAGCCGAAGCCTTGCCATTTACAATTTTAATTATCACAATTTTGCTTTTGAGATTCAGGGAAACATCTGGTCGGCTTTCCTCTCCAAACCAAGATATTTTCCTTCTCTCTTTTGTACAACCTCCGCAGGTTATACAATGTTTTTATTTTTTAACCCTATGCACAATTTTTATACTTCTCAAACGGATATTCGAGTGCATTTTTTTTAAAAGTTTGGTAGTGGATAACAACTCCTACGGAGTATTCTTAATTTCACCCTGAATATCATAATGCTCTTTCCGTATAAACTTACCCTGCTCATTATAATAGAACCAGTCTCCTGATTTCAGGTTAAATTTATAACCCAAACTACTATAATTATTTTTCATATCATCACTCATTAATTTTCGAAATCCAATTGAATACATCGTCATTACATCAATCTCCTTTCCATTTTCATTCTTAAATTTTGAGCATGTATCACATATTCTTTTCAAATAATGTCCTGAATATTTTCCCCTGCTTTTTAAATTCCCATTTTCATAATAATTCATATAATTTCCTTGCAAAACACCATTCTCAAAATTTCCACATTCTTGCAAATTTCCAGTACTTGAAAATATCATAAATGAGCCATTTAATGTGTCATGCTGAAAAGTATAAATACTCTGTATCATTTTTTTTTCATAATGAATATCAGCTCCATTCTTAAATCCCATATTGTAAAATGTTTTGGCAACTAAATTATCATCTATTAAGAATGTTGTGAGCCCATCCATGTAATTGTGTTTTATTATTCCCAGTTGGGTAAATTTATTTACCGAATTATCAGTTACTATTTTATAACTTCCATTCAGATAAAAAATTGAATTTGAAAAAACACAGGAATATTCTTCCACAAATGCAATTATATTAGTCTTTAAATCTGGTTGACTTTTCAAAATTAATTTCACATTAACAGAATCATACTCTTCATATAGGACATCGATTTGAATTGTTGCATTTAACAACTTCTCTTTTGAAAACAAGTTGCTTTTAATTATTGCAGACTTAATAGCAAGAGTATCTGATGCAAATATTTTTATGTTTACTAATAGTAAAAGAAGTAATATGAAATTTTTAGCCATGTTATATTAATTTATACTATTTACAATCTGGACAATCTATATTTCCGAACTCAACATTTAAAACGCCTGTTTTAGATTTTGTTGTAGTTTCATTATAAAGAATAGTAAATTTACTTACGTCTATCCCACCCGTTTCAGACAATTCATTAAGTATTTCTTCTTGGGTAAAATTTGTTCCATTTAGAATATTAATTGTGTTAAATTTTTTCAGACTTGAACCAAAGTCATACTCATTGGCATCGGGAGTTTCTTGACTTTTGTAATCATCCGCTAATCTTCCAAAACCAACATTAATTAGGTCAAGTTTCGTGAGGGTCTCGTTTCCATTTTCATTGGTACGGCCGGCTATGTCTTCCAACAGATGAACACTATAACCATTGTCTGGGATAAATGCAGCCTTCTTGAAATCTACAATTGTTATATTAAAAGTGCTTTCTACATTGTATTTATCGTCTTGTTTTAGATTTGGAGTAACGAGTCTTTTTGAGCCTTCGACACCCGAAATTTGTGTCTCAACTCTCAGTCCCCGTGTTTGACAAGCAAATTCACAATATTTAAAACTAGTTGATGACACTCCATTTTCATCTATTACCTCAAGTGCCGCATCCGTTTTTAATAAAACTAGTCTTTTTGCAGGTATAGATTCCACTTTGCCAGTAGCTGGGTCGAAAAACTCAGCAGTTCCATCAATTATACTGAATTTTTCTAGTCCATCCAAATCGATACATCTAATAACATCATTTTCAGCAAAACAAAAAGGGCTATTCCATGGATATTCAGCTGTTAATGGGTCAACACGGTCAAAACCTCTTCTTCCCTTGAGGTAATTTCTATACCCGTAATTTTGCCAACCTTTCAACTCTTCATCATCACGCTTGCCATTGAAAGAATTTGGGAACGCATCTGGCGTGAAAACTCGGTTAGTTAGGTATTCTCCGTATACGCCATAATCTTTTGCGGAAGTTAAATTAGCCGTAAAATAATCAATGGTTCCATCTGTATTATTATCGTATTCAATCTTTTTATCTGTGAAGATAACCAGATCATTTCCTAAATGATTATTTCCTGTGTAATTTTTATTTCCTAATGTTCTACTGAAATTTGTTGTAGATACTGTTGCTCCAATCAATTCTTTTTCTTCGCTAGCAATTCCCAGTAAGCTGCTTCCGTAAATGTGTTTTTCAATTTGTTTAAAACTTTCACTACCTCCAGTGCCTTCGTGCTTATAGGTACTCATTATATTACCCGATGCATCCAACACATAGTATTCACTTTTTTCCCATACGTTTGCATTACTGTAAACGTGTTTTGCAATGCGGTTGCCGTTTGCGTCATAATCAAATTTCAGATTTTTCTTTGTACCAGTGGCTCGGTCTATTTCAGTTATCTTACCGTCTATTCTGCGTTTAATGTCGGTAATGCCATCCAATGCGTCCGTTTTTAATTCGCCAATTTTGGTATAGCTGTAATTGTTGGTTGATTGTGTTAATAAATCATACGTGCCTGTTGCGGTTGCTGCATCGGTAATATCGATTAAGCGGTTGTTGATGCGGTTTCCGCTTAGCAGCTCGTAGTTATACGTTTGGTCATCGATTACTGTTCCTGTAGAATTTTTTACCAGCGCTGTTTGTATGTTGCCATTCATATCAAAGGTATAGCCGTTGTAATACCTGCCTGCATATGTACTTCCATTTTGCCATGCATTGGTGCTGTTGTTTATATTGGTAAATCCTCTTGCTTCTTTGATGCGGTTCAACTGGTCGTATTTATAAGCCATACCGTTGGGTAAAAAATTACCTGTTGTAGGATCAGTTAGGTTGGTGACCATGTAACTGATATTGCCGTTAAATAAATCGAAACGATTGCTTAACAACTCGCTGCCAGTTACAGCAGCTAAGGCATTTGCAGTGCTTGTATTTTTAGGTACATAATCTCCTTCAAAATATCCCAATGTATATGCAAAGGCATCACGTCCAATGCTCTTATTAAGGTTGCTTGTTATGTTCCCGTCCTGTCCCATATCTCTTGTTGGATCAAGTGTTTCGGAGTTGATGTTTTTTTGCCAGCCTTGGATGGTGTTGGCATAATCAATGCCTTGTACTTTTTTATCTCCAATCTCTGCACGTGATAAAGCTCCCGTTGCATAGAAAAAATATTTTGCGTCCTGATCCCAAATAGTATTATCCCTACTGGTGTACACATTGGTTAACCTGTTATCGGCATCGTAATAATATTGGTGATAGAACTGATCTGCTTGTCCTGCCTGATAACTTACTTTGTTTACTTTTCCGCTGATTAAATCATAATCATAATCAATACGTTTTAGTTGTTGACTTGTTAAAGATAGTTTTTTGTTTTCCTGAATCAAGATTTTCACATTACCGTGAATGTCGTAACTGTAATGTGTTGCATTGTCGTAAGGTGCTGTTCCATCCGCATCATAGGTGGTACTGGTTACCCTGTTCCTTAAATTTTCCTGTATAGCAGAAACAGCAGAAGGTGCCCCCGACATTGTTTCGTCATAATAGGTAGCAGCGATTTGTGATTTTGTTCCTGCAGTAATCCAGGAAGCCAATGTGGTTGTAAGATCTTTGTTTCTTGCAATGGCATTGGTCATTGTAACAGTAGAATGTATTTCACCAACATTGGTAATTCTTCCTAATACATCATAAACAGTATACGAGTAATTATCGATTAAATCTTGTTTCGCATTTTGTGAAACAACCAATCTTCCTAAAGCATCGTAATAAAAAGTTGATAAATCGGCATCAGGGGTATTTTGTTTAACCAATTGTTGTAAGCTGTTATACCAATAGTGCGTTACCATTTTATGTGAAGGCACGGTAAAGGTAGATCCGCTGGCTGCAGCTCTATAAGCAGTAACATTATTAAATTCCGTAGTGGTTGTAAGAGGTTGAACACCATTGGGTGGAACGGTTTTAAGTAAATTTCCGGCCTGATCATAATAATACAAGGTATAATAATATTCATTCAAAGTATAGATAACCTTAAATGTTTCCCTGCTTATGGTATTTAAACATAAAGTTTTATAGGATTCTAAATAAGCTAATGCGGCTTGTTGGGCCAGAAGTAGTCTGTTTTGAGTATTAAAATAATTTGCTTCTTCTGCAGCTTGCAAATTTTCTTGTTCACAGGCACAAGATGGCGGAGGTAATCCACTTTCACTGCATCTCAAACCGTTCGGTAAATTAGAAAAGGTTGTTGAAGAATAGGAATTGGCTGTACAAGCTACCAACCAAGCATCAACATCACTCCAAACAAGTGCAACCGTTGGTTGAAATGCTGCATTTAAACTTGCAACAATTGCTGTTTGCTGGATGGAACTATAGTTTATTGTTGGGTAATTAGATGGAGGAATCGGAAATCCATGATTAATGATGAAGGAATAAATCGTATTTTTTGTACATTCATCCTGACTTAAGCATTTTAATGCAGATGGTAAATTACTAAATGTACCTGATGTATAGGTAGAGGTTGAACAAGCGGTGAGCCAGTCTGCCACTTCCCCAGCTGTTATGGTGGTGCCAAAATCATCTGTTAAAGAAGTTGCAATTTCGGTATTGCTTGGGCTTGAAATATCCATTGCCGCAATGTAATTGTTCAGATTGGTACAGGTGCAATTATTGGAGTTGTAATTCTGAAGATTGGAAGCCGGACATTGTAATGCTTCTGGAAGATTATAGTTTAACAAATTGTTTAACGTATGAGGTGGCGTTGCAGCACATTCCGTTGCCCAGGTAGCAATATCGGTTGCTGAAACAGTTGTTCCGTAAAAACTACTTATTGTGCTTGCTTTTACTGCATCTGTAGCACTTGACAAACCATTATCAATAATAAACTGATTGTAATTTTCACACATGCAATCCACCTGTTGATTAATGATGCTTGCAGATGGATGAACAGGTGCAGATGGAGTACAACTTAGTGATGGCGAAGTAGGCAAACTAATATAATAATCAATTACATCCTGAAAAGTATCAAAATTAACCGGTCCCGCAATAACATTACCATTTCTTGTCCCATCTCCTCCTTGTGCATGAATAAGATCAGCATCGGAAGCACACACATCTATCAAATATTGTTTCATCGCATCCTTTTGGGTAGGAGTTAATCCATTTTCTAAGCCGGAACAAGCTGCATAAATACTGGTCATCCACTGGTCAACATATTGGCCGCAATTTCCTTTATATGCTTCTGTTAATACAGCGTTAGGTGTAGTGCCATTTAAAACATTCTGCCAGTTGGTAATCATTGAATTTGGGACAGTTAATTGTGGTGATGTCGCAGAATTATAACAAGCATTTGCCCAATAGGTATCGAATACGATATTCTTTAGATATCGAATTTGAAAACTACTTGTAGCGCCATTGGTCCAACCCCAGTGAGTTGTACTCGATGCCAATGGTGTTTCACAACTTATTCCGGCAGGTGCAGGACTGGTACCCGGAGTTTGAATGTTATACAAATTGTTATACCGTTGGAATTGTATTAATTTTTTTATTCCCAAATATATATTTACAAAATACTCATATTTAGTCATTGTCGGATACGTTCCTCCTAAGATGCCCGGATGTGCACTTGTTCCGTCACCATGAATATTTCTTATGGTTTGATAAACAGAATTAGGCATTGTAAATCCAGCTGCGGTGATGGCTGCTGATAAAGAAGTTGCACTATGAATATTTGAAGGATCATCCAGTACATACCAAACACTCAACCAAACAGGAGTGCCGCTAGTGCCGGCTGCCATATAATATTTTAACAAATCATTTACAGCTTTTCTCTCTTCAATAGCATTATTGTTCGTGCAACTATTTGATATGCCAAAATTATTTTCAGATGAACAATTTGTGTAGGTGTTTAAATCAAAATAAGGATCTGTATTTTGAGTAGGTAAGGTAATACTATTTGTTCCAATATATCCTGAGTTATCGGTTGTTGAAACAGTGGTATAACTAGACAATGCCGTTGGAATATAATATTCATGCAACGCAAAATTTTGCTGCATCGCCAGATCAAAATCATTTGATTCTACAATTGTTATTCCACCGTTTGGTGTCCAATGCCCTTGTTCAATTGATGGGCAAAGATCTCTCTCACAATTAAATTGGTATTGACAATATTCAGGATGATAATAAATCAAAAAATCGGCAAAACAATCTTTCCAATTGCTTCTGATATCATCCCAAGTAGTCCAGGTATCTGTTACAGAGGATGGGAAATAACAACCTCCATTTTGAGGGTTATTATTTATCCATGAAAGAAAACTGCCAAATTGGGTCGCGGCCCCTGTTGTCGGAATATGAGCTTCCAGCCATGTATTATCATTTATTGGATTGTTATTTGAGTCTAAAACAATATTAAATTCATTTGTTGTTGGGTTGTAATAGTAATTATCAAAATATTGCCCTCCGGGGCTCATGTCCGCTTTTAGTATTTCTTTATGTAATTCACATTCATCTTTTAAGCTGGAGGATGGGTTCTCGCAGAAGGCTTTACATTGATCAATTAACACCTGCGCTTCTGCTGCTGCATTTTGCCCTGTTATTAGATCTCCTTGTTCATCCACATAAGTATACCCGCCATTGCCATCCGGTATTTTGAATCTCTTTTCGCAGATCCCCTGGCAATCTAAACACGGTTCCGGTTGTATATCCGTATAAGGTAAACAATTGTAATATTGACTTACTAAATCATCATAATATTCTGTTAAACTTGTTTCGTTCAGCTTAAGTGTTTTTATAACTGTATAAGTTCCAACATAATCGAATGTGACATAGAACGTAAAATTTGTTTCAGCACTGATGTTTTGAAAAACAACCGTTCCTGTTGCAGCTCCATTACTGGTTGTATATGAAACAGGAACATTATCTTCATCTTTTACTGTAAATATTAAATCATATTTACAGGTTTTACAAATTGGTGTTTCATCGCAATTTTCACAATACAATGAATCATTTAAATTATATGAAAAATTGTAAGTAGAGGAAGCCGTACTCACTACAATAGTACTTAGAGCCGTTAATTCATTATTAATTAAATTGTTTTTACCCGTCAACAGGTCTGATGTAAGGCTTATAGGAGCCGGTTTACCATCAATCGCCAATAAATTTGTCGGTTCGTCCCCTGATAAAGCTGTTGCAATTGTCCTTCCTTCCTGATCTAAATATGTAACACTTGCCTGACCATTGGGATCAACCACTAAATTCTTTTTATAATGCATCCAGTTTCCAACCTCATTTCCAAACAAGCGATCCAGCTCCTGTTGACCGGTTGGAGTACCATAAAAATATTGGGTCTCATGCCCACTTCCTGTTTTAAAATCAATCCCCACACCACTTTGAGTGGAAACTCTTCCGGTTCCATCTCTTTTAAATGTTGCTCTTGAATAGGGATAGCCTTGCGCATCCGGAGTATATGCGTCTATTCCTATTGCTGAAGAATTGGAAGAATAATATGTCGCAGTTGCATTATTTGTCGGATTTACAACGTTTGGAATGAGATAGGTCGCGTCTGCATCAAAATCACTTTTGTCAAAATTGTTATTGAAACTTGAGTTGTATTGAATGCCTATGTTACCCATTGGGGTTGGTAACATTTGAACAACGCCTCTTCCCTCATAATCATATTTTGTTTCGGCTAAAATAACATTGTTATCTGAATTTAATTTTGTTGCTGTTTGCCGGTTTCTTAAACTACCATCAAAATAACTGATTATTTCTTTTCTCTTTCCATCTTCTGCAAAAGATGCTGAATATTGCCAGTTCTTGTTTTGATCCAAACCATCGTAATCAAGTCGATATGCCAAATTTGGATTAGATGGTGTGTTTACGGTATTTCCCAACAAGGAATTATTATTATAGCTCCATTCACTTTCTGTTCTTATTGAAGATAGGAGGTCATAGCCAACTCCTCTCACTCTGTATATCAGTATTCCTTTAGGATATCCCAGAGGGATTTTATAATATTGATTTTTTGTGTTAATTCGTGTTGCATTTCTGAAATCAAAGTCAAAATTAATTGTAAACACATCCTTTCCAAGATCAATGAATATCCACTCTACATCATAGCTTTCTGCTCCCTGCACATAATTCCAGGCAACAGGTAATTCATTAGTTGTTGTCACTGCTGATGCATATACAAAGGGGGCATTCGGTGATGTGGAAAATTTATAATACCGCTCTGTTTCCTGCTCTAAATCAATAAAAAAATCGTTGGAGAAGGTAGAGGGGATTGCCGTTGGCGTTCCTGCAGCATTTTTATATGTTACCACTCCGATAGTTAATTTAGCCTTAAAATAATTACTTGCAAATTTTACTAAATCTTTATCCTTATAGGTGGTCGCATTATCATAATCAATTTTTAATAGCCCGGTTTGTGTTGTAGTTGTAATAGTTCCACTACTACTCAGCGCAAATAATTCAATGGAATAATTAACATCTAATGACCATTTAGATTGATAATTATTCAATTTACTTTGGTCAAATCGTAACCCTATACTTGTATACGCCTGACTAACATTAAATATACTGTTGTTTAATCCATTTGTGGACATATACGAATACCACTGATCCTGAATGGAAAGAGAAGTTGATTGCGCTATCGCGGGTCCACTTTTACTTACAATCGAATGTTCATTTGCAGCCTTGGCAAAATTAATATTCAAAATCAGTCCTGCTAAAATCAGAAAACTGATTGAAATAAATTTAAATACATTTCTCATAAGCTAAATATTATTGTTTAAGCGCTTCACTTTGATTTACAACCTGATACTTTTGATATTCCTTTAATGCAACTATCTTATCTTTCTTTACACTTATAAAATTATTTTCACTGAACATGGATTCAGAAATGGTTTTATTCAATTCTACATTGCTGTATTTAATAATCACTTTTGCTACTGAATTAGAATAATCTGCTGTTGTATTGTAATAATAAACCAATTCCATAATCGTATTATCTATAGGGTTGATGGATATTTCAATTTTAGAAATTTTTCCTTCTTTATAATTTAGTTGAATTCTTTTTTCCTGTTTTGTATTTACCAGGTATTCCACTTTTACATTTTTCCCCATTAATATCATTGCTGAATCCAAATTAGCAAGCGAAAATCCTCCTTTAGATGAGTTAACATTTTCAGTATTATTCTTTCTATACAAAATCATTTTTTGAGGATTATCCACTACTAATACACAACGTTTATTTTGTAGGGTAATTCTTCCAATCATACTGCTATAGTAGTTTGCTCCTCTGTGCGCCACTTTCCCTTTATAAGTACTTATTGGTTTTGAGTCTATTATTGTAGCATACGAATAAACCCCAACATCCATTTTAAAGGAACCTGCTTCATAATAAACTTTATTCATTTCAATCAAATCTTTTTTCCAATCTGTTGATTGTGAAAAAGATTTAATTGAAACAAGAAGAAAAAATAAATATTTTAATAATTTCAACATCGCTTTTTTTATGGAATTCGTTTTAAATTACTTCTTGTAGTTTTAAGTGTTGAAACACCTTTGACCGTTTCTTTTTTCACCTGCACCAATGTTCCTGACTCATCGTAATTATAAAAAGTAGCATAATTTTGGTTATCCAATTCTGCAACTAACCATAATGTCTGAGGATTATACACAAAGGTTTTCATACTGCTTTGGAAGGGCTGAATTCGGATATCGTCCAAATTAAATAAGCTGACCCCACCAAAAGTGAAGGTGATATTTGTTGAAGTTGCTGTAAATACAACATCACATTTTCTCCAACCTTCAATGGCGTTCCCTAATGTTGAACTAACGTTGCTTACACCACCTGTCATCGTAATAGTAGGTGTTCCCCCATTAGGTGTATTGAACCATGCACTAATAATGTATTTTTTATTTGCTATGGGTTTGAAAAAATCACTCGAAGTCGTATTAAATGTTAACGTCCCATCTTCCACCGCAATACATTTTTTACCTGAATGAGAACCATTTGCAACAATTCCTCCCTGAACATTCGAACCGGTAAAGGTTAAATCGCTATGTCCATGCCCATGCCCTGTAACATACACATTGTTTTTATAATCTTCCATTCCATCAAATGCTGTTTCGTAATAAGAAGAATTATTTGCAATTGCTGTTTGGACAGAATTATCATATCCATACAAAGCTGTAGAATAAATACCTAAAGCATCTTTATTCTCCGTTTCAAATCCATATGGATTGTATTTCATTACTTCTGTTACCCATGTCCAACTGGTATTTGTAACAGGGGCTTGCCAATCAAACAATGAAAAGTTCTGGTAAACGCCATCCTTAGCAATATTTGTAGCATCTACTCTTTTTCGATCCACCTGGTAAACATCATTTTTCACTACTCTCCAAATACCTTTTACACCTGTTGCATAATCATTCCAACCTGCTGTAGGTTGTCCCCCGGTATAATCATATTGATTGTTCATGACATCCGCATAATTAAATTGCCAATCTTTATCAACCAATTCTGTTGCACCGGCATGTAATACATCCTCCATACACTCTTTTAAACAATGTTCCGGATCATTCCAAACACCAGTAGAGGTTGAAGCTGGATTACCCGTTTCCGTGGCAATAACCTTATTGCCGATTTTTTTCAAATGATAACCACCATTAGCGAAGAATGAACCGGAAGGAAATTGAATATAAATTCCATCACATTTACAAGTACCAGGGGTTCCTCCGCATAAACTAGTAGTATCATTTACTGAATCTCCAAAACTTCCTGCCAGCGTGAATCCTAACGTGTTATACCCAGTATTCACACTGACTGTTGCAGTTATTGTTACTCCTGATGAACAATCTACAAACGAAATGCTTGTTGGTATTGAACCCGAATGCGTATCAACATAGGTATTAAATGCGTCAAACAAAGAGAACTTCCTATCTGTAACAGGATTGCTTAAGGAAACAATTTGTCCGTTTGAAACTGATAATTGATTTCTTCTACCGGAACGCATGATGGTCATTAAATAGGCGGTCAGGGAAGTGCTAGCAAAAGTTGTATTCGTTTTATTAGTTAAGGTAAAACCAGTACTTGTAACATTGGTAACCCACGCATTATAAACAGTGCTACCACTTGTTGTTGGTGTCAATAACACTTCATCCCCCGACAAAAGGTAATTATCTTCTATTAAAGTGCCATTTATTGTGCCCGATCCAGAAGTAGAAACATCAACCAACATTGTAGCTCCTATATTTTTATAAGCAGCCCCCATCCCGTCATATGCCCATTGTGCAGCATAACTATAGGAATAAACAGGTTTGTCAAAATCATTCATTACTTGTGTTAATAATGGTTTTCCTGTTGCGGCATCAAACATTAGGTTCTTTGTAATTGCTGTTGCCCCATCACTACTTTGACGTGTTTCTGTTAAGATTCCGTTACGGCTGATCACATTCATTCCAACAACCATTTTGTTTAACTGTTCAGAATAACTTACTGCAGGAATAAACGAAAACACAGGAACTGGTGGAGGAAAAGAAACTTCTAAATTTATTTGTCCTCCATTTACCATACTCACATTGGAACGTTCACGCATATCTATAAAAAACTCTTTGGTTAAACCTAAATTTGATTTTTTATAATAGGCATCATTATAGAGTACATCAACTTCATTTTTCAAATGATTTTTTGTAGATGCACTATATGGGGCATCAGTATTGTAAATGTATTCTGTTTTTGAAACAGGTATTGCACTTACTGCCGCTGATGTTACCAAATCTGTTCCGTAAGGATAGGTTGCCTGAGATTTTGCTTTTCCATGCATATCATTTGTTTCCACGGTAAACATTTGAGAAAATCCATGGTTTTCAAAACTTACATCGCCTACAAATGGAATGCTTAAATCAGGAGTGAATTTTTCATGCTTTAACTGCGAAGGAGTAACCAGCACCGGAAAATCTTTTGCTGTGTAATATTCATAAACATTAATCCCCTGAGTTCCTTTTGTTACTCCATGATCAATTCCTTTTACAATAATTCTACTATATCCTACACTGGCTGCAGGATAATAACTTTCGCAATACGGTTCCTCCATGTACAAATCATCATGCTTTGTAATCAAATAATCACTGCTATAACGAATCGGTTTTCGTAAGGAAATTTCTTCTCCTCCAATTAATGGTTCGTACTCCGCAACACCGGAACTTGTTCCATCGGGCATGCGGTATGTGTATTCCTGCCCATATTCATTATAATCCGGATCAGTGGATACATCAGAAAGCAAACCTGTCCAGGAATTAGTAATAGCAATACTTTTAACGCGATACCCTCCGCCATACTTTTTACCATCAGGCGTGTTTACTCTAATAAAGGACGGATGTGTATCTTCCACCTTTATTTTACTACAAAAATTATTTATCTGACAAAAATTATAATAACCTGCAAAGAGTTGAATATTGCTCGCAAAATAACCAACAACACTGTTTGCTAATTGCATAAGTGTTCCAACAGTTGGATTGCTATTCATATTATTTGAACTGGAAGGATATAATAAATCGGTACGGTTTATTTTTAGGTATTGCCAGCCGGCTTTTCTGAATGGATTCGTATAATTTAAACCTGCTAAAGCAGGTTTATCGTGTACATTTATTTTTGCTAATCTTAAATATCCGTAGTGAATACCGGAGGTAGTAAATAAGCCATAAACATTACCAACATCACTACCGGTATTAAATGTTCCATCTGAATTGCTGCCAGCAACCTTAGCATAACCTGTAACGTAGTCATATTTAAAGTCTCCACCTACAATTCCTCTTTTTAATTTTTGATAGGTTTTAAAATATAAATCTTTAATATTCTTTACATAATTAAAAACATCAGCGTTAGACGTAATATTTTGATTTTTTAATTCAAAGTAAACATACAATTCATCTCCCTTAATACTTGGTTCAGTTTCTTGCACACTTGTCCCATCAACGGGCTTCCCACCTGTTCCAAGAATTTTAGCCATTTGCATTGTTGGCTGATCCTGAACATAGGCATAATCGTCACTTTCATAGCCTACTTTAATTTTCCCTCCGGAAGGGAGATTGATTGCTTTTAAACACCAGGCTGATGCATGTTTATCACGAAGGCTGTAGTCATCTTTTTGGTTGGTATATGGATCTTCGACATTGTATGTCTCTGCTTTATAATTCCCCCATCGATCCATTTGCATGGTCGAAAAATCAGGGTTTTCATCCGGGTCAGATTCATTATAATCAAATACATAAGGCGATAATTCTCCTTTATTATTGTTCAAATGTGAGAACCAAACTTTTTTTAGTGTTAATTTTCCTTTATGTTGATTAACATCTGTTGTTGGATCAGTACTATTGTAAACTGAACCTCCTACATTATTTTGCACATTTCCACATAAATCGTAGCTGTATTCAAAATGGACTGTTTTAATTGGAGTTGGGGTTCCACTTGCATAATTCGGATCACTTTTGCTATACAAATCTATTTTTTCAATTTTCTTAAGTTTAAGATCGGTATCCAGAATAATAGAACTATTTGGCGATGCTGTTGCTCCATTTTCCATATACTTTGCTCCGTAACCATCTTCTCTGTTTCCTAAAGTGATTTCGGCTATGTGAGTTTTGGTTTCAATGGAATTCAGATACCAGATTTCTTTTGTTCCATATGTGTAACCTGCTTTATCATCTGAGGTTACTGAATAATAGGTATTAATATAACTCGCCAGAGTAAAAGGAGAACGCCATGCATAGTTTTTAGGATTGCCATTAATATCTTTTAGCTTGGAATAATTGAATTTTACATAATAACCATAATCGTCTTCTGTTAAACCGTTTCCGGTCAAATCAACATAATCAGGAGAAACTATTGCTGTTAAAAGATAGCTGTGTGCATACTCAGGTAATATTTTATAGGAATAAAAATTATCGTCTCCTTTATTATTGTTTTGAGAAATATCGTCTGACACATAATTAACTAATTTGTTATTCGATGAAACTACATTTTCAGAATTGCTACCATCCACGGAAAAAGAAACTTCTGTTTGGGATTTATTATAAGCAGCAATACCATAAATGTATCTGTTACCATCAGGGTTTATTACCGTAACTTCCCCAATATGATGTCCTTGATGAGGGCTAGATGAATTCAATGATATTGGATCGGTTCCTGTTGCTAAACGAGGGGAAGAATTAATATCAAATATTGTATTTGTTGACCAGAAAGTAGGGCAAAGATCAGGATCTGTAGTTGCTAATAACTGATCATTTGTTTTGTAAGACATCGTTTGAGACCGACTGGCTCGTTCAGTAAATTTAGATGCAGCTAAGCTGCCCTTGGTAACTTTTACATCAGCCAGTGGCTGTTCAATTGCAGCAGTTGGGTTTGCAAAATCCCCAATACTTATTCCAAATCCCATGCTAATAGGTAAAGCAGAACCCGTCCCACCTACATTTGTATTTGCTTCATTATAATTTGCGGTCATATCTCCTGCATTCCTAAAATAAAAGGGTTCGTACAAAGGATTATTGGCATATTTACCCATAAATTCATAACCTGCAGTTGGATTAGAAGGCTCCTGATGTAATTCACTCCAGGTGTTTTTATCTCTCCATGGTCCTGAATAGGATTTTGAATAGGATAAGGTAATATCAGTAGCTACCTTGACGGTATTTCCTATTCCTACTTCAATACCTAAATTTCCACCGATATTTTTATATGTAATTACTGGATCATGCAAAATACCTATATCGGAACGATAAGGTCGAAATGCTCCTCCCACTCCCTGGCCTTTTACAAAGTAAATATCATTTGTAAATACCGGCATGGGCATAGCAGGTATATCTTTAGTTAATTGAGCATCTTTTTCACGATTAAAGTCCATCACTGACCTGTCAAAAATCCCATTCAGGGATTTTCTGTTCTCGGAATACATGTATCCATAGGCCATTAAAGTTATGTCATTTTCTTTTATTTTATCCTGGGAATAAAAAACTTCTCCGCCAACATATGGATTAAACATCCAGGTGTCAATTCCCGTATCAAATGAGCAACCTATTGAAAAACCGCTCTGCGGCATTTCTGAATGGGGAACATAAGAACTACTTGAAAAACTTACACCTGCTCCACCTTTATGGGACTTACCGGAAGAGTAGGTATCCCAACCTCCTTCTGCATTCATAAATGAAGCTGTTGTCACTTTTCCTTTTGAGTAACTAAAACTTAATTGTTTAGCCCCTTCTGTTGAACTATAACTAAATGATAATCCTCCTTTTCGTGTTGTATAATTATCTGCGTTACCTTGTGTTTTTGAATAACTCAATGAAGGAGTCAAGGTCATATCACCACTCATACTACTATAATTGGAACTAATGCCTCCACTAAATCCAGATGATTTGCCAGATGTTTTACTAACACTATTACCCATTGCAAAACCAATTCCTTTATAACTGTTCCAAATTGCTTTCATTGAAGCACTTATATTTACACCGCCTTTATCTGCATCTAAACTAACTAATTCTAATGACCCCTTTATTCCCAAGGATGCTGTTCTATTGGGCTTCATGTACATTACCTTTCCAATTAAATCCCCATTAAAATCATCCGGTAAACCACGTAATTGACGGTTTATTTCTCCTGCATTAATGTTCCAGCCCAAACCCACCCAGCTTGCCTCTTGTTCCATTCCAATTCCTGCATGGTAAGCAAGATTTATAGGGTATCCACCATTTGGTCCCGGCACGGTCATTAACGGAAGGTTATAATTAAAATCTCCTGTAAATGGATCCACCATTTCGGTTGTTCCAATTGGTTCAAAACTTTCCATCTCAGGCTGACTTGGTCCATTGGTTAAAGCCAATGCCACTGTTGGTGCTATTGCCTGAAATAAAATGCTTAAAGCAAAATAGACCGCGAATCCTTTTATGATTTTTTTCTTCTTCATACTAATTATATTTCCAATTTGGGTAAATCAATGATATCTTTTGCATTTATTTTTAATGCTATTTTTCCTACTCCTAAAATTTTATCATCATAGATAAATGTTTTGCCTTTTACCTCTGTTTCATTTTTTTGTTTAAACGCCAAAACGATATTGCTATAAGGAGAAATTCCATAATTCCTTTCGAAATGATATAATTCACAAGTTAAAGTATCTGTTCCATCAATTAAATAAATATCGTCTTGTGCATTGGTAACAAAATATTCTAATCGCTCATAGTATTCATTTTCAGAATTCATTCCTGTCCGAAAAAATTCATTGTCTTTTGATGATTTTAATCTAAATGTATAATACTGATAACCTTCTAACTGTTGTTTCCTTTTATTGATACTATCTTTAGATACCTTGTTATCTTTATTTTCTAATGCAATTATATAATCCAAGGGTTTGTATAAAACCGAAAATTCAAAGTCTTCAATCTTTTTTGAAGTACTCAATCCATTTTCAGGATTTTGAACAACTGAAATGTATTCAGCTACAGTGTTTATTCCTTTTTTTTTGCTACAAGAAGAGTGAACAGTAGCAAAAAAAATAACGACTAAAAAAAATTGAATTTTATTTCTTTTCACCTCTATAGCTTGAATTAATATATTCTAAAACTTCTTTTGTAATATTTAATTTATCCAGCGAATACATTACAGAGCCATTACCTGCCGAACCAATAATTAATTCATATTCTTTTCCTTTTCCATAATCTTTTACATATTGATTGATCTGTTTCCAAATTTGACCATCATAATTTTGAGTTAACAATTGATTGTCTTCTTCAAAACTTTTCTGCTTCATTAAATATTCTTGTTTCTTGATTTCAAATTTCCGTAAGCCCTCCAAATCCTTTTCTGATTTTACTGCCAAAGACAAAGAATTCGCTTCTATTTTGATACTATCCAAAATATGTTTTCTCATTTGCTGCACATTGGTAAGTTTTGATTCCAACTCTTTTTTCATTACAAAATCATTGTAAAGAGTTTCCATTTCAACATAAGCAACAGTTGATTTCTTATTATGTGAAAGAGCAATGTAACCTAATAATGAGATAATGATTACAAGCAGAAATAATAGTATATAATTGTTTTTTTTCATATTTTATTTATTTATCTTTCCCAATAAGTTGCTTCCATTGCACACAGTCCGGAAATGGAAAGAACATGCTTAAATCGTAAATACCATTTTTCATTTTTTTCATTTATAACTTCTAAAATATAAAACCCACTTCCAAGGTTTCCTGTTGGAGTAAATGTACAACTGGCAATATTTAATTTAATTCTGTTATCACCATAAGAAACAAGGGGCTGTGCTGAAGTTGGTAACATGGTAGAATTTGAAGCAACGATAGTATTATGTGAATTATAGATATTGAATTTCAGCTTTCCATCTAAATCATTATATTCTTCATCGTATTTAAAACTTAAATTTCCATCATATACTATATGGTAACCGCCATCTAATTCTCTTTTTACTATTGCACAACTAGAATTAGATCTAGTCCTACCAATCACAAAATGAATTTGAGAAGCGCTAATTCCAAATGAGCCGGACACAGTGCCTCTAAGATCATTTACTGTAGTAGTTCCAGCACCTAGTGTTTCCCATTGGGTATTTCCTGAATCCCAATATGCTACTCGTAAATTGTCATATGTTTCAACATTACAACTATTCGTATTCCAACTTATGGTAGGTATAACAACTGAAGTTCCAGCATTGCGTGTCAAATCAAAATATTCACAAGCACTTATGCTTTCCAAACTATCTACTTGCAAGGAATCACCGAATGTTTGATTTGCAGCAGTATATTGTGCTGTATAGGCATCCGTTGCTGTGCTTGGTGCGGTTATAGTTAATGGATGATAGGCACTGGAATCAGGCAACAAGGTGTCTCCTATTGGAAATGTAAATGCTGAATTGCCGATCTTTTTAATCGGCCCAGAAATGTAACTGTTGCCACTTCCTCCTATTACGGTCGCTCCATTATTTAATACTAATATATTTGAACTGCTGCTGATTATTCGACCTTTCGTTAAGTTCAGGGTGCTATCTATTGTCACGATGGTATCCAGCACTACAAAACCGGAGGACTTGTTTATTGTTAAATTTTTTATTCCTGAAAAAATACCTGATGAAAGATGTTGATTGCTGCTTCCATCCAAGCCAACAGAGATGCCTGTTGCGATAATACCTCCTGTTGTAAAAGTTGCTGAATTGGTAAAAACTCCTGAAATACCTAAAGTTCCCGTGTTTGACAATGTTACATTGTTTGAAGTATGAGCTCCTGAAATCGTTAAATTATTATAATTCAATGCGAGCACGGTTTGTGCCCCTGTTCCATTATAATCTATGGTGCTGCCTGTGTTAATCAACGACCCTGTTGAGTAAGTTGGAGAATAGGTAAGTGTTCCGGAAATTCCAATTGTTCCTGTATTAGACAAGGTGACATTATTGGAAGTTCGTGCACCGGAAATGGTTAGGTTCTTATAATTAAATGGTGCGATAGTTTGGGGTACTGTTCCGTTGTAATCGATTGTATTTCCATTGGTAATAAAATCGCCTGATGTGAATGTCGCTGAATTTGTTAATGCTCCGGAAATGCTAACAGTAGCACTTGGAAATGTTATCGAGGATGTTCCTCTTGAACCTGATATGACTAAATTATTATAGGTTCCTGTTTGTATCGTACTTGCAGCTGATGTGCCTGCGTATTCAACTGTAGGTGTCCATGTTTTACCAGTAGGGATAGCTGCTGAATTGGTTGATGCTGTTTTTAGCGTTCCTGTTCCACTTGATGTAATGGAGCTACCTAATAATTGATACGTTTGCATATCCAAGGTAGCAACATTGTCGATGGTTAAAGCGCCATTCACAGTTAAATTGTTTGCTGCTGTTTTTGTTCCTGTTCCGGAGATTGTCAAATTATTAAATGTTTCCCCACCAGCTTTTGTAATTGATTGTGTTGCACCGTTTAATGTTACGATTGTATTGGTGGAAGTGAATGTTCCAGAATTACTCCAATTGCCACCCACATAAATTGATTTGCTATTGCCATTTAATGTGGTACTTGTATTTATTGTTGAGTTACCTAAAACTGATAATGACCCATTCAAAGTAACAGTTCCACTGTAAATTGTTACATTATTAAAATCCATTGTTGAACTTAATCCCTGACAAGATACACTTGAACCTGAAGGAAAAACAACAGTTGAATTGCCAGCCGATACAGTTCCTGTATTATATTGCCATGAACCTGCAATAGAAATTATATCTGCTAAGGTCAATGTGCCGGAAGTTTTACTAATTTTCACGTTACACAACCGACCATAACCTGTTAGTCCAGACCCCGTCAATGTTTGATTGCCTGCTCCACAAATATCAATGGTTCCAGAGCCACCGCCAGAGATTGATGAATTTGTAATTGTAATATTCCCTTTTGCATTTATTACTCCTGTATTTATTGAAATAGCAAAACCTCCTTCTGTTTTCAATTCTCCTTCTACAGTTAAAGTGTCTGTTGATGGAATGGAATTAGTGGATGTATTATTACCATAAAATGTGACATTGTATAGTGAGTGTTTTCCTGAAATACTTCTATTCGTATTATTAGGAAAAACAACAGTAGAATTATAAGTTAATGCATCAATGGTTCCTTGTATATAGGTCCAATTCCCTGTCACATTTACAAAGTTCTTTAAAATTAATGTTCCGGAAGGTTTATTAATTGTCACATTGCATAATTTTCCGATATTTATTGAACTGCTGCCTGTGAGAATTTGATTGCCGTTACCGTTAATGTTGATGTTAGCGGTACCTCCCCCTGTGCTAGAGGTGTTGGTTAGGATAATGTCACCAGTAGCATTGATAGTACCTGTGTTTATTGTAACGGCTGAAGTACCAATAATACTAAGAGTTCCGGGAACAGTCAAAACTGTACCACCGGCTATTGTAATAGCATATCCCCAGAAAGTTACCTTATTTAAAGTATGGCTACCCTGAATTGAACCGGTATATATAAAGGCCAATTCTCCATTATATGTTGTATCATCAATATCACCCTGAATATAATTCCAATAACCATATACTGAAACCAACCCATTTAAAAACAAGAAGCCACTCGGTTTATTAATAATAATATTCTTCATGCATCCCTGATTATAGGTACTTCTTCCTGTAATGGTTTGATTTCCAGTTCCACAAAGAGTAATACTTCCTGTACCAGTATATTGCATTCCTGTAACTGAACCTGACAAATTTATATCTCCTTTGGCTTTGATGCCACCATTAATTGCTGTCGTACCGCTTCCTGTATAGCTTATTGTACCTTCTACCGTAAGCGTGTCTCCACTTGCCAATGTAACATAAAAAGATACTGAACCAAGTGCGGCAAAACAAACATTGAATAAATTCTGAGTTCCTGTAATGGTTTTGCTATTCGGAATAAAAGCTACCGTGGATGAGTAAGTGCTTGCATCAACAGTTCCTTGTGTATATGTCCAGTTACCATATACAGAAATATATCCTTTTAAATAAAGCGTGCCACTTGGCTTGTTGATAATAATATTTGGCAACCATCCATATCCATAATTAGATGATGATCCATTAAATGTCTGCTCCCCAGAACCGTTGATTGTAATGTTTGTGTTTCCACCTCCATTTGAATAAATGTTGGAATCTGTAATGTCTCCTTTAACATCAATAGTACCACCTGTTAAATATACAAGAGCTCCACCGGAAATGAGTAATAAATGCTCGGATGTTAAAACTGTTGAACTTGAAATGGTGTAACTACTTGCTGAATTCGCAGGAAAAAAATTGACATCATAAAAAGTAGTATTTCCAGTAATAGTTTTAGTATATGTAAATTTAACTTGCCCGTTGTTGTGCAAAAACGTGCCGCTTGAAAAAGTATAATCTCCATATATTTGTAATGTTGCAGAAGTACTTTGAAAATTACAACCTGTTAAAGCAAATACACCCTGATCAGTTATGTTTGCCGTTCCTCCCCAAAATACTCCACCACTTAATATCATTCCATTTGTTCCTACTGTTATCGTATTTGAATTTTGCTTAACTGTATCCGTATATCCTGATGTAATTTCAAACCTTTTTATACTTACGATTGCATTAATACTACACTGCCCCTTACCGGTACTTGTTGTATCGTTTCCTCCATCAAAATAAACAGAATCGGTACTTACAGGAACCGATGACCCGTTTGTTCCTCCGGATGTTGCTGCCCAGTTTGCTGTTGTGTTCCAGTTGGTATTTGTCCCAGTGCCTACCCAATAGCGTTTTGTTGCATAGGTTGTTGTACTCATTAAAAATGTAATAATGAATAACAATGCAATGTGTAAATTCTTCTTAGTTTTTTTCCACATAAAAAATGATTATTAAAATGTAGGTGTCAATGTATATATTGTTCCGCTTTTAGGTATATTATTTAAATATCCCAATTCTGTTTCACCAGTAATTAATAATCCTGAAGGTGTTGACGGCTTACCTTTTATTAAATATGCTTTATTGGTTGTATCCATATTCCTGTTTATTAGTCCTAATAAAACCGGATTCTGAACTTCCATTCGTATTCTTTCTTCTTCGGGTATTTCGGGAGGAAATATAGGTTCGGGAACTGTAGATAGGTAGTTTGGTCCAATGTGATAAGCTATTTTGTTTTCATTCTCATAAAGCCACACCTGGTAATTTAAATAATCTGTAGCATTATAGATGGCCTGAGCAATATTTTTTATTTGGATTTTTAAAATCCTGTTACCTGATGCACCTTCTGTTATGTATGCTATGGTGGAAACAAAATTTCCAAAGCTGTCTTTTTTACTATTAAAGTTATTAAATGCTATTGAGCTAAGTCCTTTTGATTTATCAAATACGATAAAACCATTGCTTTCAATTCTTAATGAATCACAAACACTACCGCAAAAATTATAATGAAATGGCAAATGAATAATAAAATTTTTATTCTGATAATTTTCGTTCGCACTTACCATCAGAGGATTAATTAATTCATTATAAGATGAAGAATCCTTTGTTAATGAATAATTAAAGTTTTGCGAAATTATTTTTGAAATAAAAATAAAGTTAGATGCAATGCAAAGCGAAATAATTAATTTGATTTTTTTCATAGGTATTTAATATTCTCTAATGGGAAATACAAAATATATTTTAAAGGTTTGATAATTACATTTTTGATCCTGTTTTTGTCTTTTGAATCGCCACTATTTTTTTTGTGAACTCAGATTTGATATCGTCAAAGATTAATAATCAATTTGAAAATTTCACCCCGCTTTAATAGGGCACTTTCACCATATTAAAGTATGGCAAACACTTTCATGTCACCTGAAATATGCTCTGTCATTATTGATTACCTCTTCAATCTGCAGACACTTCAAATAAATGATTTTCGTCATGTTTCTTTTTTTTATTTGATTTTCAAGCAGTTACATTTAATCTTTATATTTTTTGTTTATAACTTTTTTTACTAAAACACGAACAATATTTTTCCAAAAACAACATAAAAAAACACAAAGCAATTAAAATTGAAAAATAGAGAGTATTTAAATAGAAAAAACGGTTTTTATATTAATTTTGAACTCAAAAATTTTTACACTATAGATACAAAAGGAGAAATTATAAGGGGGCAATGTTCGATTTACTCGTAAATTAAATAATAAAATAAGAACCAATACGTTTGCCGCAAAGATTTTCAGGGTTGTTTAAGTGCCTATGCTATAAATTTAATGCATCTCTTATTTTCAGCCCAAGCAGAAAAAAAAGAAATTATTAAAATCACTCCGATAAAAATAGGGCCTTCATTCTTTCACATGTAAACAAGGGTGATACAATTCAGATCATCTTGAGTTTTGAGGCTTTTCTTATCAGCCCGGCAGTGTTTTTTGCTTCAAATTTAAATAGCAAACTCTGGCGATATTCATTAATAGTTGCTTTGGCGAGAAATAATTTTACTGCAATTTCATCATTTGTATATTCCTCTGCAATTAATTCTAAAATTTCTAGTTCTCTCTTTTTAAGCTTTATAGATTGTTCTGGTTGAATTATTTTATACTCTCGATGTTTTAAAAAATTCATTGCAACATCATAGGAGAAGTATTCTTGACCACTTAGAATATTTTCAATTGCCTGAATTAATTCCCTCGATAAAATATTTTTTAAAACATAACCTTTCGCTCCTGCATCGATCATGTTTTTCAAATAAATATAATCACGATGATTTGAAATTGCCAATATTTTGCTTTGTGGCTTTGTTGAAAGTATTTCTATTACACAATCTGCTCCTATTACAATATTATGCAAAGAATAATCCATAAGAATAATATCAAACCTATTGTTAGCAACCATAATTATTGCCTCCGCAGCATTTTCAACTTCATGGATAGTAAATTCAAATTGAGATTCAGTTTTTTCCAGCATCCATCTAATACCATATCTTATCATTTGCTGATCATCAACTATTAACAAGTTAATATTTTGTTTCTTCATTATTTTTATGATTTAAATACTGCTTCTCAATATTTATTTTACACTATTTTTTTATTTAATTCGCTTGAAAATAAAAGTTTCCTATTGAATGGAAAAAGTTTTGATTTCATGCACACTTCAAACCAAATCTTATTTTTGTATTTGTTTTTTAAATTTCAAATTCACGTCCCTCACCCGAAATTTCAATACTTATAATTCTGAATATAATTACGAGCCAAAACTGAGGAATTAAATCCATGCGGTCAAGAGTAAAATTACCCTTTTTGCATTGGGGGTAATTTTACCCCTAAGAGGGGGTAAAATTACCCCCTCCCCTAAGATAATCATATTAACCATGCATAATGAGGAGGGGTTTATTCATCACCTGATTAGTAAAGGAGCGCATGGTTTTCTTTTAAAGAATCAAGACATAGAAATAGTTGTTGATGCTATTTATGGAGTTATTGAAAATGGATATTATTTCAACGACAGTGTATCAAGAGCAATGGTAAAAGGTCTTGTTGACAATAAAAAGATTAATTCAATTTTTACTGAAGTTTCTTTAACTGATAAGGAAATTGAAATTGTTCGTTATATAAGTAAAGAATTAACCAATAGAGAAATTGCTGAAAAGCTTTTACTTAGTGTTAGAACCGTTGATGGGCATAAAGGACGGATATTACACAAAACAAAAGCGAAAAATTCTGTGGGCATCATAATGTATGCTATGAAGCATAATTTGTTAGGATAAAATAATTTCATCCTTTTGCTTTAGTTTTCCATGCTCGACTTTAAAAAATCTCCAAGCCTGCTTAAAAATGTGATTTTGTTAAGTGTTGTCTCCTTTTATAAACTTGATGAACCAAGACATTGTGAATTCTGCTTCATTTTTTGGAAATAAAAAAGGTTCCCGTTTCTGGAAACCTTTTTCAATTTGTTCAGTTGACGACTATTTGTTAACTGTTTTTGCTAAGTCAGCACCAGCTTTAAATTTAGCTACTTTTTTAGCTGCAATTTTTAATGCCTTTCCTGTTTGAGGATTACGGCCAATTCTTGCAGCTCTTTTAGCTACAGAAAAAGAACCAAAACCTACTAATGCAACTCTGTCACCTTTTTTAAGTGCTTTTGTTGTAGCATTTACAAATGCGTCTAATGCTCTTTGAGAATCTGCTTTTGTTAATTTTGATTCTGCTGCAATTGCGTCAACTAATTCTGCTTTGTTCATTTTTTTGATTTTAAGGGTTTGACATATATTTATGTAGCTAAATTATTACAACATCAGTAAACAAGCAAGTTTTAGGAAGAAATAATACATAAAATGTTCACAAACCAGTGTTTTGTTTATAAGTTGGGCGCTAAAATGAGTTGGACAGTGTATTTTTGACTTTGTTAGATAATGTATATTGTGACATCAAAAATTGACTGTGCTGTTCATTTGAAATGGGTCAATAAAATTATTGTATTCTAATAAGTACCTTAAACGGTCTTGTGAAACTTCTAAGAATTCATCAAGCAATGGAGAAATAGCAAGAACTAATATTGATCCTTGAATAAAGTTTTTCATCTTCCTGCCATAAAAATAACGATCAATGTATCTATGATATTAAAAGAATTTCGAAGAAGATTACCCAATTAGAACGAATTTGAAATTAAATAAACTTTTTAAAACCATTTCGGTACTAAAGGGATAGGTGCGAAATCCAATGAATTATTTATAGTGTATATTTTGCTTAAGAAAATAAAATAGCAACAAAATCCCAATGAGTAAACAAATGCTCATAAAGACATTTAAACTTCGGATAATTATATTCCACCATTTCATTCCCCTCTCAATTTTTTTTCTGCGGTTTTTAATAACCAATCTTCTAGATAAGCTGGAAATAAAAATGTTCAATAGACTTAAAAAGAAAGCAATACCTAAGAAACACCACGAATAAATAAGAGTCTCTGTAGATTTTGCATTTTCTAAGTGAATAAGATTTTCAATAAATCCAAAAGATATGGCTAATGATATAGAAGAAATTAAAAAAACGAATTTATAGCAATGTTCATTAATAAAACTTAAAGTCCTAGAGAGCCTCGGCTTGTCTTGGGTACCAGGTTGAAGTTGCATATCTGATTTTTTCTTAGACTCTATAGAATTCTTTATTTCAACAAATCAAAACTCACTTTTATTTTTGAAGTAATTATTAGAAAACCGGGGTCAATAACATATCCATCTGCTCCCAATTTGAAGGTGATGTTTTCTAAATTAGCATTGTTATGAATATTATACCAGTTGTAGTTCTCTGAATTAATCTCTTCTATTGTATGTGCTTTCCCTATACTCTGACCTAATTCAGTTGCCAGTGAAGTGGCTTTTGCTTTTGCAGAGCTTATTGCTTCTTTTCTTGCTTGGTTTTTATAATCATCATAATTTTTAACCCGATAATCCAAATAGATATAGTTTTTAAATCCAAGTTTATACAGCTCCAATAAATACTTATCTAAATTAGTTAAGTCATTTATTGTAATAAAAATTTCTTTAACATATACACTGCTATCAACCTGAATCAAACTTTCTGAAACATTCTTGTCATCAAAACCAAACAATCTGACTTTTGTGTCTTCGGTATTAAAGATCTCAAAAACGGTTTTATTAGTTGCAGAGTTTAATCTGATCTCTTTCTTTACTTTTATTCCTATAATTACATAATCAGGTTTTACTTTAACTGCTGCCTCACCAAATACAGTAACCAAAGGAATATTCTCTAATTGGGCAAACATGAAATTGCTTAATAAAAGCAAGACTAAAAGTGCAATCTTGTTTCTCATTTTGTATTCGTTTTATAATTCTGTAATCAATATTTATTTCCTGCAAAACTTTTTCTCTTTCCCGAATTTCACTTCAATAGAATCTTTAAATACTTTGCATAATTCTACTGAGTTAACTGTTTCTCCAATTTTCATGCTATAACTTTGACCATTGATCTGCACGAGAGTTAGTTGCTTGTTTGATTTTTGATTTTTAATTATTCCTAAATAAACAATCGTTGGCCACGAACTTAAAATTGGAGTATTCTTAACTGTAGTTATTGTTTTTTGTAAAGAAGTTGTTGCTGAAGTTGTTACATTCTTAATCATCTTTCCTAAAAACGGATCACGATAGTTTGGATTGATTAAAAAAGTATCATTCATATTTTCAATAGTCGCATTTTCAATTTGCTGCATACTTTGAATTTGATTTTCATTTCCGGAATTAGTAGTAGCAATAATCCGGTACACAATTATTCCCCAAACCAATAAAGTAAGAGGTATTAAAATATATAATAATTTTTTATTCTTCATTCTTATGGATTGCGCTTAAATCTACGTCTTGTAAAATATGCACTTTTATTACCTGATTTATCTATTGCTTGAACCTTCCAGAAATAATAAGTGCCCACTATTGCAGAATGAAAATTATAAACTGTAGGGCTTGTAGTATTTGCAATGGTTGTATCTTTTGAAGTAACAACGGCAAAAGTTGAATCAGTAGAAATCAATAAATGAGTTGAATCGGTGGCTGAGAAACCTGTTCCTGCAACACAATTCCATTTTAAAGGAACAGGATTGGCGTTTATCGTATCTAATGTACTCGGTATTGGAGATACAAGAACCGGAATACCAGGAGCTGTATTATCTATATTAATTGTACGTGTATCATAAGCAGAATTGGAAAAATTGTTTTGAGCAAATACTCTCCATTGATAGGCTCCTTCTGTTGTGAAGGTATAATTAACCGTGGTTGTTGTAATTGATTGGGTATATACCGCAGAGCCTCCCGACAAAACCTGAAAAACATAAGAATTTGCATTCGGCATCGTTTGCCAGGTAAATGTATTTGCCATTAAATTTGAATAATAATTATCAATCGGACTTGACAATACTACTTTTTGCGAAGCTAAATTTAAAGTTGTATCAACTGTAAGATTATAAGTAACATAATCAGTTTCACTGGAATTGTTTTTTGCTCTCACCCGCCATTGATAAATTCCCGGTTGTAATGTATATGCAAACTGGGTGGCATGAATGGTAGTATCCAAAATAAATTGGGTAATAGACGAAAAGTTTGGTTTTACCAACTGCAACTGATAGCTATCCGCACCTTTTAAATCCTCCCATTTGAAAAGCTGGGAATAGCTTGACGAAAGAGTATTATTGGCAGGGGCCAAAATAGTAATAGATTTCTTCGCTAAATTAACTGCTATAAAATCCTGACAAGAATAAATAAGAGTTGATACTACACCTACAATTATTGCTATTAATAATTTATTTTTCATGTTGTTTTCTTTTTAACATTTTGTAAATAAATGGTAGCAGTAAGTACCATTTCCTTTGTTTTAAAATCTTTTTTCAATTGATATTTTACTGACGCCACTTTGCCTAATTTGTTTTTTTGTTCTAAAATATAAACTAAGTTAATCAGGGTGGAAAAATTGCCTTCTACAACAAATTGATTTGTTTCAATGGTCATGTCTCCCGCTTCTGTCACAGTAGTTTTAGGAAACTCCCTCAGCACCGCATGATTATTCTGACAATAATTAGTAGTAAGCTCCAGCAAAGCATCTGAAGTATTTTGCTTTTTTGTGTTTCCGTTTCCTAATTTTATATCAATTTGCAATAGTTCTTTTTCTAATTGTGCAGCAAGCATTGGGGCACTTGCAGCCAATGCTATTTTTTTCTCTGCCTCTGAATACGTGTTATGAATATTAATTGTTTTCTTTATTGCTAATGAATAAACCATTAATAGCACAAGAAGTATTACAACTAGTAACAGTTGATTTTTTTTCTTGTATGTTAAATTCTTAAACAAAATTTACTTGAGTTTTATTTCTAATAAAAATTCGCCATCGTCATTTGCATTATCCTGTGAATAATTCAAAAGGTTGACATTACTTATCCAGTTTGCTTTTTTTATTTCTTTCATCCAATCATTTAAAACAGTACTGCGCTGACAATTACCTGTAATCATGATACTTTTTTTCTCAAAAAACAATTCCTGCTCTTCTTCATTTGTTTGCTTTTTCTTCAGGGGATGCACATTTACTTCTGTCCATTGTATTGCCGAAGGAAGTGTCGCTGCCAGTCTATCAATATAGAATGAAGTGCGGGAATTTTCAAGCAATCCGTTTTGTTCCAGAAATTCTTTTTTCTGAGCAAATTCTTTTTTTAAGGTATCGTACCGTTCGATTGCCGATTGGTTGATTGCCAATTCCGCTGTTATTTTATTGCTTTTACTCCAGTAGTTATCAAATACGAAATAGTTTACCAACAGCACTAATAGTGTTGCAATTAAAAGTGCCCATCCACGAAATTCAAATTTCTTCTTTTGTTTAAATTCTTGTTTTAAATTATCAATACCAATTGAATCAACAATTCCCTGACTTTCATTATTCAAAATAAAATAAGACAAGGCGGCAGCAAAAGGAAAAACTAATTTTAGAGGAATTCGATCATCTCCAATTAAAATTGAATCACCTGATTTATCTTCAGAAGTATTTGTTATTTCTGTGATTTGTTGTTCTTGAATTTGCAATAGAAAATTTCCAACCTGAAAATGATCCTTAACAATCATTTTGTTATCCATCAATGGCAATAAATCAGTGATCACAAAAGGACCTAGAAAAAAACCTGAAATAGCTGTTAGTTTTCTTTTCGAAAGTTCTTCAATAATATCATTTAAAACATTTGTGCGAATAACAGAAACAAACACCTGTGTTGAATTTATTGGTGTTTGCTGTATAGAAAACTCGGTTAGCTTAGCATTTGGCAACACTTTATTGAGAAGTGTTGCAGCTGTATCATTCTCCACAAACGTTACTTTTTTATGGATAATTCCTTTACCATTTAATAAAACAACTAGTGGGAGTTTAGGATCAATATGAGTTGCTAATTCATCAAAATCTTTTATTCCTTCTTTTTGTTTTTCGGTAATGATGTTAGTTTTCTCTTTTTTGAGAACAACCAGATTTATTTCATAGGAAGCATCTGGTAATAGTAGTATTTCTATACCTATTACTGATTTGCTTCTGTTGATATTTTCAAGACCAAATTTTTTCAGCATTTTAGTAAATTACTGTTGGCTTAATAAATATGGTGAGTTTACTTTTCGATTTTGATTTTAAACGACTGCTAAAAAACCATTTGATTATCGGGATGCGTGATAATACAGGAACACCCGATGATGTCTCACTTTTATTATCATTATCCAATCCGCCAAGCATGATCATTTCCTGATTTTTTACACGAATCAAAGATTGAAAATCCCTGGTTGATGTATTATATGGGCTGCCAATACCATTGGACTGACTGGTAAAAGAAGATTGCTTTACAGTGATTGTCAATGTGATTTGTTCATCGCCAGATACAATCGGATTAATGGTCATTGAAAACTCAGCATTCAAAGGTTTATATATCGTTGACTGAACTGTAGTGGTACTTTGAGTGCTGATAGTATTGGTATTGGTTTCCGCATAATACCGTGTTTCACCTATGCTCATCTTGGCTTCGTTTCCATTTAACGTAGCTAATAAGGGCGTTGAGTTTATTTTCACATCCCCATTCTGTTCCATCAATTTTAAACTAACATAAAAATTGGGTGTTACCTTTCCTAAGTTTACAACGCCAAACCCATTGATTCCATCAATTACCGAATTGATAGCTCCGGCACCTAGATTTAAATTTAATTCAGGAAAAACAGCACCTCCAGTTGTGACTGGAGCTGTTCCTAAACCAGCTTTTATACCTGTTTCAACGGCATGAGAATTATTTACATCCATAATTATTACTTCAATAGAAATAACCGGAACAACCCTGTCTATTTGCCTTAAAAATTTTTCCAACTCTTCTATTCTAGGTTGAGAACCGCAAACAATCAAACTATTCTGATCTGAAAATGTTTTTACATCCACACCCTCTTTTAATTTTGCAGGGATAAAATCAACAACTTTCTCCACTGTTCGGAACTGTAAAGGAATTACTTGAGTGGAACGTAGGCCTTCCATGCTCCTGTCCCCAATCATATATATATTGCTATCCTTTTTAAATGTGTAATCAGTACCATTAAACAAGCGATTTAAAAAATCATCATACGTAGCATTTTCTATACTCAAATTGGTATTGCCTTTCGGTTCTGTAAACAGGAAATAATTATTTTTAAATTCTTTTGAAACCGATGATAAAATTTCAGCAATAGGTGTATTAATCGCATTAACAGATATTAATTTATTGCCATCTGATTTTAAATTAAAACTTGGTTCAGTTGAACTGCTGGCTGAAGAAGCATTCCCGGATTTTCCATTGTTTTTCGGATTAGCAGTTGCATCCATTTTTTCAATCAGATAAAAATCATCTTTGGTCGCAGTTACTTTTAAATCATTGGCAAATGCAAATTTGTCCAGGGCGGAACCAAACTGCATGTTCTGAATATATCCACTTACAATTTTGCCAGCTAAATCAGAGGAAAATACCACATTTTTGCCAGATACTTTTGTAAGTTCTTTTACAACCAATGCTAAACTATCTTTCGATAAATCAAGGCTTAAAAGATTGGTTGTTTTATCGTATGTAATTTTTAATGTTTTGGGTGTATATTTTACCGGTGGTATAATAGCAGGCGGTGTTGAGTAAAGGGTAAATGACATGATGTTACCAATGAAACTTATGTCTAAATCATATTTTTTTGCGAGAAACATTATTACATCTGCTACTGTTACATTGGTGAAGTTGTTATATATTTTAACAGTTAAGCCGGCATCAACACTAACGTTCAAATTATTTGTAGTGGCAAGACCTCTGATAAAATCCTGAATGGTAATACCATTTACAGAAAGCTCCACCTTTTCATTAAGTCCCGGAGTGTCTTTGGAAAGATCCCTTAATTTGGTTTCTATTACATCAAACCTATTTTGCTGCCCTTTTACAAGCGTTGCAAACAAAATAAATAGTATAAAAATTAATTGTTTTAATCTCATAAAAATTAGTTAATAACTGTTTAACAATATTGGATAAATCTCATCAATAGAGGTTACTCCTTTTTCGAATAATTCAAATGCGTTTTCTCTTAGTGTTTTAATATTTCGTTCTTTCAGCAAAGCCTCTACCGTAAAAATATTATTTTTTATATGGTCGGCTAATTCAAAATCAATGGGTATCACTTCGTAAATTGCTTTACGACCTTTATAACCCGTGTAATGGCAATGTTCGCATCCTTTGGGAACATAATATTTTTGAATGATTCGTGGCGCTTTAAATGTTTTTGGGAAGTATTTTACATCAAATTCTTTTTCTTCTTTACATTCTGTACACAATAACCGTAGCAAGCGTTGAGCAACTGTTGTATTCAATGTACTGGCCAATAAAAAGGGAGGAACACCCATATCTGCCAAACGGGAAATTGTTCCCCAGGCCGAGTTGGTATGTATGGTAGATAGCACCAAATGTCCTGTTAATGCGGCACGAATAGCCATCTGTGCTGTTTCGCCATCACGTATCTCTCCGAGCATAATTACATCCGGATCCTGACGTAAAAAAGAACGCAAAGCTCCGGCAAATGTTAAACCGATTGATTCTTTTAATTGAACTTGGTTTATTCCTTCCAAAGTATATTCAATCGGATCTTCAATGGTAATGATATTCGATTTTTCTTTATTAAGAATTTTTAATGTGGCATAAAGTGTTGTTGTTTTACCCGAACCGGTTGGTCCGCTGATAAGAATAATTCCATGTGGTTTTTTTATTCCTTCCAAGTAATCTTCCAGTTCCCTTGCATTAAAACCTAATCGTTCAATTTCAATGTCGGCTGCATCATTGCTTAACAAACGTAATACAATTTTTTCACCATGCAATGTTGGTAAAACCGAAACACGAATATCAAACTTATGTCCATCGTCATTAAAGAAAATACGACCATCTTGTGGCAAGCGTTTTTCTGAAATATCTAAATTGGCTTTTATTTTTATTTTATTGATCAGCGAAGGGTATTCTAATTTACTGATTGTATAACGCTCTATCAATAATCCATCAATACGAATACGCACACGACATTTTTCTTCATACGCTTCAATGTGAATATCACTACTACCTAAACTCTTTGCTTCTGAAATTAACATTGGCAAAAAATCATCTGCCTTCACATTGCCCGAACTAACTTGCTTTATGGTAGCATGGACATTCGTATTCCGATAATATTTCCCTAGTGTCTTTTGAATAACTTCTGAAGAAGCTTTTTCGAGCAGAATAGTTTTTCCGAAAAGCATTTCCAACTCATCCGACAATTGCGTATGAAATTTTTCTTCACTCACATACAATGTCATTTGTTTATCCCCATCAACGTGCTTGGGAATAATGGTGTAGTGCCATGCCTGTTGTGGAGTTATGGCATGTTGCAAATCAATGCTTAATGATATGTGATCTGTTTCGTTCATAGTGTACTAATGATGTTTAGCAAAAAATCATCATTATAAAAATTAAGCTGTGGTTTTATTCTATTTACAATAATTAAAATCAGTAATCCTCCAGCCATTGCTCCTGCCAAAGGAATTTCGCGTGTTGCTTTTTTTGAAATGATGTTGTAAAACAAAAAACCGATTAATGTTAAAAGGGTGCTTGCCAAATAAAAAACAATATAGTTCACCGGTGAAAAAGCGGCACAGAGAACAATAAAAAACAATACATCACCAATTCCAAGATACGTATTGACAATGTTTACTAACTTTTTGTTTTTTATACTCATGTAAACTGTAAGCAACACTATTTGAATCAGGATAAATGTTGAATTCCAAATTGTATTTATAATCAAAGAACTATTTACACCTATTACTAACAATGCCTTTCCAACAAAAGCAACAAATATTGTTGGTATCAGCAACCAGGAAATCTGCCGATGTTTAAAATCCTGAAATACAACAATTCCTAAACAACCCAGTAATAAAAGATCAACAATCAATAGCATTAGTCAGGTGTTACCTCTTTAATATTTTTATCCTGATCCACTTCCCAAACATTAAAAACCCCATCGCCATCAAAATCCACAATAGCGGTGGCATGTGCTTTAAATGCATTATTGCTGGCAGATACAATTTCAATTTGATAATTCGCATTACCTCCTTGAGTAGTTAATTTTGAATGTTCAAAGCTTATGTCTTTGAAATCTGTACTGTATTTGGAGTGCATATAAAAATAACTTTTCTCCAACGTAAACACGTGTTCTAATTGTAGCTGGGCTTCTGTGCTTTTTGCTTTTGAAATAAGGGGCATTAAATTAGGCAGTGCCAATAGAACTAATATTCCAATAATAATTAGAACAATTAATAATTCCATTAATGTAAAAGCCTTTAATTTTGTCTTCCAATTTGTTTTCAGCATTTTTATTATATTTAAGGGACATAAATGTAGTAAAATAAAGTATTTTTATGGGATATTATTTCAATAAATACCTGTGGTGTTAATAAAAAAAAAAGAACACGATTTTTTCAAGCTTTTTGATACCTTTCTAAAAGAAACAAAAAATGGGAAACGTGTACAAAAAAATGACAAAAGGCTCCGTGATTCCAGCATTAAGCCTTATATTTTTTTACGAAAACTTTTGTTTGATTTTTCGGTAAAAAAAGACTTCCCATTACACATTTATTCCGTTCTATCACTTAAAAAGCGTGAAATTAAGGCTGAAAAGAAATATTGGACAAAATTTTACAGGGAATTTACCGACTATTTATACAATGACCTGGACTGTTACGACAATTATGTAGGTAGTAACATCAAACGTTTACGTGCTTTTTTTAATTATCTGAACAATGAGAAGGACATGAGTATCGGGAATTTTCACAAAAATTTTTACGCCCACTCCGAAGAAATTGAAATTGTTACACTTATTCCGGAACAACTGAACTTTCTGATTTATAACAAAGAATTTGAAGAAAGCTTGCCAGATCACTTAAAGAAAACAAAAGACATGTTTGTTTTTGGCTGTACGGTAGCTTTACGGGTTTCGGATATATTCAAACTTTCGCAAAGCAATGTGGAAAATGTAAATGGCAAACATTATTTGAAAGTAAGTTCCCAAAAAACAAATACCCTTACCCGCATTGTTTTGCCTGATTATGCGATGGAGATAATTAACAAATATCCTAAAAATAGAAAAACAATTTTCCCAATAATTTCAAATGCCCGGTTTAACTTAAACATAAAATCATTGATTGAACGAACCAGTTGGACAGATGAACGGATAAAAACTAGACAAAAAAGAGGGCAAACTCACATCGTACACAAAAATGAAAAGGCAAAAGAGGAATATCGTTTTTGTGACCTGATCACTAGCCATACTATGCGAAGAACAGCTATTACCACCATGCTTTGTTTACATATGCCCGAAAATCTGGTTCGTAAGATTTCAGCATGCCGCAGGAAGCAAAGAATTTTTCAGATATGTGGAATTATCACAAAAATATATGGATACTGAAACCGAAAAAATTTATGACCAAATAAAAATGAAAGAATTGGTTTCCCAATAAAAAATAGTATAATTTTGATGATGAAAATATGGGGCAAAAAAGCAGCTCTTTTTTATTAAAATCGTATGGCAAAAAAAGTTCGTTTTTTTGCATATTTTGTACATTTTCGAAAACACCGTTCTTTGTAAATACCTGAATTTGAGTATGGAAGAAGTTAACATTACTATTCCTTTGGTGCACCAATGCCAGGACGTACTTTCAGCGCTGAGAGCTATAGGTACGGGTATAATGGTAAAGAAAAAGATGATGAGATAAAGGGAGAAGGAAACAGTTATGATTTTGGAGCTAGGATTTATGACCCACGTATTGGCAGGTGGCTTGCTATTGATCCTCAAGCATTTAGATATTCTGAATTGTCACCATATAATTTTTGTGATAATAATCCAATTATTTATATTGATCCAAATGGAGAGGGGGTTAAACCCCACCGAACAGAAAAATATAGTAATGAAGCAGAATCTAAGATTCTTTTAAACAATTCCCCGAAACACTTAACGGATTACCCAACTACAATACATCAATTAGGAGTTACAAGTATAAACTTTGATCAAAATCCTAAAGTAAAAGGTGTGTGGTATTCATATAATGATAAAACTCAAGAATTCGATGTCGAATATAACTTATATGTTTTAGTGAATGAGCAATTAGGGGAGAAAGGGTTGTTAAATAAATATAATCCAGGATTGTCAGAGGAGGTCTGGGCACATGAGCAGTCTCACGGTGATCAATGGGAAGACGCTTTTAAAAGCAAGATAACAGTTAAGGTGGGGTCTGAAACATTTGTCGGTACTATTGATCAAGTTTTAACAAAAGCAGCAAAAAAATATGATGCTTTTGTTAAAGCCAACCCAAATACACCTGTCGCCCCAAGAAAAGAATTTTTGGATCAAGTTTTTGTTAAAGGACTTAATGAAGTAATCGATAAATTCAATACTCAAGCGAAAGCTGATCCTCATGATAAAAATTTTATTCAAAAACCAAATGTAGAATATGATGCTAATTCAAGAGCATTAGTAAAATTAAAAGGTACGAAAAGCGAAAAAATGCCATATACATTTGGAGGCAAACCAGCAGTTAAACCAGGTGGTGAAGCTCTAAAGTCTGATCCTCCACAAAAATAACATTATGAAGAATTTACTAATTATAGTCTCTCTATTAACACTTAGTTGTTGTAAAAGAAATGAAGATGAAAGCAAAAAAGATATTTCTAGTGATTCAGACTTTAACATAAAATACAATGGAAATATTCTTCAGAATTTTTTTATGAAATACGAGGACAGCTTAAAATATTCTTTGGCAAAGAATCAAATTCCTCTTTTTTTACTTGATAAAAATTTTGATAACGACCATTCAGGATTTTGGCCGACTCTGAGTGACACAATTCATTTCAAATCATACATTATTAATAGAATTAATTCTTGTACCGAACTTAATAAACTAAATGAATTAATAGATTCAGTGAACTCAGTTAACAAAAATGAAGTTGACTCAGTAATCATGAAAGATTTAAAAGAAAGACAATTATCATTAGGGTGTAATTTAATTCGTTAGATTGAAATTTCAGTGAGCCTCGTAGGCCATTTAGTTACAATGCCAGTAGGCGATAAGCTGGCGAGGAGGTTTTGTAAGGGGGGCTTTGTGACTTTTGTTGCAAGTAAGTTCTGCTTACAAATAATGCTTTTGTTAATGAACAGAGGTCACGCAAAATTAAATATAAGTGATTATACAGGGGCAATGAATGATATAAATTATTCTTTAACACTTGACCCACAAAATCCTTATGCTTATAATTATTTAACTCTCGTTTATGAGAAACTTAAAGACTTCAAAACAGCATGTTTAAATTGGGAAAAGGCGCAACTATTTGGAATGGATGCTAGCGAAAATATTAATAAATATTGCAAGGGAATTGATAAATGAAGGAAAAGAAACGCTGTAAAACATGCAATAAAGAGATTTCTCTTCAAATTCAAAATCAGGGATTTTGTTCTCCAGAATGCAAAAACAACTATAGACGCCCACCAAAATGGTATGACTATATTGTTGACTTATTGTTTGGTTGGTTATGAAAGTATATCCCAGTAGGAACTAAGCTGTAATAACTACTTCAGTTATTCTGCCCCGCTAAGCGGCATTTGCAATGCCACTTGAATCTTTGGACAATTTGTAATTGTCCTTTTTCATGCAATTGTTTTCCATTTTATGGTTACAGGAATAATTTCTAAAACAGCTTCTTTTCCCGCATAATAAGCCGCACTTGAATATATATAATCTTCTGTATTTCTCACTATTGCTGCCCTGGAAGTTTAACACGAACAGGTGAAGAGAATCTTAAAAAATTGCAAGCTGAAAGAAGTGGAAAAAAGCATCCAAAATAAACCAAATCATCCAAAAAGTTCTTTGATGTATTGTAGTTACTTCAACAAGTGCAGACAGTTATTCTCTTTGAGTAATTCCTCAAAGTCATTGATGATCTTTGCACCTATAAGCCGAAAGCGCATTAAGTCTTTGACGGAATAGGAACTTAGAATTTCCTGAATGGTTTGTTTGCCAAGCAATGACAGACGGTTTTTCAGATCGTGAGAAATTTTTATGTGAGCCAAAGGGGAATTTAAAAAGCGGTCGACATCAGAAGAGTAATCAATAATTTGATGATCTTCTAATAATCGCTCGGTCATCCATGCTTGGTATTTAGAAATACCCCAGCGCAAACGTTGCTTTGATTTTTTTAGAATAGTGGCAGCAGTTCCTTGGGTAATATTTAATTCTTCACTTACTCCTTGAAAAGAACCTGAAGAAAGATAATTTCGAATGATCATTAATTCTTTTTCATTCAGAAAGCAAGCACCGCTTTCGATCCACTCTTCCCACATATCTGAATAAGGGGCGAGAGCATCTAAAAGTTCTTTCTTTTTTTTGCTGGTCTTGGAGTGAGTAAGTAGTAGCATTTTCATCAAACAAATATAATAAAAATACTCTATATATAGAGGTAATAAATAAACGGTAACATAATATGTAGGTTTTCCATTCATTTACTCTATAAAACGAGTATAAATGGCTAAGAAAAGTACAAAAAAATCTGTCAAAGTAGAAACTACTGAAACAGAATATTTAAAGAAAATTGGCGACCGATTAAAGCATTTCCGCAAGCAAGCTGGTTACACCAATTATGAATACTTTGCTTATGAGCATGGCTTTAGTCGTCCACAATATGGCAAGTATGAGGCGGGAGCAAATATTCAGCTTAATACGCTGATGAAAATTTTAAAGGCGATGAATGTTTCGCTGGAGGAATTCTTTAAAGGATTCAATTAGAAATTACTTGCAGAGGCTTAAACGATTGAAAAAAACAAAAGTAAAATCGCTTTTGCCCGCTTTGTTTTTGCAGCATTCTCTGACAACATCTAAGATTTTTGGGTAATCTAACTTGTCCCTGAAAAAAGATTTTGCTGCCATAATATGAGCTTCTATTTCACAAGAGGTATCACACAAACCATAAAGGGCATCAATATTTCGTTGGATTTCTGAATCCCAAGGTGCTTTTTGACTCCCGTTTCTTATGCCGATAAACTCAATTTTAGAGTGAGCAAGGATAAAATGGAAGTTCTCGAATTCGGTCAAGTGCAGGTGAAATCTATTTAGTAAAAAAATATTTGAATTACTTTGTGATTCGAGAAACTTATCTGATTGGTTTATTATTTAATAATTGGTAGTTTTTATTAACGCTCCTTTATCGTATTCTTCTTCCTCCATCAGCTTATCATCCTCAGAATAGTATTTCCATTTACCGTGTGGTATACCCTCATATCCTCGGTTCCACCCTTATCAGATAAGTACTAAATCCCTAAACCAAAATAGATTCCGATTTCATGCTTATTAGTCTTCTTCATATATTTCCATTATTTTAATAAGCATCTTATCGTTTTCTTTAAACTTTAACCATGCTTTTGCATTTGGACTTTGCGCACCATCCTTGTAACAAAATTCACCATTTGAATTTACAAATAGCCAGTCGCCTTTGATTTTTTTTCCTAAAAAACAATTTCGATTTTTATAGACAATACTTTCGGACAATTTATCAGGAGCTTTTTTTAATACTAAACTATCTGTTGTTATTACTGACAACGCTACTGCATTCTTCTTAAGAAATTTGTTCCAATCGTATAATTTCAAATTATTTTTCGAATAAAGCCAAAGAGTTTTACCTGTGTTCTCGTCAATCACCACCTCAACCCAATTATCAAATTTATTGACACAGCGGAAATAAATTGTCACCCAATCTCCCTTGTTTATAAAGCTCATCGGATTAAAAGACATTCCCTGAATTCCCAAGCTATCAAAAGATTTAGTTAATTGAATGCCGCCATGATTTGAAAAAAATAAATCTATTTTTATCTTTTTTGACAACGAATCTTTAATAGTATAAAAAGAGATTGTTTCAATCCCATTTATACTTTCTTGATAAATTCTAAGTTTTACAACTCCAATATCACCAAAGGCGTTGAAGACATTTAGAACAACGAAAGCGAATAAAACTATATTTCTCATAATTTTCAATTTGTTCGTGTTCTTGGCGTTGGAATTGGTGTTACACTCATAACAGTTTTATTATACCCATTAAATGATAATGTATGACGAATTACTGTTGTCTGTCCCGGACTTCTAATTTGATAATTATACCTTGTGTCGTTACTATTTCCAAGTGGGCCGGATGTAACAGTTACTCTTATTTTAGCACTTCCTGTGGCATAATTTGCTGGTATCAAAATTCCAGTCCCCGGCACATTTCCCGGAGGGTTGCCAGTTCCAGCAAAGGTATAAATATTATTTCCATTCTGAAAAATTCTTGTCCTATCTGCAACAGGATGATGATCCAATTCAATAGTTGCACCGGGAAGAACCTCAAACCGTTCGGTACTTCGTTTGAACAAACTTGTTTTATAGTTATAATACTCATTTGTAGGGGCAATAGTTTCAGTAGTTTGCCAATTAATAGGCTGCGCACCTCCCAAACCGGGTTTGGAATATAGAACATTCATTATTTCGGTTCCATCGTCCGCCTGATTGGAAGATCTACTGTTTGGTACAGCAGCATCAATCGTAGGTTCATTGTCCCTCCTTCCATAAAGAAAGGTCTTATCTGTTTGACTTTTTTGATCCTCCAATTGTGCTTTAAAAACAGGATTTCGCCTTGCTTCTCTTCTTGCTTCTCGTCTATCTCTTCTTTTTTCATAACCGACTTCATCGCCATCTACATCAGTGTGGAAAACTGGGTTATTCAGAAAAGTAGCATAACTACTCACACTTGCATCAGGTACAGGGTCAACATTCCATCTTCTACCTAAGCGAGTATCATATTCCCAAAACATAGCGGTATTCATGTTTCCGCTTCCTGAAATCTCATCGTCTTTCTCTTGACCGTTGAACCCGTACCTGTATTGCTCTGTGCGCTGACAAAACAAACTCAAATCCAATTCCGAAGAGTTTTTTCAAAGAACAGTTTAGTTTTTACCTAACACAATCACAAGGTTTCATAATAGTTTTTGTTTCTAATAAGAAACATTATTATTACTCAATAAAAGTATAAAAAATAATTTGATTTTTGATAATAGATGTAGTCTTGTTTTAAACTTTTCGTTCAAAACATTTGAGCCGACCGGCTCTTAGTTGCATCCGAACGGGCAACCTTTGCAATTATGTGTTTGATTCCAGTCTACTCTTGAAAGAGCGGCCTCTTTCATTAATAGTTTTTCTTTAAAAATATCGACTGTTTTTCCTAAGTATGCCTGAGCGGGTGTTAATCCACCTATTGCTCCGTGAGGTCTAACACAAGTATAATCATGTACAGCATGAAACATGATTTGCCCCAAGTGCCTTAAATTGTTTATTCTTCTAACAAATAAGTATTCATATTTTAATGTTCGGTTGGTGTACTCAACCATTGAATTTGATTTTAAAATGTCTTTGTAAGCAACCATTTTATCAATGTTCCGTTCACAGTATTCTAAATAATCTTCTACGTACTGATTATTGTTTTCACTACCGCCATCCACGATGAGCCGGGTTTTAATTCTTTTTTCACCTTTTTGATTAGAGCGGTAAACCGCTTCTTTAAATGTCTCTAAACGTGTTTGCCAGCATAAACTCATTGAAATCCGCCACGATAAAATAAACCGGGAAAAATTATCAATCACTAAATAAATATGAGCTGTTTTGCCATCCTCCATTTTTAGTTCTGTAACATCTGCGTGCCATATTTCATCAGGCTTTGTGGCTCTTATGCCTTCTTCGTATTGTTTGTAAATTTTCCTGAGTACAATTCTTTCTAAATCAAACAGCTTGGTGTATTTGTACCAAGTGTTAACGTGAGCGATGACCAATCCTTTGTTTTTAGCAAAATAGGCCAGTGATCTCACAGGCCACATCATGTATCTTGTATCGGTCAACAGCTTGTGCATTTTATGGATTTCCTGATGGGTCAGTTGATTGGGATAGGCATTACTACACAATTTTAAAACAGAGTTTCCACATTTAAAATAAGTTTCCATCGCCCATGTTCTAAATGTGCTATCACTTATACGCATCATTTTACAGGCTTTTTCAATGGTGAAAACTTCTGCTACCCGCTCAATAGTTTTAACGACTTGTGTTTTGTGTTTCTTTAGTTTTGACACATACTTTTTTCCGGTTCCTATTACATCTTTAAGCGTTTTTTGTATTCTTAAAAGACCTCTTAATGCTTTTTGCAGGTTCTCATGCTCAGAAACCAATTTCATTACATCATACAGTTGATCTATGTTTTCGTTTAGTTCAAAGCCCGTGTATTTTTCCATAGGCTCTTGTTTCCACTTACATAGTAAACTGCGGTGAATGATTTTTTTATAGCTTTCGGGTAATAACCCTTTTTTGGCTAAATACTTTATGCGTGTATCGTAGGTTCTTCGTTTTATTGTATTTTCTTCTAATGCCACTCCTTCTTTTTTCATGGCGCAAAAATAAAATCTATATCACGAAGTAATATGAATTATCTAAAAAACGTCAATATTTTCAAAGAGCGAGATTAATTCTGAACGCATTGAGCTATAATTAAAATTTCAGCTTCAGGTTATAATATTAGGTAAAAACTGTTTCGGCCTGCTTCGTTTTTAATTCGCTCGAATTCGAGGGAATTAAAATCAGGGTTATTTATTTTCTCCCAAATCCGTAAGTGTTTTTTTAAACAACGAAAAAAATGTTTCTTTATGCGTTTTCTTTTAAGAGCGTATAAAGCGGAACATTTATGTAAAGCATATCTCGACCAATTTTTTCACCTTTTACCAAACCTTCCTTTTCAAGCTCTTTCAGGTATTTGCTTGCAGTAAATCTTGTAATGTTCAACTGCTTTTCCAATGTCGAGATTCTGCAATACGGCTGATTAAATAAGGCTTCAACTAATTCTTTAGAATAGATTTTTGGGTTGTCTTTCTTTACTGATTCAATTACATCGTCCAACAGAATCTTGATGCCTTTTATCAAACCTATGGTATGTTTTGAAGTTTGTTCCACCGAATCAAGCATGTATAGTATCCAGCCTTCCCAATTGTTTTTTGAGCGTACCTGATCTAAGCCTTCGTAATACTGTTTCTTATGTTTAATGATGTAAGAGCTTAAATACAGTATTGGAAGTTCCAGTAAATCCTGAAGGATTAAATACAGCACGTTTAGTATTCTGCCTGTTCTTCCGTTACCATCATAAAACGGGTGAATCGATTCAAATTGATAATGCATGATCGCCATTTTAATCAGGGAATCAACTTCTGTTCCATCAGCGTTTATGTATCCTTCAAGGTTCTTTAGTAATTTTTCAATCACTTCTTTGCCAAATGGCGGTGTATAAATAACTTCACCTGTGCGGGCATTTTTCAAAGCTGTTCCCGGTTGTTTCCTTATTCCGGCATTATTTCCAATTAATAGCTCCTGAATTTTTATGATTTCACGGGCAGTAATAAGTTGTTTCTTCTTTACGGCTTCATAACCTGACCACAATGCTTCTCTGTAATTCAATACTTCTTTTACTGCCGGGTCTAAAGAAAGACTATCGGTAGAAAAGGCTTTGTACAATTCATCCTGAGTTGTAACAATGTTTTCAATTTCAGAGCTATCCTTCGCCTCTTTTAAAATCAAGCTGTTTAAAATGATAGCCTGATTAGGTATAAGCCCTGCCAGCCCTTTTAATTCAGCTAAGGCTCTATTGGCAGCAATGGCCTTTATAAATATCTTTTCTGTTAGCTTTATTTCGGGTGGTAACAGAGGTAATTCGTTATAGGGTAATCCGGGTTTATAGTGCGCTTTTTTCAAAATAAAAATAGGTTGAAATTATTTGATTTTTTTAACATGTTTCAAAGATAGGTTAATTCGGTTAACATATCAAAATAATAGGTTGAAATTATTCGATTTTTTAAACATATTGTTTTGATATGTTAACTCATTCAACATGTTTTTATATCGGGAACCACTTATTCATCAGCTCCCTTTGCTCTTCAAGGTTGTTCTGGCGGTACTTAACAGTGGTCGAAATCCACTTTTGACCGGACATTAACTGAACTTGCTCTAAGGGGATTTTCTTTTCATTGAGCCAGTTGGCAATAACCGACTGGCGGATGCTTGAGGGGGTTAAATTCCTGTCAGGAAACAAGCCCTTAAAGGTAGAAACAAGGTAATGAATGTCATCCACCGAAATACGTGTACCGAGTTTGCCTAAAACAAAAGCATTGGTCGGGTTGGTTTCCCTGAGTAAACTTTTCCGGCCTTCATTCAGGTAAGCATCAAACAGGCGATATTGCTTATTAACAAGTTCGATATGACGTTGCCCGATCTTCTTACTGGCTTTTACAAAAATTACTCCGCTATCCAAATCAATATGGCTTAAATTTAAGTTGGAAATTTCAGCAGAATTTAATCCCTGATAAATCAGCAAGGACATCACCACCCGGTTACGCTGTTTTAAATCCTCGTAACGTTCTTCACGATCCAATAATAGCTCCAGTTCCTTACTTGTAAATAAATCCTGATGGATCACTTCCCTTCTGCGTTGGTTTCTTAAATGAAGGTTCATACAAGGATGGTCATCCCGTTTACCGCTATCAATTAAAAAATCGAAGTACTTTTTTAAACCGTTTAAAATATAAACTTTGGTGTTGCCGTTGGCATACTCTTTTGATTTTCCGTTCAGGTAATTAATCACGTCCTTAAACTTGTAGGTATGCAAATCGGGGTTATCATTGGTAATGATTTTATAAGCGTGCATATAACTGGTAATGGTTTTATCGGTATGCCCTATGCTGTGCAGGTATTTTCTAAAATGATTTTGCATGTTTTATATTTTTTTTCGTTCCTTAATTCTTTCTTTTAAACTAACATCCTGTTTCTGAGTTGTTGCTTCCTGCGCTTGGAATATAAATGTGCTGTGTCAATTTCTGAATGCCCTAACAAGGTTTGCACAAACTCAATATTCGCTCCCTTGTCAATTAAATGTGTGGCAATGGAATGGCGCAGGCAATGAAGGGTAATGTCTTTTTGCTGAAGGGCGTAATTATTGGTACGTTTAATCAACTCTTTTAATCGCCCATTGAGCATGGCTCCGTTCATCCGGTTACCCTGATTATTTATTAAAAAAGCAGAAGTGTTTTCGTGGTTGTTCTTTGTAAAATATTTTGCCCGTTCATAAATCAAATAGTCTTTTAAATCTTTCATCACGTTATTGGACAAGGGAACGCTCCGGGATTTACTGTTCTTTCCGTTTCTCACTAATAAAACGCCTTTGTGGATTAACACATCATTGGTATTGAGGTTTTGTATTTCGGTTCTTCTCAATCCGCAGCCGTAAGCAATGGAAAGTAAAGCCCGGTCTCTTTTAGTTTCTGAGGCATTGTATAGTTCTTTGATTTCTTCTACCGTACAAATGTTTCGCTCTTTGTATTTACCAAACTGAAACTTTGGCAATCTTGCAGGGGAACTTTCCAGTTCGCCTATTTCGATTAAGTAATCAAAGAACAAGCGCAAGGAATACAAGTGATGGCGTATCATGGAATCGCTCAAACCTCCTTCTTTCCGTTGATTGGGGCGTTCCCTGATATATTCATAATAGCCGATGATTTCACTGGCCTTGATTTGTAACACGGTTATAAGCCCTTTGGTTTCTATAAAGAATAAAAATTCTCTTACGCAGGCTTGTATCATTTTTCCCTTGCCTTGCTTGTAATTTTTGGTTTGGATAAACACGTTAAACTCTTTGTAAAGGGTCTCAAAATATTTGTTGTGTAAGGGAAGGCTTAGCATTTTTTTATTTGTTTTCTGTTTTTAATTTATAATTCATCATTTAAAGTTTATCATTTCCGTTCCCATACAATGCGTACCTCCGAACCAATGAACCGCTACGCTGCATCGCCCTTGTGTTGGGTATCGTGGCGGTTCACATCGTTTGAACCACCACGAACCACCGCATTTAATTTTTCTAATTGCTCCTGTAAACCCGCCTTAATTTTTTCACGCATGGAATCCATATCGTCCCAAAAAATGATTTTATACTTAAAGCCCCTGTTGGCGTAACCGCCTGTTTTTTGCACGTATTCCAACAGCTCTAAATCTTCCATGTAACGAAAGCATTGTGATTTACTGGCGTTTAAGGCAAGACGTAAATCACGTTGGGTAAAGACGGTTTCGGTGTGGGGTTTATCATTTTGTTTTGCCAATTGTTTTACAAAATCTTTTGCCCGGTCAAAAAACTGGCGGAGCGAACTATCAAGGTCATCTACTTTTAGCATAATGGCATCAAACAAAATATCACAAGCCATTTTTAAATCTTCAGGCTCGGCAACCAATCGCCCCTGCTCATCTTTTTTGCGTTGGTATTGATGCAATAGTGTTATTTGCTTAACGAATGCTTGGTAATGGCTATTTAAGCGTCTAAGCATTTTAGCTTCCATTGGTAAGCAGATTTTGTCAGCATAAGGATTTATCACTTCTAAGGGCTTGATACAACGGATGCAGTTTTGCAAAAACAATTTAGCAGTTTGCTCTTCCCTTTTATCAATTAATCCAGCGAGGCGTTTGTTTTGATGTTCGATTATGCGCCTTGTTTGCTCATCAGATTCATCCACACCAATCACCACGCTCCGGCTCATGTTATCGTAATAAATTTCTGCTTTGGTGGTAGCAAGTAAACTGGCAAAATGGCTTCGCACGACCTTTACCATAGAAATAATATTCCCTGAACGGTCTTTATAGGTAGTACTGGAACTAATGTTTCCTGCCGATTGTAATTCCCGGAAAGCGTATTGAGCTTCTTCATCCAAGCCGTCAAAATCTTGTATCAACATTAATTTATCTACTAACTCATCTTTATTGTAGTGATAAAATGATTTGCTTGTTACCCTTGTCATGCTCATCACGTCTTCGGGTGGGAGGCATTGTCCGATCACATTAATAATGTGCGATTTACCACTCCCCGAACTGCCTTGTACCAAAGCGTGTAAAGGGTCGCTCATTTTATAGGTAGAGGCAATTATAAAAATTAATTTACGGGTGCGTTCTTCGCCAACTAATCCTGCTTTCTCAATGAGTTTATCAAAAGCATTAATTAAATCCGGCTGCATTAAAAATTCCTTGCAGGCAATTTGGGTATCAGGGGAAACAATGGCGTACTGGCGTGTGGGTTTATATTTTTCCTTCGCCTGCTGATATTGATTTTCCCGGTGCTGTTCTAATAAATCGGTAAGCTGTAAAAATTCCGCCTCTACTACTTCTGAGTTTTGATGAAAATTTTCTGCCAGTTGGTTGCAATAATTTTTCAAAAAATCTCTTTCATAAAGATCTATTTTTATTCGCTCCTTTTTGCCGTAATACAAATCCTCAATCAATAAGGTTACATTCATAGCAGACAAGTCTTGCGATAACATTCCAAGCACATAGTAATGATTAAACTCCGTTTTAAACAGGAGCTTGTTTTCGTGGATGACTTCGAGTTTACAAACACCGTCCGCATGGGCGTTTTCTGTATTTACTTCGCTGCCATTGTTTTCAGTTGTTGCCGTTATTTCATTATCATTTAAAAACTCATGGGCTTTGTTTATCCAATTTTCATTTTCAGGAATGATTGTATTTTGCATTGGTACAGCTACATTAATTTGTGCAATAGGCTCTACTTCTTCCAGTTCCGCTTCTGCATTTTGTATCACATTCATCACGCCAACGCTGCCGTGTTTTTGATATACATCGTTTAAACTTTCGTTCTCAGAAAGTTGTACCCGTTTAATGGGTACTTTGCTGATGATGTCTTTTAGTTCTTTGACTGAATTTCCCATGTTATTTTTTTGTTTTTATCTGAATGACCTCTGTTAAATTTTTTAGTCCTTGTATGACTTTGACGTGTTGTTCTAAGAACACACCATCGTATAAAGCAATGACGGCTTCCCTGTTATCAAGTATCTTGCTTTCCATCAGCGTAGCGCAATCAAGGATGTTATCGGTGATGTATAACTTTTTTGTTAGCTCATGCGGATAGTTTGGATACAGCCCTTCATGGTTTAAAAATGCTGTTTTGTTGTTTCTTAATCCGATGGCGTAAAAGTTTACAATTTCATTCTCCGTGTTTCTTAATGGAAACATAATCGAAAAGTTCCCAAAGACGGTATAAGGAATGGAATCACAATTTGTACCTACGTTTGATTTTTTCATAAATCCTATTCGTTCCAATGCTTCCTTAAATGCTATTTCTTTCCGGTGATGCAACTGCCCTGAATTAAAACAGGCCATTGTTTGCTCTGCGTTTAACTGTTTTTGTTTTAACCATTCCCTTGCCTGTTTGCTTTTACCGATTCGTAAACCATTACTGGCATACTCATATACTTTTGCCAATAGCTCCAGTTCGGTTTTTTCCTGCCAGTTTGTACTTGGTTGCTGAGCTTGTCCAAGCATCACTTCCTGTTTTTGTTCTTCGTGTTTTGATGTTTCCATTTTTATTTTTTTAATTCGCTGCTGCCAATGGGGGGACTGGCTTTGGCTATTAATCATTTTTTAGTTCAGGGACAAACATCCGCACACCTTTTCGGACAGGCAATTTATCTTCGCGAATAAGTTTTTACTTTTCCAAACTAAATGAGGGATTTAATTTGGACAGGTTAAACAGAAAGCGCATAGGTTTTTTGCTTATTTGCTTTTCACTCCTTTTCTCTTAGTCGTTTTAATTTCAGCTTTCTTGTTAAGCCAGTGATGTACTCTGTTTTCTTTGCTTCTGATTTTAAATACTCCATTTCTGCCAGATGAATTTCAGCTAATGCCTTCATCATGGAATGATAACCTTCCTCTGTGGATGGAAATAAAATTTTGGAATGGCAGGGCTTTGGAAATTTTATTTTTATTACTTCCAGTTTTAGCCCGTGTTCTTGTACAATGTCTACGACTTTGTCCATAACCATTGAATGCAGGATGATGTCTTTTTCTTGTGTCATTTTTTTTCTTTTTAATTTGTTAGTGGATAATGATTTTGTTTTTTGATTTGCGTTTTTTAATTTTTTCTTTCTGACTTTTCTTTTACCTCCTTCTTTTTTTAGTGACTGATTTCAATAGTGGGTGTTCCATAACTTGAAAAAATAATTTCCACCTCCCAAATGTCATACAGGCGTTTACCTGTCCTGTCTCCAAGTTTATCTTTGATCGCATCAATTTTCCGCTTCATTGTTTTAGAACATACTCCATACAATTGGGCTAATGTTTTAAGGTTGCTTGTTTTGGCAATGGCCGGTCGGGTGCTGATTTTTTTTAGTGGCACAAATGCCAGTGCATCGTCTTCTGTTTGTCTGCTTGTGTTTTTCATACTGTTTTTGTTTTTTAAGTTTAAAGTTTTGATTTGTTGTTTCTAATCGAGTGCAATTTCCGTAAGGGTTTTGGCATGGAGTCCGGATATTGAACACCCATGCATTACCATGATTAATTGTTTACTTTCATTAACATCTGTTGCTTTTTTATCCTGCCTTTCATTGAGCTTATTTCTAATTAGCTTTTGGATTTCTCCGGTACAAAGGTCAAACTATGCAATGGGTTTTTGCGCCTACTGGGATTTCAGGCGGGAGGCGATTGTTGGTAAGGCCTTGATTTTGTACGGGCTTAAAAACAAAAAAGGACAGCGTGAATTGCTGTCCTTTTCTGATGGAATTTAAAATTTATAAAACTTTTTTCTTTGCGCTTAAAAATTACACGACCTGTAATTTGCTTTTGAGTTGTCTTTCGGTATAGTGCTGATAGCCTTCTTTGATTTTATCAAAAACAGGAGGCTGATAGTTTTTCTTTGCCTTATGGATACTGGCGGAATGATTGCTTTGCCAATGCTTACCTAAATCCACATTAAAAATAGCTGCGTAGGATTCAACAATTTTAGTGATCTCTCCTTTGCCGTTTTCAATTAAACCTGCTTCATGCAAGCCGTAGATGAGTTGTACGAATTCGTTTTTGTTATCCTTAGAGCCTGTCCATTTATAGGCAGATTTTTTAATTTCTTTGGTGCTGGATTCAGGATGTAAATAGGTGGGTATTTTTACGATGATCTCGGCATACACCATTCGGGCAATGACCACACGAATGAAATGATTGGTTTCATTGGGGAATTGTACAATTAATTGTTCTTCCGGTTCTGAAAATGGGATTTGTTGCGGCAACTGCTTAACAGTTGGTACTAAATGCAGGAACGTCTGGGGATAATAGGCTCTCAGGTATTGCAGGGCAATATCAAAGCCTTCGTTCTTATAATACTTATCGAGAAAAAAATCAATGGCATCATTTACTAAGGGCGTTTCTTTGGTTTGACTGGCTGATAATTCCAGTAATTGCTCTTCCAGACATTGCCCCATGTATTCCCTGCTTTTGGCATTGTGTATTTTTTGCCTGCAATACAATTCTACCGTTTGCGTGTAGGATTGTAAGAGGTTTTCAAATAATTCAGCGTGCTTTACAAGCGTATTTTCTGTCGTTTCCATTTCTATCCATTTAAAGTGTTTACAAAAATACAACGAAACGTAGCTAAAATTTGCCACGTTTTGTAGCAAAACAAATTTTTACTTATAAATCAATACTTTACGTTTTAAACCCGGTTTAATTTCCTTGTTTTTATTGGTTTTTCCATTCTTATTTTATACTAAACAACTGAAAATGAACGCCCCCGATATCCGCCCAAAGTGTGCCCGCTATCTTCTCAACTCATCCCGATCTCAACCCGATACCAGCCCCTTAAAAAACACACTGCAATTTGTATCGTCCCGGTAAAATTTTTAACTGTTTTTATTCTGAAAAATTGTATTGGCGGTAAAAAAAAATTTAACAGATCAACTTCGTGCAGGGAACAAACAGGTTTTTCCGTTTTAGATTTTAACTGTTTTGAGAACAAGCACTTTACAAAAAATTAGCTCCAAGCCCGGCACTTAGCAGATGCAAAAACAGCAATTACCTTCCGAACTTTGTGTGAAATTTAACGGGATACTCCTCAGTACAACAAAATTTTTAATGAATGATTTTCGACTGTTTAAAGTAATGATAAACACACCTTTTTCAGCACTCAAAAAATACCTTACAAAAAAATGGGGGAAACAGGTTTTAACAACAAAACGGGTGTTTTTTAACAATGGATTAAATAGCATTAGAGGGAAGTATTCGGAACTGCCCGTCATTATTAAGTTCCAAAGAGAAACGGCTTTGTTTTTCTCAAAACTGCCCTTTTTCTTTGTGAAAGATTTGAGGCAAAAACCGGGGAATTTTGCATTCATTTTTTAAACGTTAAAACTAATTTTTTATGGCCACAACACATTATACCGATAACCGATACGAGCTAAGAAAAAAGCGCAATGCCATCTTAGGGGAGGAATTTTATAAAGACGAAAAGGATTCCGATTTAGGAAATGTTCCAACTGCGACTAACAAGGAAAAATTAACGAAAACAGCCAAAGGGCTTACCAGTGATTTATTACTGGGCGTAATAGGTGGTGGTTTAGCCGGAGCCTTATTAGGAAAATATTCGTTTCTGGTGGGGCTTGGTGTGGCGGGCTATGGTCATTACTCCGACAACAAACTATTGGGGACAGTTGGTTTAGGAATGATGGCTTCGGGAACAGCTTATGCTTTATTGGGGGGCAAGGAACAAGACCCGAATGCGACCACGATGGAAAAAGTAACAGAGCGTTTGAATGGTTTTAAAAATGAACTTAAACGCAAAGTATGGATTGATAAGTGGGGAAGCAAGGATGGATTGAATGGTTTGTCCGGCAATGCTGCTGAAAATAAAAGTTCAGCGAACACACAAAAAGAAAATCAAAAAAGCAATGCTTCGGCTGGATCGGCAAACAATGCTGATTTTACAAAACCTGTTGAACCGATCAATCCGAATCAATTTTCAAAGCTGACAAAGGATGAGGAAGCCAAACTGGATGAGCAGATGCAAAACGCCACGATTTTAGCGTTCAATCAGTTTTATGCGCTTCGCCATAATCTTGGTGGTGTGAATGATGCTTCGGCAAACTCAGCAACCAACGCATCAGCTATCAATGATTTGGAAAATGAAATAAAAAAAGCGACTGATGCTTCGACAAGCTCAGCAACCAAAACAGCAACGAAACAAACTAATTCAGAACTAAACAAAGAAAATTCTAAACCTGCGGACAAAGATTTTGATGAGGATGATAAGGAAGATTGGGAGAGCTATGCTTCGGGTGCTAAAACAAAACAAAATTATTCCGGCACGAAACATTCCTATAAATCTAAAAGCAAAACCGATGAACTTGAGGATCTGGAAATAAGCGAAAGGCTTTTTTAACGATTTGATAATTTGAAAATGGAGGGATTTGAAAATTATTTTCATCTAAAGCTGCACGCTGAATTTCTAATTACTAACAAAAACAACAAACAGAAAAATGATAAAGACAGACGACTATAACGACAACAATTTAGATAAACTCAAAGCATGGATAGAAAACGCTTCGCTGCAAAACCAACCTAAATACTTTGAGGTCTTGGTGGATGGGATGAAATTCATTCACCGCACCAATAAAACAGAGGCTTTTGATAGCATTGATAACTGGATAGATGAGAAAACAAAAGTCATTCGTGTATTGGTTTATAATACAGAGAATTCGCACCGGGCGCAAATTTTTGAACTCAGGACACCGTATTATGTTTCTTTACTGGAGCAGGAAAAAAAAGACAAGGAAACGGCTAAACAAAAAACCTTACAGGGCATCCCTACGCAGGAAGAAATCTCTCAGCAAATCAATTCTCAGGTGAGCATCCTCTTACAAAAGGAAAAAGAAAAAATAGAGCAGGATGCTCAAAAAAAGGAGCTTTCTGAATTAAGAGGCATTGTAAAAGAGGACAAAGCCTATATTAAAAAGTTAGAAGCAAAAATAGAAGAGCACGAGTCCCAAAAAATCAAATTAACACCCGATGGATTAATTGGCATTGGTTCAGGGATCATTGGCAATTTAATCGAGTCCAATCCAAAAGTGTTGGACACCGTGTCGGGCTTGGCCGGAATTTTTATGAATAACAACACTAAATCCAAATCAGGTGAGGATGAGTTTAAGGGCGATGTGAGTTTTAAATTAAAGAAAAATGACGGGGAGGAGGTAAACGGTACTCCTGCTTCGGAAGGTGCTGCCAGTTTTAAGAAATGTGATAATCAAAATGAGCAGGGGCAGGATGAAAACGAAGAGGAACAAGAAGAGCCTGAATTTGATGAGGAAACGCAAGCAAAATTAGATTTATTTGAAACAGCCGAGCAAAACCTTACTGATGAGCAATTCCAAAAGTATTTTGAAATCGCCAAATTCCTTGCTCACAAAACCTTCTTGGTAGATACGGTCTATGACTTATTAAAATCGGAAAGTGATCGCATGAAAAAAGCGGCTTAGTTTTTTGATACAAGACAAAAGATTCAAGACGAAAGATAAAAGACGCAACAAAATTAATTAAAAACAAAAAAATGAAAACACCGATCACCTACTATGGCGGTAAGCAATCCTTAACAAAAGAATTACTTGTGCTTGTCCCGCCTCACAAAATTTATTGCGAACCCTTTTTTGGTGGTGGTGCTTTGTTCTTTGCCAAAACTCCATCCAATACCGAAGTGATTAATGATGTAAACAGCGAGGTTACTAATTTTTTTAAAGTAGTAAAAACCAAGTTCGAAGAACTGCAAAAGGAAATACAAGGCACTCCGCATAGCCGTGAGTTATTTAAAAAAGCACGGTTCATGTATGAGTTTCCTGAAATGTTCTCTGATGTACAAAGGGCATGGGCATTTTGGACTGTCACCAATCAGGGCTTTTCAGGGATGACGGATTCATGGGGTTTTGGAAAAGATAATTCTAAGGAAAGAGCTTTGTCCAATAAGCGCATGGGTTTCATAGATACCTATGCCAAACGCCTCGATACCGTACAAATTGAAAACCACGATGCCCTGAAAGTGATAGCGCGTTGCGATAGCAAGGATACTTTTTTTTATTGCGACCCGCCTTATCTGAACAGCGATCAGGGACATTATGCAGGCTATAATGAAACTGATTTTAAAAACCTTCTTGATACGTTAGCAAAAATAAAAGGCAAATTTTTATTGAGTTCTTATCCCAATAAACTATTGAGCGAATACATAAAAAAATACAAGTGGAAAACCAAACAGGTAAAAAAATCGGTATGGGTAACTAAGCTCACCAACAAACAAAAAATTGAACTTATGGTATTCAATTACGATGAACCCGAAGTGAGTGAACTTGAAGTGGAACAAATAAACGGTTTTAAAAACAATGCTATACAAGCAGATGAGCCGGAGGAATTATTTTTCTTAAAACGCTTTTTACAATTTAATGACAGGTTAATTGATGAAAAAATGCTTGGCCGTTTTATTGATGATTTGCAAAAGGCCATTAAAGAAAAACGAATTAGCAAGCAATCACCTTACGCAAAAGATATTTTGCTCATACAGGATGCTGTTGTTACTGCTTTTAATAACATGACCAAGCCTGAACATTTTGTGCTGAAGCCTGCAACTGTTAAACGCTTAACACATCTGATAGAGAATTTTGCTATCGACAAAACAAATGATTCTCCGGTGTATCACAAAACTTTGACCCAAAATTTAAAGGGCTTGAATTTAAACGGAACTGAAAATACTTTGTTGCCCGCTGTCATTTCCAAAGATAAAGCTCCGGGAAAAGTAATGTGCAGCACCGATTTTGTCAATATGAAATTTAATACGCTTGGTTTTAAAGATAAGTGGTTAAACTTTATGGGTGATCCTTCGGTTGGATTTACCATGATGGTGTTTGGTAGCCCGAAGTTCGGTAAGAGTTATCTATGTTTGGATTTTGCAGGCTATTTGGCTCGTCATCATGGCAAAGTATTATACGTTGCCTATGAAGAGAAATTAGATAAAACGCTTCAGGATAAAATAAAGGACAAAAACGTGTTTCACGAAAATTTGATTTTGTCGGACAGCCTGCCCGGTGATTTATCGGCCTATGATTTTGTGTTTTTGGATTCGGTCAATAAGTTAGGGCTTTCTCCCAAAGATTTGGAAATTTTAAAATCACTGAATAAAGGGGTATCATTTATTTATGTGTTCCAAGCCACAAAGGACGGCCAGTTCAAAGGAAGTAACGAATTTCAGCACGATGTGGATGTGGTGGTGGAAGTGCCTGAGATCGGCAAGGCGGTTCAGTACGGGCGTTTTAATCAGGGTGGGGAGCTGTCTATTTTTGATTGATTTTTATAAAAATCAATCACGTTCTTTGACATGGTGGTGGAATAAAACTGGTTTGGTTTATTCTAAATGTTTTAATAATTCAAGCAGGGTGAAATTGATAAAGTGCAATTCCCGTTGGTTTTGAAATTCATCAGTTTGATATTGCATGGCTCCGATAAGAGCTTCTTTTAAATCCTTTCTAAAGTCCTGTGGACTGGGGTGTTTTATTTCGATGATGAGCTTGTCGCTTTCCTCTCTTATCATGGCTTTGGCTTAATTTTACCAAAGGACGGCACTTTGCTTTTGCTGTCCTAATTCCTGCAAATATTTTTATTTACAGCTAAATAAAAAAGCCCTGCTTTCGGTTTTATCCAAAGCAGGGCTTGGGTTCGTGATACTGAAAATTATTTTTTTGCAGCAGAGGTTAATTTAATTTCGGGCTTGTAATTTTTATCGGTAAAAAATGTTTCTGCAACCTGTGAAGCACTTTGTCCGTTTTCAAAGCTCACTAAGAGCTTTCCTAATATGTCTTCCCTGTCTTTTAAAATTCCTTTCTTCCCTGCAATTTTATCGGCTATCTCGCTCGCCCATTTATAAAATTTGCCGTAGGATTGGTTTTTTACCTGCTCGGTTTCTATGTGCTTGGGCGTGGCTTTTTCTTTGCCCTGCTCATTCGCTTTTTTAATTGCGGTTTCTACTTCGGTTGTTGCTTTATCAAGATCACCCTTCACGGCCTGCATAATTTGTATGACTGCATGCGCACTTATTTTTCCTTCTTTGATATAGTGCTGTACTTTCATACTGGTATTGGTAAGCATAATCAGGTTTTCGATATAGCCTCGTGCTTTGCCTGTTCTTTTAACGACATCAGTTATTTTCCAGCCAAAGTTTAACAGGCGTTTAATGACTTCGGATTGTTCTAACATGGTTAAGGGTTTACCATCGTTGTAAATCAAAAATTCTAAGGTGCGTTCTTCTTCGTTTAAACTTTGTTGTTCTAAAATTACAGGTACTCGTTCAATTTGATGTCCTTTATTAATGGCTAAGTTTACGGCTCTCATCCTGCGGTGACCGTCTTTTAAAATGATTTGTTCGCCTTTTTTGTAACCTTTTAATGGGTTGCGGATGCCATTCTCAAGGATGGAGTTCATCAGTTCTTCGATGTCGCCATACTCAAAGCGGGGGTTGATTTGTTCATCGGCTGTAATAAGGCTTGGCGATACCATGATGTAATTATCTTTCAGTACGGTGGTTGGCAACGGGGCTGTTTTTTTTACTTCGGGAGGGCTTACTTTTTTTAGTGCATCTTTGGTTGTTGAGTCTGTCGAAACATTAGGTGTTAATACTTTTGCTTTCATAGGTGTTTGTTTTAAAGGTTGTTTTTTAATTGACTTCGCTTTTTTACTTGCTGCTTGTTTTTGGTTTTTTACTTTTCTCATAACATTTGTTTTTTAGTTTGTTTTTCTTTGATTTACTCATAGGGTAGCATACGCTGTGCCACGAATCCCATTCGTATCAATACTTTCGGAGATTTTGGCTTCTGTTGGCTTGATTAAGAAGGATTCGGATTTAATGTCAGAGAATGTCCGGTTTTTTAGTTCGGACAAAGGAGCCGTTTTCCTGACTTTGTAATTTTTAAAACTGAAAAAAATTTAAGATTTGGCTTGGAAGTGTTAATTTAATAGCGCATACGGAACGAGCTTTATTAAGATTGGTGTTGAATAGCTCAAATAAGGAGGTGCTTATTTTCCTATTAACATTTCTTCAGGAATACGGTGCATGGTTTCTTCTACCACGTTATCGTTATATCTTGTCCTGAAGCTCACATATTTATCGGTTACTTCCAAAATCGTAATATTGAGTACGTCTCCTACCGCTAATAAATAGGGCTTGTATTTTTCCGGAGTAATACTTGTGGTGGTAACTTTCTTTACTATTAGTTGATGGTCGCAGCTTGTTTTGGATTGCCAGCGTATATCATACTCTGTGATTACTCCTATGTCGCCCAATCTCTCTGTCATTGTATTTTCTTCTCTGAAAACGAATGTTGTCGGTGATGCAAGATAGGTATACAAACCCTTTAACTTTTTTCTGTTGCAGGATACCGAATCAGTTCCATCGCTATGTCCGCCCCAATATAACAATACTATTGAGAGTAATAAAAGGATGCGGATTGATTTCACTGTCAGTCAGGTTTTTTAGTTTTTATAAAATAAGCGTTTAACTATTCTTGAAACATTAAAGTGTCGGTTGAGTAATAGAGATTCACTTTTTTAATCGCAAACGAATCGTCAAAATAAAATTCTTCCACGAAACTGGAATCTCTCAAATGATTTTTAATGAGTTTAAATGAATCCTTATTCATCATAGATATTGTATATCTCCAATCATCAAAGCCTTCCGGTAAATAAGCCGGATGATCTGCATCTCCATAAACATAAGTGACGGTTGTGTCTTTTTTAGCAAACGAAAGGACATTAACCGTATCAACAATTCTATTTTCATAGTTGCTGATTAGTTTCTGTTCATAATAACTGCCTTTGATTCGAACAAATGTTTTAATACTTTTCTGAGGCTTTCCATTTTTAGTGTAATCAATGACAATCTTTATATAGGAGGCTGAATCATATATTTCAATTTTCGGTACTCCTTCAATGGTTTTTGAATTGTGAATCGGTTTTAACTGATACGATTTATCTCCCGAATTTGAAACCTCATTCTTACAACAGGTCAGTAAAAATATTAAAGAGTAGAAAATAATATTTCTAATTTTTTGTTTCATAATCTTAGTATTGAGATTTTGCATCCTTTTCTGCTTGGTCAAAGGCTTTTTTATAATCCGGTTTCAGCTTAATTGCTTGATCCTTTTGATTTTTATATCTTATGTAAGCACCACACGAGGCTACTGGTGAATGGAATCGAATGGTAAAAGATATTATTGTATTGGTGAGTGGCAACTCTCAATTCAATTCTTGTTTGGTTCATTAATCGCAAGCAATGAACCGATAACAATTGTACGGCTCTTCATTTATTAATTTTTACAATTAACTGCTCCGCATTTACACCAAATACTATCAATTACCGTTTTGTCGGATAAGGAGTTTAATAAAAATTCTGAATATTTTTTATGATTTTCAAATGAATATATGCAACCTGTGTTAATCCAATAAATGTTCAAAGATTGTTTTATTACAAAATCATTGGTATACGTTAATCCCGGTACACCACTCTCAGAAACTAAATCTTCATTAGCCATATACTTCATTTGAATGAAAGCACTATCAGTTGATTCAGTTGAATTAAATATTGACTGAATAATATCAAACCTCAAATTTCTATTTGGTGATTCAAGATCAAAATGATATTTAATGCAATCATTACTTGTCTTTACAAGAAAGCCAGTTGGATGGTTTTCCAACTCTACATTACTTAGGTCTGCTACTTGTAAGGTATCAATCGTTAGGTTGAAAGCCATTTCCTTATGCTGAAGAAATGATAATAGGGAATCGGCTAAATGTTTAAATTTTAACACGTCAAACCCTATTAACATGGCATTAGAAGTCGTATCCATGCCCGTTAATAAGGTATCTGCATTTATACTTTCTTTGTGATTTTGACTCGATTCATTCTTACAAGAGTACAAGAACAACAAATAAAATAAGAATATTAGAGAAGTATTTTTCATTTTATTGGCCTATTTGGTATCTACGTTCAACAGTTTTGGTTTTATTTAATTGCCACACCCTTGAACCCCAATTTGGATGTACACTATTAATATCAGAGATTTGACTCTGCGCACCTTTTTGAGTTGCGTTTTTTACATCCCATCCTGTTCCCTGATCGAAAATTGAAAAGGTTTGTGCTTGAATATTATGTATTATTAGTATTGAATGGTATGCGCCTGCTGGCCCAGCAAGATACGCAGAATTTTCCGTCTGAGCCGCATTAGGATTACTCAGCATTGCATTAGTTTCCTTATCCATTTGAACAGGAAGTTCACTTGCAAATCCATTATTTGCTAAGTTCGCACCTAAATCATATGCGGTTTTTCCAGCTAAAACATTATTGCCTTTAGAATTTCTAAAACCTGCATCTCCTCCTGTCAATTTCTCAGCACCAGTAGTAGCACATCCTAAACATGCCCCCGGCTCCGTTGGGCCTTTTTTCGCATTCCAGTCGGAAAAATCTTTCACTTCAGCGTTTGAAAAAGAATAATCAGGAACTGTCTCATTCACTCCATATTGAGTATATCCTAATTCTGTGGCATGCTCATCTGTCATAGGGCCGGCAGCTGCATTTTGTGGCCCCGATCCAAATTCATCAGAAGTTGTATTTCCTTCATTTGTATACCATGCTTCAAGTCCTTCAAGTTCTCTTGCCCATATTGGAGTATTGCTTGCAAACTGATAAGGTGTTAACTCCGGATAGCTCTGTGTCAATGGATCAACCGCAAAGAACCTACCTAACCTTGCATCATATTCTCTAAATGTAAACGCTAACATATTTCCGCTACCTGAAATCTCATCGTCTTTCTCTTGTCCATTGAAGCCGTATCTATAGCTCTCAGCGCTGAAAGTACGTCCTGGCATTGGTGCACCAAAGGAATAGTAATCTGTAGCACTTAATATATCAGCTAAATAATAGTCAATTGTAGCTCCACTTTGTGAGTATGGAATCTTACGATCAGACACGACAGTCAAAACATTACCTAAATGGTTGGATAATTCATAATTCTTTTTACCAAAGTAATGTGTAAATAGATTTGGATCACCATCTGTTAGTAATACATTGTTATGGCAAATCGCTTTCCCTGGGTTATCAATGCCTAGGCGGCTGCTACCATAAATATCTTGTTCTATTAAATTAAATGCTACAAAATCTGGTCCAGTATATCCTTCGTGTCGGGTAACCCTCTTTTGTTCATAAATACTCATTACATTGCCTTGTGCATCTCTCACATAATAAGTGTCCTCGCCATTGCTATGTTTCGCGATACGGTTTCCTGATGGGTCATAATCAAAAACTATGTCATTCTTACCAAATCCTGGGGGAAAAGTGATTTTCTTTATTTTTCCATAGACAGTCCATTCAATGTTGCCAATGTGCTCCTGATTATCGCGAATTAAATTACCAATTTCATCATAGCCATAATTATTTGCTATGTTTATTATCCCTAAATTATTAGGTTGTGCGGGTGTAAATGGATTCCCTCCCTGATTCTGGTCATCAATGTCAATTGTGTAAGCAATTGCTGATGCATTATCATTTACATGATATAATTTATTACTTCGTTTGCCTTTAGTATGATCAGCGTTGTCAATCCAATCGTATTGATAATTTAAGTTATCCATTTCCACATTTCCAGCCCCCGGAATATTTCCGTTCACATTCATGTTTAAGATATTTCCATTGGCATCATAAACCATCGATGAATTATACAAATCACCATTTCCTGTTCCATCACCAAAAGTATTTGTATTTAGGGTAATATCACGGTATGCTTTCATTTGCACAATACGGTTCAATTGGTCATATTTATACGCAGTAAGTTGTGGCTTTGCCTGACCATATGTTGGACTCAATGGAGTAAGTTGAATATCGGTTATTGTTGTAACCATTCTCTTTATATTACCATTAAATAAATTTGGTGCGTCTGTCATATAACCAGGGCTTGCCGAAGCATCAGCAATCAAATCATTGGCTAAATTATAATTAGCTCCGGTATTAATTTTTGTATAATCGTTACCATTTGCAGGGGTCAAACCTATAGCAGCAGCAGCATCGTAATAAGATAAGCTGTAACCATAAGCATCACGTCCAATTTTTGAATGAAGGTCTGTTTGCATGCCATAATACAAAGCACCTGTTATACCATCTTTTCCTGGATCACGTGTGGGGTCAAGCGTATTCGAGTTTACGCCTTTTATCCAGCCTTGGATAGTATATACATAATCTAAAGCTTGTACTTTTTGCTCCCCTATTTCAACCCTTGCTAATGGTCCATGATTGTAATAGAAATAGTCGGCATCATTACTCCAGATTACACCATCGTTACTGGTTATAACATTGGTAATGCGGTTATCGGCATCATATTCATATTTGTGAAACAATTGATCTGGTTGGCCTGCCTGATAACTTACCTGATTTACTTTGCCCGAAACAAGATCGTAGTCATAATCCATTCTCTTATAACGCTGAGATGAATTAGTTATTCCTAAGGATGTGAAATCCTGTATCAATGTTTTTACGTTACCATGAATATCATAACTGTAAATCGATCCTTGTTCATTGTTACCATCTCCATTGTGATCAATAAAAGTCGCAGATACTCTTTTACGAAGATTTTCTTGAAAAAACCCTGTTACTGCAGGAACAAGAGGGTCATCGTATAAAGTACTTGTTATTTCGGTATGATCAGCACCTGTTGTTAACCAATTTCCAAAGTCTATATCATTTCCGATTACTCCATGAACGTTGGCAATAGTATTTATATCTGTAGCAGTTGCTGTTTCACCCACTTCGATAATACGGCCTTGTACATCATATTTTGTATAACTATATGCTTTAGGGCTTTTATTAAATTGTTTTCCGTTTTGCGAAACAATTAATCTGCCTAAACGATCATACCAAAAGCGTGAGCTAAAGTCGTTACTTTCGTCATTAAGGGCAGCCAAATTATTTCCGTCAGTATTTCCTCCCAGTAATGCATGACCATCAGCTGTAAAATGTGAAGCATAAAAATCCCCATTGGTTCCGCTTGGTGGAGGGATGTTTTCAACAATCCAATTTTCTCCACCATCAATAGTTTTTATTATTGTTCCACCATCTCCCATCGCATAACCAATTAAATTATCTTTAAAATAGATTTCACGCAAGATTTTAGTTGAGATAGATGCTGGGGTTGTTAGAGAAATCCAGGCAGATGCAGCATCGGCCTTTTTCAGGACAGTTCCATTATCACCGGCAATATATCCCATCTCACCAACAAAACAAACAGCATTTAAGTTATAAATAGTAGGACTTGCATTTGATACCCAGGAACTTGTACCATTTTTTGTAATAATTGTACCTCCATTACCAACAGCAACATATCTTGCTGGCGAATTAGTAAGAAAAGTAATATCATTTAAATTTTCAATACCCAAAAAGGAAGACCCCACAGTTCCGCTTGTAATATCTAATATTGCTCCATTATCACCAACGGCCATTGCATTAGATACATCTTTACAAGCAACGGCATTCATATCATTGGTAATAAAAGTATGCACAACAGGCGTCAATATATTGCCCCCGTTTGTTATTTGTATAATGGTACCATTCGCACCAACAGCATAACCTGTAGTAGTTCCGTTTGCTAAACAAGCATCGTTAAGTAATGGCAATGGCACATTTGTAAGTGATACCCATACGCCTCCTCCATTGGTTGTTTCAAATATTTCTCCTCCATTACCTGCTACATAACCTGTATTTGGTAATGTAGGCTCAAAATATAAACCATTAAGAGGAGCAGTACTTGAAACACCAGTTAAATTGTCGGGAATCCAGTTACCAGATGAGTTTAATCTTAAATACTGTCCATTTTTTGCCACAGCATAAGCAATTAAAGGAGAGGCTGCGAAATTAGGAACAGATAATTCTGTGATCTCAGAAGAAAATCCAGTAATTGATTGTTGAGTCCAGATGGTACCTCCATTTGTTGTTTTATACATCCTACCATTTGTTCCTGCCGCAAAGCCTTTGTTTGTTGTTGCGTCAACTAAAATTGAATTAAAGGTACAACCTAATGATGCATTCACATTTAATGGGTTACTCCACGTATATTCAAAAGTAACAGGATCATATGTTGCTTTGAATATTTTCCCATTCCCTGAAGCATCAACTCCGGCAACAAAGCCATCAAGGTCGCCAATAGAATTAGTGATAAAATTTATAGTATTTAATTTTATGCTTGTATTTAATGGATTGGTTGCTATAATTGATGCCCATGTTTGTCCACCATCAGTGGTAAGAAGTACGGTAGCATTATTTCCGGCAATAAATCCTTTGTTGTTATCGTAATTCAAAAACTGAATATTATTTAAATTAATAGAACCTATAGAAGAACTTGTTGAAATTATTGGTACTGTCCATGTTACTCCTCCATCTGAAGTATAAAAAATAGTTCCATTGTTACCGATGATAAAACCATTGGTTGCAGAAAAGAAATACAAATCGTTCAATTTTTGCGTATTGACAGGCGAAGCAGTTTCAGATACAGGCAAAATTACCCAGGTGGTTCCCGAATTAATTGTTTTAACCAAGTAGCCATTTTCTGCAATTGCATATCCCGTTGATCCTATAAACTGAACATCTTGTAAGTTACCCACTCCTAAGGATGATGCCAAGCTCCAGGTTTGCCCTCCATCCTGCGTGATATAGATTACCCCTTGACCCGAACCGTCATCACCAACCACAAATCCATTATTATCACTGCTAAATGCCATTCCATAAATATTGGTTGTAGCAGGCAGTGAGGATACTCCATTCATCAACCATTTGTTCATTAAGGCATTATCAGGTGTAGCCTGACGGATAAGCTGATTCAATGAATTGTATTCATACCTTGTTTTTAGTGTATGTTTTGTAAGATATGTTTGTGTTTTATTCAAACGATCAGTCGCAATCTGAGTAAAGTCGAGCGGGTCAGTTACCAAAACAACACCTTCAGGTGGAACTGTTTTAATTAAATTGCCAGCCTGATCATAATAATACAAGGTAAAATGGTATTCTTTATCATCATACACCATTTTCAGATTTTCTAAAGAGTTTTTACATACGGATAAGTATTTCTCACGGAAATCTGCTTTTATTGAGTCTATGTATGAATTATAAGAATAATGCGCATTTGCAGTTGCCAGATCAATTAAATTTTTAATACAAGGGTTCACGTAAGGCAATACCAAAACTGTTGGATGCGGAGTGAGCGCACAAGGAGTTTCTTCCACTTGTTCAAACTTAATGTCGTCTAAACCTAATGTACCGTATTGTAAATGCGAACCAATTTTTAAATTGACAGTGCCGGGTGATGCGCCCGAGAACCAAATTTGAGATACTTCAGTCCAAGTATAAGTTGTTGAAGGTGCATTTGTATTCGAAATGACACCATCTATACTTAATTGCAAGTCTGAACCAGACCATTGTGGCTCATCTGGAGTTATTGCATTACCACGTACAACCCAATAACTAAATTTATAAAATGTATTAGGCAGAATTCCACTTATTGTTTTGTCCCATAATAAAGAACCATTCATGAGATCACGAAAATAGCAATAATAAAAATTACCTACACCCGGGTTGTTATGATCCGGGTAAGTGTTTGCACAATAACCAGGTCCTCCTATTAAAAATTTATTGTTAAAATAAGGAGCAGAAGGTCCACCACAAGCAGGACTAGGGCTATAGGTCCTTGTACTTGTAAAATCAAAATTCGGATCCAGCGGATCATATCCATCAAAATTATAAGCCATAAGTGTTGCAACAGATGTATACTTAATGCAGGGTTCACAAACAGCAAGGGGTAAACATCCAATGGAACCAAACAATTTTAAACTTGTTCCATCACTAAATGTAGCTAACACAGTAAAATGACTGTTGTCACCTGATGAAGAAACCTGCAAATTACTAAAGCCGATAATGTTACTATAAGTATGTGTATTTCCTAAATCTGAAAATTGTAAATAAATTGGACATGCAACATTAATCGTAATGGGATCACTTTTCTCAACCGGAGGTAGCAATAAATGCAGATTTATCGTTGCAAAATATTCTTTTGTAGATGTATTTACATTATTAAAATTCCACTCAGCAGAACTGCCATAATTATTAATATTAGGGTAGCTTACCGCATATAAACCAACGAAATTAGGCAAAGTGCTAGATAAGTTAAATGTGGTCAATAGTTCTCCTTGATTAGCAATGGTATTTAAAGCTGCTAACAAACCTTCGTTATTTTCAAACCCAGCCCCTGTACACCCCGAATTTGCAGGTGGAGTGCATGCCTGAAAGTTAAAGCACCCCGAAACATTAGTAACATGCATTGGTTCAAATTGAGTTCCAACCCAAGCATCAATGTCAAATTCGTGAGTTGGATTTGTTGGATCAGGTTTTATATGTGCAAAGTATTGAATATCGCTCATGACAAAGCCTGAATTTACAAAAGAAAAATCGCATTGGTTAGAAGTACCATTAGAAAACGTATAGTCAAGGCTTCCATAATTAGAAGTAGTACCGTTCCATTTTATACTAGTATATGTAACTCCTGCTGGTAGGATTACATTATTTGTATATAAAACATCATAAGGGGCTACTGCTAAATCTACATCATTTACCAAAAGTTGTGAATTTGATATTAATCCATTGAATAAATTTTGGATGTGTAATGCATCTTCACTTGGGCCACAATTAGCAGGGAAGCTACAAGTATTAAGATTTATGCATGTACTTCCGTTTACAATAACTTGAGGTGCTGGAATTTGATCTAAGGGATTTGGATCTGCCAAAAGGGCGATAATTGTGAAATTGAAAGTGCCTACAGGTGATTCATTTGTAAAACGAATATTGTATAGTCTTTTAACATCAGACCAGATATTAGTACCAGGTAAAGTTAAAGTCAGTTGGCAACTTGTAGCCCCCCCTGTGAATAGGCCACTTATAGTATTAGTACCACTAATTGATGAACTCCAATTATAATATATAAAAGGAGTTCTTGAGAGGATTGGAGTTAAAGCATCATACAAACGTTTGGTAAATAAAGGATTATAAATTAAATCACTACTTAATGAAACCAAACTATTGTTTTGAGCTAAATTATCTAATAAAGATCCAAGGTCAATTGTTACCGGGCACTGTCCGGTTTCCAGATACATATTGTATTCTGTATTGTTAACAAGTGTATTAAATGCGGTTTGTTGATCACCAAAAGGATCTACACCATCCATTGCATCGCCTGCGTTCTGGAAACGTTTTACTTTATTTTTATATAAATGCCAGGTATACCATCCGCAAGGGTCGTGGTTTGCATTCGTCCAAGAAAACGGCCCTGAATACCATGGATTATAATTCCCGGTTCCAACTCCAATACAACCATTATAATTGTGCTGAGATATAGCATAACCATTAGCGGCCTTTTGTTGTAATTTCTGCTTTTCTGCTAAATAAATATTTCGGTATAAAATCCATTCTTGATTTTGTATAACAGAAGGATTAAATAATGGATTGCCATTTGCATCATTCGGACTTCCAAAATCCCCACACAAAGGAGGTTCTGGAGTATAATAATTAGTACCACAACGAGCAACCTTTGCACACATTACTTTCAAATTAGGATTTGATGATCCATTATAATGAGTTAATAATGCAAGCATGGCAGCTTTTTGCCATACTCCTTGTCCTGAATTTGGAGTAGCGGTAGTAGTATTTGAAAAATACGGATCTTGATTTAATAAATCTAAAATGCCATTAGTGCCATCAAGAAGACCTACTGCTGGATCCACAGCACCTGCATAAGTATCTTTTGATCGAAGCAAGTCATCGAAGGTGTCACTAGTAAGCTCTGTAACTCCAGTACCAGTATGAGAGAAGGTGGGAGTACTGTTTTTTATGCACCATTCATAATACGGATATTCAGGATGGTATTCAACCAATGATTTTGCCCAATCAAGATGATTACCAAATTCATTTATGAAATCAATTAGATTGGCAAGTTGTTCTGGATATACATAAACTATAAGGTCAGCAGGGCTAGGGGTAAAATTAAGTTGAGGATAATAACTACCATCTGATTGTAATGTTGCAGTAATTTTTGATTCGGTGCCATTTTCCTCATAATAATGCAATCCCAAACCAGTTCTTTTCGGGGACCTCCAATACGCATTTGTCCCATCTGGCAATGAATTAGCAGAATTAAATACAGACAAGGGCTCTATGGACAAGGCTATTCCATTTGCATCTATTACAAATTTACCATATTGTCCAGATGGACTAACATCCGATAGTAATGTTTGGTATTCTGCTTCACATAAATTTGCAGGTTCGCAAGGGGCATTACATTGCTTTATTGCTCTTTTCCATTCGGATATAGTATAAAATACATAATTTGGGTCGTACGTTGATGCAAAGTTTAGTGGATCGGATTTTGTGGAATCCTTATGATTTGCATAATCACCTAAACTTAAAACACACTGTTCACAACTGATATCACAAGCTAATGTATCAACACGTGCAAGAGCGTTAGTTAAAAACGTTTCATATGGAGTAATACATGTGTTATTTGCAATAAAATTATCGGTATAAAAATCAATAGCTGGTTCATTGATTTTTAATTTTTTATAGATTGTATAAGTTCCTACAGGAAGAAAAGCTATTACAGGAGAAGGAGACATTGAAAAAGCAGTAGTTCCACCACATGTTGTATCAAAATTTTCATTTTCATTTCCATCTACGAATGTTCCAATAGTTTTTGAGACAGAAGCTATCATTGGTAAACCACAAGCATCTTTTATGCTTATTTCCAAATCATAAACGCATGTATAACAAATCGGATTTGGCAAACACATGTCCTGAAAATGAGGTGCTGCCATATCATAATAAAATTCGTAATTCCCAGCTGTAGCTACTGATAATTCCTTTGAAAATACAAGAGCATTATCTATATTTTCATTGGAATTTGGAACTAAAGGATCAGGTGTAGGGTTTGTTTTTATATAATTAATTGTTAATCGAGTACTTGCAGCCCCTTCACTTGGCAAGGCATTTACATTTTGTGGTCGATCACCGGCTAATGAAGTTGCAACTACTTTTCCTTCCTGGTTCAGGTAAGATACGCTAACCTGTCCATTCGCATCAATTACCATGTTTTTTTTGTAGTGTTTATAATCTCCCACTTCAGAACCAAACAATCGATCCAATTGTACTTGTTCTGGTTGTGAATAAAAATACTGTGTTTCATGGGTCGATCCTAGTTGATGATCTTTTCCCACTCCGCTTTGTCTTCGGATTCTTCCTGTATTATCAGGTGTATATTCAATTTGTGAAAAAGGATATAGGTTAGCATCTGGCACATAAGATTGATATCCATTTTTATTGAGGTTAGCTGAAGAGTAATAATTTGAACTACCAGATGTAGTGCTCATACCAAATGTAGGGGCATCACAACTTGAACCTGTAGCATCTTCATCAAAATCTTTACGACTATATCCCGGCAAACCTGTTGTTGTACTTTTATTAAAATCAGGATAAAATTTAATGGTTGATTCTAATGTGGGTGTTGGTAATACCTGAATAGCCCCTCGCCCTTGATAATCATAGATTGTTTCTCCAACGATTGTTTTGTTATCCGTATTTAATTTGGTTACCGATTGACGGTTACGGAGACTACCGTCAAAATAGGAAACTACTTCTTTTTTCTTTCCTTCTTCAGCATAAGTTGCACTGTATTGCCAATTTTTACTTGTTTCATGTCTATCGCTAGGATTTATTTGGTGATAATACAAAGGATTGTAACTTGAAACATATCCTGATTCTGCAGCACTCCACACTCCAAATAATTCTTTTGATAAATCAGTTAATGGTCTACCAATTCCTCTAACTCTATAAACTACATAGCCTTCATCAAATACCAAAGAAATAGTATAGTGATTTTGACTTAAACGCACTCTGGTGCTATTGTCCCTAAAGTTACATGAAACCGATGAACTTGGTAAAGGTGCACCTAATGTTTCTCCATAGTCGTTTACATACGTCCACTCCAATTCATATTCTTCAGCACCTGGTTGCACATTCCAATGGATATTTAATTCATTGGAAGTACCAACAATTAATGCACTTGCTACTGAAGTTGGAGCGGTTGAGGTACTGAACAAATAGTATCGTTCTGTTGTTTGCTCCACTTCCAATCGTAAGTTTTGAGGAATAGAACCAACTGGAATAACCACATTATTAGCATCAACAATATATTGAATTACCGCAGTTATTTTATGACTTCCATTGACAACATAAGCACTTTTATCCTTATAAACTCCAGTGGGCGAGTAGCCAACCTCTAGTTCAATAATATTTGGTAGCACTTGCGCTATTCCATTTTTATCGAAGGAATATATTTTCAATCCAAGTTTTACAGTATTACTTGAATTATAATAGAGATTGCTTGCATTATCAATACTAAAAATCACCTTGCTGCTGGCATTAGCAACTTTTGTAAGTCCTGAAACTTCAACATTGGGATAACTATTGTCCTGCACAAAAACAGAAGCAAAATTTACAATCTGACTACCAGAAATAGGAGTGCCAACAGTTTCAGTACCTGCTTTTATAGCTCCACAGGAAAACAACATTAGAAGCTGTAAAATAATTATGGATCTTGAATGTTTCATAGATATATGTTTTGCTATAATTTATTTTGCTAATTTTTGATCAAACACCTCGAAATTGGTATATATACTTACAGGGAAATACTTCCCTTTTCGTTTTTCAATAAAGCGATTTTCAGAAAAAAAAGTCAAATCTGAAATTGTTTTAAAATCCATATTTGAAAATACAATTTCCAATTTCGGCTTTTCTTTTGGCGAACTTTCATCGTATTCGTTTACTCTTATTTTTTCACGGTAATAAAAAACTATCTTTTCAACTAAAAAAGTTTTTTTATTGAAGTACAAATCAATTGCGTCAAACTCTGAAACAATGGTTTCTTTAAAAGTTAACTTATAACCACTTAGAGCAGATTTGTTATCAATAAATTGTATAGAAGAACAATTGGTAAAAGCCTTGTCTAAATCTACCATGGTAATTTTACCAGGATTGAATTTTACTGGATTGCTAACAACAATTAACTTTTCTTCATTATCAACAACCACTAAATATTCTTTATTTTGAAGAGATTCAATGCCTTTCAATTTACTATATCGGAGGCTTTCATGCTGTTTAAAAGATCCTGTTTCCGTTTCAACAGGTGATGTTGCAGTATAATTCGGGTATAAATTATATGTAATATTCATGGCCAAATCATTAAATTTTGAGTAGGCTTCGTTAATTTTTATCATATCTTGTTTTGCATTCTGGCTATATACATTTAATACCATAAGGCAAACAAAAAAACTTATATAATACCTAATCATTTAGAACTCTTATTTTTTATTATTATTTCTTGTTTCTTTTATCGTTACAACTCCTCTTTCAGTTTCTTTTTTTACTCTTATTAAGGCTCCATCTTCATCATATTCATAAAAGGTTGCATAATTATTTTCATCCAATTCGGCAACTAAACGAAGGGTGATGGGGTCGTAAACATAGGATTTCATATTACTATTCAGTGGATGAATACGTATATCATCAAAAAACACATCGGATGTCCATGTATTTACCAACTCAATTAATATTTTAGTTGCACCTGCTGGGACAGAAAACTTGCTGTCGATGCGCTGCCATCCATCAATAATTTTGCTTGTGGGATCAGGAAAAAATGGACCATACACCATACTTGACTCTACAAATTTTATGGTTACACCAGCATTGGCATATGTAGTAAGATTTTCGCCATTTGCTTGCTTTACCCAAGTACTTACCAAATACTCCCCTTCTATTGGAGCAAAAGAGCCAATACAGTCATCACATCCTAAGCTTGTGCAATTTGTTATAGTTACAATGTTTGTTACAGATGAAGTAGGACATTCACCTACTCCAATAATACTTAGCGTGACGCTATAGGTACCTGCAGAGGTATAGGTATGTGCTATAATTAAACCTGTAGCGGTTGTTCCGTCACCAAAATCCCACTGATAATTTGGTGAACCAGTGCATTCGAGGGATGTATTTTTAAAAACGACAGGATTTCCAGCACATATCTCTTTCCCTTGACCTTGCATTATTCCAAACTGTATATTTGAGCAGGTAGGACAACAGGTTGTAATTGTTATTGATTTTGTTACTGAATACGGATTGCAGTATATAGGTGGATACATAAATAAAGTAACATTATATGTGCCAAGGGAAGTATAAGTATGCGTTGAACTGGTCGACAAAGCGGACCCATCACCAAAATCCCATTTATATGTAATGTTGCCCGAACAGGAAGTTGAAACATTATTAAAAGTGATTGAAGATGCAAGGCACAAATTGGATGGAAAACTAAAATCCAAAACGGAAGGTGTAATACTAATGGCAGGACTCAGTTCAGATGTGTTGTTTAAACTGTTATGAGCGGTTGCTGTAATAAAAGGATACTGAATGAGATCAAAATCAGCGGTCCAGTCTCCTAAAGCATCTGCAACAATTGTTTTCATAAATTGGTTCGCATTTTTTAAAGCAGAGCCAGGACCAGAACTTCCAAATAATTCAATAATGTCGTTCGGTTCTGATGTTCCGGAGGTTGTGCATCCAGCTGTAATAATTGTAGGTGCTGATTTATTACCATTTGCAGCATTACGTAATTCAATAGCATCAAAAGTATTTCCAAAAATTATATTTCCAGAAAACAGATTATTTATATTGTTTGATGGATTTGAATTTGTAGGATCATTATCAATCCCCTCGCTTGTTGTGTATGCAATAGTATTTCCTTCTCCACATTGAGCTCCTCCAATAATATTATTAGAACTACCGCCTACATTATTATTTGTTAAAAATATTCCCTCCTCACTATTTATAGAAAAATGAGTTAAACTAATATCAGTGTTTACATAATTCCCGCGAATTATACAATTATTAGACATATGAAGTGTAATGTTTTGTTCTGAATTTTGATTAATCACATTATTGGTAATTTCACAAGAGTTTGAATTATTCAATACTATCGCTTTATAAAAATTTCTAACATAAAGTCCAAGTATTTTTCCATTACTTATTGCGTCAAATTTAAATCCGAGAGGATATAATGCCATAGGCACAAGACTCCCATCAATTATTATATTGGGTTGCCCTGTTTGATAACCTGCTTGTGTTGTACCGTCAATAATAACATGTTTTGTAATTGAAGGTAATTGGTAATGTAACTGAATAATATTTGAACCAGTTCCCGAAATATTAAAATTTATTGTACTTGTTCCAGAAGTAGCTGGGTCAATTGCCTTACGTATTGCCCATTGTAAAGTTCCAAACATATCAGGATCACATGATGCATCATTAAAATCGTAAATATCAACAATAGGATCCGGGTCTGTAATTTTAGTAACAGTATATACATTTTGAGCAAGCAGACAATCAAGTTGCAATATCCCCACCAAAACCATTACTGTTTTTAGTAGACTGTTTTTATATGTTTTATTAATCATTGTATATCAGTTATTTTTTATAATATAAATGCGATGTTTTTTCAGAAGTATTCATTTCAACAAATAAAGTAGCGAAAGCAAAACTATTGTAAAGGAGTTTACTTGTTTTCAAGTAAAAAAATACTGTGTGGTTTTCTATTTTGTTCGTTTTACCCTGAAAAGATAAAAACGGCTCGTTTGCATTACTAATAAACGCTGGAATAGCCACGAACAGGCTGGAATCGTTAATAGCAGTCCCTAACCAAAAATGAACTTTGGAGGCATTAGTAGCATCACTGATCTTAAAATTGATCGCTAATTCAACCGAATCCGATGCGAGTGAGTCGCTTTGTTCTATTGTAGTAATAGACAAATCAAGTATCTTAGCCTGCGAATGTGCTTTATATTGAATCATCAAGAACAACATAAGAATTCCTGTGATTTTTATTTTATTTTTCATATTTAAAATTTTATTTTTAATTTTTTACAAATCAAGATTATCTCTTCAATGTTTCTATGCATAACAATTTTATAATTAAATCCATTAAGGTTGCTGCAGATCCGTGCACTCCAAAAGCGGTTTTGTAACTGTAATAGATGTTCCTGCCGGAACTTTAATGGATCTTTTGCCCGTATGCGATTGCGTTCCATCAATAGCAGCTCCTGAAGTAATTATTGACAAAGGTCTTTCATAGCTAAAATGGTCATCTGGACAATCATCAAAATTATAATCTTCAAAATTATCGTTTGCCATTTGACGGTATTGTGAATTGGATCCTATTGCAATCGGCAAGGAATTATTATATCCATAAACAGCAGCAGAATACCGATTAAGTGCATCTTTGTTTTCTAGTTCAGGGCCATAAGGACTGTATTCAGTAACTTCCGATGTCCAGGTCCAATTAGAATTGGTAGATGTAATATCACCAGGAGATGTCCAATCATTTAAGCCAAAAGGAGACCAGAACTGTCTAAAATATTTATATGTTCCATCCTTGCGGATATTGGAATTGTCGTTTACTTTAGTTTGATTGCGGTCACTTAAAAAAGTGTATGATTTTTTTGTTCTCCAACTGCCTAATTTTCCTAATAAATAAGGGTTATGTGGGCTGGAAGGGTCATCGGGATTTACACCGCATTCGCAGAAAGTACGCCAAACTTCTGAATATTCAACAGCACTAGCATTAAGCACTTTATAGCTTTCATCAAATGCATTTAACTGGCTGTCATAAACAAGGTTATTGTCTTTATCAATTGGATTAACTAACGAGGCAAATGATCCAATTGAAACTCCTTGTTCATTTCTATGTCCAGATCGAATTACTTTGATTGATGCTGAAGAAGAAATTGTGGTAACATGATTTCCATTTTTATCAATAACATACAAATTACCTGTTCCAGTTTCTTTACTTATCCAATACCTATCTGCAGAAAGTGCAGTTGGTAATGGAGTAATTTGCACTTCATCTCCAGGAATAAGAATATTTGAAGGATTAGAAACTACTTTTCCAGATGAATTTATATTTAATCCGTTTGAGCTATTTAATACTACTCCCACATTCTTATATCCCGGGCCCATTCTATCATATGCCAAGTGAGCAGGGAAATTAACAGAATACATCTCATCATTAAAATCATTTTTTGTTTTAGTTAACAGAACTTCTCCTGTTTCGGAATCATAAGCCAAATTTTGGGTGGATACTTTTGAACCCAAATCGTAGGCAATTGTTTCCTCTAAAAGGCCAAAATGATTAATAACTTTTGTTACACTTGCAGAACGAAATCTTGTTCTTTCAGTACTAAAGGATGGTAAAATAGGTGGAATAACACAAGGAACAACAGAAACCAAAAATCCATATAGGTTCACTTGAAGCCCTGCATTAATTACATCGGTTTTTTGCTCGCGCATATCTGCCACAAAATCATAATCAATCCCAATGTTTGTAGTTTGAATACTACCATCTTTATTTATTACAGTCGCTGAATTATTTAATTTGTTACCATTGGATTTGTATTTGTATTCTACTCCTGATATAGAAGTAACTTGGTCTTCCGCATACACCCATGTTGCCTTAGGTTTACCATGCATATCATTTAATTCAATTTGGAACCCCTGGCTTGCTGTCATATAATCCCTAACACTTAATTTTAATAATTTGAGCAATGCTCCCGTTTTTTTTGGTCTGGCATCTATGGGAGTTCTTTTGGTTATTGTTGGATAATCACGCGATGTAAAAAATTCGCTTACCACTGATCCAGTGGCATGCCGTTGAACTTTTACACCTAAAGATGGGTTAGCATCATTTTTATACCGTTGTAAATTTTTAACAGTAACCTTGCTATAACCCACACTTGCAGATGGGAAAAAGGATTCACCATATGGTTCTTCCTGAAAATAATCAAGATCGGCTGCTAATTTCATTTTTTGGCTGAAAGCAACCGGTAAACGAAACGGGTTTTCGTCTCCGCCTACTAAAGGTTCGTAAGAAGCAACACCAGAACTAATGACTTGTCCGTTTTCTACTTTTGTGTAATCATATTCTTGTCCATAGCTGAAGTCTTTAGTTGTGTTATTGTGAAGAATTCCATCATTATCCAGCATATCTCCCCATTCATCAGAAATTGTAATTTTTTTAACTCTTGACCCTCCACCCAATTTTTTCATATTGGGATTTAGTAACCGCACCCATGATTTATTAAGAACAATGTTTTTTCCTAAATCTTGATTATACAAATAACCATTCGCACCTTGAAATGCTGCTATCATGTTGTTAATAAATGAAGCATCAGCCATGGCTTTTACAACAGAAATGATACTTACTGCAGATGGGTTTGGATCAGTAGGCTCTGCAAAGTTAGAGTTCCCATATGCTTCTTTTGGAGTATTTACACGTGCAAACTGCACCGCAGCTTTTGAAATTGGATTTACTGATGAACCGGTATGGTCTTCTATTGTAACGGGATTTAATTGTATATAACCATATGTATAACAGTCAACACCAGCAATATTAGATATTGTTGATGTTTCTGTTACGAAATTATAATCATAAATTCCTTCGGCATATCCGGAAACATAATCATTTCCATTTCCATTTACATGTACAAGTGCCCTAAAATAGAGATCATTTATTCCTCTAAGGTATTTTTCGTATAATACACTCTTAGAAGTTTGAGCCCCCCCAGTGATCGTTGGAATTGGGTCTTGAAGTTTAAAAAACATAAAACTATTCTGACTTAAATCCGAAACTGAATTAACTGGATTATTAGCTGAACTAGTTCCTAATCCAGTAATTTTAAACATTTGCATAGCTCTTCTATCTTGAACAAAAGCATAATCATCTGATTCATATTGCACATTTATTGTTCCTCCGGACGGCAAAGTAATTTTATTCAGTGTCCATGCAGATGAATATAAATCAGCATATGTTCTGTTGGGATAATTACTATCATAGTTTTGAACATCCGTAATTGGAATTAATTCTTGATCAACATAGGGAAATTCAGCATTTGTTAAAGTAGCACTATTCGGTTTGTAATTGCCCCATTTATCATAATCCTTCATTCCATAAGAAGGATTAAAAGCTGAGTAATCAAATGTATAAGGATTTAATTTAGCCTTATTGGACTTCCCATAGGTAAAATATATTTGTTTTAATGTTAGTTTCCCCCCTAAATTTACTCCTTCACATTCAGTGTCACGGGTCCATAAACCAGAAGCTCCAGCTACATTGTTTAAAGTTCCTTGGCAAAGTGAATAATCATAAACGAAATGAACTTCTTTAATAGGAGTTGCTAAATTGAGATTGCCAATATATAACTCATAATCAGGTCTTGAATAAAGTGCTATTTTCTTTAATAATTTACCAGGATTCGTTCCAATACCTCCATTTTCACCCGCCACATCAAAACCATCTGCTCTACCTCCAGCTGTGGATTTCGTGGTTGTAAAAATTGCGACATAATTTTTTGTTTCGATTTTGTTAAGTATCCAAATTTCCTTTTCTCCATAAACATAATTGCCTTGTTCATCGGAATGTATAGTCTTTAATCCTTCATTAAAATTTGCTTTATTTGAACTATATGGCACTCTCCAATTATACAAATTTTGATTTTTTGAATATGAAAATTTTGTATACGTGCCCAAATCGTCTATAGAAGGTCCATTTCCTGTAACATCAACATAATCGACAGAAAGCACGGCAGTTAATAAATAAGAATGAGCATAGGCAGGCAATTCGGTACTACTGAAATAATTGTCGAGGCCTTTTAGATTACCAGTGGTGTTATCTACTCCTGGGTTATATTGTATCAATCCGGTCGTTGCTGTATTAACATCTCCTTCACCATCAAATTTACTCATATTAAAAGTAACTTCGCGCTGTTTGGTATTATATGCAGGGATTCCATAGACATAGCGCGACCCATCTGTTTTTGTAGTTGTAATTTCGGCAATGTGATGATTGGTATTTACAGCAGGAGTAACGGAGCCATTGTGATTATAAATGGAAGTAAATAAATCTTTATCGACAGCTGATTTGGAATATTCTCCTAAGCTAATAGATGAAAACAATTGATTTCTTCTTTGTCTAACAGGTCTGTAATTTACAGAAGGGATATTCGGTTCACTACCATATGAATTCCCACCAACTACAAAAGTGTTTTTTGCATTTACTTCAAATGCACCTTGATCTTGAAGTCCAATACGTACAGGCTGATCTCCTCCAATTGCATTATATAAAGCTGAATAGGAATCAACATTTTTTTCGCCCGCCTCCTTAAAATAATAAGGCTCGTATAGAGGCTTCCCATTTACAGTTTTTCGAAATTTAAGACGACTTGCTGCATCATTATTATCTGTCCATTTTCCTGTAGTAGAATTTACATCATTAATGGTAACATCTACCCCTGCGTGAGCTGTCATAGCCAATCCTATTTCCACACCAAGGCTATAGCTATCACTCGTGTTAGTGGAACGGCTGTCAAATACATAACCTAAATCACTTCTGAAAGGACGAAACATACCACCAACTCCTTGCCCGGAAACTGAAAATAAATCGTAAGTATAATTTGTTAAAGGCAAACAAGGTGTGGTTTTGGTAAAAGATCCATCCTTTTCACGGTTAAAATCCATTAACACTTTATCTAGGGCACTTCCTTCATCAGAATTTAAATAACCATAGGCAGGTACAATTTGTTTTGTTTGAGCCAAACGTTGTTCGGAATAGTAACCGGTTCCGTTGAATGTCACATCTGCTGTATAGATTGTAGTACCCAATTGAAAGGAGGTGTTTACTGATAAATTTTTCATTGGCATACCTTGACTAGGAACGTAGGTTGGATTGTTGAAATCAATACTACAACCTGTCCCCATGCTACCTCCTGATGTTGAGCCTATTACCTCTTGTTTATCATTTTTTACTTTTTGAGACTGAGAAACACTTGTACTAATTGTTAATGCTTTTAAACCAGCTCTTGAGTTGAAAGAAGCTCCAAGTGAAGCCCCAAATTTAGTGTCGACATTATCCTTGTTTGTGTTTTTCGCAGACATGGAAACAGAAGGAGAAATATCCAAACCATCGGCACTCGAATGTAAACCTAAACTGGCCGTACCAGAAGTTTTACCTGACTCCCCAGCTGTAATAGCTATGTTTGCGGACTGTTCAAACCCTACACCTGTATAATTATTATATTTCGCTCCCACAGAAAAATTTAAACTTAAAGCTTCAAAACCAGCAATTGAAAACCCTACACCAGTATTAACACCATAGGTCTGATTTGGTTTTACATTAAACTCCTTGGTAACCTTATCACCTTTAAACTCATCAGGCAAACCTCTCATATTCCTGTTTATAGCACCAGGATTAATGTTCCAACCTAAGCCAACCCAACTTGCTTCCTGATCCATACTAATACCTGAATTATAACTAATATTAACCGGATATCCTCCAACATCCAATAATGGTATGTTATAGTTGTAATCTCCCGAAAATAAATTAACCATGTCAGAAGTGCCAACTGGGGTAAAAGCACTTGATTCAGGTTGAGCGGGTCCACCTGTAAGAGCTAAAGCTACTGTCGGATAAAAAATCTCAAACAATAAACTAAGAGCCATGTATACTGCAATGCCTTTTAAAAATTTCTGCTTTTTCATATAAAATAATTTTATCTTTTATGGTTAAATACAATTTGTAATCATTGCATTATTTTAATTCTAACAGAGCAATTTTCCTTAGTATGTAATAACCTCTGGTAGCCTTTTTATATTCTTTGAACGTATTGTTAAATAGATTCTTCCAGCACCAAATACCTTTTCATCATAAAATAAGGTCTTATCATTTATTTGCTTTGAATTAGGAAAACCTAAAACAAAAGTGGCGTATGGGGCAATTCCATAGACCCTTTCAAAATGAAATAATACACAATCTAATGTATCTTTGCCATCAATTAATTTCAGATCCTTTTGCATATCGAATGAAAAATATTGTATCCTTCCATAATAATCATTTGTTTCTGTTAAATTTTTTTTCAAAAGTTCGGTTCGAGATTCTGTTGAAATTCTAAAAGTGAAATATTGTAAGCCTTTATATTCTTCTATTTTGTTTTTTAATTCAACTGTTTTTATAGTATCCTTTTTAATATCCATTATGGAAACATACTCCAAAGGTTTAAACTGAAATGCATATGTAAAATCTTCAATATTCTTTTCAACTTTTATCCCATTGTTTTTATCCTCAACCCATGCAACATAGTTTCTGGGACTCATCTTTTCTGGCTTTCTAATGACCTCATCCTTATCATCAGCATTTTCATTTTCTAGATCATTAGCTTTATTATTTTTATCTTCTTGGTTGTTTGAACAACCAAAATTTAAAAACAAGGAAATAAATAGAAATACAAAAAAAATTAAATGCTTCATTCTACTTTCCCTTTATACCTATCATTAATATAGTTTTTAACTTCTTCTGTAATATTTTTTGTTTCTGAAGAAAACATTAAAAACCCACTACCATCTGCCCCAAAAATATATGTATAACCATTTTTATTACCGTAATCTTTTACATATTGATTCATTTGAGAAATTATTTGGGAATCATATTGCTTTGCTACCGCATCATTATCATCCTCAAATTGTTTTTTTTTCTGAAGATATTCTTCACGTTTAACTTCAAACAATGCGATTTTGTCTTTATCTTTTTGACCATCTGCTTGGATTTGTTTTGATAAAACTTTTAACCCAAATTCCAAACTATCCATAATTACTTTTCGTGATTCTTTCACTTTAGTAAGTTGTACTTCCAATTCTTTTTTTAATTTAAAATCCGCAAAAATTTTATTTATTTCAATATATCCTGTTTTTTCAGATGGTTGTTTAAAAAAATAAAAAAATGTTGTTGCAATAATTCCAATAACTATCAGACTAATTATAATAATTCGTTTATTCATTTTTATTTAATAATTATTAATATTTGAATTTGAGATAATAGGACACATTCTTTTCATCTTTCACTTCTAGTGTATAAAATTTCCCTAATGGTGTTAGGGCACTTGACAAGTTTAATTCATATCTATTGTCACCATAATTTAATATAGTAGTGTTTATTGGAAGTGAAGGAATTATAGTTCCAGTTGCTGCATCGTATACAGTGTAATTTAATGCTCCCTGTGTGTATTCTCCTTTAAATTTAAAATACATTTTATCTTGTACTGGTGTATAAAAACCCCCATCTAACTGTTTTTTTAAAGTTGCATATGGTTTAACTGCAGGTTGATAAACCCCTATTGTAATAGGCAAACTAGAAGTATTAATTCCTGACAATCCTGTTAATGTTCCAGTGTTACCATTAACAGTAACCCCTGTATTTCCCATTGATTTCCATTCTGATCCATCCCAACCTGCAACTCTCAAATCCTGATAACTTTGTATATTACAACTATTGCTATTCCATCCAAGAGAAGGCACCACAATTGATGTTCCTGCAGTACGGGTTAATAACCAATATTCACAATTGCTAATACTTTCTAATGATCCTGTTTGTAAAGCTGAACCAAAGGTTTGATTGGCAGCAAAGTACTGCGCAGTATATGCATCAGTACCAACAGCAGGTGCAGATATTGTTAATGGATGATAATAAGCACTTTTTCCAATTGGAAAAACAAAAAATGTACTTCCAATTTTTTGTACCGGCCCTTCAACAAAAGAATTATCACTTACCCCACTGAGACTTGAACTATTACCAAACGTCAGTAAATTGGCAGATGAGCTAATTACATAACCTGAAGTAAACGTGAATACCCCAGTTACTGTGATTTGACTTTGCAATGTAATAGTTGAAGATGTCGTAGCTTGATTAAGATTAATGTTATTAAAATTAGTTGTACTAGTTCCTCCTAAATGCTGATCGTTTCCAGAAAAGTTAACTGTACCATCATTAGGGCTTGAGAACCCAGTTGTCCCAGAATTATTCAACCAATCGCCTTTTATTTCCACCTCACCGGAATTGTTTAACTGCCCATTGTTTTCAAGTGTTACATTCCCATCAACATTAAGAATTGTTCCTGTTTTAATATTAACATAACACCCATGATTATTAAAGCCAAGTTGAGCTTTTAATAATCCTGTATTACTTAAAAAAAGCAATACCCCAATTATTAGTGTTAAAGTTTGTTCTCTTTTTAATAAATAATAAAATCTCATCTTTTTAATTTTTTAGGTCAGATGGAATATGGCAGATTCATTTTGTTTGTTTCAAATGAATATGGCAATTTCATTTTATAATATTTAAATGTTCTAAAAATTAATTGTTATTCGGCTTTTTATTACTAATAATTATAGCAGGAGTAACATTTAAAGTATCCACGGGTAAATTATCCTCATCCGTATTTTGATTGACAAAAGTTCCCTGTTTATTGTTTGAAACTTTTGCCTTGGATTTTTTGGGATTGCTTTCTTTATTATTGCTTCCAACTGCATTTTTGCTTTTATCCTGTTGGTTCAAAGAATTAGCATTTTGACTGAATACACTTGTAGAAAACAAAAAGAGAATATTAAATAGTAAAAGGCTGGAAATTATTTTTAATTTTTTCATTTTTTCATTTTTTTTAGTGCCGTTATTTCCTTTTCCTAAAAAGCAATTAGTTTGTTTATTGTTTTTTATTACAGTATTTTTTTATTTCTTTAATATGGTAATTTTTAATGTCCCTTGTAATACTGTTGTATTATCACCACTTACGTATGCTGTAGATCCAGAAAAGTATTTTGCCCTTACGTCAATGGTATGTGATCCTGCTGAAAGTAAAGCAGATTTCCCCATTGCATAATTTATTAATTGTGACCCGGAACCTGAAGTATTCGCTGCTATCACTCTTCTATATGCTCCATTAGCTGCAACAGTTCCATCGATAAAAATTGAAATGTCAACAATCGAAACTCCGCTGGATGCATTAGAACTTGTTTGAACTCCCCCATCGGTATATATTTCTAACACGCTGTTTGAAGGAACAGTGATTGTTTGAGTAAGACCAGGTATTAAAGTAAAAGTTGTTGTGGAAGAACTTACGGTTAAATAAGATGTCCCAAAAGCATCAGTTGCGTCTTGACCTGTTGTGCCATCAGAGCCTGTTGCCCCAGTTACTCCAATAGCACCTGTTGCTCCTGCTACTCCAGTTGCTCCTGTTGCCCCAGTTACTCCATCAGTTCCCGCTACTCCTGTTGGACCAGCTATTCCTGTTGCTCCTGCTATTCCAGCTGATCCTGTTGCACCAGTTACTCCATTAGTTCCCGCCACTCCTGTTGGACCAGCTATTCCTGTATCACCTGTAGCTCCATCTGATCCGGTCGGACCAGTTACTCCATTAGTGCCAGACGATCCAGTAACACCGGCAATTCCAGTTGCTCCAGTGGCACCTGCAGGGCCGATTGCTTCAACCCATTGAGAACTTGTAGAATTGTAATAATAAAACTGTTTAATATCTGTATCGTAAACCAAAAGGCTATTAGCGGGGCTTGCAATCGCATTTCTTTGCGATGTTGTCATTCTTGGAACCAGAAGACCCTGACTTGTTGAACTTACATCCAGCATGGCTGAAGGATCGGCTGCCGTGTTACCTGTGTTTATTGAAACACCATGATTTTGTCCGGAAACATTGACACTAAAAGTGCAAAGTAACAGTATGGAAAATAAAGAGATAAATAAGGATTTCCATTTTGTTTTTTTTGAATTTGCTTTGTTCATATTTAATGGTTTTGAGATATTATGATTAATTATTATTGTTTTAGATGTATTTATGTTGCTTAATATTATGTTTTAGAGCTTTACTTGAATTAAAATTTGTTGCGAAAATTTATAACTGTTTAAACATTTTCCGTTTTAAATAAAAACTTAAAATTTAGAAAAAAATAATGTCGTCAAATACAACATTACAATTAATTTTGCAATATCAAAGTATTTTGAAATCGTGATTAAAATCATAGTTATTTGTTTAAACATGATTTTCAAATCGTTAACTTTAAACTAACTTGACTTTTGTTAACAACTTTTTCTGACAAATAAAAATAACAATGCTTATTTTTTAATTAATTATATTTTTCCCTTCGGTGTTCAATACAATAAATAAAAAAAAAGAGAGATTTACAAAAACTGTATCTTTTCTTAATTGTTTAATTAGTGTACAAAACATTTTCTCCTGATACTATAAAAAAATTACGCCCCAAAACTGAACAATAAAATCTATACTGTCAAGAGTAAAATTACCCTTTTTGCATGGGGGTAATTTTACCCCTATATAGGGGGTAATTTTACCCCCATCGTTAAAAAGACTTAATTTTTTTTGAAATGTTGAACTCTATGTTCGCAAAATCAGATGGAGGTAAACATAAATATAACTTTTGAAATATTGGGAGGATTCTTATCCAACGGTCGTTTTTTTGATCCAACGGTATGTTTTTGATAAAAAAATTAAAATAGTTGATCTAATGATTGGGTATTAGATTAAACATTTCTGTTTTTTTTGAATCCATTTGTTCAAATAGTTTATTCATTGAAAAGGGCTTTTCAATATAACCAAAGCAATTAACATTCTTTTTTATCAACCTTAAATCACTTGGACGTATTGTTGTTGAAAGAATATAAATAAAAGTATTCGTTTTTTCGCAATCCAATTTTTCATATGCTTCCAAAAATTCAAAACCATTAGTTAATGTTAAATACAAATTCAATAAAATCAGCTGAGGTGCTTTGTTGTTTTTCTGAATAGATTCTAAGGCTTCAGTTGCATTCTGAAAAGTGAATACATTGATGTCTTCTGAGAAATCTTTCAATTTTCGTTGATGGATGAAATTATCAATTTCATTATTGTCGATAAGAAATACGGATAAACTATTTTTCATTAAGGTATTATTATTCAATTGTTATGGGTTTAGTGGTAGGCGTTTTATTCCAAAACAAATTAAAATCTATTTCTTTCTATATGCAACAAAACTTATCAACATGGAATTTATAGTTTGAAAGAGAATAATTATTGAAATGGCAAAGAACAAAAATTATTTATTGAGGAAAGTTAAATTTTTAAATTAAAAAGGAGAACTTGTTTCCAACGAGCTACCATATAACAATTAAACTGAAAGCCGATTGATAAGTTGTATTGCTAGTAAATAAATAAATTATCTATTTTCTTAATTTATCTATCCAACCGTACTGCTCATTTGGAAAAGTGGTAAATACATGGCAACCAAAATAATTGCAACTAAAAGACCAAGAAAAATTATCATGACCGGTTCTATCAGACTTCCCAGAATGCTTGTTTGATAGTCCACTTCATCGGAATATTGTTTAGCAAGTTTTGAAAACATGGTATCCAGTTGATTCACTTCTTCTGCTACCTTAATTAGAGAAATCATTCGTTTATTATAGATTTTAAATTTCGCTAAACTCTGATGAAGAGATTGTCCCTTCATAATATCTTCTTGAATTGTTTCAAGCGATACTTCTATGGGATAAAACCCAACCATTTTTTTTACCAGATCAATAGCAGTAACCAATGGTGTTTTAGCGCTTATCAATAAATTCATAGATTGACAAAAACGTGCCAGGTATATTTTTCGGATCATTTCTTTCATGATTGGTGTTCTCAGAATAAGAGCTGCACCATATTTTCTGAACCAAATTGACTTCCTATTGCTGTACAAAAAAATAAACAGTGTTGCCATACCCAACAACATATACAATGAATAATTTGAAAACAGATCGGAGATATGTATGATTACTCTGGTAAAATACGGCAATTCTCCTTTAAAACGTTTAAATACATCAGCAAACATTGGCACTACAAATTTCATCATAAAGAAAATGGCTCCGAAGGAAGCAAAGAAAACAACAGCCGGATAAGAAAGCGCACTTGTAATTTGTCTTTTTTGTTGGATTTTTTTCGAAAAGAAACCGGAGAGTTCCGTTAACACTTCGGTTAGTCTTCCGCTTTCTTCTCCTATCTGAATACTATAATATTCATAGGTAGTAAACAATCCGGTTTGCTCGATTGCTTTTGACAGACTACTTCCAGATATGATTAATTCTTTTATTTGAGCAAATAATTGTTTGTCCTTTTCTTTTGTTTGTTCTTCTTCAATTAATTCCAGAGCAGAACGAATATCAACTCCAGCGGCAAATAGTATAGTAAGTTCGGAATAGAAACGTTCTTTCTTTTTATCAGAAAATCCAGAACCAAACATTTTAATGTCTCTATTCAAAAAATCAAATGAGCCTTTCTCGCTTGTTTTTGAAGTAGAAACTATATTCTTTTTCGATTGAGCTATTTTATTTAAATCCAGCTTCGCCATTTTTATTCTGCTTGTTGAAATTTGATTTCTTTGTTTAATAGTGTTGCCGCACTATAGTTCTTTGCAAATAAAAAATGCTGTATCTCTCCTGACAATCGCGCATCAAATGAAAGTTCATTTATAAGTGTCGACTGAAATTGTTCATTTTTAAAAACAAATTTTTCCTGAATATTGATAGCGGAAATTTTAAATGTATCTGTTATTTCATTTTTTGTTCGCAAAATAAAGTTATCGTTAAATGTATAATGTAAAGGTTCATTATTTTTCCGAAAGATTGCAATAGTATTTTCAATGAATGTTATTTCTTCTGAATTATAAAAATCATTTGTTAAGATTGTATTGAATTGCATGGTATTGACTATTTCGGTTTTCGCCTTCTTATAGGATAAGAATTGTTTATACATAATCGAATAAACCTCATACCCAAAAGCAATAACAATACTGCTGATAATCATCGCTATCAATAACTCCAGCAATGTAAAGGCTTTTACTTTCTTCATTATGGAGTAGCGATTAATTCGTTTCTGGTTGTAATTGTTTTTCCTTCTTTATCAGTAAGTGATAATGTTAATCGGTATAAATTTTCTGTTTGCTCATAGTGTTCAACCGTTTTTTTTATGTTCCACTCATCCAATTGTCTTTCTGAATCAATAAAAGTTTTTTCTGCTTTTGTTTGCTGCGCTTCATTATTCAATATCAAAATTGCTTTAAGTTGCAATCGTTGTTTATCAGAGGCGAGAACATTGGCGTAAATCATAGTTCCTATTGCCAAACACGTAACAATGATAATCATTGCTATTAATGATTCAATTAAAGTGGATGCTTTCAGTTGCCAATTCATTCCAGCCATTTAACTACTTTTTTTGATTCTGATTCCTTCACCAAATTTATACCCACATAATTCTTTGATAATTTAGTTAGATCAATTACTGCATTTAATAAATGATTTTCATATACCGATGAGGGCGTACTTAATATTATTTTGGAACACATCAAACTTCCATAAATGGTTCCTTTTATGTCAACATATCCATTTGAATAAACTTGCCCGTAAACCACAGCTTTATCCTGCATAACAAAACCCGTCTGTTTTAATACGTCTGTATTGCTTTTAAAGGAAAAGACATTTCCTAAAAGGGTATCGTTTTCACTTAACAGTATTGAAGAAACAGCAGGCGATTTTTCATTTCTTACTAATCCTAAAACAGAAGGATAATATAGTGTGACATTTTTATTCACGATAATTGAATCCGATGCGAATGCCTGCAAAGCACCTTTAAACTCTTTTTCGATTATTATTTTAGGGGCAACAAGAATCACATTATTTAAATCTGCATTTGCAGAAACTGTAATTTGTTTATCGGAGATCATTACAATATTTCCAGAATAAACTCCTTCAGAAATTTTTACCGCAGCAATGCTGGTTAATACTAATGTTTTATTTTTAAAGCTATTATTCAAACTATCACCTGAAATTCCCTTCTCCATAACAATAACACTATCCTTCTCCGAGATCATTTTTTTTGAAAACAGAGTGGTAATATTTTCTATCAAGGATTTATTAAATTCAGGAAGAGTTTTATCACTCTGTTTAATTTGCCCATCAATCAATGTTGTTCCAACAAAATTCTGACCTTCAATATATGCTCTTTTCACTCCGGCCTTTGGAAGATAGGCGGTTCCTTTAATTTTTGTTTTTCCACACAGTGCTAATGGCTTGTCTTCATCCACTAAATAAAGACTGTAAGATTTTGAACTGTCGGGATAAAAACCAACCTGTGCTATACGAATTGCTTCAATATTTTTAAATGCAGCTTTGGAAATTAATATTTCATACGCTCCCCATGATTTCCTGCTTAATGATACATGATCATTTCCAGAAGTATATAAATCAATGGATTTTTCCTGATTTAATTCAACGATGGTTTGTTTTGACAATAATAAATTTAAACCTGAGTCAGCGTTTAAGTTGATGCGTTGGTTCATTTCAAAACTATCAAATTCTATTCGGGAAAGGTATGCGAAGAGTATAAGCGAACTGCTAACAATTGCAATTATTAATGAAATTACAATTGCATAGAAAAGGGAACTTGCTTTAATACCGAATCCCAATAAGTTCCCATTAAATGAACCTGTTTGATACTTGCATTTCTTACATAGCAGCGAAAGCATCCTCCATAAATAAAATACTTTTGGTATATCATTTCGTTTCACTCTTTGGCTTTTCAGTTTTTGGAGATTTTTCTTTTTTCTTGAACAGGGCTTTCACTTTTTGTTTGAAAGTCTTTTTTACTTTTGAATCAGTTGAATTAGATTTCGGTTTTTCTTTAGCCGTGTTTTTATTTTCAGTATCCTTCTTTTTAAAGATTGTTTTCACTTTCTCTTTAAATGTTTTCTTTGCTTTAGAATTTTCTTGAGAGTTCTCTTCTTTTATACCTTCCTTTGGTTTTTCAATATCACTTTTTTTATCTACACTCTTTTTTTCTTTCGGAATTATTTCAAGTCCTTTTTTAAATCTTTTTTTACCGATTACTTTTTCGTCTTTATATTCAGTTTGATAACCGTTCAATTTACCATCTGCATAGTTTGATTCAATAATCAAATTGCCTTTGTCATCAAAAGTCTTAAATACACCACATTTTAACCCTTTTTTCCAGGTGCTGATTTCATGAATTTTTCCGCCTTCAAACCAGGTAATCCATTCTCCATTTTTCAGGCCTTTTTTAAATTGTCCTTTTTCTTTCAGGTTACTGGATAAATAAAATGAAGTATATGGTCCATCCAGGATTTTACCTTCATAGCCGCCCTCAGTTTCAAGAATCTTATTTGAAGAATACCAATAATACAATAAGGATTCTTTTACATCAATTTTCTTAACATTATTTGAAACTGTTGCTTTGATGGAATAATCGGGATAGTTTACATAAATAGTATATGTTTCTTTGGGTTTCATTTGCCCAAAAACAGTATTTGTAAAAAGAAGAAGTACTATTAAATATTTCATAAACTTAATTTAAAGAGCTCAAATATAATGAAATTAGAATCTAATGAAAATGATATAGTTAATTATGAAGGCTGGTAGACGATTTTTCAATGTTTACACTTATAATTGATATATCGATTTTGAATTCATCTAAAATCAAACCGGGAGTGATTTTATAAATTTCGATATTTTTTAAAATTAAACAATTAATCAAGTATACAAGATTTGTTAAATTAATCGGAAAACTTATTTCAAGAGAGCTAATGCTGTAAATTATAAAATTTCTTTCTAATTTAAATATTTGTTTTCCAAGTTCATTATTATTATTTAATATCTCAATTAATTCCTTTTTTAAGGGAAGTAATTGAAAATTAAGCCGGAATTTATTTCTTATTAATCCTTCCCAATTTTTATTTTTATAGTGTTTGTATGCTAATTCGTTAAATAAGTTCTTTAATACAATATCATTTGTTTCAAGGTTTGCATAAATTCCATTAAGCATCCTTTCGTTTTCTTTATGCTGCTCCCAATCGGATTTGCATTTGTATCTTAAACTGTGATCTACTTCGTGCCAGCCTTCAGACAAAATAGTTCGTAGTTGCAATTCAAAAGTATTATCTATTAATTTAAATGAGTCTTTGTGAGATGCTTGTTGGACTTCTTTAAATATTTCAGAATGTTTTTCATTAAGTCTACAAATTATATTAGTTCTTTTAGGCTTGAAAACTGTTAGTTCAAAATCATCGATCTCTTCACTAACATATTTGAATTGAGTTTTTAGAATTGAGTAAACAATATCTACATCATCTTTAAAGTATGTAACGATTCTTACTCCGATAATATCCTGCATTTGTTTACCATCAATTAAATATGGCTTTCCTTCTTCTTTTTTTCGAAGCGTTTTTTCATCAATAGATTTTTTATTTTTAATCCTACTAAAAATTCTATATAAGATACCAACTTTGTCAAGTTCATCAGTAATTTTACTACAAATTTCTTTTTCTATTAACTGGAGTCCCGAAATCATGATAAACTATTATTTATTTGGTTAAAGTAGGTTATACCTTTTTGGGAAATGTATGCTATATCATCTTTAAAAAAGAGGTGTTTATTTGATTTAAGGGTAGATATTTTCTTGCTTATTTCCTCAGATGTATGAGGTAATAAAACCTTCCTAATGTATGAAATTTTTCGAGGCACGGGCTTAGGTCTGTTGGGGTGAAAAAACTTCTTTAATACTGTGAAATCACTTAAAGGATCATTTTTATTATCCACGCAATTAATTAATTCTGAAACACTATCTAAAAAGCCATTATTATCGCTACTTGCGAAGATTGCAAAATCGTTGAAATGTATAGTTGAGTGAATAGGTATAATGGAACAGGAGTCAAAAAAACAATTTTGAAATGTACAATTATTAAAAACATTTAAATCAAAAAAGCAATTATTAAATATGACACTTGAAAAAACCGAATCTGTAAATGTTGCCTTTGAGTCAAATGAAACATTTTTGATAGAATAATCTGTAATAAAAAGATTTAAATACTTTTTATTAAATTTTTTCATAAAGTAATAATCTAAATCAAAGAAAAATCTGGTATCATAAGAAAATTGCGAATTTTCTTGATTGAAAACTGACCATAACTGTTCTTGTCTTTCAAGGGGTTGAATTTTGAATGCTTGAACCGCTTTTATTGCAAAATCTTGGGGCAATATTTCATTTATGTTAGGGTAATATTCCTTGTATTTACCTAACAACAAATTTTCGCCTACTAATAACCCAAAAATAAAATCATTCACAAAACCAATCATTCCACTTGCTTTTCTATCTAAAAAAACATGATTTGAAAGCGTTTCAATTAAATCTTCAAGTGAAGGTTTCTCTTCTGCTGTGTAATCATTTAAGCTTGTTTTTAAAATGTTCGTATTATAATCTTTTAGAAAATCTTTTATTGTCTCTTTGGTCTCTGCTGTAATGTTATATTCGGTCATAAACCGAATCAGTTTTCTGAAAATTCTTAATTGGGTTTCAACGGAAATTTTTAAATTTTGTCTTTCTTGTTCTCTTTTTAAGAGGTAATTAATATATTTATCTACTAGGGAATTATCCTCCTCGTTGGATAAATAAGCTTTCAGCTTTTCTATTGGAATATTTCTTAGATATGAAAGAAGAACAGGGTTAGCAAGATGTTCAAGTGGAAAACCTTTGGATTGAATTAAATCAATCCTTTCAGAACTTAGCCAATTATTAACCGATGGTTCTTTAATTTCAATTCTAGCCAATGAAAATTTATTATTTGTTGTATCTATAGTATTAAAAAATTCTTTGCTACTAAACATTGCTGTTTTACGAGAGGTAATAATAATTTTAGCTTCACCTTTAAGAAGATCTACAATCGTTGTAAACATACTTTCTACATCTTCTTTTTTGCTTTCTGTTGAAATTAACTCGTCAAAGCCATCAATTATTAATGGAATTCGCCCCTTTGCAATTTGTTCAATTACAATATTTTGCTTAATTCCATTAGGAAACTGTTCGTCAATTTCATTTAATAAAATATGTTTAAACACACGAGCTTCTCTATTTCTAGATAGTTCCGTAAAAAAAGGCAATTTTTTGCTTTCTAATGCAGAGAATGTATTTAAAATCTCATTCGCAGTACAAGTCTTTCCAAAACCAGCAGCAGCTTCAATTATAATTAAGATAGCTCCTTTTGTTTCTGATACAAGGAGGTTGATTTTATCTAGTAAGGAAGTTTTGTCTGTATCATTATAGCTATTGCTCTCAACAACTACTCCGTTTTCATCTTGGCTAAATATTTCAAAAGCGCCATTAATATATTCATATTTACTTTTTTCTGGTAAATTTTTCAGTTGTCTATTGACAAATTGAGTATATCTTCTTTTCAACTCATTCCCTAATGGAGTTTTAATAAAAAAACCTTCAAATAAATATTCTTCTATTTCTTCTTTACTTGAAAACACTTTCACTTCAGTTGCATACCCATTCTCAGAATATTCTGCTTTAATTGACGATTCATCAAAGGATTCATCAAATTTGATCAGTTCTGCAGCGTGATACATTCCATACCTAAGGGTATAAATTCTTAATTTATTATTTGAAGCTGGAGCAATTTGATAATTATATGATTGAAACAATTCATCAATACTTTCTAAAGATATATCCATTATTTTATTGTTTTATTGTCCGCAATATGCAGCACTAATTTTTGGTTCGATTCGCTAATTAAAAGCAGACCAAACGTGCTTTGATATTGTTGGGAAAAATTATTGTGAGAGCCATCGATTGCCCTTTCAAAATAGTTTAATCGTTATTAATTTTCAATTTAGCGCAACTAATATACAAATTTAGCCCAAAGATATCTTCTTAGTTAGTAATATTTAAGATACAGTTTGCATTGAATCACGGCCAAGAATTATTTTATCTAGTACCATCGCTTAAATAACGGCACTTTTTGCTAATATTGTTGAAATTATGAAAGGAGCCGAAAATAAACGTATTTACAAAGTTGTAAGCCTTTTAATTAAGACAATAATTTTAATCCTCTCCGTTTGGTATATCTTGGCAAAAATAAATGCCAGCAACCATTCCATTGATTTTGTTGGTTTGTTTCATAAATCAAATGTATTTTTTTTATTTCTAGTATTTCTTTTGATGCCAATTAATTGGGGCTTAGAAGCATGGAAATGGAAAATTCTAATACGTCCTCTTGAGGAAATTACTTTTGCAAAGTCCCTTAAATCAATATTTGCAGGTGTCACAATTAGCATTTTTACCCCCAATAGAGTTGGAGAATTTGCCGGGAGAATCTTTTTTTTAGAAAAGGCTGACAAAATTGAAGCAACAATAAAAAGTTTTATTGGCAGCATGATACAGTTATTTATAACTGTTGGTGTCGGATTAATAGCTTTGCTTTTCTATAATAAAAAAGGATATGGTAGTTCTCACCCAATTTTAACTTTAGATCACTGGAATGTGGAATTGTTTCTTATTATTTTTTGCCTTTGCATTACTTGTTTAGTGTTTATTTTTGTGGCAAGAAAATATTTTTCCGGTAAAATAAAAAACTATTTAAATGCAGTATTTGAAATAAAAAAATCTCAAGTACTGGGTGTTTTAGTGTTATCAATCTTGCGCTATTTTATTTTTTCTATTCAATACTATTTAGCATTAAAGGTTTTTAATGTGCATCTTGATTTTACAATTTCAATCGTGCTAATTGCGATTACATTTTTTGTTACATCGGCAATACCAACATTTGCAATTTCAGAAATTGCTGTTCGAGGTGCAACGGCAGTTTATTTTTTTAGTACTGTTACAAATGATTCAACAGGAGTTGTTGCAGCATCATTATTGTTGTGGCTCATTAATTTAGCGATACCGGCACTGATCGGTGAAATTTTTATTTGGAAACTTAAGTTTTTTAAAACTTCAAATTGATAGATGTTTTTTTACAATTTTTTTCTTTCGTATCAGAGAAATACTTTACCCTTAATATTTGAAAACTACTTTTTTTTGTCAAGAAGTTCGATAATTCTTTTCTGTAGCGATATAATTTCTTTCTCCTTTTCTGCAACTATTGCTTTTAGCTCTTGATTTTCTTGGATGACGTCATTTTTATTTTTTCCAATTGAAACTAATTCCGAGGGGGAAATTGCAAATATTTTCGCCAATTGGACAATTCTTTTAAAGGGCATCGTGTTGATATTCCTTTCTATTCTAGAATAGGTAGGCAAAGAAACTCCAAGTTTGTCTGCCATATCTTCTTGGCTCCAACCTTTTAAATTCCGAAAATATCTTATGTTGTCAGCTATTGTTTGCAGAAAACCGCCTAGTTGAACTATATATTCCAGAGATTATTGAAATAGCATTAGGCCCATTTAGTTCTGTTCAATTAAAAGAATGGTGCGACAAGAAAAATTACAGAATAGGTAATTTTATATTGCCACAAGAAAATTTCAACCCAACACTCCGATTGAAAAGGAAAGTAGAAACCAAACAATCTCAATTACCAAAAGACAAACCCAACATTTTTGCACTTAAAATGAAGGACGTTCATTCTTTATGGGTAGACAAATCAGCACGGATCACATTAAATTTACAATATAATAGTAGAAAACGCGTTTGTATTTTTTAATAAATTCTCCAAAACAAAAATTACACCTAGTTTAATGAATGATATTTTTAATTTATTAATTCATAATTAAAAATCACTGAAGTATAATATGAAAAGATGTTTTAATTTAATGCTTCTGGTTTCTCCATATTAAATTAGGTACGTCTCCACTTTAGCACCAGGTACTAGACATCATTCACTTTAGCTACGTTCTTAAAGCTACGGAGATTAAAAATTGAAGTAGTGGCTGGGTATACTTCCATCATCTTCAATCTCCATTACCATATTGAATAGCTGGTCGTTTGTGAACATCCAATAAGCCATCTCACCAGACACAAATTCATTTAGCTTAATTGCTATGGTCCTAGTTAGAGGGTCAAGCTTTTTTATCAGTTCTGTTGCATCAAGTTCGAATAAATCCGCAATACCGCCACTCCTATCAAGAGCCCTCTCTCTTATTTCAGCAAATTCCTCAACCTGCCATGTTATTTCAAAAAAACTGCATAGAAATTTATAATTTTTATGAACTGTTTCCAAATATATAACATCTATTATTTCCAACGGGAGATGAAAATCTCGCCTTGAATGTTCGCTCATAAAATCGGCAGTATGCTTTACATTTGAGAGAAAAAACAAAAGCTCACTTTCAAACCGCTCACGGTGGAATTCATGATTAAAAAGTGTCAAAAATGCTCTTTGTTTAAAACGCCTTTTTTATCAAACATATACGTAATGCCCGTCTGCGCTACGTAATCCATATAAACTTGCCTGATACATTTGTCCACAGGGAGGAAATATACTTCTTGCTCTTTTATATCTGTAAGAAAAAGAAATACAGGAACCTGAAATTTATACCAATAATTCGTGTAGACATTTTAACTTCACTCATAGAATTCTTACCATCCTTGTTCCATGGGATTGATTTCCTAGACTTCAACTGACACAATACCAAATATCCAGTTAAAGCCCCATTATCCTTTACAATCTCAACGTAACAGTCAATTCCATAATCCCTTTCAGTTACCTGGCGAACTATCCAATTCCTTGGCATTTTTTCGTTAAATAGCTTAAACGAATCCGACTCAGAAATATGCTGCGGAGGCCTCATGGGCATTTCATGTTCCATACATTTTTACTATTTAATTACCACATTGAATTTTTTGTGCATTTTTCCATATTAATAATAAACCTGGTCTTTTTTCTGAGCTAGCAAATGCTAGCTTATCATAGTCATCTTCCTGAGCTGGAATAAAGAGCAAGGTTCTATCAAGATTCTTTAAAAATGAGAATTCTTCCACCAAAGGTTTGAAGTGTGAATCCCCAAACTCATGTAAGCAATTATAAAAAATAAGAGCTAATTCATATGGCGATAGAGTAGCCCTTAGAATGCTAGTGTACTTATATTTATCATCATCATCAATTTCTGTAGCATTTTTAACGAACTTCAGTATGTGATATATAAATCGAAAATAATGATGCAAGTCTGCTTTGTAAAAGTTTTGGGTTTCGTCATAAATAGCATTTAGTTCATCAATTATAAACTCATCTTTATTATCAGCCACCATTTTTGATTTTTTTTTCTTTACTCCTGATGCAATATGATTATGAAAAGTTCTGAAGCAATCTCGTTTAACTGAAATTGTATTTTTTTTACCCTTTTCGTCTTTCTCGTGCAAATCCATAGCTTCAACTATTCGATGATGATTTTCCAAAAGCTTAAAAAAATTATCTTCAAATCTTTGAATTTTAAGCATTTTCATTTGCTGGTCCAGACTCTCTCTTGTTTTAGCCAGTTCTTCTTTTTGCAAAGTATATGTTCTTACAAGTAGTATAATAGTTGCCGCTCCCAATAAGGGACTGCTTATTCCTGAAATAAAATCTCCCAAAGCCCCATATTCACTCGTTTTGAAAAAATAATTTGTGCCAAATAATGATTTACCCTCCAAGGTATTCCAAGGGAAAACAATTACTACAATACCCAAGAATGCCAAAATAAGTGCTGCCGTTACCCATTTATCAGAAATAAATAAGTCCCACCTTGATTTAGTTTTGTTTATTTCTTCCATACTATTTACCGTTATTAAATGTTAAATACTTTAAAAATTTATTTATTTTCTTAAAGAAGGAGATTTTTGTTTGGTACGTATCCATTTTAGGAACCTTACAGGTAGCTTAAGCGCATACCATAAACAATGTTCCTAAAGTGGATACGTACCTTAAATTAATTTCGTTTTTTATCAAATTAATCCATTCCCTATAATGAATCAATGTCTTCTTGACTAATGCTACCTTTTGATTTTCTTTTGGGTTCACGATTTTCGTCTAACTCTAACATTAATTTTGGTGTCTCAAGAAGTTCAATATTGACTGCGGAAGCGCCGGCAATCCCTCTTATTGCTCCATAGAAACTTGTAGTTCCGAGTATAATTTTTTCAAGTTGTTTTTCTCTCTGTTTCCAAAGTGCGTGCATTTTCTTCTTTTCGTCAAAATAGGACTGTTGTAACTCACTGAACCCTTCAACTACACTTGTTAATTGCATTTTAAATTCTTCACTTGTCAAATAGTTGTAAAGCGTTATCATTTTCTCTCCTTTATTTATTTGAGAATGACTTAAAAAGGCAACATTTATTAATCGCTCTCTCAAAAGTGCGGAAACTCCACGAACATCTTGATATTTACAAATACAAATTCCGTCAATAATTGAAATTTTCTCTGCTCCTTCAGGCAAAACTTCAGTTACTAAAACTTTCAATTCAGCTTTTGCCTCTAAGGCATCATTTTTTAGCTTGTCTAGCCAGTCTTTACTCCAATTTTTTGCTCGTTTGCATTCATATAGTATTTTCCCACATTCAGCTCCAGAATTGTTTATTACTGTTTGTAAAACATCTGCCCCATGAACTCCCTTTTTAATTCCTTCAATTATATCATTCGGGTGATGATCTCGCAAAATTTCTTCTACCAATATTTCAAGCGTTTCACCTTGCTGCTGCATTGACCCTTGTTCTGCTTTCTTTTTCATTATATCAACTTGTTCTTTCATATTTGAAAGTTGTTGGTCTTTGTCTTTTATTTGCAATTCAAACTCATTTCTTAAATTTTCTTTCAAAATGGAGGTCGCAGTTTTTAAGTCCTCTTTTCTTTTTTTTTCAAACTCTGCCTCAATATTTATTTTCTGTAATTCAAGATCATTTTTAAGTTTAGTATTTTCTAATTCAATTTTTTTTAAACTAACATTCTCCTTACGTTTGCTTTCAAGGTCTGTATTAAGTTGGGTAAGTCGTTCTTCATAATCTGTTTCGATTTTTTTCTTGATTTCATTCTCCTTTTTTTCAACTTCCAATTTTGTTTTCGCTTCTATTTGTTGTTCAATTTCAGCTGTTTTTAGCTTAAGTTCACTTTCTTTTTTAGCTAAGGAGCCCTCTTTTTTTTTAAAGTCAGCTTCAATTTCTAAAATTTTACTGCTCAATTCCTGTTTATACTTGTCTTCGATTTGATGTGCTATTGCATCTTCAACATTAAATTCGTTTCCGCATTTTGGACAAATAATTTTCGTATTTTTTGCTGTCATCTTTATTTTATTAATATCTGTTTAATACTATTAGCTGTACCATTCTTTTTTAATTTCCTCTATTTTCATAGTTTTCCATTGTTCTTTCCACAATTCCCAATAAGGAATATCATTTGATGAAGGCTCAGGAGTACATCGATCAATTTGAACTATTGAAGGTAATATAATTGACTCTCCAACAAGCAAAGCTTCTCCTTGTTTTAAGGAAGGCATTTTGTCAATTAACGTTCCTAAAGTGTCTGGCAAAAGTTTTTTAACATATCCTTGGTCAGCAGGATTTGTTAACCGCATCGCAATAAAATTGTTGCATTGAGAAAATATCGTTTCTGATATTTCCGATGGTCTTTGACTCGCAAGAAGCAAAGTAATTCCATACTTTCTTCCTTCTTTAGCTATTCTTTCAATTGATTTTTTAGATGACCTATATTTTACCAAATCACTATTCGGAACATATTTGTGAGCTTCTTCATAAACGAGCAAAATAGGTATATCGTTATTTATTTTCTCATTAGGGTCTTTGGCATTTCTATATCTCTTGTAAAAATAACCATACTCAAAAATCACTCTAGAAATCAGAGATACTGTAATACTTAACACTTCAAAAGGAACACCACTTAAATCTATAACTGTAACATTTGCGTTTTTCCCTGCCTGATAACCAATTAATTGATTTAAGGTTTCTTCAAAAGTGATTTTCTTAGATTTATTTCCAAGTAAAAAATCAAGTCGGTTGTCGTTTATTTTATTTTCTAACCTATTAACGAAATTTGTAAGTTTTCCATTTAAACTCCCGTTCGTAAGCTTAGGTTGTCCAGCTTTTTCTTTATTGCTTGCTGCATAAACCTCTCCCGAATCAACCAATTCCGAGTTCTTATCTTTTGCTGATTTTAATACAAAATCAATGTCAAAATATAAAGGGGAATCATAATGAATTCTTTTCTTGTCAGCTTCAGAACCTTTGAAATTTAATATCCTATTAGAAACTATAGCTTCTTTAAAAACAAATTTTTGATTATGGTCATTTGCCTCTGTATCCAAGAAAAATTCCTCAAGTTCTTCGCTGTTCAAAAGCCAATAAGGAAGTATCAAGTTTTTTATATCAATGAAATTTGCTGCTGGAAATGCAGATTTATATTCTGAATGAATATCGAATATAATTACATGCGAATTATTAATTGAAAAACTTCCACTCTTTTCTGATACAGCTTTTTGTATAATTGCAGAAAGAGTATGCGATTTACCAGAACCTGTTGAGCCAACAATAGCAACGTGTTTATTAAAAAATTTATTCCCGTTTACAGGTATTCTTATATTAGGATTTGAAGACAAAGAAGCGAAGGTAAACTTCTCTTTTGAATCAATTGATTGCTCATATATTTTTTTTATTTCTTCTTCTGTGGCAGGCTCAACTTTCTTAGGAGGAATGGCCAATGAGTCTCCCCCTCTAATAAAAGTACCATTTTTAATCATACCTAAGGGAAGAGCTTCAATTGCATAATCTCTTTTTCCCACGTCATTAACCACAATCGAAAAATTTTCAATTATAGCCATTAATATTGCATTTTCATTATCGGAAATTTTCAGATAAGAACCCACTTGAAGTGTTTCTCCTGCAATTCTAAAATCTTCAAGATTATCAACTACTATTTTTATTTTATCGGGGTAAACAGCAATTACTTCTGCGTTTATTTTTGGAGTATCTTCTGCCATTTTATACTATTTTTTTTATATCTATTAATTTTGAAAATTGAATTTTAACCTGCTTGATATTTGTGTAAGTGGTTGTAAAAAATTCGGCAGATTCATAAAATTGATAAATCTCCTTTGTTTTACTTATTTCCTTTATAGTTAAATCTATATATTCCAGTTTATTGAGTATTTTTAGCTTAACTGGGTTGCTTGTATTGATAAGCTTTGAGATTGATTTAGGATTAAAATCAGACCCGTTAAAATCAAAACCATCAACGAATGTGAACCCTTCAGAATAAAGTTCTTTTTTTAGTTCAAGTAACTCGAGTGGCGGAATATTATGCAAATAAATATAAGAACAAAATGGAGATGGTTCTCTTTTAGTAAATCTTGACCATTTTTTAGAAATAATTAACAACAATTCTTTAAGTTCAGATCGCAAATAATTTATGCTAGGGACTTCAATTATAAAGAAACGTTCAAATGGGGAAACATTTAAACCAGTAAAATATTGATTCCTTAATTCTGCAAATAACTTATTCTCGCCTTTATACTTAATAAACCATTCATTAAAAAGGATTCTCTTAAAATTTATTTTATTCAAGAAGGCAGACTTACTTATTTTTCTTTTCGTTTTGTCACCTTCAACAGCAATATCTTTAATTATTTTAAGAGAATTGTTATAATAAAAATGTTCTGCCTCAAAAGCATTGCAACTAAATTGCTTCATCAATAATCTAGTAATTTTTGATAATTGAGCTTGATACTCCAAAGCAGAAATATCAACTTCCAAGATAGAAAGAAAATTATCTAAATCTTTATCACTTAAAAGCAGTATATCATGCTGAAAATATTTTATCCCCTTTTCTGTGTATGTTAAAAAGTTATCCTTTAAAAACGCTACATCTATTGGAAGAGATAGCTTACTGTGTCCCGATTTGAAATAACCAAACAGTTTGTAGTTTACTCTTTGCTTAGTTCCATTCTTAACTGCATTATAATGCTCAAGCATAAGTCTTATAGGTTTGGCAATTACAGAATGATTATATTCTGTTTTTGAATAATACTTACATTGAACCGCTGTATTTTCAGTGGCTGTGTTTATATCTACATCTTCGACTCCTTCAACAACAATAGTATCGGCATCCTTTCTTAATTCCAACAATGTTGCAATGGTAAAGTCAAATTGATAGAAATATCCTTTTATTGTATCAATTGCGGTTCTGTCAGTCATAGAGTTTATTCTATATATTTATTAATTCATCAATTGGTGCTTTTGGAAATTGAACTCTAATTGCTCATTTTTGTTTCCAGAAACCCATTCCCTTCCAATACTACCTAATTTTATTAGCAAAAAACAAGTTGCAGTTACTACTGAAACTCCTTTCGCTCAAAAACAAAACTAATTTTTTTTGCCTTAAATATTTTTTCCAAATCCTCTATCATCCACAAAAGTCTTTGCTCCGAAATTTGTTTGTAAGGAACAGAATCCTTTTTTAAAACATCAGCAAACAGCTTGTAAATTTTTGCATAAAATGTACCAGGTGAATTCTGAATTGCCTCTTCATTATCCTTATAAACCTTATACAATTTGAGGATAAAAATTTCAGGAATAAATAAAACATTCCCCTTCCATTTAAAGCCTTTTGTTAGCTGTGAATAAAAGGTTTCGTACTTTTTCAAATCCATATTCTGAGAAATAATCGCGTACGTTTTTAAGCCTCCATAAAGCAATACCTTATCATTTTTCTTCAGCGTATTAATATACCTCCGATGCTTATAAGGTGGATCCGTTAACTGATATCCCTTTGCTATAACACTATACTTGCAATCCCACGCTAAACAGTATCTCTTAAGTGGGACACTATAATTTTGGATAGACACAATTCCATCTGGAGCAGGAACACCTGCAAATTTACCACCCAACCTATCACCAATGAGAAACATCTCATGCAATAAATTATAAATATCTTTTTCAAAATTTTGATCATTATAATTAGTTTTTTTCTCCAACAATGCCAAATAAGAGGAATAACCTTTTTCGGAAGTTTTTTGTTGCCATAAGTGCTTCTGTTTTTCTATAAGTACTTGAAAACCTCTTGCTACTTCCACTAAATTATCTTTATTGCTATAAATTCCTGCGACATCAATACATTCAAAACCATAAGAGGTTATATTTGTTGCCAGCGCATCTTTTAATTTAACAAGTACAACTATTAATGGAGACCCTGTTTCTTGAAAATGGTGAATAATTTTTTCCGAAACATTTGCATTTGAAATGTATAGGGAAACAGAGGTTCCCTTCTTGTCAATCAAATCAATAAACTGGAAGCTTGAACTGTCAATTTGAGCTTTAGTCTTCTTAATGGTAAATTGCTTTGTAGAATTAATTAGCTGGTAAATAAAATTGTAAATACCCTTTTCGTTTGGTTTAAGATCAATATAATTTCCTTCTATTAGAAGGTGGTTACCACAAGTCGGACAATCGCCTTTAACCCATGTAAATTTCCTGCATTTCTCGCATTTCCTTTTGCTTGTTTTAGAAGGTTTATTATAGATTTTAGAGCCAATTAAATCAAGCAAAATATCCTCTACCTCTTTTGGCAGATTAGCTTCTACAGTTGTTTTATCCATTAAGCTCCTCGTTAATCTCTTCTGATCTGTAGAAGCATCACCACTTTTTAGGAACGCATCCAGTGGCACTTTAAATTTTTCTTCAAATTTCGTTTTGAAACTTTGAGCTTCAACCTTCGGCTTTCCGCTATCAACTAGATTAAATCTGAATTGTCCCCACTGGTTTTCAAATACATTTATTTTGAACGATATACCTTTATATTGAAATGTAAGACTCCTGAATTCCGTAAAATCGGTTAGCTTAATTATTTCCTTTTCTTTCAGAGTGTTTAATTGAGTGAAGATGTCATTTTTATGATGAGTATCTAAAACCCTAAGTTCAGAATTTATATTGGTGCGCTTAAAATCAACATTAGTAAGAGCCAATTCGTTTTTTGTATCTTTTTCTTTTTTCAGTTCTTTGAAAAAGGAAACTGGATCACATGTAGAAATTTTTTTTTCGTAAAGTAACGGATTATTTGTTTTTCGCGCTAAATAATCTTTAATTTTAAAGGCTTCCTGGTTAGATTTTGTATTTATTTCAAGCTTTTTGTCCGCTAATTTGATTGTAATTAATAAATATGCTCCTTTTAAAACTCTTGTATTCTCAGGAATTGCTGGAAAAATTACATCTTCTGTTTCTTTTAACAGCAAAAAAATCCATTCATCATCAGTTTGATGACTGGCTCTGTAATGATACGTTTTATTATGCTTGTCGTTCCTCTTTAGATGTCGGCAAAGAAGGTCGATTGCATCTTCGAATTTAGGAAAATCCTTTTTTTGAATGCCAGCGTCAAAGCTGTAATGGAAATTTCCTTTTCCGAATTTTTTTCTCTGAAAGAGAAGAAATATTTCAAGAAGCTTTTTACTTTGATGAGAACGAAAAGCGCTCATCACAACCTTAGATTTATCAACTAACCCCGCCTTTATTGGAATATTATATAAGATGGATAGTGTTTTAGGATCTATATATGCAAATTTTGTGATGCATAGAAAATCTATTGCACTCTTTGGCTTTTCTAACAAATGAGTTAAATATGATTTTTTAGCATCTTTTTTTATTTTAGAATGCTCAAATATTTCCTTCAATTCATCTTCACCAAAAAGCTTTAAATGTTTACTGATCTCCTTAGAGTACACATCTTCCCATTTATCACAAATAGTATCGATATTTATATGCAGATTTTTCCAATAGTCCCTTTCCGCAGGCGTAAACAAACTATACTTTAGTTTTTTTTGTTGTTTTATCATTATTTTTGTCATCCTTGTTTAACATATTTGCTGCCATATACTATAAGTCACTAATAGATGCAGGATTAATAATATTTAGCTCTATACATACCGACAAAAAAATTTAACTTACATCGATAATCTGTTTCAATAAAAAATAAATAGCGATTATAAAGAAACTAACTTTATAAATCGTTTACCACAATTTCCAACCTCAACCTACACCATCTCATTCCATTCACCCTCCCAAAACATCTTACAGTCGGGTCGGGAGCAAAAAATCTCATTTTACAATTTTTTGATGTAAGTGATCGGATGAATTTCCCAAACAGTTGTAAGTTTTTTACTAAGTGATTCCGGGCCATGTTTGTTCAAATTCAGATGATTTTTCGTAACTCATTACAAATTGTTCACCGGTTGGAGTTTGATATATTGCTTTTTTTAGAGTTGGCAACTGCCCAAGGTCAGTAATAACAGTTAATTTACTATCTGCAAATTTTGAAGAACAAGCAAACAAAAAGAAAAGAGCAACAACAAAAAGAGTATAAATTATTTTCATAATTATTCTGAGACTTTTATTTCGCACCAAACATAAACCATTAATATGTACTTGTCAAGGGGTAAAATTACCCCTTTTTAGGGCAATGTCATATTAACAGGTAGCAATTGGTTTAACTTTGTTTGTTAGTAGTGCATTATAGAGGAAGAGTTCAAATATTTTTTCTTCTCCTTT
>MEPB01000096.1 GCA_001769385.1 Bacteroidetes bacterium RIFCSPLOWO2_12_FULL_35_15 | reverse complement strand
CCATTTTACAAATATAATAATTCTACCTTATCATATGACATTGCCCTTTGAAGGGGGGCAGGGGGATGAAATTAAATAATTGAAATAGGCCTATTATAAAACACGTCAATGGTAGTGTTTTTATTTTTTTAAAAATGGTTCGAGAACATGTGAAGGGCTTTTCACTTTAACGTGTCTAAAAATGTTTGTTGTTGGGCGTAACGTCTCGCTACGTCCTTTTTACAGGTGTCCCGCCTTTTTATAAATCATTCCATCAAACTATTCTAAAAGCCCAATCCCACTCATTTACTGATATTTATTATCTTCGTAAGATCTGAGAATCATCAGAACACTTTTTTGTTTTAAAAAAATGAAAAAATATTTTTTAATATTATTTCTTATTTCCTGTATTACTTTAGCTAATGCTCAAGCTTGGTATCCAATGAATGTTGGTGTCACAAATAGTGAAGGAAACGCTGTTGTCTCAGGAATAACAGCTTACCAAGGAAAAATTACAATTGGAGGCTATTTTAAAAAATCAGGAACAAATGTATTAAATGGTATTGCACAATGGAATGATACACAGTGGCAAGCTATGGGCATTGGAGTTTGGTACACTGCAACACCCGACTCTTCCGGAAATGGTGGCTTTGGAATGGCAACATACAATAATAGATTCTATTGTAGTGGAATCTTTGAAGGGGCAGGAGGTGCAATTATAAATGATCCCATGCATAAAGCAAACAATATTTCAAAATGGGATGGTACAGATTGGAATCCACTATCGGAACCTAATGATGGTGTTAATAGTTCTTGCACAGCTTTAAACGTATATAAAGGTAACCTATATTTAGGAGGATTTTTTAATATTTCAGGGGATACTTCAGGGATACACGCAACGCAGGCAATTGCAAAATGGAATGATACCGTTTTTTCCGCGATTGGTCAATTTTACGGGAATTTCCCTCCATATAATTATGACGCTGTGCTAGACTTTACGGTTTATAATGATAAATTAATTGCTGGGGGGTATTTTACATCAATTGATGGCAGTCCCTATGGATCATATAGCGCTATTGCTGCATGGAATGATACCGCTTGGAGTGCATTAGGCCCGGGCCTAAATAATGTTATTTCGGCCTTAACAGTTTTTGATGGAGAATTATATGCAGGTGGCAAATTTACAGGTACCGGAGATAATCTGACTGCCTTAAATCACATAGCTAAATGGGATGGAGTACAGTGGTTGCCTGTAGGAGAAGGATTAAATGATACTGTGATTACATTGTGTGTAGATAGTATCCACAATAAATTAATTGCAGGAGGCAAATTTACGCAAACAGGATTAGGGCAACCGGCTAAACATATAGCAGAATGGAACGGAACAAACTGGCAGGAAATTGGAGGAGGCACAAATGATGTTGTTTGGAGTTTGTATGCAAAGGATAGTAATTTGTATGTTGGTGGAGAGTTCACTCAAGCAGGTACCGTTTGGGCTAATCATATAGCAGTATGGGGTAATAATCCGGTCGGGATAAATGAATTAAATAAAAAGGATAGGAAAATAAAAGTTTACCCTAACCCAAGTACTGGTTCATTCCAATTAAATTACAGTTTAAACGAAGGAGAATATGGTGAATTAAAAATAGTGGATATTGCAGGGCGCTTAATCGATCAATACAATTTGAATGTAAACGAAAATATATTAACTGTTTATCAAAATACATTATCCAATGGTGTTTATTTATACCAAATCATCATTAACGGTAAGGTTGTCAATGCAGATAAATTGGTCATCATTAAAGATTAATATCAAGAATATCTCCTTTATTTCAGGACGTTTTTTTATTTGTAAAAGTTTCCCCTCTCATTTACTGATATGAAGCCGATGCAGGTGTTATTTCACTTGCATTAGAGAATTAATCAAAAATACATTTCATCAAACTATTCTAAAAGTCCTTCCCTCCTCATTTACTGATATTTATTATCTTCGTAAGATCAGACATGTCAGCCATTCACGAAATATTAGAAAAATATTGGGGATTTAAACAATTCCGTTCCCTGCAGGAAGAGATCATCAATTCTGTGCTGCAAGGAAATGATACCTTGGCCCTGCTTCCTACAGGTGGAGGAAAATCGGTTTGTTTTCAGGTGCCTGCATTAGTAAAAGATGGGATCTGCATTGTGGTTTCTCCTCTCATTGCTTTGATGAAAGATCAGGTACAAAATCTTCAGAGTAAAGGAATAAAAGCCATTGCCATCACCTCAGCTATGCACAAACGCGAAATTGATATCGCCCTCGATAATTGTGTGTATGGTGATATTAAATTTCTATATCTCTCCCCCGAACGCTTAGAAAGCGAAATTGTAAAGGTTCGTTTGCAAAAAATGAATATCAATTTATTGGCGATTGATGAATCACATTGTATCTCCCAATGGGGTTATGATTTCAGACCGAGCTATCTGAAAATTGAATTATTAAGAGAACAATTCCCTAACGTTCCTGTATTGGCCCTTACCGCTACTGCTACTCCCGAAGTGGTAAAAGATATTCAGGAAAAACTTCGCTTTAAAAAACCGAATGTATTACAAAAAAGTTTTGAGCGAAAAAATCTTGCTTATGTTGTTTTGAAGGAAGAAGATAAATTAGCAAGGCTTGTAAAAATTGTAAACAAGGTGCATGGAACAGGAATTGTTTATGTGCGCAATCGAAGGAAAACACAGGACATTGCAAACTATCTGAAAAGTAATTCCATTTCTGCAGATTTTTATCATGCCGGATTAGATTCTTTTGCCCGTGATCAAAAACAAAGCGACTGGATGAATAACAAAACCCGTATCATTGTTTGTACCAATGCTTTCGGGATGGGAATAGATAAACCGGATGTTCGTTTTGTGGTTCACATCGATCTTCCCGATTCCATAGAAGCTTACTTTCAGGAAGCAGGCCGTGGTGGTCGTGATGGACAAAAGTCCTATGCCATCTTACTTTACAATAATGGAGATAAAATTGATCTGGAACGAAATGTAGAAACATCCTTTCCCAGTATCGATGAAATAAAACAAACGTATCAGGCTTTAGCCAACTATTATCAAATTGCAACAGGTGCCGGACTTGGAACAACTTTCAATTTTAATATCTCTGCCTTTTGTGAAACCTATCAATTAAATGCGGTTACCGTTTTTAACAGCCTGAAATTTATTGAACGCGAAGGTTATATTTCTATGACTGATGCGCTACATCAGCCCTCAAAAATAAAACTGGAACTGAACCGCGAAGATCTCTATAAGTTTCAGATCACAAATCCTACCTTGGATAACTTCATAAAATTGCTGCTTCGCTCCTATACCGGCCTGTTCGAAAATTTTGTAAAAATAGATGAATTCGACCTTGCTAAAAAAACAAATACGACTCGTGATGAGATCATCAAGAAATTAAATTATTTGCAACAACATAAGCTACTCTCCTACTCGATTCAAACAGAATTACCGCAACTTACTTTTGAGCAGGAACGAATTGATGTGAAATATTTAACGCTTTCGAAAGAAAATTTTTCATTGCTTAAAAAACGCGCCCTCATTCGTATGGAAGCTGTGATTCATTATGCAGAAAGTACTCATAAATGTCGCAGTCAGGTTTTACTTGCTTATTTTGGCGAGACAAATACTTACCGATGTAATATGTGTGATGTTTGCCTGGAAGAAAATAAAACGACATTGCATACCGATGAATTTGAAAACATTGGAATTCAGATCATACAATTACTTTCGGTTCACCCCATGCCGCTTACCATGCTTGTAAACAGTGTTACCGATTTCAACGAAAATAAAATACTTCGGACCATTCAATTGATGTTGGACCACAATCAACTGGCATACGACAATGAAAACAAATTATTTTTACCTGATTAATACTACTTTTGTTGATGTATTCCTTGCTCTTCCCTTATCGCTTATTTAATTAATTTGCTGTTAAACGAATTGAAAAATTTTGCAGTGTGAAGGTCACCCTGAGTTTGTCGAAGGGTGAGGAAGCCATCGCACCTGTTTCGACAAACTCAACATGACTACACATGTTTCTGTTTGGCCGTTTCGAGTATCCTGCCTTGAAGCAGGCACATCGAGAAAGTGAGCAGTTTTTGAAATCAGAATTCATTCAAAAAAATTATAAATGACCAAACTAAAAAAAGATTTTTATGTTCGTGAAGATGTGGTGCAAATAGCGAAAGATTTGTTAGGGAAATATTTATTTACAAAGATCGATGGAAAACTCACCGCAGGGATCATTACCGAAACAGAAGCCTATGCCGGAATAACCGACAAAGCTTCTCATGCCTATAACAACCGAAGAACCAATCGTACTGAAATAATGTTTGCCGAAGGAGGTTTAACTTATGTGTATCTGTGTTATGGCATTCATCATTTATTTAATGTGGTCACAAATATCAAAGATGTGCCACATGCGGTGCTTATTCGTGCAGTAAAACCTGTTGAAGGAATTGATGTGATATTAAAAAGAAGAAATATAAAAATGGAAGAGGATATTTCTCTTCTTCTTAAAAATACCAAAAACAAAATTGCCGGTGGACCTGGAACAGTATCACAAGCCTTAGGAATAAAAACAAAACATAGTGGATTTGATCTGACAGGTGATAAGATCTGGATAGAAGACAAAGGAATAAAGATCTCAAAAAAAGACATTATAACTACACCACGCATTGGCGTTGGGTATGCAGGGGAAGATGCAAAATTGCTTTATCGGTTTGTGATAAATTTATAAATATTGGAACGCAGATCGGGCGGATTGTTATGATAAAAAATGATTTTTATTTTTTTGAGATCGACATTGCGAGCCCTCTTCGCAGAAAGGGCGCGGCAATCTCCAACAAACATTTACAAATGGTCTGAAATTGATTCTTCTTTATCATTTGTAATAATCAGGGGATTAAAATTGGAACGCAGATCAAGCGGATTGTTAGAATAAAAAAATGATTTTTATTTTTTGAGATCGTCATTGCGAGCCCTCTTCGCAGAAAGGGCGCGGCAATCTCCAACAAACATTTACTAATGGTCTGAAATTGATTCCTACTTTATCATTTGTAATAATCAAGGGATTAAAATTGGAACGCAGATCAAGCGGATTGTTATGATAAAAAATGATTTTTATTTTTTGCTATCATTTTGAGTCCGTTTAAATTCCGTTTAAATTCCGTTAAAACACAATCAGGAAGCCTTCACACATTATCGATACACCTTTCTGAAAAAAAAAGGTGACTCGACTGACTCCACAATGTCAATCGAGTGCGACCCCTTCGACTTTGCTCAGGATAAACTCCGGGAGCGTATCGAGAAGAAAGAAAAACCTTTCACACGTTCTCGATACATTTTTCGAAAAGAAAAACACTCGAACTGACATTGTAGTCAGAGTATCGAAAAGTTATCTCCTTTTTCCATCAAAGTAATTCGTAAATTCGTAAAAATTAGTATTCGTAGATAATAGATATGATCAAAGTAATTTTAACAAGTGGAAAAGACCACAGTTTACACCGGTTTCATCCATGGGTGTTTTCAGGAGCCATCAAAAAATTTAGCGGGGAAGTAAAAGAAGGGGATGTGGTAGAAGTATATTCTGCACAAAATGAATTTCTTGGAATGGGACATTATCAGATAGGTTCCATAGCGGTACGTATGTTTTCCTTTACCCAGGTTACACCCGATTTCAATTTCTGGAAAAGTAAAATTCAAAAGGCATACGATTTCCGTACGCAATTAAATCTGACAAATAATCCTGCAACCAACTGTTATCGTTTATGTTTTGGTGAAGGTGACGGTTTGCCCGGATTCATTATTGATTACTATAACGGAACAGCAGTTTTTCAATCACATTCAATTGGATTACATCTCATAAAACATGAATTTGTAAAAGCATTACAGGAAATTTATGGCGACAAATTAAAAGCGGTATTTGATAAGAGTGAAGAAACAATGCCCAAACAAGCTCCGATTAAAGCTCCAAATGGTTATTTATGGAAACGCGATGATTCTCCAATGGAAACAATTGCATTGGAAAACAATAATAAATTTTATGTGGATTGGGAAGGCGGACAAAAAACGGGATTCTTCCTTGATCAGCGTGAAAACCGTGAATTGCTTGGCCATTACTCCAAAGATAAAGTAGTTTTAAATACATTTTGTTATAGCGGTGGGTTCTCAGTATATGCTGCTAATGATGGCGCCAAAGAGGTTCACTCCACCGATATTTCGAAAAAAGCAATTGAGTTAACCGATAGAAATATTGAATTGAACAACATTAAAAATCATACTTCATTTGCTGTTGACACCTTTGATTTTCTGAAACATCGTGAAGATACGTATGATATCATTGTGCTTGATCCTCCTGCATTTGCAAAACATCAAAACGTGAAACACAATGCCATAATGGGATATAAACGATTGAATTATGAAGCAATCAAACAAATAAAATCAGGTGGCTTGTTGTTTACATTTTCCTGCTCTCAAGTAGTAGATAAGAACACGTTCAACAGTACTGTGATGGCTGCTGCCATAGAAGCAGGACGAAACGTACGTGTATTGCATCACCTTTCACAACCACCCGACCATTGTGTAAACATATTTCATCCGGAAGGAGAATATTTAAAAGGGTTGGTGGTTCATATTGAGTAATATTCATATTTTTTTTAGTGCCTAAAACTCTTCTCTTCGAGTTCGATCGAAAGGAGAGTACAATCGTCACTTCGAGTGATTTTGTGCAACAAAATTGTATCGAGAATTAAGGTAGAAAAACCTTTCACACATTCTCGATACGTTTTTCAAAAGAAAAACACTCGAACTGACACTCCTTGTCCCTTCGAGTTCGACCACTTGACTTTGCTCAGGATAAATTCCAGGAGAAATCTCATCCTCGACCATCCAATTCATCAAAGAAAAATCCTCCATCTCTTATTTCAGAGATGGAGGATTTATTTTTTATTTCATTCTATTTTTATTCAATAATAATTCTGCCGGTACTTAGCATTTTACTATTATTGATAAATTGATAGAAATAGATACCTGCACGAAGATCTTTTCTTTCTATTTTCAATTCGTGGGTATTAATATTTGTGAACACCAGAACTTCTTTTCCTAATACATCATATACTCTCATGGATGCAGATGTTAATTCAATTACATCATCAATTTTTATGGTTGTATTTGTAGTAAATGGGTTTGGATAAATAATGATCTGACCTTGATTAGCTGCTGTTTCAACTCCGGTGCAAATGTCAACAAGAATTGATGAGTTCGCGATATTTGAACAGGAGTTAACATCCGAATACGTATATGTTAAACTTGTAGTTCCTAAACCAGCTGCACTTGGGCTAAATGTACCTCCGCTAACTCCGTTACCGGAATATACTCCACCAACCGGACTTCCACCTGAAAGAGTCACTGCAGGACCATATAAACAAACTGTTCCTAAGGGACTAAACGTAACGGCAGGTATTGGGTTTACAGTTACAAATAATGTTTGAGGAGCACTTGTTCCACATGAATTCGTTGCTTTTACTATGATTGTTCCATTTGTAGCATCAGCCGTTGCTCCTATACTGGTTGTTGTTGATGTTCCTGACCATCCAGCAGGCAATGTCCAGATATAGGAACTTGCTCCACTCACAGGATCACTGCTGTAAGTATTAGTAGTTCCGTCACAAATGGCAGATGCACCTGTAATTGCTGTTGGTTGCGCTGGAATAGAGTTTACGGTAACAACAACGTTATCGGTAAAATTACATGATCCATTAGTAACTGTTACAGTATAAGTGGTAGTTGTGGAAGGTGTTGCAACAGGATTTGCGATGATAGTAGAACTTAATCCGGTAGCAGGTGCCCAGGAATACGTTCCACCACCGGTTGCATTTAACGTTGTATTGTTTCCAATACAAATTGCTACATCCGGTCCGGCACTCACTGATGCTGCGCTTGTTACAGATACCATCACCTGATCCACTGCTGTACAGGAACCATTTGTTACTGTTAATGTATAAGTAGTGGTTGTGGTTGGATTAGCGATTGGATTAGCAATGTTTGTTGCACTCAATCCGGTTGCAGGTGCCCATGAATAGTTTGTAGTTGCAATTGAAGGAGGCGTAAACGTAAATGTGGTACCACTTGCTGGAATAGTTGCAGGTGTTACATTGTCATAATAACATTTGCTTAGATTTGATGTTCCCGCTGTTGAGTTAACCCATGCACCGGTAGTGGAAATTACATTTCTGTTTTTAACATTTGATGCAAACGTATTATTTGCTCCTCTAAGTCCTACCTCCGGGTAATATGTGCTTGTTCCGAGCAATGAAGTGGCAGCATAGACAATTTTTACTTCATTGGTTGCGGTATTCAGTCTTACCTGAAAACTAATTCTATCAAGGGCAGTAGTACCTGTTAAATATCTACCCATATCCTGCCATTGAATAATAAATTCAGATCCGACCTGCTGATAACTGATCTCGGGAACTCCAGCAGTTGCCCTGGTTATATCAACACCAAATGGGGCAATTGCACCGGCATACGTACCAGTTGAAGAAATCGGAGTGTAATTGGTTGATACCGGAGCCGTTGCGCCAAATGTAATGAATCCATTTGTAGAAATATAGATGGACGTATAGGTTACATTATTGAATTTGAATGCCGGTATTGTTATGCTACTTGAAATAACATCATCCATAGATGGACTTGTAGCATTTAACCATATTGTTCCGCCCGTAAGTGCAGTATATGTTCCAACATTTTGAGCAAATGTGGTGCTTGTTGCAAGATTCACCCAGGTTCCAGCGCTGCCTCCTGTTGATGTTCCATTTAATGTAGTTGAATTGCCCGTACAAATAGCAATATCAGATCCTGCATTCGCTGTAAGATTTCCAGTTGTAATAAGAACCGTATCTGTTGACGAACAAGTACCATTTGAGACCGTTACAGTATAAGTTATCGAATAAGGAGGCGTTGCTACCGGATTAGCAATATTCGGGTTACTTAATCCTGTGATTGGACTCCAGGAATAAGATGAACCACCTGAAGCGTTAAGTGTTGTACTTCCTCCACAGGCAATTGTTGCATCTAATCCTGCATTAACTGTTGGTGAAGTATTAACAGTTACAGTAACTGTTGCCGAGGAAGTACATGAACCTCCGTTTCCAACTGTTACTGTATAAGTTCTGGTTGTTGTCGGATTAGCAATAGGATTAGCAATATTTGTGGCACTTAATCCTGTAGAAGGACTCCATAAATAGGTAGTTCCTCCGGAAGCATTAAGTGTAGTGTTTGTACCTGAGCAGATTGTGACATTTGATCCGGCACTAGCTGTTGGTGTAGGATTAACTGAAATTAGTACCGATGCCTCAGAGGAACAACCTGAAGTTGTTCCTGTAACAGTATAAGTTGTAGATGCTATAGGAGTTGCACTAGGATTTGCAATGTTTGGATTACTTAATCCTAAAGTTGGTAACCATGAAAAAGTTGTTGCTCCTCCAGAACCTAATGGAGTTGACGCTCCGGCACAAATGGTGGCACTACCTGATGCTGTTACTACCGGAAGGGGTGTAACTGTTATGGTAATAGTAGCGGTGCTTGAACACGTTCCACTTGTCCCGGTAACCGTATAGGTAGTAGTTGTGGTTGGATTGGCAATAGGATTTGCGATAGTTGATGCATCAAGTCCCGTTATAGGTAACCAATCATAAGTAGCTGCTCCTGTGGCAGTTAAATTAGTGCTACTTCCTGCGCAAATGGAATCTGTACCTGTGATCGAAACAACAAGATTTGATACAATTGTTACGGTTAGTTGAGCAGTATCACTACAGCCTAAAGATGTACCTGTAACTGTATAAGTAGTTGTCGAAATTGGTGATGCCCCTGGATTTTCTATTGAAGGGTTACTTAATCCTGTTATTGGCAACCAACTATAATTTGTTGCTCCGCTTGCACTTATTGGTGCTGAAGAACCGGTACAAATTGTAGTATTTCCTGAAGTTGTTAAAACAGGTAATGGATTAACGGTTACAGTTACGGTTGTTGTTGCGGAACATCCTAGTGTTACACCCGTTACAGTATAAGTTGTTGTAACGGATGGGGTCGCTGTGGGATTAGCTATCGATGCATCACTTAACCCGGTATTAGGCAACCAAGAATACGATGCGGCTCCACTTGCTGTTAGAATGGTACTATAACCATTGCAAATTGTTGTGGTACCGGAAACAGAAATACTTGGTGTAGGATCTACATTTATTTTAACTGTGTCGGTAGAAGAACAAGTTCCTGTTGTTCCTGTTACAGTATAGGTTGTTGTAATTGTTGGATCAGCACCTGGATTGGCAATCAAAGGGTTGTCTAATCCTGTTACAGGCAACCACGAATAATCTGTTGCACCGGAAGCAGATAGTGGAGTAGTATTTCCCGAACAAATAGTTGTACTTCCTGAAGCGGTAACTATCGGAGTAGGATTTACACTCACAGCCAGAGTTGATGCAGAGCTTGATCCACAGCTATTATTTGCAATCACAGAAACGGAACCACTGATACTGCCTGTTGTTACATAGATGGAATCAGTTGTTGAAGTACCCGTCCAATCAAGAGGCAAGGACCAGGTGTAGCTGGTAGCTCCGGTATCGTTTATAACAGAATAAGTTGTTGCGATTCCGCTGCAAATGGTTGATCCGCCAGAAATAGCACCTGGATTGTTTGGTGTAGCAGTAATAGTAACCCAAATGCTATCCATTGAAGAACAAATTCCATTGCTCGCTGTAACCGTAATAAGAGCAGTGCCTGTAAAAGTATCATTCCAATCTACAATTGCCACAGTGTCAGTAGGAGTTATTACTCCGGCTCCCGGGGTTATCAATGACCAGGTATGAGAAGTGGTATTGGCTCCATATGAAATGATATAGGTAGTATTACTTGGATTGATACATAAACTGGTATTGCCCGAAAGCAGAACGGGTGTTGAAGGACTCAATAATACGTTAACCGTTCTTACAACAGAATAGGAACCTGAACAGATGGAATTCGTTCCTCTCACACTGATGCTTGCTGTACCTGAGAACAAAACATTCCAGTTAACAACAGCAGAAGTATCCACACCAGAAATGGTTCCTGCGCCAACCGGGCTTATCTGCCAATCATAAGTAACCGCATTTGCAACAGGCTGAATGAAATATGTTGAATTCGGTGAAGAAGCACAGATAACCGTATCTATGCCTGTAGGTTTTGCAGGAACAGCAGGTATTGCCAAAATGGAAACATCCAATGTGTCGGAATTTCTGCTCTGACAGGTTCCGTTACCAGCTGAAACAAATACCTGTGCATTTCCAGTGAATGTGTTATCCCAGTTTACTTCCGCAGAAGTATCTGCAGAAGTCAGGATTCCCGCACCTGCAGGTAACAATGTCCATGTATAGGATATAGCTCCCGCAGAAGCAATTGTTGTATAGGTAGTATTTACAGGATCAAGACAAAATAAAGTCCCCCCAACCGGTAAGGCAGGAATAGCAGGACTTTGATAGATGGTAATATCAGTTGTACTAACCGATCCGGTGATACCCGGGTTTGTTGAAATAATTTGGAACCTGTATCCAACTCCGTTGATTAAAGAAAGCGGGATGGTTGAGTGAAATGTTCCTGCTGAAATTGCACTGATGGTACTTACCAGCGTTGGTGAAGTAAAACTTCCTGTCGCATCTGATAATTGCAGAATAAAATCATTGCCTCCATTAAAAGTTCCAATGGTTGTATAACTGATTGTCACGGAATCCCCTGTACAATAGGTTAATATAGTGGGATTATTTGTTGTAATGGTCATCACTCCGGTAACACGTATCCTTCCGGATACAAGAACTGAACTCATCGTATTTAATGTCGAATCAATAAATTCAACCGGTGTTGGAGCATTAATAAAATCAAGCGGAGTAATTGTTCCCGGTGAACCCACAATATTATAGCGTATGGCAAATACAACGGAGGAATCTGCAAGTGTTTGACCCACTAAAGTAGCATCAGACCAGGAGAACATCAGTTTCCCGCTATTTACCTGTGAAGTACCAAAATTACTTGGATCCATACCTGGTAATCCGAATTGTTCCACATTCGCATACGTTGCTATGCCGGTATTAAATGAAATAGTTCCTTGTGCAGAAATAATCTTCTTAAATTGCCAGGCACGAACAGGGACAATCACCTGTGAACCGGTTGGACCCGCAACAGTATCAATTTTTAATTTAAGTGTTTGAGTAAGGGTAGAACCTGTGATATTTATCCTCCCGTTTGCAGTGCTCACAGCAAGGGTGTTCAGCAAAGAATCTGTTACTTCCAAGGGTGTTGGCGATGTTGCGAAACTCAATACGGTTTGATCGCCTGCAACACCAATCAGATTAAAAACCATTGTGAATAAAGGCGCATTGTTCGCCATATCTTGTCCTGTAAGGGTTGCATCCAGCCATGAGAAATTTAATTTTCCACTTGCAATTTGTGAAGTACCAAAATTCGATGAACCTAATCCGGGTAATCCATAATAACTTATACCTCCATACGAAACCACTGCTGGGTTGAACTGAATGGTCCCCTGTACAGAGTTAATATCCGTAAATCCTACACCACGTAATGAAACCAATACCTGTGAACCATACGTACCCGATACAGTATCCATTTTTAATGTAACACTTGCAGGGGTAACGGTATTTTGAACATGCACTGCTCCGCTAATGAGGACCAAAGTCTCTGTAACAAATGCATTATTTATCACTTCCAGGGCGGTAGGTGCATTCACAAATGAAAGTGTGGAGAGCTGACCAATAGTTCCTGTAACATTAAATTTTACTGAAAAAATTACTGCGGTATCAGGTAATGTGACCCCAACCAAGGAAGCATCAAACCAGGAAAAAGAAAGTTTTCCCGTACTTGTTTGTGTTGTTCCAAAGCTTGATGCATTCATACCTGATAAACCAAAATCCTGTACAGAAACAAATGAAGAAATGGTCTGATCAAACTGTATTGTTCCCTGAACAGAAACGATGTTCAGAAAATCTTTAACCCTGACAGGAACCGTAACTTGTGTTCCGGGAGCAGCATCAAAATGTCTCATCAATAAAGTAACCGATCCGAAGGAGCTACCAGAGAAGAGGAACAAAAGCAGGAAATAAAACAGTGAATTTTTTTTCATCACGACAAAAATTTATTAATTCAAAACGGAATTTAGATTTTTAAAATTACACCGACCATTTGCTATGGCCGGTGTAATCATTAATTTTTCTGATCTTTAGAATAGACCTCTTATTTGATCAATACCATTTTCTTAGCACTTACATACTTACCGGAATACATTTTATAATAGTAGGTACCTGTACTTAACTTGTTACCATTACTATCTGTGCCATTCCAAAGGAAACGATGTGTTCCCTTTGTATATGCACCAATGAACTCATCTACTTTTTTACCATAGATATCATAAATGGAGATCAGCACTTTCTCATCATTCGGTAAACTAAATGAAATGGTAGTTGTTCCATTAAACGGATTCGGTTCATTCTGATATAAGGTAAATATGTTTGCATTAATATCACTTACAGCGGTCATATTATCCACCGTTACCATTCCATCATTTAAGGAAAGGGTAAGTGTTTCTATATTATTATTGTATGCTTCTGCTGCTGTAATATCAGAAGTTATGGAGATAGGTGATGATTCTCCGGTTTGTCCTATAACATGAAATTTCAGCTCGAATACTACACTTCCGTCAGCCAATGTCAAACCACTAAGGTTTTCAGTTAGCCATAAGGTTGATAACATTCCATTTTGAGTTTGCGTATTACCATAATTCATATCCAAAGCGGCATTATTGCTTTCAATAAACTCAAGAACCTGTGGATTCCATTTGATGGTGTATTGAAGTCCGCTGATATCATTAAAGTTGCTAACTGATACAGGGATGGTTATGATATCGCCATTCTTAGCCTGACGATTTGGAACATTAAATCCAAGTGTAGTGCTACTTATTGCCTTCGCAACATTTGCATCCCAGCTATTGTTCACATCGCCTAATTTACATCCTGTAAAATCCTGATTCGAAGCAGCATTTACACTGCTGTATGATCTTGAATTTTCATAAGGGAAAGGATTTAGAGGATTAGCAAAAACATAACTTGAATTTACAAATGTCCATAGTTTATTACCAGGGAAGGATGTAATGTTTTGCAAGATCAGAGATTTTGTTAAAACAATATCCAGATTGGTCACTGTACTGGAACCATTTACGTCAGCAGCAATGATCTTATATGCTGAGCCAAGCAATTGGGTATTCAGCACATGTCGTTGCATCAACACAAGATCCAGCGTGGAAACTCCGTTGTAGGTAACGATGTCGTTATTCTTTGTTGGTGTAATAACATGATTTGATCCCTGAGTAACATTAAATGAATATTGACCATTGCTTGATGTATTCATGGAATCTTGTGCTGTACCTGTCAGTACTAATTTTACACCATTCACAAAACTACCTGCTTCACTCATCACAGTACCGGAAAGAGCAACTGTTGAAGGTGTACCTGAAACGGTAACGCTTGTTGTGCCTGCAGTACCTGAACATGCTCCTAAAGTTGCAGTTACAGAATAAACTCCACTCATACCGGCTGTTGCATTTGGTATGGTCGGATTCTGAGCAGAAGAACTAAATCCATTCGGTCCTGTCCAGCTATAGGTAGCTCCTCCAATTGTACTTGCAAATAAATTAATGGTACCATTGGTTGTCACCGGAGTATTACTTGTAGCAACAGGAGCTGCAGGTGGTGAAATAACTGTGATGATAACAATATTTGAAGTTGCAGTGCTTACAGTATTGCATGGGGCACTGGAGGTTACAACACAAGTAACGTTAGCGTTATTCAATAATGCAGATGAAGTAAATGTAGTTGAGTTAGTACCTGAGTTTGTTCCATTTACTTTCCATTGGTATGATGGCGTTGTTCCGCAATTAGTAGGAACAGCTGTAAATGATACGGACGCTCCGCTACAAATAGTTGTTGTTGTTGCAGATATAGCAACGGATGGAGTGGTACTTTGATTAATTGTCATTTGAATTGAATTCGACAATACGATCAAAGGACTTGCACAGCCTGCATTGGATGTAAGTTCCACACTTATCACATCCATATTGATCAAGGTGCTGTTTGAATAGGTATTTGTATTTGTTCCAACATTCACTCCGTTCTTCTTCCACTGGTAAACCGGTGCTCCACCTCCATTTGTTGGTGTTGCAGTAAATACGGCATTGGCTCCGGAACAAATTGCTGTTATAGGTGTTGAAATTGTAACCGTTGGAGTCACATTCGGATTAACGGTCATAGTGATGGCATTGGATGTAGCCGGACTATTATTCACACACAATAAAGAGGAGGTCATGATACATGAAACAACATCTCCATTATTTAAAGTAGAAGTTGAATACGTATATGTATTTGTTCCTACATTCGTACTATTCACTTTCCATTGGTAAGCAGGCGATCCTCCTCCATTAGTAGGTGTTGCTGTAAAGAGAACCGGAGTTCCGCTACAGATAACAGTACTTGTTGATTGGTTTATTGAGACAGAAGCAGTAAGTCCTGAACTTGGGTTCACTGTAATTAATACAGTGTCTCTTAAATTACAACTTCCGCTTGTTGAAGTAACAATGTATTGCGTTGTCGAAGTAGGATTAGCTACCGGATTCGGAATAGTTGAATTACTTAATGCTGTTGTTGGTGACCAGGTATAATTTGATCCACCTGTTGTATTTAATTGGATGGAACTTCCTGAGCATATGGATGCATCAGGGTTTGTATATAATCTTCCTGGTCGTATCACAAATGAAGCATCACTATAATCGAATACCAATGGATTTAATCCCGATTGTACCCTTACTAATGCTGCAGCAGCATTAATATTTGGAATCACCCATGAGTATGCACCTGATGTGGTCAGGTAATTGGAGACAATAGGCACCCAATTGGTTCCATAATCAATTGAATAGGAGATATTATAATTACCAATTGCTGCTCCTGATTCTGTCCAGGTAATGTTATAGGTTTGACATGCACCTAATGAATCAGTTCCATTAGGAGCCGTTACTGTAATTGGATTTGAAGAAGAAGCAATCGTAAATGCCATATCCGAAATATCTTCTTTACAGGTACTGATATTATCTCTGATCCTTAAGTAACAATTTGTTGATGGGGCATTCGGAACATTCCAGTTATAAATATTTGTAGAGGTGTTGTACCCTATCACAATATTTACCCATGGACCGGTTGGACCTGCAGTTGAATATGCCAGATCATAAAGATTGGAGATTCCATCGCTTAACCATTTTACCTGGTAAGAGGAAGCTACAACCAATACACCACCATAATTCGGCTGAACAATGGTTACCGGTTTTTTGATGGTGAATACGGCATCACTCTGATCAGCACGCGAAACAACACCAAAAGGATAAACCCTGATAAGTGTCTGAGTTGACGGTGTATTCGGAATACTCCAGTTGTAGTTATTTACAGTACTTGAATAGGTTTGATTCGTTTGAATAGCTATCCAGGTAGTTCCATTATCAATTGAATATTCAATATTAAAAGCTGTATATGTTGGTGCTTTTTCAAATGAAATAGTTGTTTGTGTACAAGAACCCAACTGATTTCCACCATTCGGTGTTATTAATCTGACATAAGGACGTAATGTTAATAATGCATCACTTACATCGTTATAAGAAGTGTTACCATAATTAGAAACACGAATAAGTGCACTTGCAGAATTTAAATTCGGCAATGTCCATGAATAGCTACCGTTATTTGTCTGATTGGTTGCAATAGAAACCCATGTTGAGCCTGCATCAAGTGAATACTCTAAATTTACAGTAGTACTGAAGAAAGTGGCAGGTGTCCATGTAATATATCTGACCTCACCGGCATACCAAGTTTCACCACCATTTGGAGCTGTTACAACAGGTGTTGGGATCTGAATGGTGAATACAGCATTACTCATATCACTCAAAGATGGATTAGAAACATTGCTGATCCTTATCTTCGCCTGAGTGGATGGTGTAAATGGAATTACCCAGTTATAGGATCCAGTATTTGGTGTTGAAACAACTACGTTGTTCCAGGTTACCCCATTATCAATACTGTATTCTATAAATGCCGGGCCATAAAGAGAAGCAGTATTCCATGTAATTGCCTGAGTTGTGCTCACATTCCATACCTCTGCTCCATTCGGTGTAAGAAGGATCGGTGTTGCAGCATTGATTGTATTCGAGGCATTACTGATATCCTTGCGACAGGTATTCTGA
>MEPB01000095.1 GCA_001769385.1 Bacteroidetes bacterium RIFCSPLOWO2_12_FULL_35_15 | reverse complement strand
GAGCAAAGTCGAAGGAGTCGAAAATGACTTATAAAACATTTTTAGTAAAACTTAAACAGCGTCTAAGTTTCAAATTTGCCACACCAGCCTATTTGTTGGGCTTCTCAAGGGGGTAGAGAGTGCTTGGATAACCATTAGGTAACAATTGCGCTTTAAAAGAACCTAAATCTAATTACAGATTGATTAGCATCCTTTTGGGATCAGCTACTTTTTGTTAGCCTTTTGCATCCAAAAACATTTCAAAGAATTACACTGCAAGTATAGTAAAAGAATTTAATCTATCAAAGTTAAATTAACCTTTAGACCTTTTGCTTAAGCTGATGCTGCATCAGAGCAAGCGTAACGCCACCTTGGTAGTGTTTTAAATCGGGGGTGTTGCCCGACAAAGCTCATTTTCCTGTTAGTTAGTGTTTGCAAATTTTTCTTTTTCTTTCAATTTTTAAAATGGTGGGTAAGCACCCCTGCTATGAAATTCCGATAATCAAATTTATCAAAAAAAACTGGTAGGGTTGCTACCCATATAGGACACAAACTTGATTGGTCATTTTTTTATGGACAAGCTACTTTCTGCTAAGTGTTCCAATTTCTTCTTGTGTCGCTTCTATTATTTCTCTTAATTGTCCTTTTTGTTGGCTATCCAAAGCGCCCGCATTTTTTGTAAGCACGGATTGTATTTTGTCAAGATGTTTGATACAATAAGATAATCGTGATTCTGCCGGCAATTTGCTGATAGTCGTTTTGTAAAGTTGGTCAAGCTCTATAAGTGTCGCCATTTTCTTTTTATTGAAAGGTAATCTAATTTCTACCTCTGTCTGCAAAATATTGAATTAATTGATTTTACTTTATCTCATGTATTCGGTGAATCGGAATAAGAATCCCTTGTTTTAATATCACCCTTTTGTCGGTTACTCCCCAAACAGTTGTTTCTACTTGTTTTAAGCCCTCTGAATCTTCAAATACAATTTTAATTTTGTTATGCTCCAAATTGCCCAATTTCAAAGCTCTTTCCAGATTGGAGTATCTGATTTTAATTTCATCTTTTGATGCTAAAACATCATTGTCAGGAAATTTTAAGCCGAGTATATTTTCTTTTTCAATCAAAAAGGGAAGGCGATTTGTAAAAGTAGGATTTATCATAGTGTAGGATTTGAAAGGTTAGAATCAAGCAGAATACAGGTTATTACGAATAAAAATAAGGAAGCGTTACACATTTATTACTTTAAATGGGAGTAAAATTTCATTGCCTCTTTTTTCAGGTTTTCGTATGTTTAAATTTTCACTTTTTGGTCTTCGATCGAATCATTTATGTATGTTATTAATTTTAATAAGGATGATTCTTTAATAACTCCTACCCCGCTTACTTCTATCATAGTGTCCATCAAGTATTTTGCATTTAAGCATAGTCCCTAAATCCAATGTTCCCCAATTGTATTTTAAATTCAGAATTGGGTATTTTTCTAATACTTCATTTGGTGTTAAATATATTTCTTCTCTATTATTTTCTTTTAACATAACCTATTCACCTGCAATTTTCAATCATTTTCAATCATTTTCAATCATTTTCAATGTATTTCAATTCCTTCTTAAATAGTTCTTAATTGCTACACAGGGCAGCCAGCCAGTGGCTGGATGAGCCGGTTTGTGCGTAAGAAAATCATTGGTTACTGATTACATCCATGTTATTAATAAGTTGTTCTGCATTTTCGGGTTTGGCAATAATCTTTTTGTGTTTGTCCAATAAAAACATGGTAGGTGTTGCATACACATTGTAAATTTTCCCAATCTCTCCGTTCCATCCTTTGAACTCGCATAAATTAATAAATCCGTTTAATTCATTCTTTTCTATAAAGTCTTTCCACGGTTTTTCTTCCTTATCTATGGAAACAAATACCGCTGCTACACTTTTATCCTGATGTTTTTTCTGATACTCTTCAATTACTTTTTTTATTTTCGGAACTTCTCCGGTGCAATGCGAACACCAACTCGCCCAAAAAATTATTAAGGTGTAATCGGAAGAAATGTCGGATAGTTTAGACCTCACCCCCAGCCCCTCTCCAATTGGAGAGGGGGGAGAAAAGATAATTTCGGGTGCAATTGCCCCTATGGCGGTGCGTTTGTAGTTGGCTGTTTTTTGAAGAATGTGCTTGAGTTTTTCATCTTCTATTCCACAGAAATTAGGTATAAAATTATCCGAAATATACGCCAGTACTGCATCTTGTTTTATCTGATTAAATCCTTCAATCACATAATCCAATGTATATTTATATACTTTTGGATTACCGGTTTTAGCTATTGTCAAAAGGTTATTTGCAGCCTGAATAAATTCGTCAGTCTGTTGCTGCTCTCCATATTGCGAACTGCGGTATAAGTTTATGTAAGCTAAAATTTTATCTGAAAGCACGTTGCTGTATAGGAGCATTGTATCCTGAAAATCGGAAGGTTTGAAAAATTTATTCTTTAATTCTTTAAACCGCATCTCATCTGTTAATGAAGCATCTAAAAAAGGGTACTGCTCTGCACGAACAATTTTTGTGAAATACGCATTCGGATATTTTTGAATGAGATCAACAGCATACTTTGTTAATTCGTTTTGTACCACGTTATACTGTTTTCGTGTTTGTGAATAAAAAACATCCTTTTCGGGATAGAAGCGAATCACCTGTTCCAGCAAGCCCAGCTTTTGATTATATTGTTTTTTCTTTTTCAGATATTCATAATACATTTTATTTTCTGCACCAACCATAACCTGCATACTATCGGAGGGATAATTAAAATAGGTTGACAACTCTGTATTTTCATTCTTAAAAATAATTAAAACAGATTGCGGTGCTTCATTCTGAAATGCGGCTTTAGGGGTTTGCCCTAAGATAACACGGTACATTCCTACCTCACCCCTTAATCCCCTCTCCAATTGGAGAGGGGGCAGGGGGTGAGGTAATTTTTCAAACCGAAATTGAAAATAACCTTCCTGATTTATAGTAGCGGAATCAACAATGAGTTGATGATGACCGTAAATACTTGCTAAATAAATTTTATTGTAAGGCATGTCATTTACTTTAACTTTCAGCAAAAAATTATTTTGCCCATAGCAAAAGCTTATGCTAAACAATAAAAAAATAGACGAAATAGTTATTTTTGTTCTTTCCATACTGTCATTCATTGTAATACTGTGAAGTTATAAAGGTCTTAAAGTTCATAAAGTTATAAAGTTGGTGTACTGTTTTTTACTTTATAAACTTTATAACTTTCCACTTTATAAACTTTTTTTACCCTCCTTGCTTTTAAAACCAATTTACCATAACCACTGGAGATATAAAAATAATTCCAATAGTATGCTGAAAGATTTTGCAAGAGCATTTTCTTGCGGATTTTGTAGGTTTCATAGTGTTTCATTATTCCGAGATAAGAATTTATGCTTGATAAAAACAGCTTTAAATCTTCCCTGCTGTGCGCATCCGCACCATCTGGCTCAAACAGCCACTGGCTGTTTGCCCTATTCTCTTTTAATGATTTGTTCCATAAGGTAATGGTATCATAAAAATTGCCTTTGGTGCGATTGGCAATATAATTTCTGTGAGGTTTTATAACCGCACCAAGAAACTTAACGCCTTTTTCGTACGATTGCAAATATATTTTGCGGGGATGCAAAGTGAGTTTTAAAGTGGAAAGTAAAAAGTCTTGAATGTTTGGAATTAACGATTTTAAATATTCTTTATCGTTATGCACAATTACAAAATCATCGACATAGCGACCGTACATCAACCCCTCCCCCTCTCCAATTGGAGAGGGAGGGCAAACAGCCGGTGGCTGTTTGAGCCGGTTCGTGCGAAGGGTGAGGTTATTTTTTATGTAATGGTCAAAACTATTGAGATAAAAATTTGCGAATATCTGACTGGTGAGATTGCCGATTGGCAAACCGCAATTAACAGGGCTTTGGAATAAACTTTTGGTATGCGGCAGATTATCCCAGTCGTTTTTTTTTCCTTTTATGCAGCAATTTTTTGTCGGGTCATTAAAAATTACCCTTCTGCATAGCTCAATAATCAACTCTTTATCGGGTTGAGTGTATTTTTCATTGATAAATAATTGCAGGCGGTCAAATAAAATATTTTTATCAATGTGCATAAAGAAACCCTCTATATCTAATTTAAGAATATAACAAGGCACTTGATAGTTTTGACTGCATTGACGAATGAAGCGTGTAACTCTTTTTATACCAAAATGAGTACCCTTATTTACACGGCAGCTGTAACTATCGTAAATAAACTGTTTTTCAAACAGAGGGTTTAATTTATTGATGAGAAGATGGTGTATTATTCTATCTCTGAAATCGGCAGCAAAAATTTCCCGTTTCACCGGCTTTTCAACCACAAAGGCTATTGACCTGCCGGGGGTGTAAGTACCGTTGTTTATTTCTTCGCAAAGGTGAAACAACTTTGATTCGTAGCTCATTTCAAAAGCAATGGCATTGGCGGTGTTTCGTTTGTTGCTACGGCAATCGTAGTATGCCTGAAACAGTTCCTCAATATCTATTTTTTTGTTAGGGTTATTAGTCATTAGTTCATTCGGTTAAAACTTTTCCAAAGTTTCAAACTTTGGAAATTTGGTTGAAAATTAAAAACCTGTCCCTGAAAACATACCTCAAAAAACGAAGCAGTCAGGGGCAGGTTTCTTCCAGTTCTTAACGCACCGTACAGAGAAGCCGTTCGCCTTATTATTTGTGTTACGGTTCACACGTGCCTCCGTGTAATTCAGGTTGCGATTCCAAGCATTACCGCCACTCTCGGTAGCCGACCACCAGTTGCCGTTGTTACCAACATTGTTGAACGAGCCTGCCCAAGAGTTGCCGCCCGGAAGGGCCTACTGTAAAAATAACCACTCTCATGTGACACGATTGCCTAACCGTGCCATCTTTTATACCTTGCCGGAACCTGACTTTCAGTTTTTAAAGTTTATAAAGTTCATAAAGTTTTAAAGTTGATTTACTTTATAACTTTCAACTGTTTTCAGGTATTTACCCGACAAGAGGGTTATTGGACTGAAAAGGTTCACTTTCTTTTGCCGTAACCAAAGAAACTCCGACCAGTATTTTTTTAGTTTGTAAAGTTTATAAAGTTAAAAGTTCGTAAAGTGGGATTACTGCTTTACTTTATGAACTTTTAACTTTACAAACTTTCAACTCATTTCATAAAGTCTTGATGAAGCCCGAAAGAATTTTTGATATTTCTTCTGCAAGCTTAAAATATTTGTTAAAACTGGTTTCTGAAATTTTATTCAACTCTTTTGCAAGATATAGCATTGAACGAACTTCTCCGCATGAACCTTTTGCTATAAAAAGAAACTGCTTAAATTCATTATTTGTTTTCCTTTCAAAACCCTCTGCTATGTTATTCATTACTGATACAGAGGCTCGTTGTATTTGGTCTTTGAAACCAAAATCTTTGCTATCGGCAAAATCCTTATAAATAAGCACAGCCATATCCTTTGCCTTTTGCCAAGCGATAATTTCTTCAAATCTTTCTATTTTCATTTTTTTAGTTTTTAAAGGTATAAAGTTTTTAAAGTTATAAAGTTGCTGTTTTTTACTTTACAAACTTTATGAACTTTCTACTTTATAAACTGTTTTTCTGCCATCCTGTTAATTGTTTTGAAATATTTTCTATTTTTTTATTCACATCAACAAAACGATTGATATTTATCTGTTTCATATCTTTTGTTAAACGTAGTAACAAACGGACTACTTCCAAGTGTTCACGAGCGTTTTGCAAAGTATCTTTTTTTTGCTGCCGTGTATTGGCACGATAAATATTCATTATCATTTCCAATGCTTCGTCTTTCAATTTTTCACCTACGGAGTATTTATATTCGCGCGGAAAATGTTTTACCAGTTCAAATATTTCCATCAGTAAATCATAACTTGCTTTGTAAACAGGCAATTCATAAAATAATGCCATCTTTTATTGATTGTTTTAGTTTTTGCACAAACATCATTGTTTCCATAGGCGTAGCATTTTCCAATGGATAATTTTGTATTTGTTGGATGATATTATTACCGGTGTCATTTTCTTTTTTAAGAAACTCACCCATCGCCCTCTCCATTGGGCAATGTCATATTAACAGGTAGCAATTGGTTTAACTTTGTTTGTTAGTAGTGCATTATAGAGGAAGAGTTCAAATATTTTTTCTTCTCCTT